>NZ_CP044426.1:752500-1436250 GCF_008824185.1 Paracoccus pantotrophus
TGGCTTAGAAGCAGCCATCCTTTAAAGATAGCGTAACAGCTCACTGGTCTAGTCAAGAGGTCTTGCGGCGAAGATGTAACGGGGCTCAAGCCACGAGCCGAAGCTTTGGGTGTGCATTTATGCACGCGGTAGCGGAGCGTTCCGTGATATAACGCCATCCGACTTCAGCTTTCCCTTGGGAAAGCCTTGGTCGGACAGGCGTTTACTGTGAAGCCGGGCCGTAAGGCATCCGGTGGAGTGATCGGAAGCGAGAATGTTGACATGAGTAGCGACAAACAGGGTGAGAGACCCTGTCGCCGAAAGTCCAAGGGTTCCTGCTTAAAGCTAATCTGAGCAGGGTAAGCCGGCCCCTAAGGCGAGGCCGAAAGGCGTAGTCGATGGGAACCAGGTTAATATTCCTGGGCCAGGAGATGGTGACGGATCGCAGGTGTAGTTCCTCCTTATCGGATTGGAGGGGCTGCTGAGCGGTTCCTGGAAATAGCCCTCCACAAGACCGTACCCTAAACCGACACAGGTGGACTGGTAGAGAATACCAAGGCGCTTGAGAGAACCACATTTAAGGAACTCGGCAAAATACCTCCGTAAGTTCGCGAGAAGGAGGCCCCGTTGGCAGGCAACTGTCGGCGGGGGGCACAAACCAGGGGGTGGCGACTGTTTACTAAAAACACAGGGCTCTGCGAAGCCGTAAGGCGACGTATAGGGTCTGACGCCTGCCCGGTGCCGGAAGGTTAAAAGGAGAGGTGCAAGCCTTGAATTGAAGCCCCGGTAAACGGCGGCCGTAACTATAACGGTCCTAAGGTAGCGAAATTCCTTGTCGGGTAAGTTCCGACCTGCACGAATGGCGTAACGACTTCCCCGCTGTCTCAAATGTGGACTCAGCGAAATTGAATTGTCTGTGAAGATGCAGACTTCCCGCGGTTAGACGGAAAGACCCCATGCACCTTTACTATAGCTTCGCACTGGCATCAGGATTGCGATGTGCAGGATAGGTGGTAGGCATCGAAGCGGGGACGCCAGTTCCCGTGGAGCCATCCTTGAGATACCACCCTTCGCACTCTTGATGTCTAACCGCGGCCCGTTATCCGGGTCCGGGACCCTGCGTGGTGGGTAGTTTGACTGGGGCGGTCGCCTCCCAAAGAGTAACGGAGGCGCGCGAAGGTTGGCTCAGAGCGGTCGGAAATCGCTCGTCGAGTGCAATGGCAGAAGCCAGCCTGACTGCAAGACTGACAAGTCGAGCAGAGACGAAAGTCGGCCATAGTGATCCGGTGGTCCCGAGTGGAAGGGCCATCGCTCAACGGATAAAAGGTACGCTGGGGATAACAGGCTGATGATGCCCAAGAGTCCATATCGACGGCATCGTTTGGCACCTCGATGTCGGCTCATCTCATCCTGGGGCTGGAGCAGGTCCCAAGGGTATGGCTGTTCGCCATTTAAAGAGGTACGTGAGCTGGGTTTAGAACGTCGTGAGACAGTTCGGTCCCTATCTGCCGTGGGTGTAGGATACTTGAGAGGAGTTGCCCCTAGTACGAGAGGACCGGGGTGAACGTTCCACTGGTGGACCAGTTATCGTGCCAACGGTAGTGCTGGGTAGCTATGAACGGACAGGATAAACGCTGAAGGCATCTAAGCGTGAAGCCCCCCTCAAAACAAGGTATCCCTTGAGAGCCGTGGAAGACCACCACGTCGATAGGCCGGAGATGTAAGCGCAGCAATGCGTTCAGTTGACCGGTACTAATCGCTCGATAGGCTTGATTTGATCCGGAAGAAGACAGACCTTCTTCCAAAAGCATCCTTGGACAATGTCTTTCCAGGTTCCCAAAAGAACCGGAAAACGCCGATCTCGCTCCTTTTCCGGTCTGGTGGCCAAAGCACGAGCAAAACACCCGATCCCATCCCGAACTCGGCCGTTAAGTGCCGTCGCGCCAATGGTACTGCGTCAAAAGACGTGGGAGAGTAGGTCACCGCCAGACCTGAAAAGAAGCGAGCATCTCTCAGAACGAGAAGCACCGCAAAACCGCGATGCAAATGGCGCGGGGTAGAGCAGCCCGGTAGCTCGTCAGGCTCATAACCTGAAGGTCACAGGTTCAAATCCTGTCCCCGCAACCAAAAAATAACGCGTTATCAAACGCTTGAGCGCCGCCCTCAGGGGCGGCGTTTGCGTTTGCACCCACCGTGGAAGCACTGTGGAAGCAAGAGGGCGCGAAGTCCCTCATATCGCTTCGAAAAGCGGTTCCGCCGATCAAACGCGGCTCCTGGTGCCCTTGCTTCCCAATATTCACAGATCAAACACCTCGCGCACCTGCTGTCTGATCTTCGCCGAGTCGATCGCGCCGTCGAGGCGGTTCTCTGAAGTCACGAGGCGTTCGCCTTTCTTGTTCTCAGGCCCGTCAGGCTCGAGATCCATGACGTCTTTGTACCATTCGAGCTTCTTCTTCCACCGGTTTGCGTATGTGGGATCAGAGAGCATACCTAGATGCTCCCAGTAGACGGTCACACCAGTTGCTGGGTCTTCAGCCGTGAAGTCGGGATAGCGCTCGACACCGTCCGCCCCGCGAAGCCCTTTTTCGTAATGATAGTCGATGCCCTCAGCATGAAGTGCGTCAGCAACGACGACCTCCGAAATCGAACGGACGAGTTCGCCTCTTGCCGTACGGTGAATGAGTCGACGCTCCAAGAAAGTCCCACTCGGATCGGCAAGCATGTCCGGGGCCGCGAAGAGATTGGTGAAGCGCCGAGCCACCTCCGAATACTTGGACGATGTATAAGCTCTAATGTCCGACGGTTGACCCTGTACGAACAAAACAACACGATCTACCTGGCGCGTCAGAGCTGTGTAGATCAACTCTCTGCCCAGAATGAAGCATGGTTGCGGGATCACAACGAAAACTCGGCCAAACTGGCTCCCTTGGCTCTTGTGCACGGTGAGCGCGTAAGCGAGTTCAAGAACCACCGTACCGTCGTCGCCGAAGTCGCCAGGCCAATAGACGAACGTGTTGCCGGGTTGCGTACGGAACTCAACGTCAAGGCGTTCAGGTGTCTTGCCATCCCATGCTTTGCCGAATTTCGTTTGACCGACGACGACTCCTATCTCGCCATTTGAAACCAGCTCTTTCCTTCCACCTAGCACGCCGCGCTTCTTGTTGGTGGTCGAAATGACCTTGTCGCCATAGATGATGCGTTCTGCGCCGTTCGGACGCGGCGTGCGGGGCCGACGTCCTGCCGCAAATCCGAGCGCCTGTTTCCGAAAGCGTTCGTGCAGGAAGCGATTAAGCTCTTCTACGCCGTGTCCCTTGCTACGAACGGGCGTAAGGAGCTGCCAGTTTTCGCACCGAGAAGCGGAGCCTATCCTGTTCCGTTCCGCCCATGTCGCGTTGAAAAACACGCCCTGATCCGTTCCCTCGCCTCCCAGCGAGATACCAAAGCCCCGCTCATCATTAGGACCCTGGATTTCGGGGACATGCTGGACGAGAACTTCCACAAGCTGGTTTTTGAGTTCCTCATCCGTTTGCCAGCAGCGTACTTCAACGTGGCCATCAGTTTGTCCAAGCGCCATGCGTGCCCAGATTTCGTCGGCTCCCGGATCTGGCGCTTCGTCAGTGAACCAAGAAGCCAAGAGCAGATCGTCGCGCCCAGCCTTTCCCTTGCCAGTCTGTCGGCGATGGACTGTCAGTTCTGTGTAACCCGGCCCGACACGGGGAAAAGGGGGCTCCCGCTGTTCGTCCCAAGGCCTTAGTTCCCGTGCCAGATCCACTAGCGGTCTACCGGCACCGATCGGTGGTAACTGTCGGTGGTCCCCAACAAGGATGATCCGCTTCGGGCCCTTGAGTGCGTCGAAGACAGCAGCAAGCATGTCCTCTGTGACCATCGAGGCTTCGTCGATGATTACGGTTCCAGCGCTCTCGACCTTTGGGGCGCTCGAAAGCTGATACTGCTGCGTCTCGGGATTGAAACGATCGGGAAGCAGGAACTGCGCGATGGTAAGAGCCTTCAGCCCCTCGATGTTCCTTTGCATCTGCACTCGCGCCTTGCCGGTCGGCGCCAAGAGCAGGATGCCGTCACCGCGCACCTCTGGTAGATCACAGAGCATCTGAAGCAGCCGCGTCTTGCCTGTTCCTGCAGGCCCAAGGAGTAGCGAGAAGCGTGCTGAATAAAGCTCGGCCAGCGCAGCTGCCTTTTCTGTCCGCGCCAACTCCTCGACCGCGCGCTCATTGTGGTCCTCGGGCATAGCGCCGAGCGACTGGTCAACAAGCTCACGCCACGCGTAAGTCACCTCATGTCGCCGACCTTGCCTGCGCCGGATCACTTGCTGGCGCAGTAAGTCGTTGATCCTGCGTCTTTGCCCGAATTGCCAAGCTCGCATTCCGTCTGAGAGTGAGGCGTCGACGATCTCGGGCGCCATAGTCGGGTCCAACAGCGGCAATAGATCCTTGCTGGGCCTGCAAGGCGGGTCGAGCTCGAGTTCGCAGATCCCCTGTAGAACTTGATCCACTGGAAGCAGGGTATGGCCACTCGTCTCAGCATTTGCGAGCACGTGAACAGCCAAGGCTCGGATTCTTCTGGGGTCTTGGTCGCCTTCTAGGCGGCTGATCTCCGGCAAGGGGAACGCCTCGCGCACCGAATTGTCGGGAAACATGCCTCGATCGATAGTTCCGATCGTCACCGCTTCAAGGCGATGTCTGTCGGTCTCGAAAAGTCGGTAAGGGTTATGGAGGATTTCCTTATCGGTCAGATTCTCGCGGCTTTGGGTGTTGAAGAAGCGAGATGCCTGTTCGATCGTCAGGTTGAATCGGGACAAGAGCTTCAAAAGCTCCAACCGCTCGCCTGGCAGAGCAGAAAGCCGTTTCCCGTCGAACGGCTGTACTTGGGAGACGACCTGAGGAGACAGAACTCGCGTTGGGTCCTCGAGGGCGCGCGATACGAGCGCCCAAGGATCTTCTTCCCATCGGCCGTCGACGCAGTATCGCTGCGCGAGGTCCATCGCGAGCAGAGTCCCGTAACGGATCTCAAACGCGTGCAGCGCGCTACCGAGCCCCGGAAAAGCGCCACGTAGCTGCCAAAGCTCCGAAAGGCGTTCGGAGATCCATTCAAGGTGACGATCCCATGCGCCCGAGATGTGTTTCGCAATGACGCGCACCTTGTCAGCCAACGATAGAAGGCTCGCAATGGCGAGGTCATGGTTAACGTGCTCAGCAACGTTGCTGAACGCCTCGAACCCTTCGTCGGGCGCGAAGGCAACGAATTCCGACGGGTCGATGGTCCCGTCGCGCTCCGCCAAGGCCAGAAGTTCTTGGTAGGGAAGAATGAAGCCGTTAAAGCCGTCAGGGCGGATCGAATGAGAAACTGCCCGTTCCCACATGAGGCCACGCAGCTTTCCAGCGGCGTCGTCGTTGTAAGCATGCTCTTGAGCGGGCATGACAGAAATGATGCGTCCGACTCCCACCAGAACGCGCCGGGGATCATCGGTCAATGGGGTGCGCTTTGCGTATAGAAAGACGAGAGATTTCTCGGGTGCCAGCGCACTAAAGAACGTGTCCAACATGATCTGTTGATTGACGAAGTCATTGACCCAGACTGTCTCGAACGCCAGCTGCGGTTCGCGCGCAAGATCAAAGGGTAGTGCCAACTCATCAGCGATGGCTTGTGCGTCCTCCTTGCGGGTCCAGCGAAAGGGGATGGTCTGCAAGCTGTATGGAGGCAGGCGGAACTCGTTCTCTGCGAAGTGTCCGTGCGTCTCAGCAGAAGAGTCGGCGAACGGGTGGCGGCTGCGAAGGGAGTAAGCCTTGGCGTTCAGAGCTGCCCCACGCTCTGTCAAACATGCCGGAAGTTCCGTTTCGCCCACTTCAGACCAGGTGCGGCCGGCCATGGCTTCCTCTGCTGCATCTTGCCTTTCCTCGCGAATCCGCTTGAGGACCATGCACCAGCTGTTCTTCGAAGGCGCCTTGCACACCGCTCCTGTCCAGCCGGTGTCATGCCAAGGGAGCCGAACCGAGAGATGTTGAACTGGAAGTTGCCGCGCGCTCCTATGCATTTATCCCTCAATCGCCCATAAGTTCCAATGGCTTGGCCGACTTTGGCCAAATTTCCTAACATTCCCAAGAGGTATAGTTAAAGCAGTCCTGCCTCTGCCTTGCGCAGATATTGACAACTGAGCCTACCTTGACGCAAGTTCAAATCTTCGCAGAGGTGCGCCCGGAGAGAAATCTCGCGGGCGCTTTTTCGTTTCTGGCTCCGGGAGGGAGCGACACCACACATCCTCATATCTCCCGCGCGAACCAGCGGATGCGGCCGATGATGCGGATCTCGTCAGCCGTGCGCTCGTAGGCGGGGTAGAGCGGGTTGTCCGAGATCACCCGTACGGCGGGCGGATCGCTGATGGGGATGTGCTCGAGGCGCTTGGCGACCAGGCCCATGCCGTCGTCGAGGACGAAAATGCCAGGGGGGCTGGGGAACTGGCGGGTCATGTCGACCAGCACAGCATCACCGTCCTGCAGCGTGGGGACCATGCTGTCGCCTTCGACATGCATGATCCGGAGTTGTGACGGGCTGGCCTTCAGCTTGTGGCGGATCCACGACTGGCGGAAGTGGTAGGCGCGTCCCGGCGTGTCGCCATCCTCGGTTACAACTGCGCCGCCACCCATCGCAGGGCGCGGCGTCGCATGCGCGATCGCCACGAAGGTATCTTCGGGGGTCTCGCTGAAAGGGGAGGGGCCCTCGATCTCGCCGATCCCGTGGATCAGCCATTCGCGGTCGACCTTAAGCACGCGGGCGACGTCGGCCAGACGGTCGATACTGGGGCGCGAGGAGCGGCCGCGCAGGATGTCATAGACGAAGGAGCGGTTGACCCCGGCCATCTCCGCGACATGGGCCGGTGCCAGGCCGAGTTGGTCGGAGCGGGCCCGCAGACGGTCGGCTAGGGTGTGAGTTTCGGTCATCTTTTCCCCAAGGGGCTGTGGATATAGTGGGATATGACAGGATTGAATTGGGATCGTCAAGCGGCTAGAACAAAAGCCAAACAGATTGCATGGGAATCGGGGGCCCGGATGGAGATCGAGAAGGCGTATTTTACCCTGCCGGAAGTCCTCGCCCGCTGGTCGATGCCCGAGGTCGATCTGGTCTATCTGGCCGAGAACGACCAGCTGCGTCTGTCCGTCCGCATCCTGAACCTGCCTATCGAGTTCGGCGACTTCGAGGAAACCGACGATGGCCGCTGCTTCTCGATCCCCACCGAGCGGTCCTTATTCAATGGGCTGCTGGACCTGCACGTTCAAGACGTCTTCCAGCTCTTCCGCCTTGGCGAGGTCAGCATCACAAGGTTCCGGACAGCGAAGGCGGACTATGCCTGCTTCTACGGTACGCGCGAAAGCTTGCGAATCTGCAAGCCAGATCTGGTGCTAAGGCGCGAAGAACGCGACCGTTTCGAGGCGGCGACAGGGTTCGGCGGTGCCTCGGGACTGAAGTCCGCTGGCGGGTTTCACGCCTCTGCCGACTATCAGAGCGTCCGCTGCAATGACCGGGAGTTCCGGCTGGGTCCGATCCAGGCGCAGGTCGTGCGGATCCTCCATACGGCGGCCCTGCGGGGCGATCCGTGGCAGAGCGGCAAGGCGGTGCTCTCGCAGGCTGGGTCGCGCAGCCTCAAGATGGCTGACGTCTTCAAGTCCAAGAAGGACTGGCCGCTGCTGATCGAGTCGAACGGTCGCGGGGCGTATCGCCTCTTTGGCCTCTGAGTCGGTCGCTCCGCGGCCGCTACCAGATCCCCCCTGTGGGATGCACCGGGGGATGGAGGGGGATGGCGATCCCACCGACACACGATTCACCCCATGATTGAAACGGTCCGGCTGATCCCCCGCCGTATCCCACTCTGATCCCGACGACATCCCCGCGTCGCGCCGTGCATCTTCCTCCCAACGACACACCGGGAGAGGACGATGCAGACCAGAACCTGCCTGAACCAGACCGAACTTGCCGCACGCTGGAGCATTTCGGCGCGCACCCTTGAACGCTGGCGCTGGACCGGCGAGGGCCCGGCCTTCCTGAAGATCGGCGGCCGCGTGGTCTACCGGCTCGAGGATGTGCTGGCCTATGAGCACGGCGCCATGGTGCCATAGATCGCGATGAATTCAGGTCGAATCGACCTGAATTCATAAGCGCGATCGATTCCAAAGAGATAGAGCAGGATGCGGGCGGAAAACCGCTTCACACTTTTCCTCATCCCGCTCTAGGGCGTGTTGACAAAAGGGATTCACCGGGCGCGGTGATCGTGATTCAAGCTGGTATCTGCAATGGAGACCAGCGTGGCACGAAACCTGATGTCGAACGACGAGTGGGCGTTCTTTGAACGCTTCATCCTGGCTGTCCGTTCTCCGAACGGCCGCAAGCCCACGAACCATCGGCTTGTTCTGGATGGGATTTTCTGGATCGCCCGAACGGGGTCGCCCTGGCGCGACCTGCCGGAAGAGTTCGGCAAATGGTCGTCTGTCTATCGGCAGTTCCGGCGCTGGACGTTGGCGGGGCTGTGGGAACAGATCCTGGAGGCGCTGAACGAGAGCCGGATCGTGCCGGATGCGCTGCAGATGATCGACAGCACCGTGGTTCGCGCTCATCATCAGGCAGCGGGCGCAAAAGGGGGACTCCGCGCCAAGGTTTCGGCCGCTCGCGAGGTGGCTTCACGACCAAGATCCATCTGCGGGTCAATGCGGCAGGCCTGCCCATGAGAACCGAGATCACGGCCGGGCAGACATCGGACTACCTCGGCTTCGATCTGGTCATGGCTGACAACCTGCCCGAGCCAAGCGTTCTGCTCGCAGACCGCGGCTACGACTCCGACAACATCCGCAAGACCATGGAGGTGCGCGACGTGGTGCCGGTCATCCCCATGCGCAAAACCCGGAAGCTACGGGTCGCCGTTGACCGCAGGCTCTACCGCCTGCGCAATCTCGTTGAGCGGTGCTTCAACAAGCTCAAGAATGCCCGTCGCGTCGCCACCCGCTACGACAAGACCGCCGAAAGCTTCCTGGGCTTCATCGACATCACGTCGATCCGCCTCTGGCTCCGCCATTTGTCAACATGACCTAGTGCCAGGGAATGTCTGACACACCTGCTGCTTCCGGCATGATCTGGTCGATTTGGACATCCGCGCACGCAAATCGAATTTTTCCTGTCCGCAAGTTTGATCCGTCCGGGGGCGACCTGCGTAATGACGATGGAGGGTACGGATATTGTCCTCTGCGAAACACTACTTGACACAATGGAGAAACGGAATGCTACGCAAGTTTCTGATGGGGGCTGCGGCAACGACCATGCTGGCAGGTGCCGCCATGGCGCAAGATGCGACCTCGGACATTGTTGATACGGCAGTTGCCGCGGGCGATTTCACGACGCTGGTTGCTGCGGTTCAGGCGGCCGGGCTGGTGGACACGCTGAAAGGTGAAGGTCCCTTCACTGTCTTCGCGCCGACGGACGCGGCCTTTGCGGCCCTTCCCGAAGGGACCGTGGACACGCTGCTGAAGCCGGAAAACAAGGATCAACTGGTCTCGATCCTGACCTATCACGTGGTTCCGGGTGCGGTCATGTCTTCGGATCTGACCGAGGGGATGTCGGCAGCCACGGTTCAGGGCGGCGAGGTGACCTTCACGCTTGATGGCGGCGCGAAAGTCAATGACGCCAACATCACCACGGCCGATATCGCGGCCTCGAACGGAGTGATTCATGTCATCGACGCGGTGATCATGCCTCCTGCCAACTGAGGCGAATGGCACAGTTGATCATATGTAAACCAGATAGACCCCGGCTGTATCAGCCGGGGTAGCGTTTTATAGCGATCAGCCGCGGCTGGATTTGGGGATGAACCGGTCGAACATTGCGAGCATGATGATTCCCGCGCCGCAGATCATGGCGATCAGCCAGTCGCCGGCGCCCGCATTGGCCACAATGACGCCGAACAATGCCCAGATGACACCGGCGCGATAGGACCAGACGTGCGGACGGACGAAGGCGACCGCAACAGCCGCAATCAGGACGCAAATGATCAGCGCAATGGCGGCTGTTCGCGGCGGCAATATGCCATATCCCGTCGCCACCACCGACAGGGCGACCCCTGATGCAGCCGTCAGCCAGCCGGTGTATAGCCCGATGGGTGCCCATTCGCGCCAGCCGGGCCCGACCCGCAGCATCGCCATGATCGCAGCCGCCGCCATCACCAGGATCATCGCCGTGGCGATCGATGGGGAACGGAGGGCAGCCTCGATCCAGAACACGCCGATGAACAGGCTGATGCCAAGGGGCCAGGCAGCGCGCCCCCAGCCCGGCATGGTTTCAGGGCGCCAAAGAGCCCATACCGAGGCAAGAATCAGCCCCAAATAGATCAGCCCCCAGATTGAAAAGGCCCATCCAACGGGTTGGGCGGGCCAGCGGTCCACCTGCACGGGAAAGCTTTCCGTGTAAAAGCCGCCAAAGCCATTCGACAGGACGGGCGAAACGGCGAAACCCACAGCCAACAGCAGTATGATGATCCTTGCGTTGCGGTCATTCATTTCAGGTCTCCGATATGGTGGCGCGAAACTGTGCCAAGGCCGCCAGCGCGGCATTGCGCCCCTTGGCCAGCATGGATGGGGGACCGGGGAGCCAAGGTCCGCGGTTCCACGCCGGTGGAATGCTTTGCAGCCAGACCTCAGCCTCTGGGCAAGAGGCACCGTCAAATCCAGCAAGCCAGCGCCGGCGATAATCGCCCTGAGGGTCGTATTGTTCCGCCTGCCTCTCGGGGTTGAAGATGCGGAAATAGGGCGCCGCATCGGGGCCGCAGCCCGCCACCCATTGCCAGTTCATCGCATTGGCGGCCGGGTCCCAATCGGTCAGGCAATCGGCGAAATGCGCCAGCCCCGCGCGCCAGTCGATCAGCAGATGCTTGGTCAGCCAGCTTGCAACCACCATGCGCACGCGGTTGTGCATCCGGCCCGTCAACCACATCTGGCGCAATCCGGCATCGACCAGCGCCACCCCGGTTTCCGCCCGCTGCCAGCCGATCAGCTCGGGGGCGTCTTTGCGCCAGGGAAAGCCCTCCCATTCGGGACGGCAGCAGGCAACCGGCATCTGCGGGAACTCGATCAGCAGATGCCAGGAAAAGTCGCGCCAGATCACTTCGGACAGGAACTTGCCGATGCCGGCTGCGTGTTCGGGCGACACCTCGGCCCTCAGCATGGCTCTGGCCCAGACCACGCGTGGACTGATTTCTCCCACCGCAAGATGATCGGAGAGGCCGGAAGTCGCGTCGAGATCGGGGCGATCACGCCCGCCGGGATAGGCAGAGGCTCGGTCGAGAAAGTCGTCCAGCCGGGCAAGCGCGGCGCCTTCGCCCGCAGGCGGGGCAAACTGCTCCAAGGCGGCGCGGCCACGGTGCAGGTCCGGAGCGAGATCCAGTTTCAGTGGATCAAGCCCCTGAAGCGGCTCGGTGCAAGCTGTGATCCGCCGCGGCGCGTCAGCGGCGGGCCGATCGGGGCCGAGCTGCCGCACTGCCCGCGCAAAGGGGGAATAGACCCGATAGGCGCCCCCATTGCCTGTTCGGATCGCCCGGGGGTGCACCAGAAGATGGCCCGGATGCAGGACCAGCTCGGCACCCGCAGGCCGCAGGGCCGCCCGCATGCGGCCTTGCAGCGTCCGCATTTCGGATGTGGGCCAGTCGGACTGGTGCAGCCTGCGCACTCCCAGCCGCTTCATCAACGGTGGCAGGATCTCATCCGCCTCGCCGCGCAGGATCGTGATGCCCTTGCCGCCGGTGCGTTGCCGAAGGGTGGCATCCAGCGATTGCAGCGCGCGCATCAGCCGCCAGCGGCTGGCCGCGCCCTGCGTCATGGTCAGCCGGTCGATGATGAAAACCGGCAGCAGTGGACCATCGGCAATGGCGGCCTGAAGCGCGGGGTTGTCATGCAGACGAAAATCACGGGTCAGCCAGAGGATGCCGGGCGCCGCCATTCAAGCCGCCGCATCCGCGTGGTCAAGCGTCACCTGCACCACATCGCAGCGCCCTGTGGCAAAGGCAGCGGCGCAGCCCTCCAGATAGAACTGCCAGCCGCGCAGGAACGCGTCACCATAGCCAAGCCGCTCGATGCGCGGGCGCTGTTGCATCATCCTCTCGCACCAGATCCGGCAGGTGCGGGCATAATCCGGGCCGAAAGCGTGGCTGTCTTGGACGCGCAGCCCGGCCTTTGCGGCCTCATGGATGATGATCGCAGAACAGGGCAGCATGCCGCCGGGAAAGACATGCTGACGGATGAAATCCGAGCGGCGGCGATATACCGAAAACTCGGCATCAGGCACGGTGATCGCCTGCAAGACCGCCCGCCCACCCGGTGCCAGCCGCGCCTTGAGGGTGGCGAAATAGGTCGGCCAATAGCGTTCTCCCACCGCCTCGATCATCTCGATCGACACGATGTTGTCAAAGCTGCCCGTCACCTGACGGTAATCCTGAAGCCGCACCTCGGCGCGGCCATCCAGCCGGGCATCGGCATAGCCCTTTTGCGAGGGCGACAGCGTGATCGCGGTCACGTCATGGCCGTGATCCGCAGCAGCTTCGGCGAACCCGCCCCAGCCGCAGCCGATTTCCAGCAGGCTTTCGCCCGGTGTCAGTTGCGCCAGGATGCGCGCGTTCTTGCGGGCCTGCGCGCGCGGCAGATCATCGCCTTCACCAAACAGTGCCGAGGAATAGGTCATGCCGGGATCAAGCCACAACTGGTAGAACTCGTTCCCCACATCGTAATGCGCGCGGATATTGCGCCGCGATCCACGCAGACTGTTTGGCCGCATCAGTCGGTCGACCAGCCGCATTCGCATGGCCTGAAGCCGCCCCGGCTCTCCCCAACCGGCCCGAAGGCCAAGGTTGCGCAGGGCCAGCGACAGCGTCGCCTCCAGCGTCTCGCTGTGCCACTCGCCGGCGATCCAGCCTTCGCCCAAGCCCACATCGCCGCGCAGCGCCAGACGCGGAAGCAGCCGCCAGTCGCGGATCTGCAAGTCCGCCTCGGGGCCGGCGCTGCCAAAGCGGTGGCGAGTGCCCTCGGGCGTGGTAAGGGTCAGGATTCCATCGCCGATCCCTTCAAGGGCGGAAAGAAAGCGGGACTTGAGGGAGCGTGTCGCAAGGCTCATCGACTGATTTCCTGATCGGGTGGGGTGGGAACGCGGCGATAGGCAGCGCCTTTGAGTTTCAGGCGCAGCGCGTGCCAATAGATCTGGGCAATCACCCGCAGCGCACCGCCCGGCCGGCGAAAACTTGTTGCAAGAACCCCGAGGGTGGTCAGCGGCACCAGGCGCCCTGTCATGGCGGTGTCGATGCCGCCCGCGCCGTCCTGTTGTGCGATGCGGATGGCGATGCGGTCGGGGTGCAGGGCAAAGCGGAAATGATACTCCCCCGCCACGTCCTGAAAGGGCGAGACGTGAAACACCTTGCGCGCGGTCAGTTCCGTTTCAGCGGTAATCGGCGCAAGGTCGGGGCGGGCCAGCAGATAACTGTGGCGTTGGCCGAAGGTGTTGTTGACCTCGGCAATCGCGGCGATCAGCGCGTCGCCCTGGATCAGCATCCAGAAGCTGACTGGGTTGAACCAGTAGCCCAAGAAACGTGGCTGCGTCACCAGCACCAGCACCAGCACCAGCCCCGGACGGCGGGCGATCCCGGCCGCGCCGAACTGCGCCCAGGCCCAGTGGGCGCCGGTGCCCGCGCCACGCGGGCCGCCGTGGTCGGAGTCGTAAAAGGCGATCAGGCCAAACCTGTTATGCCCCATCAGCCGGGGCGGGTGAAAATGTTCAGGCGCCAGCAGCAGATGATCGGCATGGGTACGGAATGTGTGGCGCAGGGCACCGCGCCGGGCATGGGTCACCAGCGCGGGCATCGCCAGCACCTCACCCGCCTCAAGCCGCGCGGCGAGGGTCATGGCAGCACCGCCACAGGCAGCAACCGCCGCGCGATGCGCATGGCGCTGGCAAAGCCGTCTTCGTGAAAGCCGTTGCGCAGCCATGCTCCAGCAAACCAGGTGTTGCGATTGCCCTGCATCGCGGCAATCCGCGCCTGTGCGTCCAACGCCGTAAGATCAAAGACCGGATGACGGAAGGTTACCTGATCGTAGATCAAACGCGGGTCGATCCCGTCACCCGCGTTCAGCGTGACAAACAGCGGATCGTCGTCCGGGATATTCTGCAGCCTGTTCATCCAATAGGTGACGGCCACACCCGCTCGCCCGGTATCGCCCCGGCTGACCCATGAACTCCAACATCTGCGGCGGCGCGGCATCACGGATGGGTCTGCGTGAAGGACAGCCTGGTTGGGCTGGAACCGGATTGCCGAAAGGGCGGCCTGTTCGGTCCCGTCAGCATCACTCAGCATCGCGAGCGCCTGATCGGCATGGGTTGCAAGGATGACATGATCGAAACTTTCGGCCTCTGCCCCTTTGGCGCGCAGGGTTACGGTTTCGCCGCTGCGCGTGACCGCCCCCACGGAAGTGCCGGGGCGCAGATCGACTCCGGCCTGCACCAGCGCCGCCAACAGGCGCTCGACATAGGAGATCGAGCCGCCGTCCACCGTCCACCACCGGTGATGCTGGCCGCGGGACAATAGCCCGTGGTTGCGCATGAACCGCACCATCGCACGGGCCGGGAAGGCCCCGATGTCGTGATCGGGCGTGGACCAGATCGCCCCGCAGAACGGATAAAGGTAATGGTCGCGAAATCGTGCACCCAGACGCATCCGCGCGATCAGGGCGGCGATGGTCATCTCGGGCGCTGCCGCCACTTCGGCCTCGGCCCCGGCATTGAAGCGCAGGATGTCGCGGATCATCAGGTGAAAGCGCGGGTCCACGATGTTGCGGCGCTGGCCGAACAGCGCATTGCCGGACCGCAGCGCATATTCCACCCCGCCAGCGTCCAGCGAGACGCCAAAGCTCATGTCGCTTTTGACGATTGGCACGTCAAGGTCGCGAAACATCGCCGTCAGATGCGGGTAATTGACATGGTTGAACACGATGAACCCGGTATCGACCGGCTGATCGCCCCGCTTGCCGGCAAGAACCGTGCGCGCATGGCCGCCAAGCCGGATCGCTTCTTCGTATAACGTAACATGATGGTGGCGCGACAGAACCCATGCGCAAGCCAGGCCCGATATGCCCCCGCCGACGATGGCAATTCGCTGCGGCGCGCCGTTGGTGATGTCAAAAGGCATCTGGACTCCACTAACTCTTTGACAAGCTTACGCGTGGAACCTGGCCTTGGATCAATCAAACCGAAAAATTGCCGTAAGAATGATCTGCTACGCCTTGTCACCCGTATTGCATGGCATGAACACTGCATTTGCACCTGTCGAGCCTTGCACTTATAGAACGCTCAGTCCGATGGCACCGCCACTGGTCGATAGCGGTGCCGTGGGTGCCACAGTGGTGAGTCAGCAGCCGATGAGTGATCTTTCCGAGTTGAGTCGAGATTTGATCGCTGTCCGCGACAGCCGTGACCGCGCGGCGTTCGGACGGCTCTTTGACCATTTTGCCCCAAGGATCAAGGCGATGATGCTGCGCGGCGGGCTGCGCGACGGCACTGCCGAGGATGTGGTGCAGGATGTGATGCTTGCGGTCTGGCACAAGGCAGGGCAGTTTGACCCGCATCGCGCCGACGCGGCCGGTTGGATCTATGGCATTGCCCGGAACCGGCGCATCGACATGGCGCGCCGCCGCCCGCTGGCACAACCCGACGAGATGCCCGAGCTTGAGAGCCTGGAACCCGACGCAGACCAGATCATCGCTCTGCAGCAGGAGGCGCGCCACCTGGCCGAGGCACTTGCGCGACTCGCTCCCGAACAGGTCGAGGCGCTGCGCGCCGCCTATTTCGATGACGTTCCCCATAGCGGTATCAGTGAAATGACGGGCTTGCCGCTTGGCACCATCAAGTCCCGCATCCGCCTTGGCCTTGAACGCCTCCGGCACGAGCTGAAGAAGATAGCACCATGACCGCCATCCGCCACCACATCCCCGACGACATGCTTGACGCGTATCGCGCTGGAACCTTGCCACATGCCTTCGGCGTGGTCGTGGCTGCGCATCTGTCACTTTGCGACCAATGCCGCGCCCGCCACGAGGCGGCAGACATGATCGGCGGCGCGTTTTTGCTGGGTGCAGAGGGTGCAAACCTGCGCGCCGATGCACGCGACCGTATGATGGCGGCACTGGACGCACCGGCGCCGAAACCGCCCCCGCGCGCCTCTGGCCCGTTTCCCTCGGCTGTGATGCACGAATTGGGCGGAAGGCCGCCGCACTGGCGCATGTTGGGCGGTGGCATCCGCCAGCAGATCCTGACCACCGATCGTGAAGGCTCGCTGCGGTTGTTGTATATCCCGCCGGGCAAGGCCGTGCCCGAACACGGGCATAGCGGGCAGGAATTGACGCTGGTGCTGCAGGGCAGCTTTTCCGACAGTGCGGGCGCATTTCATCGCGGCGACGTAGAAGTGGCGCATGACGAGATCGACCACCAACCCGTGGCCGGCCCAGGCGAGCCTTGCATCTGCCTGGCGGCAACAGATGCGCCCCTGCGCTTTCGCGCGCTGATCCCGCGGCTGTTGCAGCCGATCTTCCGGATTTGAAGGATGGGCCATGCAGGCCGCCGCATCTGGATCATTGGTGCCAGCGCCGGGATCGGCGCTGCACTTGCCCGGGCGCTGGCCGGGCAAGGTGCGCAGCTGATCCTTTCCGCCCGCGATGATGACGCGCTGGAGGTGCTGGCCACGGAATGCGGCGGTGCGCAGGCCCTGCCGCTGGATCTGGGACAACCCGAAACGCTGGCAGCGGTGGTGAAGCGGCTTGCGCTTGAGGCGCCGCTCGATGCGATCATCTGCACCGCCGCGCTTTATGATCCCGGTCGCGTCGCCGACATCGACCCCGCCCAAGCCGAGGCGATGGTGCGGGTCAACATCCTGGGCATGATCGAGGTCGCCCGCCAATGCCCCCCGCTGCTGCGCGACGGTGGACAGTTGGTGCTGTTCGGCTCGGTTGCGGGCTATATCGGTCTGCCGGGGGGGCAGCCTTATTCAGCGACCAAGGCTGCGGTGAACAACCTGGCCGAAACGCTTGCGGTCGAACTGGCACCGCGCGTGGACGTGCGGCTGGTCTGTCCTGGCTTCGTCCAGACCAGATTGACAGCAAGAAACGACTTTGCCATGCCCGCAATCATCACTCCCGAGCAGGCGGCAGAGGCGGTGCTGCGCGGGATGCAGCGGCGGGGATTCGAGATCCATTTCCCGCGCCGCTTCACCTGGGTGATGAAGCTGGTGCGGGCCTTGCCTTATGCGCTCTCGCTGCGCCTGTTGCGACGCTTGGGCTGATCGTTCAGTTAAATCGCCCCGAAAGTGCCAGAACGCCAATCCAGGCTGAAAATCCGGTCAGCAGCATGCCCCACAATCCATCGATGATGACCTGCTCCCACGACCAGTCGGCGAGCGTGGCGTAATTAGTCATCTCATAGGTACCATAACACATCAGCCCGATGACCATGCCTCCGATCAACGCCTGCAGGGGATCGTTGCCCTTCAGCGCGGGCCAGGAAACCAGCCACACAAGCCCGGCGATATATCCCAGATAGAACAGCGCTGCCGGACCAAGCCGCAGCGGATCGGCAAGAAGATGGCCGACATTGCGCTCGAACACCGGCCGGATGAGAAACCGGATCCCTATCGCATCCAGAGCGAGAAACACCGCGGCGGTTGCAGTATAGAGAAGCGCGACTTGAAGCATGGGGAGTCCCTCGAAATTCTTGAGCTGCCAGTTGTCGTCCAGCCGCCGCAGATAGGGCGAACCTTCTGCTATTCGGGCCATTTTCTTTGCTTTACGCACATAACCTCGCAGCAGATCAATTTTTGCGTGCAGAACGGCAGACTGATCGTCCCTCATTATAGACGACAGCGCCGAGCGCATTCGGGCCCCAGGGACGGTGTGGACGTCAACCTCCGCTGACACCTGACTGTTGAGTTATCGTCTCGCCAACAGCACTGCCCGAAAGCAGCAACAAAAGTCCTGAAATCAGATGGTGCTGTTTTGGCCCAAGGGGCCAATGCGCCATGGCACGCGCCAGCTATCTGGTAAGCGCGCGCGCCATGGCGCCGGTCACCGCCGCGTGGCCGGATTTTACTCCGCCGCGTGGCCGGATATTGCACCGCCGTTGACAGCGTTCTGCTCGGTGCCGGCACGGCGATGGTCTATCCGAGCCTGATCGCTGCCGTCTCGGACGCCTCGCATCCGACATGGCGTGCCCGGTCGCTCAGCGTCTACCGCTTCTGGAGGGATCTCGGCTATGCCATCGGGGCACTGTCTGCCGGGCTGATTGCGGACCGCTTCGGCTTCGGCGCGGCCATCACGGCCATCGCCGCCGTGAGCTTGCTGTCGGGCACGATCGTTGCGCTCGTCATGCGTGAACAGAAGGGCGCCTTGCCTGACCGGACCTGACTGCCCGGCGTCGAGCGATGTAAAACAGGAACTTGCGGGAGGAGCGACATCGGGATCCACGACGTTTCCCTCGATCATTTCTGTAATCCTCTGTCTGAAGCTTCGACCCTTGCACCAACCACCTATCGGGGTGGTGACGAAGGCCTTGCAGGGTTTGGCCGCACCGGCGCGCACGCGACGCTCGGTCTGGTCGATGCACCGGACGTGCACGGCTTTCCGCCGTACTGCCGCGTCGGTCGGCAGGAAGGAGGCCATCCAGTCCGCGCGATTAGGACAAAGGCCGATTGCGCTGGCGGAACGGGCAGCGAGCGCCTTCATGATCGCCGTTTCAAGATAGACCGCCGAGAAATCCAACGCGCGATGCAAGCGATCGGTGGCCTGGCAAGCGGATCAGACAAGCCTTCGCACCCCATACTCGCCGCTGACCAGTGCCAGTTGCTCGTGCAATTCGGCGATCAGCCCGGCCCGAGGCCCTTTCGGGCGTTGTAGCAGCCCGATCTGGCGAAAGACCGGCGGATCGCCGAAGGGCAGCATGACCAGGTCCACCCCGCGCTCGATCGCGGCGATCCGCGGCACGATCGACACCCCGAGCCCGTTTTCGACACAGGCGGTCACCGCCGAAATCGTGTCCATCTCGGCGATGTCGTTCAGCGGCAGGTTCATCCGGCCCAGCTCGGTTTCGATCAGCCGCGCCAGGGGCACGTTGCTGCGGAACCGCACGTAGGGAAGCGCCGACAACGCCTGCCGGACATCAACGACCGGGGTTCCCGGAGGCGCGATCAGAAACAGCGGCTCGCGGATAAAGGGCGACCAGTCGAGATCGCGCGAGGACAGGCTGTTCTCGGCGATGATCGCGGCGTCCAGCCTGCCGGCATAGACATCCTGGACCAGATTTTCCGAGTTCCCGACCAGAAGCCGGATCTTGAGGCCGGGATGATTCGCCACGACGCGCGATACCGCTTGCGGCAGCAACCCTATCGCGCTGGTGCGGACCGAGCCGATGACGAATTTTCCCACGATCCGGCGGCCTGAAATCGCATCGATGGCGTTTTCCGCCGCCCTGACAAGCTCTGCCGCCGCCTCGACCATCTGCTGTCCCGCCGCGGTCAGCGTCGGCGGGCGGTTCTCGCGGTTGAAAAGCGAAACTCCGACTTCGTTTTCAAGGGCCTGGATCTGCTGGCTGACCGCCGAGGGCGTCAGCGCAACGCGGTTCGCGGCACGGGCGAAGCTGCCGGTTTCCACAATGGCGAGAAGTGTCTTTAGCTGGCGCGTATCCATTTGATGCAGTTTTTCTGAATATATCAAACAGTTTTATCCGCTTTCATTCAGATATCCAACTGATAAATTCCAGGCCGAGGAGCTGCCACGGGGTGTGGCACACGGAGGATCATGTCACAGAATATCCTGATCACGGGGCCAAGCCTGGCACCTGCCGCCGCAGATGTGCTGACGCGAGCGGGTTATGTTCCGGTCTACGTTCCGCCCTATACCAACGGCGAGGGTCTGATCGAGGTCGTGCGCATGGCCGATCCGGTCGGCATCCTGGCGCGCATGGGTCGGATCGATGAAACCGTGTTCGCGGCGGCGCCCCGGCTTCGCGTGATTTCGAAGCACGGTGCGGGCGTGGACAATATCGACGTCGAGGCCGCCACGGCCCGGGGAATCCCGGTGCTGAACGCGGCGGGCGCCAATGCGGTCTCGGTGGCGGAGCAGGCCATGGCGCTGCTCTTTGCCGTGGCAAAGCGGATCATCCCGCTCGATCGCGGCATCCGCGAGGGCCGCTGGGAGAAGCCGGGCTTCCAGGGCCGCGAACTGGCGGGCTCGGTCATGGGGCTGGTGGCATTCGGCGCCATCTCTCGCCAAACCGCGCGCTTTGCCAAGGGGCTCGGCATCAGCGTCCGCGCCCACGATCCGTTCTCGCCCACGGAGGCCTTTGCGGCCGAGGGGGTCGAGCGGGTCGAGGATCTGGACGAACTGTTCGCCAGTTGCGACATCATCAGCCTGCATTGCCCGCTGACGCCCGCGACGAAGAACATGGTCAACGCCCAGCGCCTGTCGCGGATGAAACCGGGCGCCATCATCATCAACACCGCGCGGGGCGGGCTGATCGACGAGCCCGCGCTGGCCGAAGCACTGGCAAGCGGCCGGATCTCCGGCGCCGGGCTTGATACCTTCGCACAAGAGCCACCCCCCGCCGAACATCCGTTCTGGACAGAGCCGCGCCTTGTCCTCAGCCCGCATATCGGCGGCGTCACCAAGGCCGCAAACATCCGCGTCGGGGTCGAGGCCGCGCAGGGCATCGTGGATATGCTGGAGGGCCGTCCCGTGCCCGAAGCGCGCATCGTCAACCGCGCAGAACTGAAGATCAGCGTCTAAGGAGACATTTTCATGGCAACCGGATTTCGTGTCCTGAAACGCGAACGCGCCGTTTCCGCCGACGTGGTGCGGCGTTTTCTGAAACTGCCCGTCGCCAATGTCAGCGACAGCATGCACCGCATGACCGCCGCCGGGCCGCGTCTGGCCAAGATGCACCGCGACGGCCAGCTTGCCGGCCCGGCCATCACCGTCAAGGCCCGCCCGGGAGACAACCTGATGCTGCACAAGGCCATCGACATGGCCCAGCCCGGCGACGTCATCGTCGTCGATGCGGGCGGCGACCTGACCAACTCGCTGATGGGCGAGCTGATGCTGGCCCATGCGGTCAAGCGCGGCGTGGCGGGCTTCGTGCTGAACGGCGCGATCCGCGATGCGGACGCGTTCCTTTCCACCAACCTGCCGGTCTTTGCCGCAGGCGTGACCCATCGCGGTCCCTACAAGGACGGCCCGGGCGAGATCAACGTGCCCATCGCCATCGACGGCATGGTGATCGAGCCGGGCGACCTGGTCCTGGGCGACAGCGACGGCGTGCTGGCGGTCCCCTTCGACATCGTGGAAGAGGTCTATGCCAGGACCAGTGCCAAGCAGGACGCCGAAACCAAGCAGATGGCGGCGATCGAGGCCGGGACGAACGACCGTTCCTGGGTTGATGCCGCACTGAAGAAACTGGGCTGCGAGATCCCTGAAGGGATCTAAGTCCAACAGCCAGGACCAAAGGGAGGAAACCTATGTCCGCTAAAACGAGTCTGCCGCTTGCTGCGGCGCTGTTCGCATCGGCCGCGACCATGGCCCATGCCGACTGGCCGACCGATCGACCAATCGAGATGATCGTCGCCTTCGCTCCCGGGGGCGGCACCGACATCATGCTGCGCACCCTTGCTCCCTATCTTGAGGCGGAACTGGGCACGCAGTTTCCGGTGCTGAACCGTCCCGGGGCGGCAGGCGAGATCACCTATACCGCGCTGGCGCAGGCGCGGCCGGATGGCTACACCGTCTCGTCGCTGAATACGCCCGGCTTCCTGACCATGCAGATCGACCGCAAGCCGCGCTTCGACCCCGAGGAGATCTGCCCGATCGCGCGCATCGTCGAGGACCCCGGCACCTTCATCGTTCCCGCGGGCTCGGACTTCCAGACGCTGGAGGATCTCGTCGCCCATGCCAGGGAAAACCCGGGTGCCGTGTCCATCGGCACCACCGGCGTCGGCACCGACGAGCATCTGGCGATGCTGCAACTGGAGCGTTCGGCGGGCGTGGACCTGACGGCAGTTCCCTTTGCCGGCGCCAACGAGGCCAAGACCGCGCTTCTGGGCGGCCACATCACCGCCATCGGACTGAATGTCGGCGAATACGCCACCGCCGACAAGGGCGCGATGCGCGCGCTGGCCCAGTTCGCCGAGGAACGCTCGGTCCTAGCCGAGGATCTGCCGACCGCCAAGGAACAGGGCTTCGACGTCATCATGTCCTCCGAGCGTGGCCTTGCCGCGCGCTGCGAAGTGCCCGAGGAAATCCGCGCCCGCCTGGCCGAGGCCGTCGACGCGGCCTTGGCCAACCCCGAATTCCAGGCCCAGGCCAAGCAACAATCCCTGCCCCTGGCGTTCCAGTCGGGTGCCGAGTGGAAGGAAGCCATGCCTGCACGGCTCGAGCGCTACCGCGATATCTTCGCGCTGATCAAAGAGGGACAGTGATGACCGGGCCGGGCACGACGAAAAGAGGGGACATGCCCGATCTTCTGACGGCGGCGCTATTCATCGGATTCGGCGTGCTCGGCCTGTGGCTTTCGCGGCCGCTGGATCAGGGAACGCTGGCGCAGATGGGGCCGGGCTTTCTGCCCCGCGTTGTCTGCGGGGGGCTGATCGTCCTGGGCGCCGTCATCGGCTTTTCGGCCCTGCATCGCCAGGGTGAGCCCTTGGAGGCGATGAAGCTGCGGCCGCTGGCGGTGATCGTGCTGTCGATCGTCGGCTTTGCCTATCTTGCCGAACATGCCGGTTTCGTCGTCGCGTCGCTGTGGCTGATCATCGCCGGATCGCTGGCCGATCCCGGTGGGCGGTGGCGCACGACATTGCTGCTGGCAGGCGGCCTGACCCTGTTTGGCGCATTGGTCTTCATCTACGGCCTTGGCGTCCAGATGAAGATCTGGCCGTTCTGAGCCGAGGAAAACATCATGGAAATCTTTGATCTTCTGTTGCTGGGGTTTTCCGAGGCGATGAGCCCCGCAAACCTCGGGTTCTGCCTGATCGGTGCGCTTCTTGGCACGCTGATCGGGGTGCTGCCGGGGATCGGCCCGACCGCAACCATCGCGGTCCTGTTGCCGATCACCTTCTTCCTGCCGCCGCTTGCCGGGATCATCATGCTGGCGGGCATCTATTACGGCGCGCAATACGGCGGCTCGACCACGGCCATCCTGGTGAACCTACCGGGCGAGGCCTCGGCCGTGGTCACGACGCTGGACGGCTACCAGATGGCGCGACAGGGCCGGGCGGGGTCGGCGCTGGCGGTCGCGGCGCTGGGATCGTTCTTTGCCGGCACGGTCGCGACCTTCGGCATCGCCATCGCCGGTCCCATGCTGGCGGGCTTTGCGCTGAATTTCGGGCCGGCCGAGTATGTCTCGCTGATGATCTTCGGCCTGCTGGCCGCGACGATCCTGGCCAGCGGCCCGGTGCTGAAGGCCATCGGCATGATCCTGATCGGCCTGCTGTTCGGCATGGTCGGCACCGATCAGGCCACCGGGGCCGAGCGCCTGACCTTCGGATCGCTGGAGTTGTTCGACGGGGTCGAGTTCACCGTCATCGCCATCGGCCTGTTCGGCTTTTCCGAGATCATCGCGAACCTGGAACGCAGCGGCTCGGCCGGCGTGACGGTTGCCCGCCTGACCCGGCTGTGGCCGACGCGCGAGGATTTCCGCCGCGCCTGGCCCGCGGTGCTGCGCGGCACCGGCATCGGCACCTTCCTCGGCATCCTGCCGGGCGGCGGCGCCACGCTGGCGTCCTTCAGCGCCTATTCGCTGGAAAAGAAGGTGTCGAGAACGCCGGAAAAGTTCGGCACCGGCGTGGTCGAGGGCGTCGCCTCGCCCGAGGCTGCCAACAACGCAGCCGCGCAATCGTCCTTCATCCCGCTGCTGACGCTGGGCATCCCGTCCAACAACATGATGGCGATGATGCTGTCGGCCTTCATGATCCACGGCATCACGCCGGGACCCAGCGTGCTGACCAACCAGCCCGAAATCTTCTGGGGCCTGGTCGCCAGCATGTGGATCGGCAACGCGCTGCTGGTCATCATCAACATGCCGCTGATCGGACTGTGGGTAAAGCTGCTGACCGTGCCTTACCGCCTGCTTTATCCGGCAATCCTGCTGTTCTGCTGCGTCGGCGTCTATTCGATGAACAATCGCATCTTCGACGTGCTGCTGGCTGCCGGCTTCGGGTTGCTGGGCTATGCCTTCCGCAAGGCGAAATGCGAGCCGGGTCCGCTGCTGCTGGGCTTCGTGCTTGGTCCATTGCTGGAATCGAACCTGCGCCGCACCATGCTGATCACCCAGGGCGATGCGAGCATCTTCGTCGAGCGTCCGATCAGCCTGGTGATGCTGATCGCGACCGTGATCCTGCTGGCGCTGATGATCCTGCCCAGCTTCCGCAAGAAGCGCGAGGAGGCCTTCCAGGAGGAAGAGGCGTGAAATCGCAACGGCCGGAGACGCCTCCGGCCGTTTTCATTCCAATCGCTCGGAAGGAACTTACATGACCATGAATGCAATAAGCCGTCGGGCGATGCTTCAGGCCGCCGGCGCGGCCGCGGCCCTTCTTGCACTGGGTAACAGGGCAAGCGCACAGGCGGCGCCATTTTCCTCGGGTGACGCAGCACCGCGGCTGCGTGTTCCGCAAAATGCATGCGACTCTCATATCCATATTTTCGACACCCGGTTTCCTGCCTCGCCGCATTGGAAGGGGCAGCCGGTCGAGGACGCGACGGTAGCCGCATATCGCAAGCTTCAGGCCAGGATTGGCACCGGCCGCACGGTGATCGTGAACCCCTCGACCTATGGCACGGATAACCGCTGCACGCTTGAGGCGGTGCAAGAGATGGGCACAGATGCGCGGGCCGTCGTTGTCATCGATCTCGACATTGCCGAAAACGAGTTGCGCGAGATGGCGGATCGGGGCGCTGTCGGCGCACGCGTCAACTTCGTTTCGGCGCAGTCTTGGGGTGAAACCACCGTCGAGCGTCTGCAGGAAACCTGCCGTCTGATCGCGCCGCTGGGCTGGCATGTCCAGATCTATGCGACAGGCGACCAGATCGTCGCAATGGGCGCGATCTTGGCCAGTCTTCCGGTCCCGCTGGTCATCGACCATCTGGGGCGCCTGCCAGCCGAACTAGGCACGGATCATCCAGGCTTCGATACCATCAAACGACTTCTGGACGGCGGCAACACCTGGCTCAAGCTGTCTGGCGCCTATCTGAACACGGAAACGGGCGCGCCTGCCTATGCCGATGCGACGCGGGTCGCCAAGGCCTTTGCCGCTGTCGCGCCCGAGCGCATGGTCTGGGGCAGCGACTGGCCACATCGCGGTCAGGCAGCCTATCCCGACGATGCCACCCTGATCGACCTCCTGTCCGAATGGGTGCCGGATGAAACCCTGCGTGAACGCATCCTGGTCGAGAACCCGGCGACGCTTTACCGCTTCGACACCTGATCCGGATTGCCGCGCTGATGCCGTGGCTATCCAGATCATCAAGGACGGGTTCGTCCGGCCGGCCGGATGCCCACTGCCCCGGCCACGCCTCATTCCGGATGCCGCGACGCGATATGCGCCCGGAACAGGCGGATGAACGCGGCGGCGATTGGCGACAGCGGGCGGCGTGCCGGTTCGATCAGGTAAAGCACGCGCTGCAACTCGAAATCCTCGATGCGAAGGAAGCCGATCTGCGGATCGCGAAACAGGTGCACTGCATTGCGCGGCAGCAGCGCCACCCCCATTCCGGCTCGGATCATGCAAAGCTGCGCGACCGTGGAATGGGCGATGAGGCGAGTATCCAGCAGGGCCTGGGGCAAGCCGCTTTGCGCCAGCAGCCGATGGGTGCCGGTCTGGGTCGAAAGCCCGATCAGCACGCGATCGCGCAGATCGCGCAATCGCACCGGCCCCCCGGCCAGGTCGTCGTCGCGGCGGCAGGCCAGGCCGAATTCGTCGCGAAGAACCTCGCTTTGGCGCAGGTCCGGGGAATACAGCGCGCGCCCGGCGATGGCCATGTCCAGCTGGCCGTCGGCCACCATTCCGGCCAGGTTCTCGGCGATGTCGTCATGCAGCAGGCATCGCACCTGCGGCTTGTCGGCCAGGAAGTCCGCCAGCAGCGGCGCCAGCAATTCTGAAATGGCAGAGGGTGAAGCACCGATGGCAAGCGATCCGGTCTCCAGCCCGGCATTTTGCCGCAGTCGCGTGACCGCGCGATCCATGCCTTCGAGCAGCGGCGCCGTGTCATCGAGAAAGGCGTGCGCCAAGGGCGTCATCGCCGCGGGCCGGATGCTGCGGTCGAAAAGCGCCGCGCCGATGCTCTCCTCGAGATGGCGGATCAGGGCCGAGAGGGCGGACGGCACGATGCCCAGCCGCGCTGCCGCCGCGCTGAAGCTGCCCTCCTGCGCAATGGCGTGAAGGGCGCGCAGATGGCGCAGGTTTATGTTCAGATTATCTGCATTCAGTTTCATTTATTTGCATTTTTATGAATTTATGATCCGTGGTCAACTGTCCGGGACACGGATTTGGGGATGGCCATGCTGGACGGCGCAATCGCATCGGGAACTTTCGACCAACTCGCTTCCGCGCTGCGGCGGGCCGGCTTTGCCGGCGAGATCGAGGTCGACAGCGCATTGCGCGCCGCCATGTCCACCGACAATTCGGTCTACCAGATTTTCCCGGACCTGATCGTCGCGCCTCGCGATGCCGACGATCTGGTGCGACTGCTTCGGGTCGTTGAGCAGCCCGCATTCGCCGGCATCGCCGTCACGGCGCGGGGCGGCGGCACCGGGACCAACGGGCAAAGCCTGAACCGGGGTGTGATCGTCGATATGCGCCGCCACATGAACCGGCTGATCGCCATCGACGAAAAGGCGGGTTGGGCCGATGTTCAGCCGGGCATGGTGCTGGACGACCTGAACGAGCAGATCCGTGAAACCGGCTGGTTCTTTGCGCCCGAGACCTCGACTGCCAGCCGCTGCACCATCGGCGGGATGGTTGGCACCGATGCCTCGGGCAAGGGATCGCGCATCTATGGCAAGACCTCGGACAATATCCTGGGATTGCAGATCGCCCGGCCGCAGGGGCTGCTGGATAGCCTGGCCGCCCCGCCGGACTGGGCGCGCGGCATGCTGGCCCGCGCCGAGGCCGCTGCAAGGGCCGGCCGCGCGGCCTTCGTCGCCAATACGCCCCGCCTGAACCGCCGTTTCACCGGCTATGACCTGGAACGCGCCTGCCCTGACCAGGGCGGCTTTCAGTGGTGGCGGCTGTTTCTTGGGGCCGAGGGCACATTGGGCCTGCTGAGCCGCATCCGCGTCCGGCTACGCCGGATCCCGCGCGAAAAGCGCCTGATCGTCGTCGGCTTCGACAGTTTTCGCGGGGCGCTGGCCGCGGCCTCGCCATTGCTGGCGGCCGATCCGACGGCCATCGAGGTGATGGACGAGACCGTGCAGGCCATCGCCGAACAGGCCGGCATCCTGCGGCGGTTGCCGTCCGGCCTGCGGGCCGGAAGGGAACGTCGCGTCGCCTATCTCTTCATCGAGCTGAATGGCGATGATGCCGCGCTGCTTGACCGAAAACTAGACCATTGCCGCCGGATCCTGCGGGGATTGCCCGATGCCGGCGCCCTGCATGTGGCCGCCGACCCGGCCGAGATCCGCGAACTCTGGGCGATCCGCTCGGCGGGTGTCGGGCTGCTGGGCAAGGTGGACGGTGCCGCGCGGCCCATCGCCTTCGTCGAGGATGCGGTAGTGCCGCCCGAGAACCTGCCCGCCTTCATCGACGGTTTCCTGGACATCCTGTCGCGCAACGGGTTGGGGTTCGGCATCCATGGCCATGTCGATGTGGGCTGCCTGCATATCCGCCCGGCGCTGAACATCGACAGCCCGCGGGACCGGGCGCGGCTGGTCGCCGTATCGGACGCGGTATTCGCCCTGACGCGGCAGCATGGCGGCATCTTCTGGGGCGAACATGGCAAGGGGCTGCGCGGCGCCTATCTGCGCGAATGGATCGGGCCCGAAGCCTATGCGGCGCTGCAAGGCGTCAAGGCCGCCTTCGACCCGTCGGGACGCTTTAACCCCGGCAAGCTGGTCAGCAATGGCGGTGCGATCATGGGGATCGCCACGACGCCCTTTCGCGATTTCAACGCGCCCGAGGGCGACCCGCTGGAGCGCGCCTTTCGCTGCAATGGCAATGCGCAATGCCTGAGCTATGCGGCCGCGACGCCGATGTGTCCCAGTTTCAAGGCCACCGCCGACCTGCGCCACAGCCCCAAGGGGCGTGCCGATGCGCTGCGCGCCTGGCACAAGGCCCGGCAAGAGGAAGGCCCCGACCTGCCGCGCCGCGAGGCCGACCTGCGCGCCGTTCTCGACACCTGCCTGGGCTGCAAGGCCTGTGCCTCCGCCTGTCCGGTCCAGGTGGACATCCCGACCATGCGCGCGGCCTTCCTGGCGGATTATTTCGCCCGTCATGCCCGGCCGATGGCCGACCGGCTGATCCTGGCGGCCGAGCGGTTCAGCCCGCTGGCCCTGCGCTTTGCCCCAGTGCTGGCGCCCCTCTGGCCCCTGGCCGCGCGGCTTGCCGAATGGCTGACCGGCAGCCGCGACCTGCCCCGGCGGATCGCGCGCCTGCCGCGGGATCTCTGGCTGGACGAGGCCGATCTGGCGGACGCCTTGCCCGAGGGCAGCGTGATTCTGGTCCAGGACTGGTTCACCGCGCTTTTCGACGGCCGGGTTCAGCACCAGGTGATCGCCGGGCTGCGGGTGCTGGGCTATCGGCCCAGGCTGCTGCGGATGCGCCCGGCCGGCAAGGCGGCGCAGGGGGCGGGCGACCGGGCCGGGTTCGAGGCGATGGCGCGTACCCTGGTCCGGCGGCTTGACCGCGCGGCAGCGACCGGCGCGCCGCTGGTCGCCTTCGAGCCCGCCTTTGCGATGATGCTGCGCCAGGATTATCCTAGGGCGGGCTTTGCCCCGCCGCCGGTCCTGCTGCCGCAGGAATTCCTGTCTGCCGAGGCCAGGCGCCGCCGCTTTCCGCAGGCCCGCGCCGGGCAGACGGCGCGGCTTCTGTCCCATTGCACCGAGGCGACCGGACTGCCCGAGGCAGGGGCGCTTTGGGCGCGCGTCTTTCAGGCCCTGGGCATGCAGGTCCAGACCCCGGCGACCGGATGCTGCGGCATGGCCGGGCTGTTCGGCCACCAGAACCGGCACCAGGCCATGTCGCGCAAGCTGTTCGACCTGTCATGGCGCGAGCACCTGGAATCGGGCGAGACGGTGCTTGCCGCCGGGTTCTCCTGCCGGTGCCAGGCCGAACGGCTGGCGGGGCGGGTTCCGGCGCATCCGCTGGGCCTGATCGCCGAGGCCCTGAGATAAGCAAGGGCCGGCGACTTGCCGGCCGCGCCCACCGCCCATAACCTGAGCGGGAAGGAGAACGACCATGGCCGCCAGTATCCGCCATCTCAGGATGTTCCTGGTTCTGGGGCGCACGAATTCCGTCACCCGCGCGGCCGAGTCGAACCATGTCTCGCAACCGGCGGTCACGCAGGCCATGGCCAAGCTGGCGCGGGACAGCGGCCATGCGCTGTTCCAGCGCAGCCCGCAGGGCCTGTTCCTGACCGAGGCCGGCGAGATCCTGCACCATCGCGCCGACCGGGCGCTGCGGATGCTGGACAGGGCCATGGCCGACATGGACCGCGCCATCCGCATCCAGGCGACCTGGCAGCAGTTGGTCGCCCTGATCGCCGTGACCGAGACCGAGAACTTTACCCTGGCCGCGCGCCGGCTGGGTCTGGCGCAGCCGACCGTCCACCGCTCGACCACCATGCTGGAGGACGCGGCCGGGACGGTCTTTTTCCAGCGCACCGCGCATGGCCTGATCGCGACCCGCGCGGCATTGCAACTGGCGCAGGCCGCAAGGCTGGCCCTGGCCGAACTGGAACAGGCGGAATCCGACCTCGCCGCGCTCGACGGCCGCGAGGTCGGGCGCATCGTGATCGGGGCATTGCCATTGTCGCGCTCAGGCTGGCTGCCACGGGCGATCCTGGCCTTTCGCAAGGCCCGGCCGAGCTTTCCCTTTCAGGTCATCGACGGGCGCTACGACGAATTGCTTCTGGGGCTGCGCCGGGGCGAGATCGACATGATGCTGGGTGCGCTGCGCCTGCCCAGCCCGATCGAGGATATCGAGCAGAGGCGGCTTTTCGACGATGAGGTGGTGGTCGTGGCGCGGCGGGACCATCCCCTGATCTGGAAGGCTGATCCGGGCATCCAGGACCTTGCGGCCTATCCCTGGGTAATGCCGCGCCGCTCGACGCCGCTCCGGCGGATCCTCGACACCTATTTCGCGGCACGCGCGCCGGTGGACATCGTCGAGACCTCCTCCGTCATCATGATGCGCGAGATCCTGCGCGAGAGCGATCATCTGGGCGGGGTGTCGCGGATGCAGGCCGAGGTGGAATCCGAGGCGCTGTCGATCCTGCCGGTGCGGCTGCCCAACGCCATGCGGCCAATCGGCATCACCACCCGCGCCGGCTGGGAGCCGACGCGGACGCAGCGGGATTTCATGGATCAGCTTTGCCGCACGGCCGCGCTGCTGTCCTGATCCCGGTCCTGCCCGGCGAACCGGCCCAGGATGGCATCGGCGCGCTCGGGATAGCTGTCGGTGCCCGCCGGCAGGCCCAGGTCGCCGATGCGCTGCTGCCAATCGGCGGTGGCGTTGGCCAACCCGTTCGGCAGGCCAAGCTCGGACAGCGTGGCGGCGACCTCGCGCATCTCGGCGGCGCGACGGCGGCCATGGACCATCATTCGCTCAAGGTTGTAGGCGGCCTGGCGTGGCCAGTCGATATCGGGATTCGATGCCTGGAGTGAGCCCAGTACCCGGTCCTCGATCCCGGCCCGGCGCGCGGCCAGGAGGCATTCGGCGGTCAGCGCCTCCATCCCCTTGATCATCACCGAGCGGATCATCTTGATCGCCGAGGCCTGCCCCACCTCGGCCCCCGAGACCTGCGCCGTCATGCCAAGCGCCTCCAGCATCGCCAGCGCCTGCCCGGCATGGGGGCCGGCGATCAGCAGCGGCGTGCGGTGCAGCCGGGGATAGACCGGCGCCATGATCGCGACATCGACATAGCGCCCGCCGGCCGTCTCGACGATGCCGGCGGCGCGGCGCTTTGCGCCGGGCGAGCAACTGTTGCCGTCCAGCCAGAGCGCCCCCGGCGCCAAGTGCGGCGCCGCCTGTTCGGCTGCCAGCACTGCGCGATCCGCCGTCACCAGGCAGAAGACGGCGCCGGCATCCCGCAAGGCCCCGGCGCGGTCGGCGGCAAGGGTGACGCCCGTCGCCTCGGCCCGCCCGGCGGGCAGGGCCCGCGCCTGGGCATCGTCGCATTTCTCGTCATAGGCGTGCAGCCCGGCGGACAGGTCGCGGCCCCAGCCCTTTGCAAAGGCTTCGGCCGCCTCGCCGAAACCGATGAAGGCGATCCTTGGCAATCGCTCGTCGCTCATGGTCTTCTCCTCGCATTTCAGTTGAATTCCGGAAGGTGCGACGCGGCCAAGGGCAGACCGGAAATAGCCTGCGCTTATGCCGCGCCCATGTGCCTTGGGCCGCCTCAGCCGAACATCGTATTCGGGATCAGCAAGGCAATCTGCGGCATCAGGATGATCAGCACCAGGCCCAGGATCATCGCCAGCAGAAAGGGCATCACGCCGCGGAACACCGTGGTCAGCGGCACGTCCTGCGCCACGCCACGGACGACGAAGACGTTCAGGCCGACCGGCGGGGTGATCATCCCCATCTCGATCACGATCACGGCGATCACGCCGAACCAGATCGGATCGAAACCCAGCGAGGTGACGACCGGAAAGACGATCGGGATCGAGATCACCAACATGGACAACCCGTCCATGAACATGCCCATCACGACATAGACCAGGATGATGACGACCAGCGTGCCATAGGGGCCAAGGCCCGACCCCTGCAATCCCTCGCCCAGCAGCGCCGGGATCTGGGTGACGGCGAAGAACGGGTTCAGCACATTGGCGCCGATGACGATCATGTAGAGCATGGCCGAGGTCTTGAGCGTATCCATGACCGCATCGGCGAAGCCCGCCCAGCTGAGCCGGCGCGATGCGAGCGCCAGCAGGATCACCAGCGCCGCGCCGATGCCCGAGGCCTCGACCGGGGTGAAGGCGCCGACATAGATGCCGCCGATGGTCAGCACCATCACCGCGAGCAGCGGCCCGGCCTGCCCGAGGCTGCGCAGTCGCCCGGAGATGGGGACGTTCGGCCCAGCCGGTGCCTGGGCAGGGTCGCGCAGGGCCACCAGCCAGACCGTCGCCATGAACAGCACCATCAGCAGGAGGCCCGGCAGGATGCCCGCCATGAACAACCGGCCGATGGATTGCTCGGTCAGGATCGCGTAAAGCACGAAGCCGGTCGAGGGCGGGATCAGGAAGCCCAGCGTGCCGCCCGCCGCGACCGAGCCTGTGGCCAGCCCGTCGGCATAGCCCAGCCGCTTCATCTCGGGCAGGGCGACCTTGCCGATGGTCACCGCCGTCGCGACCGACGAGCCCGACACGGCCGAGAAGGCCGCGCAGCCCAGGACCGAGGCCGAGGCGAGCCCGCCCCGGAAATGCCCGACCCAGGCGAAGGCCGCGTCGTAAAGCCCGCGCGAGAAGCCGGCGGCCGAGGCGATGTTGCCCAGAAGCACGAACATCGGGACCACGATCAGGGTTTCGCTGGCGACGGCGGAATAGCTTTCGGTCAGGATCAGCGCGCCTGCCGTACGTAACCCCTCCAGCGCCCACATGCCGAAAAAGCCCGACAGCAGCATCGCGAAGGCGACCGGCGTGCGAAAGATCATCAGGAAGAACAGCAGGAGGATGCCGAGCAGGCCGACAGTGGTCGGTTCCATCATTCACCCCCGCTGCGCAGGATCGCGACGAATTGCGCCAGAAGGACCAGGACGCACAGCGCCATGCCAAGGGCCAGGATGCCGTAGAAGGGCCAGATCGGCAGGGCCAGCATGTTGGTGGTGTCGCCGAATTCACGGGCGTCCAGCGCCTTCAGCACGGCGCGCTGGACCAGCACCGACAGCACGAAGCCCGAAAGCAGGCGCGAGCCCAGGTCGCCCGCCAGCCGGCCCCAACGGCCGAGGGCGTTGTCGAAGACGTCGACGCCGACATGGCCGCGCTGTTCCGTGCAATAGGGTAGCGCGGCCATGACCAATGCCACGGCGGTCATCTGGTTGATTTCGTTCAGGCCAAGGACGGGCGTGCCGAAGGCATAGCGCAGCACGACCCCGGCCGAGATCACGACCACCAGAAAGATCAGGGCGACGGCCGCGATCACGGCCAGCCATCTCGTCGCCCGGTCGAGCCAGCCCAGGCCGGGCAGGGGGCGTTGCGCCTGCATAGCCTATTGCGCCTTCAATGCATCGGCGACGGCCTGGCCGCCCTCGGTTGCGGCGATCGCATCCGCCGTCACCTTTTCGGCTGCCGCGTCGAAGGGCGCGGCCTCGGTCTCGGTCAGGGTGATGACCTCCTTGCCGGCGGCGGCGGCGAAATCGGCAAAGCCCTTTTCGGCCACGGTCAGCTGGACCTTCTGGCCGTCCAGCGAGACCTGCTTGCCGGCCTCGTCGATGACCTGTTGCTGTTCCGGCGACAGATCGGCATAGGCATCGCGGTTCATCAGGATGAAAAAGGGCGAATTCGTCGTTTTCATCCCTTTGGTGATGTAATTGGCGACCTCGCCCAGCTTGAAGGCGTTGACCGCGGTGCCGTCGATCATGGCGCCGTCGATGACGCCGGTCTGCAAGGCGTTGTAGATCTCCGATACCGGCATCGAGACCGGGGTCGCGCCCCAGGCCTCGACCAGCAGGCCGGTATTGCGCGAGGGCACGCGGATCTTCATGCCCTTGACGTCGTCGAGGCTGCGCACCGGCTTGGCACGGGTAAAGAGCACGTTTTCGGCGCTGGACCACAGGCCCACCAACTTGACCCTACGGTAGTCCGGGGCAAGCACGTCCAGGTGCTGCCACAGAGTCCGGGTGCCGTCGGCCTCGTCCAGGAGGCCGGGCAGTTCGGCGGTCAGGGTCAGCGGGAATTGCGAGGCGGTATAACCGGGCAGCGAAACCGCCAGTTCGGCCACGCCGTCCACGACCCGGGAATATTGCTCGACCGGACCGGCACCCAGCTCGCCGCCATTATAAAGCTTGACGGTCAGCGCGCCCTCGGTGCCCTGCTGGACGGCCTGGGCGAAGGGTTCGAAGGCGCCCTCTACATAGGGATGTGTTGACGCCATGTAATTGGCGAATTTGAGCGTTTCGGCCATCGCTGCCGGAGGCAGCAGCGACAGCGACAGCGTTGCAAGTGTCAGCATATGCTTCATGTGATCCTCCCGGATTGCGGGGCATGTCTGCCCATCTGACCCGGGGATAAGGCCGAAAGGTGGCGAGGCGCCAATTCAAAGGCCGGGCTCTGGCATAAATTTATGCTATAGAGACGAGGCGCTGACTCAGCCGCACCGTCCTTGCGGCCGGCGGGGGTTGTGGCGGTCGCGGCCGGAGCAAGGACCGCAATAGCAAAAACTTATCAAGCCGGCCGTGCTTCCAATTTGAACCGGGGGCCGCGGGGACCGAAACTGGCGGCAACCGGAACGGAGGAACATCATGCCCAAGACTGCCCTTGTCATATCCGCCCATGCTGCCGATTTCGTCTGGCGCTGCGGTGGGGCCATCGCGCTGCATGCGGCCAAGGGTTATGAGGTCACCGTGCTGTGCCTGTCCTTCGGCGAACGCGGCGAAAGCGCCAAGCTGTGGAAAGAGCCGGGCATGACGCTGGACCGCGTCAAGGACGCCCGCCGGGCCGAGGCCGAAAAGGCAGCCGAGGCCCTTGGCGTGCATGACCTGGTCTGTCTCGACCTGGGCGACTACCCGCTGGAACTGACCCGCGCCGACAAGGACCGCGTGGTGGATGTGATCCGCAACGTCCAGCCTTCCTTCATGCTGAGCCACAGCCAGTTTGACCCCTACAATACCGACCACATGTATACGACGCAGGTGGCGCTGGAATGCCGGATGATCGCGCAGGCCTGGGGCCACAATCCGGGCCAGAAGGTGCTGGGTGCGCCGCAGCTCTACCTGTTCGAGCCGCACCAGACCGAGCAGATGGGCTGGAAGCCCGACACCTTCCTCGACATCACCCCGGTCTGGGACAAGAAGCGCGCCGCCATCGAATGCATGGCGGGGCAGGAACACCTGTGGGACTATTACACCCGCGTCGCCCAGAACCGCGCCAATCACTTCAAGCGCAACTCGGGCGGCCAGTCCGGCGGGCGCGACTGCAAATATGCCGAGGGATTCCAGTCGATCTTCCCGCGCACGGTTGACGAACTCTGACCCTGCAGGGGCGGCCGGATAGCCCGCATGGGCAAGGAGGAGACGAGATGACCCCCACCAATCCCAGCCAGGACATCGCCCATCTGGCGCATGTCGAGATGCTGACCGACAGGTTCGAGGACAGCCTGGATTTCTTTACCCGCGTCTACGGGCTGAAACTGTCGGGGCAGGACGAGAACAGCGCCTATCTGCGGGCCTGGGACGATTACGAATATGCCTCGCTCAAGCTGACCCGCGCCGGGACCACCGGCGTCGGCCATATCGCCTATCGCGCCGCGAGCCCTGAGGCGCTGGAGCGCCGCGTGGCCGCCATCGAGGCCTCGGGCTACAAGACCCACGGCTGGATTGATGGCGACCAGAGCCACGGCCGCGCCTTCCGCTTCGAGGATCCCTTCGGCCATGTCTTCGAGATCTATCACGATACCGTCTGGTACCAGCCGCAGGCCGAGGCCGAGCGCGCGGCGCTGAAGAACACCGCCAGCGCCTTCACCGGCGCGGCGCCGCGCCGGCTCGATCACCTGAACCTGCTGGCCGAGGACGTGACCGAATTCCGCCGTTTCATGGAAACCTGCCTGGGCAGCCGGGTCACGGAACTGATCCAGCTCGACAACGGCCGCATCGGCGGCTGCTGGTTCACCGTCAACAACAAGACCTATGACCTGGCCTGCACCGAGGAACATGGCGGCGGCCAAGGACGGCTGCACCACGTCACCTATGCCACCGACCAGCGCGAGGACATCCTGCGCGCCGCCGACATCTTCCTGCAGAACGGCGTCCATATCGAGACCGGGCCGCACAAGCACGCCATCCAGGGCACCTTCTTCCTCTATGTCTGGGAGCCCGCCGGCAACCGGGTCGAACTGGCCAATGCCGGGGCGCGGCTGATCTTGGCGCCCGACTGGCAGCCGGTGATCTGGACCGAGGCCGACCGCCGGAAGGGCCAGGCCTGGGGGCTGAAGACCATCGAGACATTCCACACCCACGGCACCCCTCCGGTGCGGAAAGGCTGAGCCATGGCAAAAGTCGTCCAGAACATCCAGCGCACCGATGCCGCGACCATCGCCGGCCTGGCCGAGGCGGGCGTCGCCACCGTGCACGAGGCGCAGGGCCGCATCGGCTGCCTTGCCAGCCACATGCGGCCGATCTGGGCCGGTGCGCGAATCGCCGGATCGGCGGTGACGATCAGCGCGCCGCCCGGCGACAACTGGATGCTGCATGTTGCCATCGAGCAGCTGCGCGCGGGCGACGTGCTGGTCCTCGCTCCGACCAGCCCTTGCGACAACGGCTATTTCGGCGACCTGCTGGCGACCAGCGCCATGGCGCGGGGCTGCCGCGGGCTGGTGATCGACGCCGGCGTGCGCGATGTGCGCGACCTGACGGCGATGGGTTTCCCGGTCTGGTCCAGGGCCGTCAGCGCCCAGGGCACGGTCAAGGAGACGCTCGGCTCGGTCAACGTGCCCATCGTCTGCGCCGGCCAGAGAATCGAGGCGGGCGACGTGATCGTCGCAGATGACGACGGCGTCTGCGTGGTGCGCCGCGCCGATGCCGAGGCGGTGCTGGCCGCCGCCCGCAAGCGCATGGCAGCCGAGGAGGCCAAGCGCCAGCGGTTGGCTGCGGGCGAGCTCGGCCTCGACATCTACGACATGCGGCCCAGGCTGGAGGCAAAGGGGCTGAAATATGTCTAGGCCCAAGATCCGGTCTGCCTCGCTTCTAGTCGCGGCGCTGCTGGCGTCGCTGCCGGTGGGCGGCCGGGCGGCGCCTGCCGATCTGGCGGTTGTCGCCCCTGTCGCCTCATGCGCCAGTCTGGCCGGAACGGACATGACCGGCATCGGCGGACCGGGCAGCGCCGTGACCGAAGCCGTCGAAACCACCAGCGACGGCGTTCCTGTCTGCTCGATCATCGGCACGCTGGCGCCCAAGGTGAATTTCCAGATCCTGCTGCCGCTGGAGAGCTGGACGCAGCGTTACCTCCAGGTCGGCTGTGGCGGGCTTTGCGGGCGGATCACGCTGCAATCGGGCGCCTCGGCGGGCTGCAAGGTGCTGAGCGATGGCGGCTTCGTCATGGCCGCGACCGACATGGGCCATACCGGCCAAGACGGCAAATGGGGGCTGGATGATCAGCAGCGCCGGGACTTCGCCTATCGCGCTCAGCATGTCACGGCACAGGCCGCAAAGACGCTGATCCGCGCCTTCTATGGCCAGGACGCGCGCTACAGCTATTTCAACGGTTGCTCGGACGGTGGACGCGAGGGGCTGATGGAGGCCATGCGCTTCCCCGAGGATTTCGACGGCATCATTGCAGGCGCCCCCGCCATGCTGTTCCAGGTCCAGAATACGCTGCATCACGGCTGGCTGGCGCGCGCCAATACCGGCGCGGATGGCAAGCCCATCCTGCTGTCGGACAAGCTGCCCCTGCTGCATCGCGCCGTCGTCGCCGCTTGCGACACGGCTGACGGGGTCCGGGACGGGCTGATCAGTCAGCCTGCGGCCTGCAGCTTCGATCCGGCGGTGCTGGTCTGCAAGGACGGGCCGGCAGGCGATTGCCTGACCGCTGCCGAGGCCGAGGTCGCGGCCAAGGTCTATGACGGTCCCCGCGACGCGGTCACCAGCGCCCCCCTGACGCCGGGCCAGCAGCTGCCGGGGTCCGAGCTGAACTGGCAGGGCGTCTTCGTGCCCGACAGCCATGACCAGCAGCCCTTCAGCGCGATGATCGTGGACCCGGTGCTGCGCTATCTGGCCTTCGAGCCAGCCCGGCCGCAGATGACCCTGGACGATCTGCACTTCACCATCGCCACGCTGGACGCCCTGCGCCCGCGCCATCCGCTTTTCGACGCGACCAATCCCGACCTGTCGGCCTTTCAGCAGGCCGGCGGCAAGCTGATCCTATGGCACGGGCTGGCCGATCCCCATATCGCCCCCGCCAACACGCTGGCCCTGCACAAGGCGATGCTGGAGGTGATGGGCGCGGACACCCTTGCCGGGTTCGAGCGGCTGTACCTGCTGCCCGGCGTCAGCCATTGCAGCGGCGGCGAGGGGCCGTCGAACCTGGACCTGCTGACGCCGATGATGGCTTGGGTCGAGGGCGACGAGGCCCCGGAAGCCATCCTGACCTCCAGCACCGCCGCGGTGTCGAGCTTCGGCCAGCCTGAAGGGGATGAAGGGCGCGGCGGCGGGATGGCGATCAAGGATCTGGGGATCCCGCCGTTGCCGGCGATGACGCGCCCGGTCTGGCCCTGGCCCGCGACCGCCGCGCTGAGGCCCGGCGCCGACTACACCAAGGCGGACAGCTGGACCCGTGGCCCGGATGCCGCCATCGTCAGCACGCGCGATTGGCCCGGTTCCGACCTGTTCGCACCCTATACCTCTACGGAGTGATCATGAGCGACGGCATTCCCTGCCTGTGGATGCGGGGCGGAACCTCGAAGGGGGCCTATTTCCTGGCCCGCGACCTGCCCGCCGATCCCGCCAGCCGTGACGCGCTGCTGCTGCGCATAATGGGCAGCCCCGATCCGCGCCAGATCGACGGGATCGGCGGCGCGGATCCCCTTACCTCGAAGGTGGCGATCCTGTCGCCATCCTCGCGGGCGGATGCCGATGTGGATTATCTGTTCCTGCAGGTCTTTGTCGATCAGGCCCTGGTGTCGGATGCCCAGGGCTGCGGCAATATCCTGGCCGGGGTCGGCCCCGCCGCCATCGAGCGCGGCCTGCTGCCCGCCATCGGCGACGAGACTCCGGTCCGTATCCACATGCTGAACACCGGCGAGGTGGCGCTGGCCCGGATCCGCACCCCGCAGGGCCGCGTCAGCTACAAGGGGACTGCGATGATCGACGGCGTGCCCTTTGCCTCGGCACCAATCCCGCTGATGTTCCAGGACATCGCCGGGTCGATGTGCGGGGCGCTGCTGCCTTCGGGGCGTGCGGTGGACGTCATCGACGGGTTCGAATGCACGCTGATCGACAACGGCATGCCTTGCGTCATCCTGCGCGCCGGCGATTTCGGCTTGAGCGGGCAGGAAAGCCGCGAGGCGCTGGACGGCGACGCCGCGCTCAAGGCGCGGATCGAGGCGATCCGCCTGAAGGCGGGGCCGCTGATGAAGCTGGGCGATGTGGCGGAAAAATCCGTGCCCAAGATGACGCTGGTCTCGGCCCCCACCCAGGGCGGCACCATCGGCACGCGCAGCTTCATCCCGCATCGCTGCCATGCTTCGATCGGGGTTTTTGCCGCGGTCAGCGTCGCCACCGCCTGCACGCTCGAGGGAACGCCGGCCGCCGCGCTGGCCAGCCTGCCCGCGGATGGCCGATTTCTGATCGAGCATCCGACCGGCGCGGCCGAGGTGCTGATCGAGCGGGACGGGCAGGGCCGGGTCACCGCCGCCGGCACCTTGCGCACCGCCCGCAAGCTGATGGATGGTCTGGTCTGGCCGCGGGATTGATCCTGCCACGGCAAGAGGCTGGATGGCCGGGGATCGGGACAATACCTGAAAATCTCGGGGAACCGCGACCGCGCGGCAAGCGGTCTGCTGGCCTGTGCAGTGGTCTGCCGAGGCGGTTAATCTGGGCGGCCGCCCCGCTATCCCGACCTCGGTATCCCCGGGTCGGATTCCGATCCGCATATGATCGACCGGTTCGGGCGAGCCTACCCGGCGCCGGGTGGCGTGCTGGCGGTCCGGATGTCCGGCGATCTGGATCAGCCCGTGCATCGGATGCTGGAGCGGCTGGATCGCGATCCATCTTTGATCGACCGGTTGGCTGGCGCGCGGGCTGTGCGTTCGATGCTGACGGTGCCAGGGCGGATGCATGTCTGCTGAGGCGCTTGTGCCGGGCGGACCATCTTGCGCACCGCGTATTACCACGAACTGCCCGGCGCGGGTGTCGTCGAATGGTTTCACGGCTCGGCCCTGTGGCCCGGACTCGCGGCCTTCATCACGCCCGGGCTGCAGGTCTTCCCGGGCGAATACCACCATCGCCCGCTTCCATCCCGAGGCGAAGGGCCGAGGCGCTGCCGCGCTTTTCGCGCCTGTTCCTGGTGGTGCTGAGATCCTAGCCGAGGCGTTCGGTCAGGCGGATCAGCGGCCGCGCCAGCGGCATCAGCAGGAAGATCCGCACCAAATGCGCGGCGGTGACGAGCGAGACGTCCTGATTCAGGAACTGGGCGGTCAGCGCCATCTCGGTCACGCCGCCCGGCGCGATTCCCAGGACGACGCTGCGCCAGTCCAGTGGCGTGAAACGCGCCAGCGCCGCCGCAGAGCCGCAGGTGAGGGCCAGCAGGCCCAATGTTCCCAGCATCGAGATGGCAAGCTCGCGCCGGGCGGCCCGCAGCATTTGCGCCTGAAAAGTCGAGCCCAGCCAGGCCCCAAGGACCAGCTGCGCTGCGGCCAGCACCACATGCGGATATTGCGGCAGCGTCACGCCGGCCGCGGTCAGCGCCGCTGCAAGGCCGAGGGGGCCGAGGAAATAGGGATTGGCCCAGCCCAGCCGGCGGAACAGCGCGCCGCCCGCCAGGCCGATCAGCGGCAGCACCAGCAGGCGCGGATCGTCGAACGCCTCGGCCCCCGCAACGGTGGCGGTGTCGGGCCGGACAAAGCCGTCGAAGGCATAGAGCAGCGCAGGCACCAGCACCACGATGGCGGCGATCCGCAGCGACTGGGCTACGACGACGGGGGCGGGCGGCAGGCCGCAGCTTTCGGCGATGACCGCGGCCTCGACCGGCGCAAGGGGAAAGGTCGCCAGCACCATGCGCGACAGCCTGACGCCGGCCAGCCGTGCCTGCACGACCGAGACGGCCAGTGCCAATACCGTCGTCATCGCCGCCATGCCGGCCAGCAGCGGCAGCATCTTCAGGACGACGGCCAGGGCTTCGTCCGTGAAGGCCAGTCCGACCGTGGTGGCCACCACCGCCTGTCCGAATGGCCGGCTGCGCACCGGCAGCGGGCGATCGACTAGCCCCGACAGGGACAGGGCCGCCGTCGTCAGCAGTGGACCGATCATCCAGGGCAGCGGCAGGTGCAGCCGCGCGGATATCCAGCCGGCCAGCATGGCCAGAGAATAGGCGAGCGCCAGCCGCAAGGGGCGGTTCCCTTCGGCGGGGCGGCGGGCGTCGGCCGGGATCATGGCATGGGCAATCCCAGCAGTTTCCCGAACAGCAGGACCGCGATCAGCCAGATCCCTGCCCCGGTGGCCGCAGCCCGGATCAGCGGGCGCTCGCCCGCGAAAAGCAGCGTGACCAGAGCCGAGGCCAAGGCGAGCGCAAGGGGCAATCCGATCCAGCCCGCGCCCGACATGCAGACGAGGAAGATCGCATATGCCGCCAGCGCCCGCCCGCTTGCCGAGAAATCCGGTCGCTCGTGGGCAAAGGCCCGGCGCAGGGCCAGTACCAGATAGGCGGCGGAACAAACCGTGCCGAAGACCGCCACCTGCTCGGGCAGGGCGCCCGGCCCGGTGTCGCCGGTCGAATGCCCGGCGGGCAGGGCCAGCGCCATGAACAGGAAGGTGATGCAGCCCGCAAGGCAGATCACGCCGGCGATGACGTCGCCGACGGGAAAGCCCTGGCCTGCCCCGAGGACGCTGCGGCCGGTCATTGCACGAAGCCCGCCGATTTCAGGAACTCTGCCTGCTGCTCGAGATCCTTCTGCACCCGCTGGGTGAACTCGGCCTCGGCCCAGTCGGGGCTGTCCTGGAACTGCTCTTCCTGGAACGTCCGCCATTCCGCCGAGGCGGTCACCTTGTCGATCGCAACCTGGATGGCATCGACCACGTCATCGGGGGTGCCAGCCTTGACGGCGATGCCGCGCCAGATCGCGCCTTCCAGTTCATAGCCCTGTTCCCTGAAGGTCGGTGCGTCGGGCAGGAAGGCGGAGCGTTCGGCGGTGGTGACGCCCAGCAGGCGGATCTCGCCGTTCTTGACCTGCGCGAGCCCGGTGGATGGCGTCATCATCGCGGCGTCGATATGCTTGCCCAGCAGGCCCAGCGTGACCTTGCCCGAGGCGTCATGCGGGATCCAGCCGCTTTCGAAGCCGCCCTGCTTCATCAGCTGATAAAGCATGTATTGGTGGAAGCCGCCTGACGAGTGACCGCCGACCTTCAACTCGTTCGGATGCTCCTTCTTGTAAGCCACGAAGTCCTCGACGGTCTTGAAGGGACTGTCGGCCCGCACCGCCAGCGACGAGGGCTCGGATTGCATGGCGCGCAGCAGGCGCAGATCGTCCAGCTTGAAGGGGATCAGCCCCTGGGCGATGCCGAAGGTCAGTGTACCGGTCAGCACCAGGATATTGTAGCCGTCGGCGGGCTGGGTCGCGATCTGCGACAGGCCGACCGCGCCGCTGCCGCCGGGACGGTTGTCGACCTTGACGGTCCAGCCGGCCTCTTTCTCCAGCAGCTCGGCCAGCTTGCGGCCATAGGTGTCCAGCGCGCCGCCGGCCCCGGACCAGACGACCAGCGTCACCGGCTTGTCGGGGAAATCGGCGGCCGCGCTCTGCGGCAGGGCCAGCACCGTGCCGGCGGCCATGCAGAGTGCGGTGACGGTCCCGCGGACCAGCCGCGCGAAACGACCCGGCCGGGCGGTGAAGGTGGTGTGTCGCATCGATTCTCTCTCCCTGGATTGATGGCTTGCGGTCGTGGCGGGCGGTCTAGACCGCCGCGCCCCGGTGTGGGCACCGCCGCGCGCGCCAGACGCGGCGCAGGGGCACCAGGATGCTGATCAGGCTGAGGATCAGGAACAGCACGCTGATCGGATCGGTCAGAAACACCATGTAGCTGCCCTGCGACGACACCATCGCTGTGCGGTAGTTCGATTCGATCAGGTAGCCCAGAACCATGGCGAGGATGACGGGCGCGACCGGGAAGCTGAGCTTCTTCATCAGGTATCCGACCAGGCCAAAGGCCAGCGTCATCCAGACGTCGAACATCAGGTTGCGGATGGCGAAGGCGCCGAGGACAGCGAAGGCCAGGATTCCCGCAGCGATGACCCCGTCGGGCAGCAGCACGGTCCGCGCCATGAGCGGCAGGAACAGCGAGCCGACCAGATATTGCACCAGCGACGCGATGATGACGCCAAACAGGATCGCATAGACCAGCGTCGGCTGCTCGTCGAAAAGCTGCGGGCCGGGATGCAGGCCGTGCATGATCAGCGCCCCCATCATGATCGCCGTGGTGGGCGAGCCGGGAACGCCCAGCGACAGCAGCGGTACCAGCGCCCCGCCGACCGTGGCGTTGTTCGAGGCTTCGGGTGCGGCGATACCGTTGGCCGCGCCCTTGCCGTATTCCTCGGGATGCTTGTCGCGAGCGCGGGCATAATCGCGTGCCACCCAGCAGGCGATATTCCCGCCGACGCCCGGCAGGATGCCCAGGAGCGTGCCGATGACCGAGCCCGACAGCATCGAGCGCCAGGTTTCCTTCAGCAGGGCACGGGACATGAACACATGGCCCACGCGGTCCTTGCCCGGCTTGGGGCCGCGGGCGTGCTTCTCGGCCAGGGCGATTGCCTCGGATACGGCGAAGAGGCCGATCAGCGCGGCTAGGAACGGCACGCCCTCGTACAGCTCGAAATGGCCGAAGGTGAAGCGCGGCGTCCCCGAGATCGGGTCGATTCCCACCGTCGCCAGCGCCAGCCCCAGCACCGCGCCCAGCAGGCCCTTGACCAGCGATCCGCCCGACAGGGCCGCGACCGAGGTCAGGCCGAACAGACCGACCGCGAAATAGCCCGCCGGCCCGAATTGCAGCGCCAGCTTGGCCAGCGGCATCGCCAGCAGCAACAGGGCGAGCCCGCCGATCACACCGCCCACCGTCGACGCGGTCAGCGAGATCGAGATCGCTTCATTGGCCCGGCCTTTCTGCGCCATGGCATAGCCGTCGATGGCCGTTGCCGCCGCCGCCGCTGTGCCCGGTGTCGACAGCAGGATCGCGCTGATCGAGCCGCCATATTCGGCCGAGGTGTATAACGAGATCATCAGCAGCATGCTGAGTTCGGGCGACATCGTATAGGTGAAGGGGATCAGCAGGCTCAGCCCGATTGACGGCCCGAGTCCGGGCAGCGCCCCGATCACGACCCCCAGCAGCGCGCCGACCAGCAGCACCGCTAGGCCAGAAAGGCTGAAGATGACCCCCAAAGACTGGATGATCCCGTCCATCGTTTCCTCCCTTTGGACATCGGGCGGGGCGCCGCTCTTCCGCCGCGGCCCGGCCGTCTTGCCCGTTGTGTCCTCCAGGGCCGCGCGGGACAATTCAGAAGAAGCGGCCTCGCGATAAGCAGATGCTATAGGGAATCGCCTTGACCGGAGGTTTCCCGAGTTGGTCGGAGCCCTGCAACAATGTGTCTGGATCGCCGTGTCGCTCGAACAGTCGAGTGACTGCGCGGTGAAGTGCATGCGCTTTTGGGACGACTGGACGGTCCGCTCGACCCGCTTCCCATTCGTCGACCAACGGCATCACGCAGGAGTGCGGTCATGCGCTGACATCAACATTCATGATTGCCTTCTTCCCGATCCCGCTGGAGCCGGCCTATCATCCCCCGTAATCCGTCCAGCTCGATGAAGTTGTCGGCCTGGCGGTGCAATTCGTCGGCAATCATTGGCGGTCGCGAACGTATAGTCGAGACCATTGAGACCCGCACGCCTTGGCGCTGCAGCGCCTCGACCAATGGACAAAAGTCGCCGTCGCCGGAAAACAGCACCTCATGGTCCAGCCGCGGCGCCAGTTCCATGGCGTTGATCACCAGCTCGACATCCATGTTGCCCTTGACCTTGCGGCGCCCCAGCGCGTCGGTATATTCGCGGGCGGGCTTCGTTACCATGGAATAGCCATTGTAATGCAGCCAGTCGACCAGCGGGCGGATCGGCGAATAATCCTCGTTTTCCAGCAGCGCCGTATAGTAATAGGCGCGGATCAGCTTGCCGCGCCGCTCGAATTCCAGACAAGATAAATGTCGCGGATCCGCCGCAGTGCTTCTTCGGCGATCCGGAGGACTGGAATACATCGTAGAACTTGCGCCGCGTATGTGCCCAGCAGGCGGCGAGCCTGATGTTTCCCGCCATCGTCAAGGTCTCGAAGCCGGTATAACCGTCGACATGAAGAATGCCGACGTAGCGGTTGCAAGAAGATTAAGGCCTGGGGCCGTCTTCCGGGGATTTGCCAGGAGGATCTCGGTGCGGCGCTTGGCGTAACCTTCCAGCAGGTGCAGAAATACGAGAAGGAATTGTCCGCGGGCAGCCGCGCCGGAAGTAGTCCTCTGGATCGGACGCTCTATCAGGAACACCATCTCGTCAAGTGTTTCTTTAACAAGATAAAACGCTTCCGTCGCATCGCGCTCCGATGCGAAAAGACCCCCGCTGCGTTCAAGGCGTTGATCGACCTCGCCTGCGCTATGGCTTGGATCGCCTAGATGAAGACGCCCTCTAGCTGCTGATCTGGCGCTGATCTACCGGCCGGGCGCGATCGGCAGGGAAAGCGCGTCCGTGAGGCGTTTCAGCCTCTCCAGGATTTCGCCGTGCAGATCCTGCCTGGGGGCATCCGGGTGTTCCAGATGCGCGCATGTCACGACCGCCACGGCATCCTGATCCGGTCCTCGGACGGGCACGCTGATATCGGTAACGCCAACAATCTGCATTGAGGGTGCCATGCGATAGCCGGCGGCGCGGATCGCGCGAAGTTCGGGGGCGACCTGCCTTAACCTGTCCTCGGCGCTGGCGATCCCCCACTGACCCAAGGTCTCGACGCTGCGGTCGGGATGCTGGCATGCCAGCAGGGTCAGCCCCGAGCCGGTCGAAAACAGATCCATCTGTGCGCCCACCCGCGCACGGTATTCCCAATGCGAAACCGGGCTGGCCTGCGCGATGATCAGGCCCGTCCCGTGATCGGGCACGACCAGATGGCAGGACTGGTTCATTTCGGCGGCGAATTCGTCCAGCATCGGCTGTGCCTGCGCCGTCAGCCGCCGGAAGGGCGGGTGGCGTGTGGCAAGCACGAACATCTTCATCGATAGGGTATAGCGGTCGCCGCCTCCGACCCGCGCGACATAGCCGCGCGCGACCAGCCGTTCCAGCATCCGGTAAAGCTGCGAGGCGCTGAGGCCCAGTTCGCGGCCGATCTCGGCCCGCGTCAGCCCGCCGACATGGCTGGCCAGGACCTCGAGGATATCAAGCCCCTTGTCCAGCGCCGGCGCGCGATAGCGATCCGCTGCCGATATATCCGCCCCTGCATCCCCGCCGCTCATCCGATCACCATCTTGCCCCGCGCATCGGGGATTTAGCCGCGCGACCGCCCCCAGGCAAGAACGGTCGCGAATCGGCTTGATTCAATCATTCAGATATGAATAATAATTTTATATACAAACTTCACTTCAGGTGAGGAGGGGGATTTGATGAGGTTGAGGGGGAAGACCGTCCTGATAACCGCGGCGGGCCAGGGCATTGGTCGAGCCAGCGCCATTGCCTGCGCGGCCGAGGGCGCGCGGGTTATCGCCACCGACCGCGACGCGGCGTTGCTGGAGGGGCTGGAGGGGATCGAGACGCGGGTGCTGGACGTCACCGACGCCGCGGCCATCCAGGCCATCGCCGCCGAGACCGGGCCGCTGGACGGGTTGTTCAACTGCGCCGGCATCGTCCATGACGGGACCGTGCTGGACGTGACCGATGCGGACTGGGCTTTTGCGCTGGACCTGAACGTGACGGGGATGATGCGGATGACCCGTGCCTTCCTGCCCGGAATGCTGGACCGCGCGGCCGAGACCGGCAGCGCCTCGATCCTGAACATGGCCTCGATGGCGTCCTCGATCAAAGGCTTCGCGAACCGCACCGCCTATGGCACGACCAAGGCTGCGGTGATCGGTCTGACCAAGGCGGTCGCCGCCGATTTCGTCAAGCAGGGCATCCGCTGCAACGCGATCTGCCCCGGCACGGTGGACACGCCCTCGCTGCGTGGGCGCATCGCCTCGGCGGTGGACCCGGTGCAAGCGGAAAAGAACTTCATCGCCCGTCAGCCGATGGGCCGACTTGCCACCGTGGACGACATCACCCCGATGATTGTCTATCTGCTTTCGGATGAAAGCCGCTTCGTCAGCGGGCAGGCCCTACTGGTCGATGGCGGCGTGACGATATGAACCGAACCCCCTGACACCGGCAATCGAACCTGGACGGGCGCGCGGCGAAACCTGCGCGTGCCGCCGGTCTAGCCGAACCCATGACGAGGTCAACATGAAACTGCTACGCTACGGCCCCTCGGGGCAGGAACGTCCGGCCGTCCTGGACGCAGCCGGCGCCATCCGCGACCTGTCGGCCCATGTCGACGACATCGCCGGAGAGGCGCTGACCCCCGAGGGGCTGGCCCGCCTTGCGACCATCGATCCCGCCAGCCTGCCGCTGGTCCAGGGCAGCCCCCGCATCGGCCCCTGCGTGGGCCGCGTGGGCAAGTTCATCTGCATCGGCCTGAACTATGCCGACCACGCCGCCGAGACCGGGGCCGATATCCCGTCCGAGCCGGTGGTCTTCAACAAATGGACCAGTGCCATCTGCGGTCCCGACGACGATATCGAGATCCCGCGCGGCTCGGTCAAGACCGACTGGGAGGTGGAACTGGGCGTTGTGATCGGCAAGGGCGGCAAATATATCGAGGAAGCCGACGCCCTGTCCCATGTCGCGGGCTATTGCGTCGTCAACGACGTGTCCGAGCGCGAATGGCAGATTGAGCGTGGCGGCACTTGGGACAAGGGCAAGGGTTGCGACACCTTCGGTCCCATCGGTCCCTGGCTGGTTACCCCGGATGAGGCGGGCGACATCGGCGACCTGAAGATGTGGCTGGAGGTGGACGGGCACCGCTATCAGGACGGCTCGACCTCGACCATGATCTTCGGCGTGGCGCAGATCATTTCCTATCTCAGCCGCTTCCTGTCGCTGCAACCGGGCGACGTGATCTCGACCGGGACGCCTCCGGGCGTGGGGCTGGGGCAGAAGCCGCCGGTCTATCTGAGGGGCGGCGAAGTGATGCGCCTCGGCATCGAAGGGCTGGGCGAGCAGACCCAGAAGGTCGTGAAGGCATGAAGATCACCGGCCTGCGCACTGTTGATGTGCGCTTCCCCACCAGCAAGGGGCTGGACGGTTCGGATGCGATGAACCCGGACCCGGACTATTCCGCCGCCTATGTGGTTCTGGAAACCGACGGCCCCCATGAGGGCCACGGCTTGACCTTCACCATCGGGCGCGGCAACGAGATCTGCACCGCCGCCATCGAGGCGCTGCGCCCCTTGGTCGTGGGGCTGGAACTGGACTGGATCGCCGCCGACATGGGCCGCTTCTGGCGCCATGTCACCAGCGACAGCCAGTTGCGCTGGATCGGCCCGGACAAGGGCGCGATCCATCTGGCCACCGGCGCGGTGGTCAATGCGGCATGGGACCTGTGGGCCAAGGCCGAGGGCAAGCCGGTTTGGAAGCTGGTCGCCGACATGACGCCCGAGGAGCTGGTGCGCTGTGTCGATTTCCGCTACCTGACCGACTGCATCACCCCGGAATGGGCGCTGGACTTCCTGACGAAGCAGGCCGAGACCAAACCCGGACGGGTGGAAACCCTGCTGCGCGAGGGCTATCCTTGCTATACCACCAGCGCGGGCTGGCTGGGCTATGACGACGCCAAGCTGCGCCGCCTCTGTCGCGAGGCCGTGGATGCGGGTTTCAGATATGTCAAGATGAAGGTCGGCCGCGATCTGGAGGACGACATCCGCCGCCTGACCATCGCCCGCGACGAGGTCGGCCCGGACGTCAGGCTGATGATCGACGCCAACCAGGTCTGGGAAGTCGATCAGGCCATCGAATGGGTGAAGAAGCTGGCCTTCGTGAACCCTTGGTTTATCGAGGAGCCGACCAGCCCCGACGACGTGGCCGGCCACCGCAAGATCCGCGCGGGCGTCGCCCCGGTGCAGGTCGCCACCGGCGAGATGTGCCAGAACCGCATCATGTTCAAGCAGTTCATCATGGAAGGCGCCATCGACGTCGTCCAGATCGACAGCTGCCGCATGGGCGGGCTGAACGAGGTGCTGGCGGTGATGCTGATGGCCGCGAAATATGGGCTGAAGGTCTGCCCCCATGCCGGGGGCGTCGGCCTGTGCGAATATGTCCAGCACATGTCGATGATCGATTACCTCTGCATCGCGGGCACCCGCGAAGGCCGGGTGATCGAATATGTGGACCATTTGCACGAGCATTTCCTTGACCCCGTGCGGATCCAGAACGCGGCTTACATGCCGCCGGAAATGCCTGGATTTTCCATCGAAATGAAGCCGCAAAGCTTGGAGGAATACCGCTTTCGCGGCGCCTGACACCCAACGGGAGGAGACCCAATGTCGCTTATGAAGAAACTCGGGCTGGGGGCCGCGATGGCCGTCGCCCTTGCGCTGCCCGGCCTGGCGGCGGATGTCACCGTCAAGGTGGCCTATGAGAACAACCCCGGCGAGCCGGTGGACGTGCTGATGAACAAATGGGCCGAACTGGTCGCCGAACGCTCGGAAGGGGCGGTTGCGCTTGAGCTTTATCCGTCCTCGCAGCTCGGCTCGAAAGAGGACATCATCGAGCAGGCGAAGATGGGGGTGAACGTCATCACCATCGCCGATGCGGGCTTCCTGATCGATTACGACGCCGATCTGGGTATCCTCTACGGCCCCTATCTGACCGAGGACGCCCAGGACCTGTTCCGCCTCTATGAAGGCGATTGGTTCCAGGAAAAGCACGAGGTGCTGAAGTCGCACGGCATCCGCATCGTGATCCCGAACTACATGTACGGGACGCGCCACATTCTCGCCAAAAAGAAGATCGAGACTCCCGCCGACATGGCGGGCCTGAAGATCCGCACGCCCAACAACAACATGCAGATCAAGGCGATCGAGCTGATGGGCGGCACGCCGACGCCGATGCCCCTGGGCGACGTCTATCCGGCGCTGACCCAAGGCGTGATCGACGGGGTGGAAAACCCGCTGACCGTGCTGCACGGCCAGAAGCTGGACGAGCAGGCCAAGCAGCTTTCGCTGGTGGGCTACCTGACCAATACCGCCTTCTGGCTGGGCGGCGAAGCCTACCTGTCCTCGCTGGATCCCGAGGTTCTGACGGTGCTTGAGGAAACCGGCTACGAGATCGGGCTGGAAAGCCAGAAGGCCGCCGCCGCCGACGAGGCCAGGGCGCTTGAGGGCATGAAGGCGCAGGGCGTCGAGGTCATCAGCCCCGATGTCGAGGCATTCCGCGAGATTACCAAGCCTTTCTACACCCAGTTTCCGGAATGGAGCGAGGGGCTCTACGACCGCATCCAGGCCGAGATCGCAGGCTGAACGGGGACAAGGCCGGCGCATCACGCGCCGGCCGTTTCAATCGGGGGGAAACATGCGTTGGATTGAAAGGGCCGCCACGCTTGTCGGCGGCGCTTGTCTCGCGATACTGGTCGCCATCGTGGCGGGCTCGGTCTTCGCGCGCTACGCGATGGGGCAGCCCATCGCCTGGACCGAGGAGGCCGCGGGCCTTCTGATGGTCTGGATCGTCATGATTGCGGCCATCGCCTGCGAGGCGCGGGACGGGCATCTGACCATCGACATCATCGAACACTATCTCCCGCCCGCCATGCGGCGGGTGCTGGCCGCCGTGGTCGGGCTGGCCTCGATCGGGCTTTTGCTGGTGATCGGCTGGTATGGCTGGGTGCTGGCGGATGCCTCGGCGATGCGGCGGACCAGTATCCTGAAGGTCTCGTGGTTCTGGATCTATCTGCCAGTGGCATTGGGCGGGCTGCTGATCGCGGTCGTGACCCTGATGAGGATCTTCAACGCCGGTGTCGGGGACGCGGAACAGGAGTCCAGGCAATGAGCTGGCTTGTCGCAATCCTTTTGATGTTCGTGCTGTTCGCGCTGAACATGCGGATCTACCTGGCGATGTTCGCCGGCATCCTGACCTATTTCCTGTTCTTCTCGGACCTGCCGCTGGCCATCGCGGTGCAGCGCATCGTGGCGCCAACGCAGAACGTCTCGCTGCTGGCGATCCCGTTCTTCATCCTGCTTGGCACGCTTCTGGGCGCGACCGCCGTGGCCAAGAGGCTGCTGGCGCTGGCCGATCTGCTGGTCGGGCGGCTGACCGGGGGGCTGGGCCATACCAACGTGATGCTGTCCACGCTGATGGGCGGGATCTCGGCCTCGAATCTGGCCGACGCGGCGATGGCGACGCGGATGATCGTGCCGCAGATGATCCGGCAGGGCTATTCGCGTGGATCGGCGACGGCCATCACCGCCTGCGCCTCGCTGATCACGCCGATCATTCCGCCGGGGATCGCGCTGATCATCTACGGGCTGGTCGCCGATGTCTCGATCGGGTCGATGTTCATGGCCGGGATCATTCCGGGGTTGCTCTGCTGCGCGCTGCTGCTGGTCGCGGTCTATATCTACGCCAGGCGCCGGGGCATCCCGCCGTCGCGCACCACCTGGCCCACCGCCTCGGAAACCAGAAGCGTGCTCTTCGAGGCATGGCCGGCGCTGGCACTGGTCGTGGTGATCGTGGGCGGTATCCGCATGGGCGTGTTCACGCCCACTGAGGCGGGCGCGGTCGCGATCGTTCTTACGCTGCTGATCGGCTTCTTCCTCTATCGCGACATGAAGATCGGCGACGTGGGCCGCGCCTTGGGCGAGACCGCGCGCCAGACCGCCTCGATCATGCTGGTGATCATGACCAGCACCGGCCTTGCCTGGATATTCTCGAATGAGAGGGCAGGAATCGCGATGGCGGAATGGATCACCGGGCTGACCTCGAACAAATACATCTTCCTGCTGGCGGTGAACCTGCTGCTTCTAGGCTTGGGCATGTTCGTCGAGGGGACCGCGCTGATGATCGTGCTGGTGCCTTTGCTGAAGCCCGTTCTGGCGCAATTCGGCATCGACCCGGTGCATTTCGGCATCGTCATCATCGTGAACCTGTCCATCGGCACGCTGACGCCGCCGGTCGGCACGGTGCTGCTGCTGGTCTGCAACCTGACACGGGCCTCGATCGGCGAGTTTTTCCGCGAGGGCTGGTTGTTCGTCGCCGCGCTGGTGATCGCACTGCTGCTGGTGACATATGTGCCGATCCTGTCGCTGGCGCTGATCTAGGGCAGGGGGTCTGGACGATGCCGCGCGCCCTTCACCGGGGTGCGCGGCTTTTTCCTTAACGCAGCGTGTCCAACCGGTCATGCGGCATCAGCGCGCCGAAATGGCGCACGACGCGGGCGGCCAGTGCGTGCCCCCGCAGCATCGCCTGATGCGGATCGCAGCCGGTCAGCCGGGCGGCCAGGTAGCCCGCATTGAAGCTGTCGCCCGCCCCGGTCGTGTCGAGCGGCGTCACCATGCCGGGGGCGGGCAGAATCACGGGCGCGGCACCTGCCAGCGACAGAGCCATCGCCCCGCCGCCATTCTTGACCAGCACCTCGCCCGCGCCGAGGGCGGCATAGCGGCGCGCGGTTTCCCCTAGGGAGGCATCCCCGAAATGGGCGGCCTCGTCGTCATGGCTGGGCAGGACGATATCGGCGCGGGCAGCGGCTTCCTCGATCACGCGGCACATGCTGGCCGCGTCTTTCCACAGCTTTGGCCGCAGGTTCGGGTCGAAGGCCACCCGCGTCCCTTCGGCGCGGGATTTCGCCATCCGATCCAGCAGGGTCGTGCGTCCGTCGTCGTTCAGAATCGCCATCGTGATGCCGCTGACATAGAGCAGGTCTGCGCCTTCGACTGCCGCTTGCAGCTGCGTCGTGTCGTCGGCCAGCGTCCGCGCGGCCGAGCGATCACGCCAATAGGTGAAGGATCGCTCACCATCCTTCAGGCTGATCATGTAGAGCCCCGCCACGCGGTCGGGATGGCGGGGGATGCAGCCGGTGCCGATGCCCGCGTCCCGCATGAAGCGGACCATCGCCTCGGACAGCGGATCGGTGCCCAGCACGGTGAAGTAATCCACCGCCCAATCCTCGGGCAGAAGCGCGCGCAGATACCAGGCGGTATTCAGCGTGTCACCCGCGAAGCCCTGCCGCCAGAGCCCGTCGCCCGCATGGGACATTTCGACCATGCATTCGCCGACTGACAGGATGCGCTTCGGGGGCCGGGCCGCGCCGGGGGGCTGGGGCATTCTTTCTTCCTCAAAGGGGGGCATCATGCATCGGCCCAGATGACGGAATCCATCAATGTCTGGCGGGCGGTCGCCAGATGCGCGTCCAGCGCGGCGGCGGCGCGGGTGGCGTCGCCCGCCAGCGCGGCGTCGATGATCACCAGATGCTCGGCCACGGCGGCGCGGTTGCGGCGCAGTTCGTCGCGCTTGTTCCAGCTGTAGTGGAAATGCACGATGATCGAGATCATCCGGCTGAAGTCCAGGATGAAGCGGTTCCTTGCCGCCGCGCAGAGCAGCCGGTGAAACCGCGCGTCCAGTGCCGGAAATTCGGCCAGCGCCGCCTCGGGGGCTTCCATCAGGGCGCGATGCTCGACCTCCAACGCTTGAAGTTCGGTCCGGATCGGGCCGCCGGCGACGCAGGTGGCGACCAGCCCGGTCAAGGCATGGCGTTCGAACATCTCGCGGATGGCGAACATTTCCTGCGCGAATTCGCGGGTAAAGCCTTTCATCACCCAATGCCGGTTGGGGCTTTTCTCGATTAGGCCCAGGGGTTCGAACCGGATCAGGAATTCGCGCACCGTGGCCAACGGCACGTCGAAACGGCGGGCAAGCTCGGCCTCGCTGAAGGTGGTGCCGGGGGGCAGGTCGCCATGCAGCACCCATTCCAGGAACGGTCCCTCGACCAGTTCCTGTCGGGGGCGGGTTTCTTCCTCGTCGAAGCGGTCCGAGCGGCGCGGGGCGCGCAACAGCGTCTTGCGGCGCCCGTCCCATGACAGCACTCCGGCCTCGGTCAGATGCGCCAGCACCGCGCGAATCGTCGTGCGGCTGGCGCCCAGTTCCGCGGCCAGCTCGCCCTCCGAGCCCAGCTCGCGGCCGGTCTCCATGCCGTCAAGACGGTCCAGAAGCCGGTTCACCAGCATCTTGAACAGGTTCTTGTCGCGGGCCATTCACGCCCCCCCCTGCAAAAAAATCGCGCCCGCCAGATTTCATTTGACGAGTGTAGCTTTTATTAAATAAAAAACCGTCTTAAGATACAAGCCCAATCCGACATTCTCAGCGAAAGCCCCGCCATGAGCCTGATGAAAGCCCTTGTCTGTGTTGAGCCCGGCCGCCTCGAGCGCACCGAGCGGCCTCGCCCGGACGCGAAACCCGGCCATATCCGCATCCGCATCGGGCATATCGGCATCTGCGGCACGGATTATCACATCTATGGCGGCCAGCAGCCTTTCCTGAACTATCCCCGCGTGATGGGGCACGAGCTTTCGGGCCGCGCGGTCGAGGCTTCGTCCGACGGGCGGATCGCAGCGGGCGACCTGGTGGTGGTGAACCCCTACATGACCTGTGGCGCCTGTCATGCCTGCGCCATAGGCAAACCCAATTGCTGCGAGAACATCGCCGTGCTGGGCGTCCATGCCGATGGCGGCATGTGCGAGGAAATCGTCGTCCCCGAGGCGAATGCCTATCCCGCCGAGGGGCTGAGCGAGAAGGCCGCCGCCATGGTCGAGTTCCTTGCCATCGGCGCGCATGGCGTGCGGCGCGGGCGGGTGCGGGCGGGTTCGCGCGTGCTGGTCGTGGGGGCGGGGCCGATCGGCCTTGGCGCCGCGATCTTCGCCGCCATCGAGGGGGCCGAGGTCACGCTGCGCGACACCTCCGCCCCGCGGCTGGAACTGGCGGCGACGGCGCTGCCGCAGGCGCGTTACGAACTGGTCGGGCAAGAGGCCGCGGGCGCCTATGACACGGTTTTCGACGCGACCGGCAATATCAAGGCGATGAATGCGGGCCTGCAATGGGTCGCGCATGGCGGGGCTTATGTGCTGCTGTCGGTGGTCAAGGGCGACCTGACCTTCGCCGATCCCGAATTCCACAAGCGCGAGACGACGCTGCTGGCCAGCCGCAACGCGCTGAAAGAGGATTTCGAGCATGTCATGGCGAGTATCCGCAATGGCAATGTGCCGATCGATGTCCTGGCCACGCATGAAACCGGCATCGACGAGGCGGTGACGAACCTGCCCTTGTGGGCCGAGGATCGCGGCACCCTGATCAAGGCGATCATCCGTGTCTGAGATCCGCACGCCCATCCTGCAATTCGGCACTTCGCGCTTTCTGCAAGCCCATGCCGACCTGTTCTTTTCCGAAGCCGCGCAGCCGCGCGCGGTGACGGTGGTGCAAAGCTCGGGCGATTCGGTGCGGGCCGGGCGGCTGGCGGCTCTGGCCGCGCCCCAGGGCTATCCGGTGGTGATCCGGGGCCTTGTGGACGGCAAGCCCCATGAGGCCGAGACCCGCGTCACCTCGATCCGCCGCACGCTGTCCACCGCGACGGACTGGGCCGAACTGGTGCGGGTCTTCTGCGACGAGGCCGAGGTGGTGATCTCGAACACGGGCGATGCCGGCTATCAGCCGCAGCCCGCCGATCTGGACCCGCAGCCCTCGCAGGCGATGAGCTTTCCCGCCAAGCTGGCGCATCTGCTGGCGGCGCGTTTCCATGCGGGGGCGCGGGCTTTGCAGGTGATGCCGATGGAACTGCTGCCCGAGAATGGCCGGGTGCTGAAGGCGCGCGTGCTGGAAATCCTGCGCGATAGCCCGGAGGTGGCGCGTTGGGTCGAGGGCCTTCCCTTCGCCAATAGCCTGGTGGACCGGATCGTGTCCGAGCCGCTGGAACCCGCGGGCGCGGTGGCCGAGCCCTATGCGCTGTGGGCCGTCGAGATGGCCGAGGGGGTCGGCGCCCCCTGCATCCACTCGGCGGTGCGGATGGTGCCCGATCTCGAGGAAATCGAGCGGCTGAAGCTGCATATCCTGAATCTCGGTCATACCGCGCTGGCGGATTTCTGGCGCGAAGGCGGCGCGCGCGAGGGCGCGCTGGTGCGGGAATTGATGGATGGTCCCGAAGGCGCCGCGCTGCTGGCACTCTATGAGGCCGAGGTGATACCCGGCTTCGCCCGCAAGGGCCGCGAGGCCGAGGCGCGCGCCTATCTGGCTGCCACCCTGGACCGTTTCCGCAACCCATTCCTGGACCACTGCATCGCCGATATCGCCCAGAACCACGCGCAAAAGGCCGATCGCCGCATCAGGGCCTTCCTGGACTGGGCCGGCGGCCCCGCCCCGCAACTGCAAGCCATCGTCGAAAGAGCAAGCGCATGACTGCCAGCCGGCCTTCCTTCCTGCATCTCAACCCCGCCGACAATGTGGGTGTCGCCCTGCGCGCGCTGACCGCCGGAGAGGAGGGGCTTGGCGTCACCCTGCGTGCCGATATTCCGCTGGGACACAAATTCGCGCTGAAGCCTGTGGCGAAAGGGCGGCCGGTGGTGAAATACGGGCAGGTCATGGCAACAGCGATGCAGGACATCGCGCCGGGCGATCACGTCCACAGTCACAATGCAGCCATGTCGGACAGCCATTCCGACCGTGCCACCAATACCGGTGTGATGCACACGCCGCCCGCGCGGCGCAGCTTCATGGGCTATGCGCGGCCCGACGGCCGTGCCGGGACGCGGAACTTTATCGGCATCCTCGCCTCGGTCAACTGCTCCTCGACCGTGTGCCATGCCATCGCGGCGGCGGCGAATCGCGACCTGCTGCCGCGCTTTCCGGGCATCGACGGCTTCGCGCCCATCGTCCACGACCAGGGCTGCGGCATGGCTAATGCGGGCGAGGGCTTCGATGCACTGATCCGCGTGCTGAAGGGCTATCGCGACCACCCGAATTTCGGCGGCGTGCTGATCGTGGGCCTGGGCTGCGAGGTCAACCAGTTGACGCTTTACAAGCGCGATGACTGGACGACGGAACGCTTCGGCACCTTCAATATTCAGGAGGTCGGCGGCTCGGCCTCGGCCGTGCGCAGGGCACTGGAACTGCTGGAACCGATCTGCGCGGCGGCCAGCCGCGACAGCCGCAGCGAGCAGCCGGTCTCGAAGCTGGTGCTAGGGATGCAATGCGGCGGCTCGGACGGGTTTTCGGGCATCACCGCCAACCCGGCGCTTGGGGTGGCCTCGGACATGCTGGTGGCGGCGGGCGGCACCTCGATCCTGTCGGAAACGCCCGAGATCTATGGCGCCGAGCATCTGCTGATCGCCCGCGCCGATCCCGAAACGGGCGCGAAGATCCGCGCCATGATCGACTGGTGGCGCAACTATGCCGCGAAGAATGGCGCCAGCCTCGACAACAATCCCAGTCCTGGCAACAAGAAGGGTGGGCTGACGACGATCCTGGAAAAGTCGCTCGGCGCGGTCGCCAAGGGCGGGTTGTCGCCGCTGGCCGGGGCCTTCGCCTATGCCGAGCCGATCCGCATCCCCGGCTTTGTCTTCATGGACAGCCCCGGCTACGACCCGGTGGCGGCGACGGGGCAGGTGGCGGCGGGGGCGAACCTGATCGCCTTCACCACCGGGCGGGGGTCGTGCTTCGGGGCGAAGCCCACGCCCTCGATCAAGCTGGCTTCGAACAGCGAGCTGTTTCGCCGGATGCCCGAGGATATGGATATCGACTGCGGCGTAGTGGTGACCGAAGGCGTCGGGCTGGAGCGGATGGGCCAGCGCATCTACGAGCTGCTGCTGGACACGGCCTCGGGCAAGCGCAGCAAGTCCGAGGAGTTCGGCTATGGCGACAATGAATTCGTGCCATGGAAGATCGGAGCCACGCTGTAGCGCCCTGCCCTATGATGCGGGGGACCGCCCCATTGGCAAGGATGGACATTGCTGAATAGCGCGGCCCAGCCCTGCGGCGGAGGTGAACGCGCCGCGGATCTGACATGTAAGAGGGTTTCGGTGAAGAATAACAGGTAAATCAAGCTGCGAGCTTTGGGATCTGCCCTTCGACCAATCGCAAGGGCGTTGCTGAAAAGCTTCGTTCCATCCGGATTCCGATCAGGAATCCACGCGGTTAGTCTTCTGTCATGACGAAGCCTGATCCTGCCCGCTACCGCACGACGAACAGGAAGAGCTACAACGCTGCGCTGAGGCGACGAGGCTCTTTTCTGGCCTGGCTGGACAAGGACAGGACGTGGCTTGCCCCGAAGGCTGGTCGCAATGGCCGTCCTCCGGTGTTCAGCGATGCTGCTATCCAGTTTTGCCTGACGATGAAGGTTCTGTTCGGGCTGCTGCTTCGGAAAACGACAGGATGGTGGAGAGCATCCTGTCGATGGCGGGGCTGGATTGGCCCGCGCCTGACTCCTCTACCCTGAGCCGTCGGCAGCAGACCATGGAGGTGCAGATCACGACCCGCCGTGTGTCAGGGCCGCTGAACCTGTTGGTGGACAGCACGGGGATCAAGTTTCTCGGCGATGGAGAATGGCTGGCACGCAAGCATGGTACACACCGTCGGCGCCAGTATTGCAAGGCGCATCTGGCGATGGACACGGCCAGCGGTGACATCTGCGCGGTGGAGTTCACCTCGAGCGACAAGGTAGCATAGATGACCCGGGGCGAAGCTACCGACAGAGAAAATCTTTGATTTCTTTTGACGACTGCCACAATTTGTCTCAGTCGTGACGATCAGCTGCACGGATAGCGTGGTATATCGGAGAACAGAATATGTCCCGCTACAGGTTCAATCTGAAACACATCGAAGCTTTCCTGGAGGTTGCCGATCAGGGCACATTTCGCCGTGCCGCTGAACGTCTGGCGACGACGCAGCCAAACATTTCAAACAGGATCGCGCAGCTTGAGGACCAGATTGGTCATCGACTGATGGAGCGTGATGCCGGATCGGTGCAGCTGACGCCCCGCGGGCAGGCGCTTCTGGAACCGGCGCGGGCGCTCATCGCGGCCGCAGATACCTTCGTGGTTGCGACTGGTGACGAGACGAAGTTTCAGGGTATTCTGCGGCTTGGCATCAGTGAGATGGTTGCGCATTCTTGGCTGCGGCAGTTCCTGCGTGAGATGAAGGTACGTTTCCCGCAGATCGATGTGGACCTGACCATCGACATGAGCGCGAATCTCAGCCGGGCGCTGTTCGATCGCGATCTGGACCTGACCTTGCAGAACGCGCCGTTCGATCGTGTGGCACGCCAGTCCGTGGAACTGGGACAGACCACGCATTATTGGGTGGCCTCGCCGGATCTTGGGTTTCGAAAAGGTACCGTCGGGGCAAAGGAACTTGCCAGCCACGCGATTCTCACACATTCGCGAAATTCGCGCGCCTATCAGCAGATCGCGGCACATTTTCAAAGCATCAACCAGCCGGTGCGGCTGGTTTCTTCCTCCTATATGGGCAGTTGCCTGCAAATGGCGCTGGACGGTCTTGGTGTCGCTTGTCTGCCCGCCGCCATGCTGGACGAGGCGCTTTCCGAACAGCGGCTGATCTGCGTCGATTACGCTTGGCGTCCTGAAAATCTTGCGTTTTTCGCGCGCTATCTCGTAGATCCCGCGCCGCCCTATCTGAGCGAGGCGGTGGCCATCGCGCATCGGCTGTTTCCACCCAGGGCGAGCATAGAATAAGAAAATTGCATACTATAAATAAAAACAAACAATTTTTTAATATCCTGCGCCGCCCCTAGCCTCGGTTCAAAGCTGACATGCGAGGAAGCGATGGCGAACAGCAAGACACGACTCGGCGTCGATATCGGCGGGACCTTCACCGATGTGGTGCTGGAAACGGGCGGCGCGCGACACTCCACCAAGGTCTTGACGACCTATGCTGCACCCGAGGATGCGATCATCGAAGGGATGCACCGGGTCTGTGCCAAGGCCAGCATCGCGCCGCAAGAGATTAGACAGATTATCCACGGCACGACCCTGGCCACCAATGCCCTGATCGAGCGGCGCGGGGCCAAAACGGCGCTGATCACGACCCAAGGCTTTCGCGATGTCATCGAGATGCGTACCGAAAGCCGGTTCGAACAATATGACCTGAACCTTGTCCTGCCCGAGCCGCTGCTGCCGCGAAACCGCCGCTATACCGTAGCCGAGCGCATGGATGCCGATGGCAATGTGCTGATCCCTCTGGACGAGGCTGAGGTCGAGGCGCTGGCGGCGACGCTCGCCGAAGGCGACTATGACAGCGTGGCCATCGGCCTGCTGCATGCCTATGTCAACGACGCGCATGAACGCCGGATCGCCGGGATCCTGTCGCGGAAACTGCCCGATGTGATGATCTCGCTGTCCTGCGAGGTCTCGCCGCAGATGCGCGAATACGAGCGTTTCAACACCACCATTGCCAACGCCTATATCAAGCCGCTGATGAAATCCTATCTAGGTCGGCTGGCGCAGCGCCTGCGCGACGAGGGCGCCGATTGCCCGGTCTTTCTGATGCACTCCGGCGGCGGCGTCATCGACATCGACACGGCCGCTGAATTCCCGGTGCGGCTGGTCGAATCTGGCCCGGCGGGCGGCGCCGTCTTTGCCGCCGACATCGCTGCGCGGCACGGTTTGGACAAGGTGCTGAGCTTTGACATGGGCGGGACCACAGCCAAGATCTGCTTGATCAAAAATAGCATGCCCAAGACCGCCCGTGTCTTCGAAGTGGCGCGCAGTTATCGCTTCAAGAAAGGGTCGGGAATGCCGATCTCGATTCCGGTCATCGACATGGTCGAGATCGGTGCCGGCGGCGGCAGTCTGGCGCATGTCGACTCGATGAACCAGATCCGGGTCGGACCGGAAAGCGCCGGCTCCGAGCCGGGGCCCGCCTGTTACGGGCGCGGCGGCCAGCGCCCGGCGGTGACCGATGCCGATCTGGTGCTGGGCAAGCTGGACCCCGAGAATTTCGCCGCCGGTACGATCAAGCTGTATCCCGCGAATTCCGAGGCCGCGCTGGACCGCGATCTGGGTCAGCGGCTGTCAATGCCGGTGATCGAAGCCGCCTGGGGTCTGGCCGAGGTGGTTGACGAAAACATGGCGAATGCCGCCCGCGTCCATGCCGTCGAGAATGGTGAGGACCTCAGCGAATACACGATGATCGCTTTTGGCGGTGCGGCGCCCCTGCATGCCGGTCGCCTGTGCGAAAAGCTGGGGATCGCGCGCTGCCTGATCCCGCAAGGCGCGGGCGTCGGCTCGGCCATCGGATTTCTGCGCGCGCCCTTCAGCTTTGAGGCGACGCGCTCATCCTTCATGAAGATCGATGATTTCGATGTGGCTGCGGTCAAGGCACTGTTTGCGGACATGGAGCAAGAGGCGATCAGTTTCGTCCGGGGCTGCGATGGCTCGGCCGATATCCTGACCGAATACAAGGCCTATATGCGCTATTCCGGGCAGGGTTGGGAAATTCCTGTCGTCCTGACACCCGAACAGGCTGCCGCGCCCGACGCGCAGACCCTTCTTGGTCTGTTCGAGGCGGAATATGGCAAGCTGTTCGGCCGCCCGGTCGAGGGGCTGCAAGTCGAGATCGTCGTCTGGTCGGTCAATGCCTTCACGCCCCCAGCCCCGGTTCATCCGGTCGTGCCCCCCGCGCCGGCCGGCCCGGCCAAGGTCAGCGGTCGCCGCCAGCTTTTTGACGCAGCGCTTGGGCGGATGACAGATGCCGCCGCGGTCCTGCGCGACGCGCTTGCAGATGGCCAGCGCGTCGATGGCCCGGCCGTCGTCATCGAAGAGGAAACGACGCTGGTCCTGCCCGCCAGCCGCAGCCTGATCGCGCAGTCTGACGGCTGTCTGGATATCACCATCAACGCCAGCGCCGCCGCTGCGCCAGCCGCCCGAAAGGAAACCGCCAATGTCTGAGATCGGAAAAGTCGCCTATCAAGTGATGTGGAACCGCCTGATCTCGGTTGTCGAGGAGCAAGCGCAGGCACTGGTGCGCACCGCCTTCTCGACCAGCGTCCGCGAGGCAGGTGATCTGTCGGCCGGCGTCTATAACGAGACGGGCGAGATGCTGGCGCAGGCCGTTACCGGTACGCCGGGCCATGTGAACGCCATGGCCGATGCGGTGCCGCATTTCATCCGCCGGATCGGCCGCGAGAACATCTTGGAAGGCGATGTCTACATCACCAACGACCCATGGGAGGGCACCGGCCACCTGCATGACATCACCGTGGTATCGCCGTCGTTTCATCAGGGTCGTCTGGTTGGCTTCTTTGCCTGCACCGCCCATATCGTGGACATCGGCGGGCGCGGCTTTGGCGCGGATGGCAACTCGGTCTATGAAGAGGGGTTGTATCTGCCGATCATGAAGCTGGCCGAACGCGGGGCGATCGACCACACTCTGATCCGCATCATTCGCAGCAATGTCCGCGAACCCGATCAACTGGTCGGCGACATCTATGCCCTGGCGACCTGCAACGAAGTCGGCCATCGCCGCCTGATCGGCATGATCGAGGAGTTCGGCCTGTCCGATCTGGCCGGGATCTCTCGCTTCATCCTTGAAAACTCGCGCCGCGCGACGCTCGAGCGGATCAACGCCCTGCCCATGGGCAGCGCCAGCGGCGAAATGCAGATCGACGGCTATGATCAGCCCATCGACCTGCGGGTTAAGATCTTGATCGAAAAGGACCGGATCGTCGCGGATTGGGCAGGAACCTCGGGGATCGACCGCAAGGGCATCAACGTGCCGCTGGTCTATACCAAGGCCTATACCTGCTACGCGTTGAAATGCGCCATCGCGCCTGAAATCCCCAATAACGCGGCCTCGCTGGCTCCGTTCGAGATCATCGCGCCGGAAAACAGCATCGTCAACGCGCTGCATCCCGCGCCGGTCAGCTTGCGCCATGTGATCGGCCATATGCTGCCCGACACCATCTATGGTGCGCTGGACCAGCTTTTGCCCGACACCGTCCACGCCGAGGGCGCGGGCTGCCTGTGCAATTTTCAGGTCTCGGTCAGGCCGCGCAGCGATGTGCCGGCACCTGCAGGGACCCGCCGCGCCGAGGTGCTGGCCTTCAACTCGGGTGGTTCGGGCGCGCGCCCCCGCCTTGACGGGATGAATGCGACGGCTTTTCCCTCGGGCGTGATGACCATGCCGGTCGAGGCCACTGAGCAAGTCGGACCGGTGATCTTCTGGCGCAAGGAACTGCGGCCCGATTCCGGCGGCGCCGGGCGCTTCCGCGGCGGCCTTGGCCAGTTGATGGAGGTCGGCGCCCGCGACGGGCACGAGTTCGACTTTCAGGCCATGTTCGACCGGGTGGACCATCCCGCCCGCGGGCGGCGCGGCGGCGGCAACGGTGCGCCGATGACCATTGGGCGCGACGATGGCCAAGCCATGAAGTGCAAGGGCAAGCAGTTCATGCCCCACGGCCGCAAGGTGATGCTGGGACTGCCCGGTGGCGCCGGATATGGCCCGCCCGCCGAACGCCCGCAGGAGCTGGTGCGCCGTGACCTTGCGCTTGGCTATATCAGCCCAGCCTTCGCGCGGGATCACTACGGGCTTGCCGATGACGAGATTGCCGTGATCACCGCAAGCGCACGTCTGGGAGAAGTGTTCTGATGACCGTAATGCGCAAGAATCCGTTTCTGGCAGCGATTCGTAGTGGTCAACCGCAGATCGGCCTGTGGATTACGCTTTGCTCGGGGCTGGCGGCCGAGATCGTCGCGGGGGCGGATTTCGACTGGGTGCTGCTGGATACCGAGCATTCCCCAAGCGAGATCGGCACCGTGCTGAGTCAGCTTCAGGCCTTTTCGGGGCGCCGGACGGTGCCAATCGTGCGGCCGGACTGGAACGATGCGGTCAAGGTCAAGCGGCTGATGGATATCGGCCCGCCGGGACTGCTGTTTCCCATGGTCCAGTCCCCGGCCGAAGCCGAGGCGGCGGTTCGCGCAACGCGTTATCCGCCGCACGGCATCCGCGGATTCAGCAGCACCACAAGGGCCAATGATTTCGGTCGCATCCCCGACTATCTGGCCCATGTCGAAGAGGAGACCGCCGTTCTGGTGCAGGTCGAGACCCGCGCCGCGATCCTGCAGGTCGACGCCATCGGCCGGACCGATGGCGTCGATGGCGTCTTCTTTGGGCCGGCCGATATCGCCGCCGATCTTGGCCGGCTTGGTCAGCCGATGCATGCCGATGTCTGGGACACTGTGCTGCCGGCCGCGCGACGCCTGATCGCCGCAAGCGTGCCGGTCGGCACGCTGGTGTCGGATGTCGACTTCGCCCGCCGCCTGATCGCCGAGGAAGGTTTCAGTTTCGTCGCCTGCGGCGTCGATACCGGCATTCTGGCGCGCGGCGCCGATGCACTGGCGCGCAAGATGAGGGAATGATCCAGTGAAATTCACCACCGAATATCTGAAATCCGTCTGCCCCTCGGCCTCGGCCACGATCAGCCTGCGCGCCAAGAAGTTACGCGCCTCGGGCAAGGACGTGATCGACCTGGGGCTGGGCGAGCCGGATTTCGACACGCCGCCCCATATCATCGAAGCGGCCATGCAAGCGGCCCGTGACGGCCAGACGCGCTATCCGCCGACCAGCGGGACGGCTGCATTAAAATCCGCAATCCGCGCGAAATTCGCCCGCGACAACGCGCTGGAGTTCAGCGACGAGCAGATCATCGTGTCGAATGGTGCCAAGCAGGTCATCTTCGACGCGCTGATGGCCACGCTGACACCGGGCGACGAGGTGATCCTCTGCGCGCCTTATTTCGACGCCTATCGCAACATCATCGCGCTGCTAGGCGGGCGCCGAAAGGTCGTCGCGTGCCGCGCCAAGGACGGCTTCCGCTTGCGGCCCGAGGATCTTGAGGCGGCGATCGGTCCGCGCACGCGCTGGCTGATCCTGAATGCGCCATCGAACCCGACCGGCACGGTCTATGACGCCGACGAATTGCGGGCCTTGGGGAGCGTTCTCGCGCGTCATCCGCATGTCGCGATCTTGTCGGACGAAATTTACGAACACATCCATTTCGGCCGCCATCCGCATGTCGCCTTTGCCGCGACCTGCCCCGATCTGGCCGACCGCATCCTGACCGTGAACGGCGTCAGCAAGGCCTATGCGATGACGGGCTGGCGCATCGGTTACGGGGCCGGGCCGGCGGCGCTGATCCGGTCAATGACCACGGTGCAATCGCAGATCTCGTCGGGGGCCTGCAGCGTCGCGCAGGCGGCGGCGGCGGCGGCACTGCACGGCCCTCAGGACAGCGTGGCGCAGTTTGTGGCGACCTTCCGGGAACGGCGCGATCTGGTGGTGTCGGCGGTTGCCGGCATTGCCGATCTGACGCTGGTGCGGCCGGATGGCGCTTTTTACGCGCTAATCGATTGTTCGGCCCTGACCGGCGATGACGAGGCCTTCGTGCGCCATTTGCTGGACAATGCCGGCGTTGCGGCCGTGCCCGGCAGCGTCTACGAAATGCCGGGGCATTTCAGGATTTCGACCGCATGCGCGACCGGGGTTCTGGACGACGCCATGCGCCGGATCGCGCAGGCCGCCGCGACGTTTCGCGCCGCCAGCGCCGCGCCGCACGCACCCGCCTGATGTCGTCATGAAATAAATATAACCACCCGACAGAGGAGTATCCGATATGAATGCGATCACCAGACTGGGCGCAGCCCTCGCCCTGACCTGCCTTGCCTCGGCCGCTCAGGCCGAGACCAAATGGGTGATGGCCTCGGGCTATCCCGAAGACAGCTTCTTTACTAAGACGATCCGCCAGTTCATCGCCGATGTCGAGGCGGGCACCAATGGCGAGGTCAAGATAGACCTGCGCCCGAACGGTGAACTGATCAAACTGGATGCCATCCGCCGCGCCGTGCAGTCGGGGCAGATTCAACTGGGTGAAATCCGCTTCGGCGTCTATGGCAATGAAAGCCCGATGTATATCCTGGACAGCGTGCCGAACCTTGCCAATGACTATCAGGCCGAGAAGCGTCTGACCGACGTGCAGAAACCGTGGTTCGACAAGGAATTCGGCGCCTCGGGCATGACAATTCTCAGCTATCTGCCCTGGCCGGGACAGGGGTTCTACACCAAGTTCCCCGTGACGGACGGGTCCGAGTTCAAGGACGTCAAGCTGCGCATCTATTCCCCCGCGACGCAGCGCATGGGGGAACTTTTAGGCTTTGAAACCACGATCCTGCCCTTTGCCGAGATTCCGCAGGCTTTCTCGACCGGGCTGATCGAGGCGATGTTCACCTCGGCCCAGACCGGGGTGGATATCCAGGCATGGGACTATGCCTCGCATTTCACCTATACCGGCACGATGTTCAACAAGAACGCCATTATCGTCAACAATCGCGCCCTGTCCCGCCTTCCCGAAGAGATGCAGCAGGTAGTGATTGCCGCCGGTGAAAAAGCCACTGAAACCGCCTGGGCCTTGAGCGAGCAGGCCGGCGAAGCTCAGGTCAAGGCGTTGTCGAAGCGCGGGATCACCGTCACCCCGGCCTCGCCCGAGCTGCAGGAAAAGCTGTCGAAGATCGGTGAACAGATGGCCGAGGAATGGAGGGCCGAGGCCTCGTCCGACGAGGTGGAGGTGCTCGACGCTTATCTGGCATCGGGGAACTGAAGCTTTCACCGACGCGGCCGGGCTGTCGCCCGGTTGCATTTCCATCCTGAGGGGGAGCACAGATGGTCCGCGCAATTCTTCACAGACTGTATCTTTTCTGCGGCTATGCTGCCGCGACATTTCTGGCCGGGATCGCCGTCGCCACATTATGCCAGGTCGTCGGCCGCCAGTTGGGAATGCCGATCGAGACCACCGAGCTGTCGGGCTTTTTCCTGGCGGCGTCGACGTTTCTGGGGCTGGCCTATACTTTCGTGAATGGCGGCCATGTCCGCGTCGAGATCATCGCCCAGCTTTGCTCCCCCTCGGTCTATCGCTGGTTTCAGCTATGGTGCTGCGCGATCGCGGCCCTGATCACCGCCTACGCGGCGCTGCACACCTTCCTGTTCGCGCTCGAGACCTGGCGCTTTGGCGAGCTCAGCCCCGGGATGCTGGCCATGCCGCTATGGCTTCCACAGGCCGCGATCAGCTTTGGGCTTGCTGTGATGTGCCTTGGCATCATCGAGCAGGCGACGCTGGTCTGGGCCGGCAGGACGCCGGGCTATGAAGCCAATATCGACAGCACCGGGGAGTAAGCGACATGGAAACGGTTGGTCTTTCTGTCCTGGTGCTGGTGCTGAGCCTGGCGCTGTTTCTGGGCAGCGGCGTGTGGATCGCCTTGTCGCTTCTGGCCGTGTCGGTGGTGATGTTTGCGTTCTTTACCCCGGTGGATGCCGGGTCGATCCTGTCCTCGACCCTGTGGGACGCAAGTTGGAACTGGGCGCTGACGGCGCTGCCGCTGTTCATCTGGATGGGCGAGATCCTGATGCGCGCGGGTCTGTCGGCAAGCCTGTTCCGGGGCCTCGCGCCATGGTTCGGTCGCCTGCCGGGCGGGCTTCTGCACGTCAACATCGCCGGATGCGGGGTGATGGCGGCGGTCGCGGGGTCCTCCGCAGTGACCTGTGCCACGGTCGGACGCATGACCATCCCCGAACTGCGCGAACGCGGCTATGATCCGGGGATGATGGTCGGCTCACTGGCCGGGGCCGGCACCTTTGGTCTGCTAATCCCGCCCTCGATCATCATGATCGTCTACGGCGTCGTCGCCCAGCAATCGGTCGCCCGGCTGTTCGTCGCCGGGATCGTGCCGGGACTGGTGCTGATCTTGCTGTTCTCGAGCTATATCGCGCTGTGGGCGATGCTGAACCCCGACAGGCGTGGCCGGGCGCTGCCGCCGATGACGCTGGCGCAAAAGCTTCGCGAGGCGCGCGGCCTAATCCCGGTCGTGCTGCTGATCGTGGCCATCATTGGCTCGATCTATCGCGGCTTTGCAACCCCGACCGAGGCCGCCACCATCGGCATTGCCGGCGCCTTCATCTTGTCGGTGATCAACCGAACGATGAGCCGCCGGATGTTCGTCGACAGCCTTCGGGCTGCGACGCGGATATCGTGCATGATCTCATTCATTATCGCCTGCGCCGCATGCCTGTCCATCGCGGTCGGCTTTGCCGATATCCCGCGGGTGACCGCTGCATGGGTCGACAGCCTGCAATTGTCGCCGGCAATGCTGATCCTTGTGCTGACGCTGTTCTTTCTGGTGCTTGGCTGCTTTCTGGAGGGGATTTCGATCCTCGTTCTGTCAGCGTCAGTAGTATTGCCGATGGTTCAGGCGGCGGGGATCGACCTGATCTGGTTCGGGATATTTTCGGTCATCGTGATCGAATGTGCCCAGATCACGCCGCCGGTCGGGTTCAACCTGATCGTGCTGAAGTCGATGACAGGCAAGGGGATCGGCGAGATCGCGCGCGATACCTTACCGTTCCTGCTGCTGCTGCTTGCGGCGATCGTGCTGTTCTGGCTGTTTCCGGCGCTGGTGACCTTTCTGCCTGATCTGATGTATTCCTAACCGTTCCAGGCCCAATCGATCTTGCCCCGACGTGCTTCAGATGCGCCAGAGAGGCTGGCTAGTGGTTCTTGGCAACCGGAGAAGGCTGACACTCCTGACGGCCACGCTGGGCGGTGGAACTCTTGCTTCTTTGCCGTGGGGGATATTTGCTGTGGTTTCTGCTCCCCACGCGCGAGGAATGATTTTGCAGACGGCGTTTCCCGCCTTTGTCTGTGGCATGCTGGGTAGCGCTGATTTTTTTGTGCTAGGGTCAAGCGATGGGGGCCAGTCACGGCTCTTCCCATGTTCGAGTTTGGTTCTTGCGCTTACGAAGAGTGGCCGAAAGGCTATTATCTCTTTCTATACAATGACTTCGAGTGAGTGTTGGTCTCGGTAGTTGCGCGCCCCCCGCAACCAGAAATCCTGCACTTTCTACAACCTCCTGTTCGCAGGAGGTTTTTTTCTGTCCGGTCAGCCGATCCGCGTTCAGGCTCAGCGCCAGAATGCCCGCCAGATCGCCGTGCAGCACCAGTTCGAGGCGCATCCGCTTGCCCTTGGTTGGGACCGGCGTCGCCACGATCTTCTCGATCAGAGCCCGGATCGCCTCGCGGGCTTCAGATTCGTGATCCGGCACGGAAAGGGCGGCGATCATCGCGCGGATGCGGTCGTGATAGGTTTCGGCCATCTTCGGGTGGATCCGCAGGGTCGCGTTCGCGGCAGGGGCGGTGGCGAGGTCTTTCTCGATCTGCTTCTGGCGGGTCTCGAGCTGTTCCATCTTGGCCTTGATGCGCTCGGGCGGCAGGCCGGAGAGCAGCGCGTTCACCAACGCATCCTGTTCCTTGATCACCTTCGCCAGTTCCTTCTCCTTGACCGCGCGGTCATCGACATGGGCGGCGGCCAGGCGATTGCGTTCGGCGATGTACTCCTCGGCGAAGACCTTCACCAGTTCCGGGTCCATCAGCCGCTCGGAGAGGATGGTCAGGATCCGGCCCTCCAGATCCTGGCGGGTGATACCGGTGCGGTTCGTGCAGACCGACTTGCCCTTGTTGCGCGAGTTCGAGCAGCCGAAGCGGTCCTTGCCGATGGTCGAGAAGCCGCCACCACAGCAGCCGCATTTGACCAGGCCGGTGAGCAGGAAGCGCGGCTTGCGCCGTTCCCAGGCCTCTCGGTCGGTCTGTTCGATCTTGCGGCCCTCTTGGCGGTTCTTGACCCGGTCCCAGAGGGACTGGTCGATGATCCTCAGTTCCGGAACCTCGGTGACGATCCATTCGGCTTCCGGATTCGGGCGGGCCTGGCGCTTGCCGGTGGCGGGGTCCTTCACGAAGGACTGCCGGTTCCAGACCAAACACCCAACGTAGATCTCATTGTTCAGAATGCCGGTCCCGCGCTTGGGATTGCCGTGGATGGTGGATTTGTCCCAGGCCCGGCCGCGGGGGCCGGGGATGCCTTCGCGATTCAACTGGTCGGCAATCCGGTTCGGCGACATCCCTTCGGCGTAGGCATGGAAGATGCGCCGCACGATGGCGGCCTCGTCCTCATTGATCTGGCGGTCACCGCGCCTGATCTCGCCGTCCTCGGTCAGGCTGCGCAGCACCGTATAGCCGAAGGCATTGCCGCCGCCGGATTTGCCTTTCTCGACGCGGCCGCGCAGACCGCGGCGGGTCTTGGCGGCGAGATCCTTCAGGAACAGGGCGTTCATCGTGCCTTTCAGGCCGATATGCATCTCGTCGATGCGGCCCTCGGCCAGGGTCTCGATGGTCACGCCGGCAAAGGTGAGGTTCTGGTAGAGCGCCGCGATATCGGTCTGGTTGCGCGACAGCCGGTCGAGAACTTCCGAGATCACGACGTCGAAGCGCCGCTCGCGGGCATCCTGTTGCAGGCGCTGGATGCCGGGACGCATCAGCGAGGCGCCGGAGGTGGCGGCATCCTCGTAGCTGCCCACGATCTGCCAGCCGGCGCGGGCGGTGCGCTCGCGGCAGAGCCGGGACTGGTCCTCGATCGACGAGGCCGATTGCAGGTCGGAGGAGTAGCGGGCGTAGATGACGGCGCGCAGGGTCATGGGCGGATCTCCGTGCGGAGGGGCAGGTCAATCGTCAGGGGCGCCGCGTTCTACAGCGTGATCGGCTTGTGCGGCATCGCGGGCCAGCGCCCGGACGAGGGCAAGCAGCTGGTCGTGATGCTGCGCGGGTTGCCGGTTCCCGGCAAGGGTTTGTCGGCCGGAGGTGCCGAAACGGAGTCCGCCGTCCGCGCGGCGCCCTCCCTGTCGGCAATATCTCTCCGGTCTCGCGCCATGGGCCAAGCTGCTCCCTGCGCCGGAGGGCAGGGCCCACCGGCGTTTGCTGATGATGATCCTGGGCGGGGCTGCGCCCGCTGCTGCTCAGATGATCATAGGGCATGGGATAGGCTCTCTAAGCGGGAAACACGGTTCTCGGGTCGCATGAATGTGGATAACCACCGGGAAATACGGAAATCTCACTCTTCAGGGGGGTGAGCCGGAGATGGCAGGAGCCCGCCATGGCGAGGACGGCGTCGCCGCCCAGTCCCTGAGCCCGCCGAGGCGGTTCGGCGAGAAAGACTCGGTCATCGAGGCATAGGTATAGACATGCATGAGCCGGCCGCGGAAGAAGCCGAAGCGCTCGGCATAGCCGTTATTGGCCAGGACGATCCGCCCCGCCGCGACCGACCCGCCGGGCGTCTCGACCCGCCAGCCATTGCCCTTGGGCTCGAAGGACATCGCCGGCGACTGCTCGTAAAGCGTCACCTTGCCGGCAAGCGCATCGGCCAGCCCGCGGATATAGGCGGCGGGTTGGACGATGGCCGTGCCCGGCATGAAGATCGCCGAGCTGAACGCCTGCGAGCCGGTCACTTCCGCGATCTCGGCGTGGTCCAGCAGCCGGTAGGCTTCGCCCAGTTGGTCGAGCTGTTTGGCGTAGTCGAGGATGTGGTGATCGCCCTCAGGCGCCCGGCTTTCTTCAGACGCGCGTGGCCCGGGAACTGACCACCGCCATGACCTATGCCCAGATGCTGCCCACTATTGCGGTGATCACCTGCGCTTCGGGCCTCGGCAAGAGCATGGCGGCTCGTGGCGCGCCTTCTCGGACCATGACATTGACCACGCCACCCCGACCACAGCAGCAGAGAGGATGGCTGTGGTGGGGCGTGGAGAATCGCGCGCTGAATTGCGCGAGTTCTGTGATTGCGTCCGCAGGGAAGGGTTCAATCGACTTAGGCGCGCTTCGTATGCGCTGGCCTAAGTCGTTGAAAATAATGGTGGGCGATAACGGATTTGAACCGCTGACATCTTCGATGTGAACGAAGCGCTCTACCGCTGAGCTAATCGCCCGATGCGCGCTAGATAGCCGCAGCCGCGGCGGGCCGCAAGAGGCTTTGGCGGAAAAATCACGCCTCGCCCGTCGTGCGGCGGCGCAGGCGCAGGGTGATGACCTCGCCGCCCGAACTGTCGTTGCGCCGGCTGATCCGTGCCCGGCCCAGCGGCGGCAGCGCCAGCGTCATGCCGGCGGCGATGGCCTCGTCCAGCTCGGCCAGGGTGGCCTCGACGACGGCCTTGACCTCGCTGTTGCGCAGCCCGGTCCGGCGCGCGACCTGGGCCAGAAGCTGCCGCTTTTGCAGAACCCTTGCCGGCTCCGGCTCGGCCATGCTTTCCCTTCTCGGCTTTCCCTCCGATCTTGCCATGAGCGAACTCCTTTCTGCTGGAGCCTCGGTCAAGAAAAAAACCGCGCGGGATGGCCCGCGCGGTCAAATGTCAATGGGCGACCGCCGCGCCGCCGCTGCCCTGGTCGCGGGTCGCGGCCAACCGGCTGGCCTCGGCCGCCTCCTCGGCGGCCTCGTCCCATTCGATGGGCTCGGGCATCCGCACCAGCGCCTGCTGCAGCACCTCGCGCACATGGCTGACCGGGATGATCTTCAGCCCTTCCTTGACGTTGGCCGGGATCTCGGCCAGATCCTTTTCGTTATCGGCCGGGATCAGCACGGTCTTGATGCCGCCGCGCAGCGCCGCCAGCAGCTTTTCCTTGAGCCCGCCGATGGCCAGCACGTTGCCGCGCAGCGTGACCTCGCCGGTCATGGCCACGTCCTTGCGGACCGGGATCTGCGTCAGCACCGAGACGATCGAGGTCACCATGGCGATGCCCGCCGAAGGACCGTCCTTGGGCGTCGCGCCTTCGGGGACGTGGACATGGATGTCCACCTTCTCGAATTTCGGCGGCTTCACCCCCAGTTCGGGGCTGATCGAGCGGACGAAGGAGGATGCGGCGTCGATCGATTCCTTCATCACCTCGCCCAGCTTGCCGGTCGTCTTCATGCGGCCTTTGCCGGGCAGCTTCAGCGCCTCGATCTGCAGCAGATCGCCGCCGACCTGGGTCCAGGCCAGGCCCGTCACCACGCCGACCTGGTCGTCCTGTTCGGCCAGGCCATAGCGATAGCGGCGCACGCCCAGGTACTCCTCGGCCTTCTCGGGCGTGACCTCGACCGACTTGACCTTGCCCTTGAGGATCTCGGTTACGGCCTTGCGGGCCAGCTTGGCGATCTCGCGCTCCAGCGACCGCACGCCCGCCTCGCGGGTGTAGTAGCGGATCACATGGGTCAGGGCCTCGTCGCTGACCGCGAACTCGCCCTTGCGCAGCCCGTTCGCCTTGATCTGCTTGGGCAGCAGGTGCTGGCGCGCGATCTCGCGCTTCTCGTCCTCGGTATAGCCTGCCAGCGGGATGATCTCCATCCGGTCGAGCAGGGGGCCCGGCATGTTGTAGCTGTTGGCCGTGGTCACGAACATCACGTTCGACAGGTCGTATTCCACCTCAAGATAGTGGTCCACGAAACTCGCGTTCTGTTCGGGATCCAGCACCTCGAGCATGGCCGAGGCCGGGTCGCCGCGGAAATCCTGGCCCATCTTGTCGATCTCGTCGAGCAGGATCAGCGGATTCGTGGTCTTGGCCTTTTTCAGCGCCTGGATGATCTTGCCGGGCATCGAGCCGATATAGGTCCGGCGGTGGCCGCGGATTTCACTTTCATCACGCACCCCGCCAAGGCTGATGCGGATGAACTCGCGCCCCGTGGCCCGCGCCACCGAACGGCCCAGAGAGGTCTTGCCGACGCCCGGAGGCCCGACGAGGCACAGGATCGGCCCCTTGAGCTTGGTCGAGCGGTTCTGCACCGCCAGGTATTCGACGATCCGCTCCTTGACCTTTTCCAGGCCGTAGTGATCGGCGTCCAGCACCTCCTCGGCCTTGCCCAGATCCTTGCGGATGCGCGACTTGACGCCCCAGGGCAGCGACAGCAGCCAGTCCAGATAGTTGCGGCTGACCGTGGCCTCGGCCGACATCGGCGACATCGACTTCAGCTTCTTCAGCTCGGCCTCGGCCTTTTCGCGGGCCTCCTTGCTGAACTTGGTCGCGGCGATCTTTTCCTCCAGCTCGGTGATCTCGTTCGAGCCGTCCTCGCCGTCGCCCAGCTCCTTCTGAATGGCCTTCATCTGCTCATTCAGATAGTATTCGCGCTGGGTCTTCTCCATCTGCGTCTTGACGCGGGACTTGATCTTCTTCTCGACCTGCAGCACCGACATCTCGCCCTGCATCAGGCCATAGACCTTTTCCAGCCGCTCGGCCGTCACCAGGGTTTCCAGCAGTTCCTGCTTCTTGTCCAGCGCGATGCCAAGATGGCCGCTGACCAGATCGGCCAGGCGGGTGGAATCGCGCGCCTCGGCCACGGCCGAGACGACCTCCTCGGGGATGTTCTTGCGCACCTTGACGTAACGCTCGAACTCCTCGGCCACAGCACGGGTCAAGGCGGCCAGCGTCTCCTCGTCGCCCGGCTCTTCGGGCAGCAACTCGCAGCGGGCTTCGAAATAGGCGTCATTGGGGACGAAATCCGTGATGCTGACGCGCTCGCGCCCCTCGACCAGAACCTTGACGGTCCCGTCGGGCAGTTTCAGGAGTTGCAGCACATTGGCCAGAACGCCGGTGCGGAAAATCCCCTCGGCGGCGGGCTCGTCGACCGCGGCATCCTTCTGGGCAGCGAGAAGGATCGGGCGGTCCTGCTCCATCACGGCCTCGAGCGCCCGCACCGATTTCTCGCGCCCGACGAACAGCGGCACGATCATGTGCGGAAACACCACGATGTCCCGCAAGGGCAGGACCGGATGGGTGGTTTGGGCGAATTCGTTCATGGAATCAGTCCTTTCTCGCCAAGAGGCGCAACCCCTAAAGACAGGCAGTCTGCGCCCCCTGCTGGCAGACAAGATAGGAAGCCGGCGCAAGAGGTTCAATGGGGGATTGGTTCGCATTTTGTTCCCGCGCGCGGCCGGGTTTGCGGCAAGAAAAGGGGCCCCCGGCGCGAACCGGAGGCCCTGGCGGTCGTCCGACCTGGAAAGGCGAGGGGAAGGTCAGGTCTTGTCGCGGAAGAAATGGTCGATCTGCTCGTCGGCCTTTTCCTTGGTCCAGCCGTATTTCTCCTGCAACTTGCCGGCAAGCTTGTCCTTCTTGCCCGCGACTTCGGTCAACTCGTCATCGGTCAGGTCGCCCCATTTCTCGCGGATGCTGCCCTTGAGCTGGTTCCATTTGCCTTCGATGATATCCCAGTTCATCGCTACTCCTTTCGAGCGGTTTGTGTCCGCATGTGGGAATTGAACGACCGTTCCATGGCAGAGGTTCCCGCACCGGGCCGGAGATCCCCCGTGATTCCCGTCGTGGATGTCGAAGCGCGGCCGTTTTCCGGCAAGGCGGATCGATATGGGAATGGCCGGGCAGGGCGACAGGCGGCAGCCTGCCTTGGCCTGGACAACGAGCACGGCGACGCCTCCGGCCGCTGGGACAATCATGCGCGGGCCACGGCGCGGTGCTTCAACCATCGGGATATGCACGACTCTTATGGCCTGCTGGCGGATCGCGGGGGGCGGCGTCGCGTCGGTGCGCGGAACGATCCCGACACGTCCGGTGACGCATCCGGTTGTGCAGCGCGGGATCGGATAAACCTGCACCAGCATATCGGCGGAAAAGCGCCGTGGATTTACCGAAAAGATCGACAAGTCCTAAGCTTGATGCCAAATTCGGGAAAGAGCGACCGGATGAGCACGGTGCCCACGTCTCACCCGGTCTTGCCGTACCTGTAAAAGCGGAAATCGTTCAACGGCTGAAGTAACCCTGCAATGAAAGCCGTTGAGCGGGAACCTGCCTTTTTGGTGAGGTTTTCCGATGAATTTCCGTATTTGATGCAATTCAGGCGTGTTTCCGTTTCCGGTTTATTCCATCGTGTCGCATGGCGGTTGAATATGGAAAATACAATTCGCCTCTGGAATGAAACCCTGTCCTGTTGCTAAACCCTTTGCGGTAAAGATTCGCAATCAGGGTGTGTGCAACGTGGCCAAGGACAAGGGAAAAGACGAGGATCGCGCGGACCCGGCCAGGATCAGCAAGCAGGCCGCGCGGCAGGCGGCCAACCGCGCCGAGCGCGAAGCGCGGCGCCAGTTGCGTCAGGCCGAGCGCGCCGCAAAGCGCGGAAAGACGGCAGCCAAGGCCAAGCCAGAAGCCAAGCCCAAGGCCGCTCCACCCGCGCCGGTGCAGGCTGTCCCCTTCAACATCCTGCTGGTCGGCCAGGACATCCGCCTGGGCATGGAGGCGGCGCTGTTTGCCGCCAGCCTGCGCCGGAACGCGCCCGGCTGGCACGGCAGGCTGATCGTCGCGGAGCCCAGCCCCGAGGGCGCCTGGGCCGGCGCGCGGACCCGGATACCGGCCCCGATCCGCCTGGCGCTTCTGGGTTTCGGGGCCGAGATCCTGCCCTTTGCCGCCCGGCATTTCGGCGCCAGCTATCCCTTCGGCAACAAGATCGAGGCGCTGTCGGTGCTGCCGCCCGGCGAACCCTTCATCTTCTTCGACAGCGACACGCTTGTCACCGGGCCGCTGGACCGGCTGCCCTTCGACTTCTCGCGCCCCTCGGCCTCGATGCGCCGCACGGCGACCTGGCCCGAGCCGCCGCTCTACGGTCCGGGCTATGGCGCGATCTGGAAATCGCTCTATGACCGTTTCGGGCTGGATTACGAAAGCTCGCTGGACACCAGCCAGCCCGACGAGCATTGGGAGCGTTACCTGTATTTCAACGCCGGCTGGTTCTTCGGTGCCGACCCGCAGGAATTCGGCCGGCGCTTCCTGGATTGGGCGCTGGCCATCCGCGACGACCCAGGCGAGGCGCTGGCCAGCCAGAAGCTGGACGTGCTGCTGGACCAGGTGGCGCTGCCGCTGGTGATCCATGCGCTTGGCGGCGGGCGTCCCGGCCCCGGCCTGGCGGGGCTCGACGGTGATGTGACCTGCCATTATCGCGACCTGCCGCTGCTTTACGCGCGGGAAAGCGACCTTGCCGTCGAGACGGCCGAGACGGTGCTGCGCGATCCGCGGCTGGCCCCGCTGGCCGAGGCATGGGCACCCGCCCGCCAGATCGTGCTGGAAGGCATCGGCCGGGACCGCATCCGCCCCATGTTCGACCGTCGCCTGCCGCTGAACGAAGGCCGCACGCGGCAGATCCTGAAGAAGGCCGGCCTCTGGCTGCGCTAGCAGCCAGACCCGCGCCGCGCCGCGGCGGTTCCCGGTGGGCAGGGCGCTGCCGGGACCGCAGCCCTCATCCCTTGGACAGCACCGCATCGCAGCGGGCGCAGGTGCCCGGATGGCGGTGGCTGCCGACATCGGGCAGGATCTTCCAGCAGCGCTGGCATTTCTCGCCCTCCGCCGGCTCGAAGACGACGCCGATGCCGGGCACGTCCGACAGCCGGAACGCCTCGCCCGGCGCCGGATCGCCGGTCAGGCTCAGGTCCGAAGTGATGCAGATATCGGCGAAATCCACCGATTTCAGCGCCTTCAGATCCTCGGGCTCCTCGACATGCACGACCGGTGCGGCCTCCAGGCTGGCGCCGATCACCTTGTCCGTGCGCTTGATCTCCAGCGCGGCGGTCACGGTGCGGCGGATGCGGCGGATGGTGTCCCATTTCGCCGCCAGCGGTTCGTTCAGCCATTCCGCCGGGGTGACGGGGAAGTCCCGCAGATGCACGCTGTCCTCCTCCGAGGGGAAGCGGCTCAGCCAGACATCCTCCATGGTGAAGGGCAGGATCGGTGCCAGCCAGGTGACGAGCCGGTGGAACAGCAGGTCCAGCACCGTGCGCGCCGCCCGCCGCCGCGGCGCATCGGGCGCGTCGCAGTAAAGCGCATCCTTGCGGATGTCGAAATAAAAGGCCGACAGGTCCACCGTCGCGAACTGGAATACCGCCTGGAACACGCCCTGGAAGTCGAAGCCGTCATAGCCATGGCGCAATTGCCGGTCGATCTGTGCAAGGCGATGCAGCACCCATTGCTCCAGTTCCGGCATCTCGGCCGGATCGATGCGCTCGGCCTCGGTAAAGCCGGCCAGGTTGCCCAGGATGAAGCGCAGCGTGTTGCGCAGCCGGCGATAGCTGTCGGCGGTGCCCTTGAGGATCTCGGGCCCGATGCGCTGGTCGGCGGTATAGTCGGTCTGCGCCACCCAGAGCCGCAGGATGTCGGCGCCGTATTGCTGGATGACCTCGGCCGGCACGATGGTATTACCGAGCGACTTGGACATCTTCATGCCCTTCTCGTCCAGGGTGAAGCCATGCGTGACCACGTTGCGATAGGGCGCCCGCCCCTTGGTCGCGCAGGCCTGCAGCAGCGAGGATTGGAACCAGCCGCGATGCTGGTCGGTGCCTTCCAGATAGACATCGGCGATGCCGTCCGGCGCCCCGTCGGCGCGGTCGCGCAGCACGAAGGCATGGGTCGAGCCAGAATCGAACCACACGTCCAGCACGTCCATGACCTGCTCGTAATCGGCCGGATCGGCCACGCCCGCCAGCACCTCGGCGGCAAAGCCGGGGCGATACCAGGCATCGGCGCCGTCCCGTTCGAAGGCTTCGATGATGCGGTCGTTCACCCGCTGGTCGCGCAGCAGGAACTCCGGGTCGCCGGGCTTGGCGCCCTTCTTCACGAAACAGGTCAGCGGCACGCCCCAGGCGCGCTGGCGCGACAGCACCCAGTCGGGCCGGTTCTCGACCATGGAATGGATGCGGTTGCGGCCCGATTGCGGCCACCATTTCACCAGCCTGTCGATGCTGGTCAGCGCCCGCGTGCGGATGGTGTCGCCATATTCGCCCATGCCATCGGCCAGCGCATGGTCGATGGCCGCGAACCATTGCGGCGTGTTGCGATAGATCAGCGGCGCCTTGGACCGCCAGCTATGCGGATAGGAATGCTTGATCTTGCCCTTGGCCAGCAGTGCGCCGGCCCAGGCCAGCTGCTTGATGACGCTGACATTGGCCGGGCCTTCCTTGCCGTCGGGCGCGATGATCGCCTGGCCGCCGAACAGCGGCAGGTCGGCGCGATAGGAGCCGTCCGGCTCGACATTATAGGTCATCGGCAGCTTGAAGCGCAGCCCAAGCTGATAATCGTCGTCGCCATGGCTGGGCGCGGTATGGACGAAGCCCGTGCCCGCGTCCTCGGTGACGTGATCGCCCGGCAGCATGGGCACGTCATAATCCCATTCGCCCGCGCCGCCCTCGACGCTGCGCAACGGATGCGCGAGCAGCAGCCCCTCCAGATCCGAGGCCGCCACGTCGCGGACCCGCTGCCAGTCCTCGATCTTGCCGGCCTGCTTCACGCTCTCGGCCAGCGCATCGGCCAGCACCAGAAGCTCGCCCGGGCGCGCCGTGGCCCCCTCGGCCACCCCGCCCACGCGGTAAAGCCCATAGGCGATGGCCGGATTATAGGCCACGGCCCGGTTCTGCGGGATGGTCCAGGGCGTCGTGGTCCAGATCACCACGCTGGCCGGGCTTTCCGTTTCCCAAATACCCTGCGACGATTCCACCCGGAACCGCACCCAGATGGTGTGGCTGGTATGGTCGTGATACTCGACCTCGGCCTCGGCCAGGGCGGTCTTCTCGACCGGCGACCACATCACTGGCTTCGAGCCCTGGTAGAGCGCGCCGTTCATCAACAGCTTCATGAACTCGGCCGCGATCACCGCCTCGGCGTGATGGTCCATGGTCAGATAGGGATCGTCCCACTTGCCGGTGATGCCCAGCCGCTTGAACTCCTCGCGCTGGACATCGACCCAATGCTCGGCAAAGCGGCGGCATTCCTGGCGGAACTCCACCACGTCGACCGCGTCCTTGTCCTGGCCGGCCTTGCGGTATTTCTCCTCGATCTTCCATTCGATCGGCAGGCCGTGGCAGTCCCAGCCCGGCACATAGCGCGCATCGCGGCCCATCATCTGGTGGCTGCGCACGATGATGTCCTTGATCGTCTTGTTCAGCGCGTGGCCGATATGCAGGTTGCCGTTCGCATAGGGTGGGCCGTCATGCAGGATGAAGGGCGCGCGTCCCGCTGCCTTCTCGCGCAGCCGGTCGTAGATGCCGATGCGCTCCCAGCGGGCCAGCCATTCGGGCTCGCGTTGCGGCAGGCCGGCGCGCATCGGGAAATCGGTCTGGGGCAGGAAGACGGTGTCGCGGTAATCGGTCGCGGCCTGGGTCTCGGTGGTCGTGTCGCTCATCTGGCGGGAATCCTTCGCTGGCAGGGCAGGCATGCATGACCCGGCGGCGAGGGCTCCCTACGCCGCCGGGCGAATAATTCGGAAAATCCGCGCCCTGCTGAACATGCGCGGGTTATAGGAAACCGCCCCGGACCCTGCAAGCGCCGCTTGCACCGCCCCGCCAGCAGGCAGGGCCCGTGCCTTTGCCGCATCGCGCCTGCGCTGCCATGCCGCGCCGAGCGGGGCCGCCTCGGGCTTGCGGGCCCGGTCGTTCCGGCCCATATCCGCCGCATGATCCCGCCGCGCTTTGACGTCACCCCCGAACAGATCGACCGCGTCGTCGCCACCTTCTACGCCGCGATTCGCCGGCATGAGGTGCTGGGCCCGGTCTTTGCCGCCCATGTCGCCGACTGGCCCGAGCACGAGGCCAGGATCGCCCGCTTCTGGCGCAATGCCATTCTCTACGAACGCGGCTATGACGGCAATCCGATGCAGGTCCACATGCGCGCGGGCGACGTGCAACCGCAGCATTTCTCGCCCTGGTTGATGCTTTTCGACGAAACCCTGCGCCGCACCCTGCCGCCCGAGACGGCCAGGGCCTGGTCGGCGCTGGCGCATCGCATCGGCGCCGGCCTGCGCATGGGGGTCGAGGATCTGCGCGAGCGCCGTCCCGGCCCGCCGGCCTTGCGCTAGGCGGCGCGCGAGGGTAAACAAAACGGGAACATTTGAAAGGACTTCCCGATGAAGATCGACTATCTCGAATTTTCCTCGCCCGACCTGCCGGCCACGAAAGCCTTCTTCAGGGAAGCCTTCGGCTGGGGTTTCAACGATTACGGCCCCGAATACCAGGAACTCGCCGATGCCGGAATCGCGGGCGGTATTGCTGCCGCTGCCCTGGCGCCGCCGCTGGTGATCCTCAAGGCCGACGACTTGGAAGCCGCGCTGGCCCGCGTGACCGAGGCGGGGGCGACGATCACCCGGCCGATCTTCGACTTTCCCGGCGGCCGCCGTTTCCAGTTCCGCGAGCCGGGCGGCACCGAAATGGCGGTCTGGTCCGAACGCTGACGCCGGTCACTGCCGCGGCGGCCGCGCCTTGTAGACCGGCAGCCGCCAGCCGAAGCCCAGGCCCCCGGCGCGCAGCATCAGCACCATGGCCGCGCAGCCGATCAGCGCCCAGCCGCGCCCGGTGCCCAGGCCCAGCAGCAGCAGCGCCGCCACCGCCCCGCCAAAGGCGGCGGTGACGTAAAGCTCGCCCTGCTTCAGCACCAGCGGCACCTCGTTGCCGACCACGTCGCGCATCAGCCCGCCGAAGGTGCCGGTCATCACCCCCATCAGCACGGTCACCACCGGGCTTACTCCCGCCTCCAGCGCCACGCCCACGCCCGCGGGCACCGCCACGGCCAGGGCAAAGGCATCCAGCCACAGGATGGCACGATAGCGGCTTTCCAGCCGATGCGCGGTAAAGAACACCACGATCGCCGCCCCGGCGGTCAGCAGCAAAAGCTCCGGCCGGCCGACCCAGAACACCGGCGCCCGGCCCAGCACCAGGTCGCGCAGGGTGCCGCCGCCGATCCCGGTCAGCGTGGCGAAGAAGATGAAGCCGACCACATCCAGCTGCCCGCGGCTGGCGACCAGCGCGCCCGTCAGGGCAAAGACCAGCACGCTGGCATAATCCAGCAGCGGGATCAGCGCCTCGACGCTCACCCCGAGACCTTCGCCGGCTTGAAGGGCGCCATCCCCGCCCGCGCCAGCGCGTCGGCGCGCTCGTTCTCGGGATGGCCGGCATGGCCCTTGATCCATTCCCAGCGCACCTGGTGGCGGGCCTGCGCCGCGTCCAGCCGCTGCCACAGCTCGGCATTCTTCACCGGCTTGCGGTCGGCGGTGCGCCAGCCGTTCTTCTTCCAGCCATGGATCCATTGCGTGACGCCGTTCTTCACATAGGCGCTGTCGGTGGTCACGGTGATCTCGCTCGGCCGGGTCAGCGCCTCGAGCGCCGAGATCGCGGCCATCAGTTCCATGCGGTTATTGGTGGTCATGGCCTCGCCGCCCGACAGTTCGCGCTCCTTCAGCACCCTCTCGCCCTCCATGGCCCGCATCAGCACCCCCCAGCCGCCGGGGCCGGGATTGCCGCTGCAGGCGCCGTCAGTCCAGGCATGAAGCACGCTCATGCCTCCAGCCCCTCGTAGCCGGGCAGGGCGGCGATGCGGTCGAGCCAGCGCCCGATGCCGGGGAAACGCGCCATGTCGAAGCCGCCCAGGCTGCCCGCCGTATGGGTATAGCCGTAAAGGCAGATATCGGCGAGGCTCGGGGCATCGCCCACCAGCCAGTCATGCCCGGCCAGCCGGTCCTCCATCACCTGCAGCAGGACATGGCCGCGTTCCAGCAGCTCCGCCATGCGCTCGGGCGTCGCCTGCGCACGACGGTGCGGATAGGTCCGCAGGGCGGCGCGCACGGCGACGACGCCCTCGTGCTGGTTCTGCTCCCAGAACATCCAGCCCAGCATGGCGGCGTGCCCGAAGGCATCCTTCGGCACGAAGCGTGTGCCCTCGCCCAGCCAGCACAGGATCGCGTTCGATTCCGGCAACAGCCGCCCGTCATCCAGCTCCAGCACCGGCGCCTTGCCAAAGGGCAGCCGCCCTTCGGCCTTGGCGCGTTCCAGCGCCTCGGTCTGGTATTCCACGTCCAGGATCTCGCAATCCCGCCCCAGCAGCGCCAAGAGCAGCCGTACCTTGTAGCTGTTGCCGGATGACGGCATCGACCACAGTTTCATCCCGCAATCCTTCTTTCTTGTCCAAATATCCTGGGGGAGCCCCGCAGGGGCGGGGGCAAGGCCCCCACGGGCGAGGCTCAGGCCTCGCGCAAGACCCGCGGCACCTTGAACTCGACATTCTCGCGCGCCGTCTCGACCATCTCGACGGTCAGGTCGTAGCGTTCGGCAAAGGCTGCGACCACCTCGTCGACCAGCACCTCGGGGGCCGAGGCGCCGGCGGTCACGCCAACCGCCCGCGCGCCCGCGATGGCGCGCCAGTCGATCTGGTCGGCCCGCATCACCAGCTGCGAATAGGCGCAGCCGGCGGCGCTGCCGACCTCGACCAGCCGGCGCGAGTTCGAGCTGTTCGGCGCCCCGATCACCAGCAGCGCGTCGATCCGCCCGGCGATGGCCTTGACCGAGGCCTGGCGGTTGGTCGTGGCATAGCAGATGTCCTCCTTGGCCGGGCCGACGATGCCCGGAAACCGCGCCTGCAGCGCCGCGACGATGGCGGCGGTGTCATCGACCGACAGCGTGGTCTGGGTGATGAAGGCCAGCCGCGAGGGATCGCGCGGCGCGATCATGGCCACGTCCTCGACCGTCTCGACCAGCAGCACCTCGCCCTCGGGCAATTGCCCCATGGTGCCCAGCACCTCCGGGTGGCCGGCATGGCCGATCATCACCATCTGCAGGCCCTCGGCATGATGGCGCTCGGCCTCGACATGGACCTTGCTGACCAAGGGGCAGGTGGCGTCCACGAAGACCATCTCGCGCCGCCGCGCCTCGGCCGGCACGGATTTCGGCACGCCATGGGCCGAGAAGATCACCGGCCGGTCGGAGGGCACATCGTCCAGCTCCTCGACAAAGACCGCGCCCTTGTCGCGCAAGCTGTCCACGACGAACTTGTTGTGCACGATCTCGTGGCGGACATAGACCGGCGCGCCCCATTTCTGCAGCGCCATCTCGACGATCTTGATGGCGCGGTCCACGCCGGCGCAAAAACCGCGCGGCGCGGCCAGGTAAAGGGTCAGGGGCGGTTTCTTGTCCATGGGCCTCACCTAACCCCGGCAAGGGCCTGCCGCAAGGGATCAGGCGCCCTCGAAACTGGTCAGGGCATGGACCTCGTGGCCCAGCCCCTCCAGCAATGCCCGCCCGCCCAGCTCGGGCAGCTCGATCACGAAGGCGCTGCCCACCACCTCGGCCCCCAGCCGCTGGCAAAGCGAGATGCCGGCCGCGGCGGTGCCGCCGGTGGCCAGAAGATCGTCGACGATCAGCACCCGCTCGCCGGGTTTCAGCGCGTCGTCATGGATCTCCATCACCGCCTCGCCATATTCCAGCGCATAGGCCTGGCTGATGACCGCGCCGGGCAGCTTGCCCTTCTTGCGGATCGGCACGAAGCCCACGGAAAGCTGATGCGCCACCGCGCCGCCCAGGATGAAACCGCGCGCCTCCAGCCCCACCACCTTGTCGATATCCTCGCCGGCATAGGCGGCCAGCAGCTGGTCCACCGCCATGCGAAAGCCGCGCGCATCGGCGAAAAGCGTGGTCACGTCGCGAAACAGGATGCCCTCATGCGGGAAATCCACGATGGTGCGGATATAGTCGCGCACCGTGCGGCTGTCGCGGCGGCGTCTTTCGGGCCGGTTCTCCATCAGGGGCGCTCCATCTCGAAGGTCTGGGTGGTGATGGTGTAATCCTTGTAGCCCATGCGCGACAGCCAGCCGGTGCCGTGCAGGTCGAAGCGGCCGTCCTTCAGGCAATCCTCGCGCAGGTGGATGCCGGTGACGACGCCCAGCACCATGTAATTTGCTTCGCCCGCCAGCCGCAGGATGCGGGTCGCGCGGCATTCCAGCGCCGCGGCGGCGCCGGCCACGCGCGGGCAGTCGATGGTCTGGCATTCGGCGGGCTCGATCCCGGCCGCCTCGAATTCGTTCACCCCGGCGGGGAAGGCGGCGGAACTGGCATTGACCTGGTCCTTCAGCGGCCCGTCGGCGATATTGACGCAGAAGACGCGCGACTCGGCGATCTGGGCCACGCTGTCCTTGGTGCCCTGCCGGTCCGGCTTGGCCGAGGTCGAGGCGAACATGACCTGCGGCGGCACATAGGCGGTCAGGTTGAAGAAGGAATAGGGCGCCAGGTTGTCGCCCTGCCGGCCGCGGGTCGAGATCCAGCCGATCGGGCGGGGCGCAACGATGGCGTTCAGCGGGTTGTGCGGCAGCCCGTGGCCGTCCTGGGGTCGGTAGAACATGGCGTGCCTCGCTGGTCCCTGCGTGATGCGGGGCCCAGAAGTGACCCCATGCGCCGGGCGCGTCAAGCGTTCTTGCCGCCCACCCGTCTACCTTTGCGACAGGCCGGCGAATTTTGCCGCCGGGGTTCCGCAGGCGGTTTTCCCGGCCGCGGCCGCATGTTACGCGGTCCCTGCGCCGCGCCAAGACCACCCGAATCCCGACCCCAGCACCGGAGGCAGGATGTACGAACTTTGCCCCGAAACCCCCGCCGACACGCCCGAGGTCGAGGCGCTTCTGGACCTGTGCTTCGCGCCGGGGCGCACGGCGCTGTCCTCTTACAGGCTGCGCGACGGGGTCGCCCCCGTCGGACCGCTCTGCCTGATGCTGCGCGGCGATTTCGGCGCATTGATGGGGGCGATCCGCTATTGGCCGGTGCGCGTGGCCGGGCGGCCGGTGCTGCTCTTGGGCCCCGTCGCGGTGCATCCGACCACGCAGGGCGAGGGGCTGGGGGCGCTGCTGATGCGCGAAAGCCTGACACGGGCGGCCGAGATGGGGTGGCAGCGGGTGATGCTGGTGGGCGATCTTCCTTATTATCAACGCTTTGGCTTTTGGAATCTCGAAGGCGTCGAGATGCCGCCGCCCACCAACCCCGACCGCGTCCTGGGGCTGGAACTGGTGCCCGGCGCCTGGGCCGGCATCACCGGAACGGTCGAGCGCGAGACCGGCGAATCCGCACCCGGCCAGCGCGAGATGCGCCGCGAGGGCGGCGCCGGTCTCGCGCCGCCCGATCACTCGGCATAGATGAAATCCTGCGGATGATTGGCCAGGCTGCCGGTCAGCGCCGCATAAAGGATGGTGCGCCCGTCGATCGTCTCGGGCCCGCCGGCCATGCCGAGCCAGGTCAGCAGTTCCGCCCCCTCGCCGTCGCGCACCGAAAGCACGCCATGGGCCGTCCCGCTGCCCGGCGCATAAAGCACCGCGAACTGGTTCGCCGCGCAATCGTGCTGCTTGCAGGCGGTCATGGCCAGATAGTCCTGGCCGCCGAAGGCGACCCTCTGGCTGGGCGAGATCACCGCGCCCTCGCTCAGCCATTCGGGCATCTGGTGGCCCTCGGCCATCTTCTCGACCGCGGCGGTCAGGCCCTGGTCCTTGCCCAGATCGGCCAGCGTCAGGCCCATATCGGCGGCGGCTGCCTGTCCGGCCGATTGCCCGGCCGTCGCCTGCGCCCCCGTCTCTTGCGTTGCCGTGTCTTGCATCCCGGTGTCCTGTGCCCCGCTCTCCTGCGCCAGGGCGGCCGGCCCCAGCGCCAGCGCGGCGGTCAATGTCAGGGCGGGGATCGTGCGGCGGATGTTCATTGCGATCTTCCTCGTCTTCCGTGTCTTTGCTGTTCTGCCCGTCTTCCGGCGCCGGGCTGCCCATTCGCCAGCGGAACCCGCGCGACGGGTTGCGGGTTCCCTTGCCAATGCCCAGTTCTAGCACAGCCAAGACATTGCAGGGTATCCGCAGGATGACCGAACAAAGCCAAATCCCCGTCCGCCAGGCCGTCCTGCCGCCGATCGACGACCCGACCGTGCATGCGGCGATCGACCGGCTGGCCCGGCGCTATCTCCAGGCGGGCGGCGTGGCGATGGAATTGCTGACGGCCATCGGCGGCAAGGCCGAGGGGCTGATCGAGCGCCTGCCGCCCTCGGTGCGCGGGCGGGTGGACCGGATCACGCTCGCGGCGCTGAACCGCGCCTTCGACGCCGCCTCGCGGTCGCGCGGGGTGCTGCGGGAACGGGGCGATCTGTTCAACCGCCTGCTCTCGACCACATCGGGCGCGGTGGGCGGGCTGGCCGGGGTCGGCGGCGCGGCGCTGGAACTGCCGGTGACGGTGACGTTGCTTTTGCGCGCCATCATGGACATCGCCGCCGAACACGGCTTCGACCCGGTCTCGGACGAGGCCCGGCGCGAGGCGCTGCATGTCTTTGCCTCGGCGGGGCCGCTTTCGGATGACGACGGCACCGACCTGGGGCTGCTGGCGGCGCGCATGACCATCACCGGACAGACCGTGCAGGCGCTGATCGCGCGGGTGGCGCCGCGGCTCTCGGCCTCGCTGGCGCAGAAGCTGGCGGCGCAGGCGGTGCCGGTGCTGGGCGCGCTGGCCGGGGCCTCGATCAATTACAGCTTCACCCGCTACTATCAGGAACTCGCCCGCGTGCATTTCGGCCTGCTGCGGCTGTCGCGGGAAACCGGCATCCCGCGCGAGGCGCTGGCCGAGGCGCTGGAGCTGCGCATGATCCAGCTGCGCCCGAACACGGCGGCGCGCAAGCTGTCGCGGCGCGGCTAGCTAGGCGCCTGCGGTTATTCCTGGGCCTCGGCGGCCAGTTCCAGCACCGCGGCCGGGGCCTCCAGGTGATCGGTCCGCAGCGGTGCCGAGGGCCGGGCCAGCCGCGATTTCACCACCCAATGCAGCCGCTCCTGCGCGCGGGTGATGGCGACATAGGCCAGCCGCTTCCACAGCGCGATGCCGGCCTCGGACCGGCCGGACCAGGCGGCGGCGGCGATATCGGGGGCAAAGACTTGCACGTCGGGCCATTGGCTGCCCTGCGCCTTGTGGATCGTCACCGCGGCACCATGCAGGAAGGCCGCGCCCATGCGGGCGGCATAGGGGATGAAGGGCTCCTCGACATCCGGCATCTCGATCTTGACGATCGAGGCGGCGGAAAGCCGCGGCTCCTCGGCGCCCACGACATGCAGGCGCGAGAAGCCGGGCTTGCGGCCGGGGCCCAGATAGATCACCTGCGCGCCCTTGATCAGCCCGCGCGCCTCCAGGTCGATGCGCTTCTTGCGGTGCTTCAGCGGCAGTTCTAGCCCGTCGCAGATCAAGGGTTCGCCCGGCAGCAGCGCATCGCCCGGCGCGCCATAGGCCGAGCGGAAGGCCTGGATCAGCTTGATGCGGGTGATGTTGCGCCAGACCAGCACCGGGCTTTGCGCCATCAGGTCGGATTCCACCCGTTCGGCCCAGGTCACGCGCGGATCGCGGCTGGCGGCGTCGCGGATCATGCGCTCGAAGCCGTCGAACTCCAGCGCCGGATCGGCCAGCGCATGCGCGAGGTCCAGGATCGGGCTGTCGCCCTCCTGGCGGTGGATGCGGCTCAGCATCAGCCGCTGCGGGGCGGCCAGCCGGTCGAAGACCATCTGGCCCGATTGACCGACCGGGGCCAGCTGCGCCGGATCGCCGAACAGGATCAGCAGCGGAAAGATCTCGCGCAGGTCGTCGAACTGGCGCTCGTCCAGCATCGAGGCTTCGTCGACCAGCCCGATGTCCAGCCCGTCCTCGCGCCGCTTCCAGCCGCGGATGAAGTCCGAGCCGCGCAGGCCGGCGGCGGCCAGGGCGCCGGGGATCGAGGCATGCTGGTCGTAAAAGGCCTTTGCCCGGTCCAGCGCCGCCTCGGTCAGCCCTTCCATCAGCCCCTCGACCGAGGGGCGCTCGCCCGCGCCGGTCAGCCAGTCGGCGATGCGTTCGTATTCCGGGTCGTAGACCGGGGTATAGAGGATGCGGTGGATCGTGGTCGCCGGCACGCCGCGCATGCGCAGCACGAAGGCCGCCTTGTTGGTGGGGGCCAGGATGGCGACGGTGCGGCGGTCCTTGCGCTTCTTGCCCTCGTAATCGCCCGAGACGATATCGACCCCGGCCGCCTTCAGCGCCTTGGTCAGTTCGGCAAGCAGCAGGGTCTTGCCCGAGCCGGCCTTGCCGATCACCGCCATGACCCGGCCCTTGCCGGGCTGCGGCGGCGCGATCTCCTCCGAGACCAGGTCGATGCCGGACTCCTCAAGCGCGGCGGCAAGCGCATCCCAGGCTTCGGCCTGATCGGGGGAAAGGGCGGGCAGGGTCATGTGCCCTTGTTAGCCCGCGGCGCGAGGGGCGGAAAGGCCGATCCGGTGGCGCCGCCGCGATTTGGGTATTTGTGCAACGAAGAAGAATCCGGGTGCGGCCCCGATCTTCTCTGCTCTCCAAATACCCATGCGGCGCGCGCGCGTTCGTCATGGGCAGGGTTTTTTCGGGGCGCAGGCGGGCGGCCTTATCCGTGGCTTGCCGCGATCAGCGCGGCGACGCCCAGCACGATCAGCGCCATGCCCGCCACCTGCCGCCCAGAGATGCCTTCGCGGAACACCCGGCCCGAGACGAGCTGCGCCATCACCACCTCGACCAGGGCCAGCGTGCGGACATTGGCCGCCGCTGTCAGCGCGAAGCCCAGGAACCAGAACAGCGAGGCCAGCGCTCCCAGCGCGCCCGCGCCCAGCGAACCGCGCCAGTGCCGGGCGATACCCCTCAGCGCCGCGCGGTCGAGCGCGCCCAGCCAGGCCAGCATGATCGCGCTTTGCAGGGCCAGGCTGAGCAGCAGGACGGTGGCGGCCCGCACTGGCTCGGCGCCGAAGGGCAGGGCAAGGATCGCGCCGCGAAAGCCGATGGCCGAAAGCCCGAACAGCGCCCCGGCCGCGATGCCGAGGCCCGCCGCGCGCCAGGTGCCGCGCCGCCAGTCGGCCCCCGACATCAGCACCACGCCCAGCGTCGCCGTGACGATCGCCGCCATGCGGACGGGGCCCAGCGGCTCGGCCAGGATCAGGGCGCCGATCAGCGCCAGCGTCACCGGTTCCGTCTTGATCAGCGCGGTGGTGACGCCGAAGCCGCGGCTTTCCATCGTCACCAGCATCAGCGCGGTGGCGGCGATCTGCGAGGCGGCCCCCAGCGCCGCCCAGAGCAGCACCGCCGCATCGGGCAGGGGCACAGGCACCAGCGCCGCCATCCCCGCCAGCACCAGCGCCGCGAAGGGCAGGCCGAAGAGGAAGCGCACGGCGGTCGCGCCCATGGTGCCGAGTTCCGCGGTCAGCCGGCGCTGCGCCGCATTGCGCCCGGTCTGGGCCGCGGCGGCGATCAGCGTGGCGAGGATCCAGCTCAAGCCCCGACCCCGCCCATCAACCGCGGATCGCCTCCAGCATCCGCGCGACGTTCTCGGGGTCGGCCTCGGGGGTGATGCCATGGCCGAGGTTGAAGATATGCGGCCCCTGCGAGAAGGCCCTCACGATCCGCCGCGTCTCGGAGACGAGTTCCTCGCCGCCCGTGACCAGCAGGCGCGGGTCCAGGTTGCCCTGCACGCAGCTGTCCTTCTGCACCTGTGCCGCCGCCCAGTCGGCGCCGACCGAATTGTCCAGCGCCACGCAATCGGCCCCCGTGGCACGGGCAAAGCCCGCATAGCGCGGCCCGGCCTCGCGCGGGAAGGCGATCACCGGCACGCCGGGGTGGCGGGCCTTGAGCGCGGCGATGATCCGGCGCGCGGGCTCGACTGCGAAATCGTCGAAGTCCCGGCCCTTGAGCGAGCCGGCCCAGCTGTCGAACAGCTTCACCACCTCGGCCCCGGCATCGATCTGGGCCGAGAGATAGTCGATGGTCGCCTCGGTGATGCGGTCGATCAGCGCGGCGAAGGCGGCGCGATCCTCGGCCTTGAAGCCGTGGGCCGGGGCCTGGTCGGGGGTGCCGCGGCCGGCGACCATATAGGTCGCGACGGTCCAGGGTGCGCCGGCAAAGCCGATCAGCGTGGTTTCCCGCGGCAGTTCGCGCGCCAGGATGCGGACGGTTTCATAGACCGGCGCCAGCGTGTCGTGGATCGCCTCGGCCGGCTTCAGGGCCGCCACCCCGGCGGCGCTGGTGATGGTGGAAAGCCGCGGCCCCTCGCCGGTCACGAACCACAGGTCGAGCCCCAGCGCCTGCGGCAGCAGCAGGATGTCGGCAAAGAGAATCGCCGCGTCGAAACCATAGCGGCGGATCGGTTGCAGCGTGACCTCGGCCGCCAGGTCGGGGGTGTAGCACAGCGACAAAAAGTCGCCGGCCTGGGCGCGGGTGGCGCGGTATTCCGGCAGGTAGCGGCCGGCCTGGCGCATCATCCAGACGGGCGGAACGGGCAAACGCTCGCCCTTCAGCGCGCGCAGGATGGTTTTTTCGGACATAATTCACCTCTCGCCCCCTTCATGGCGCGCGCGTCCCCGTTGTCAAGGCCGAGGGGGGGCGCTAAGCCCTGTGCCATGACCCAGATGCCCGACCCCCAGAACCCCATCCGCATCGGCACCCGCGGCTCGGCGCTTGCGCTGGCGCAGGCGCATGAAACCCGCGACCGGTTGATGGCCGCGCATGGCCTTGCCGCCAAGTCCTTCGAGATCGTGGTGATCAAGACCACCGGCGACCGCGTTCTGGACCGCCCGCTGAAGGAGATCGGCGGCAAGGGCCTGTTCACCCGCGAGATCGAGGATGCGCTGCTGGCGGGCGAGATCGACATCGCCGTGCATTCCATGAAGGACATGCCGACGATCCAGCCCGAGGGGCTGGTGATCGACTGCTACCTGCCGCGCGAGGATGTGCGCGACGCCTTTGTCAGCGCCCGGTTCGCGGCGATTTCCGAGCTTCCCCAGGGTGCTGTCGTCGGTTCATCGAGCCTGCGGCGGCGGGCGCAGCTGGCGGCGCGGCGGCCCGACCTGAACCTGGTCGAGTTTCGAGGAAACGTGCAGACCAGGTTGAAAAAGCTGGAGGAAGGCGTGGCCGTGGCGACCTTCCTGGCCATGGCGGGGCTGACGCGGCTGGGCATGCTGCATGTCGCGCGCGGCGCGGTCGATCCCGACGAGATGCTGCCCGCGGTGGCGCAGGGCTGCATCGGGGTCGAGCGGCGCGCCGATGACGCGCGCATTGCCGCGCTGCTGGCGGCGATCTCGGACCGGGACAGCGCGCTGCGGGTGACGGCCGAGCGCGCCTTCCTCGCCCGGCTCGACGGCTCCTGCCAGACGCCCATCGCCGGGCTGGCGGAACTGGATGGCGACCGGCTGCGGCTGCGCGGCGAGATCCTGCGCCCCGACGGCAGCGAGGTCATCGCGGGCGAGCGCATCGGTCCGGCCTCGGAGGGCGCAGCCATGGGCACCGACCTGGCCGAGGAATTGCGCGGCCGGGCGCCTGCCGATTTCTTCGACTGGTCCTAGAGCGGAATCGCCAGCGCCAGACCCAAACCCAGCAGCGCCATCGCCCGGCGATAAAGCGCCAGCCCGCGCAGCAGGTCCGTTGCGCCGGGGTCGCGAGCGGCCCCGTTCAGCCATGGCTCGGGGCTTTCCACGCCGTGATAGCGGCGCGGGCCGGACAGGCGCACGTCCAGCGCGCCGGCCATGGCGGCCTCGGGCCAGCCGGCATTGGGCGAGCGGTGGCGGCGCGCGTCGCGCCGGATCACCCCTGCCGCGCGTCCTCCGGCAGGCGGCGCGGCCAGCAGGAACAGCAGCGCCGTCAGCCGCGAGGCCGGCAGGTTCACCAGATCGTCCAGCCGTGCCGCCGCCCGCCCGAACAGCGCATGGCGCGGGCTCATGTGGCCGATCATCGAATCGAGCGTGTTGATCGCCTTGTAGGCGGCGATTCCCGGCAGACCGGCCACCGCTGCCCAGAACAGGGGCGCGACCACGCCGTCCGAGGCGTTCTCGGCCAGGCTTTCCAGCGCCGCGCGGGCGATGGGCTCGGGCCGGTCGTCCAGGTCGCGGCCGACGATCATCGCCACCGCCGCTTTCGCCGCCGGTACATCCCCCTCGGCCAAGGGTCGCGCCACCGCGGCGACATGGTCGTGCAGCGAGCGGGTGGCGACCAGCGGCCAGGCCAGCACGCCCAGCAAGACGGGGCCCAAGGGCAGCGGCGCGAGCGCCCAGGTCAGCAGCAGCGCCGGAAGCAGCGCCGTGCCGACCGTCACCCCCACCGCCAGCGCGCCGCGGGCGATGCGATGCCCACCCCTGTTCCAGCGGGCGTCCAGCGCCGAGATCAGCCGCCCGAGCCAGACCACCGGATGCGAGATGCGGCGATAGAGCGCCTCGGGCCAGCCGATCAGCGCATCGACCAGCAGCGCCACCAGCGCAATGGTCAGCGTGTCCTGCGACAGGATCATGGCGCGGCCTGGGGCGCGACCCGGTTGACGGCCTCGACGGCCCAGCCGGCAGGGCTGCGCGACAGGATGGTCAGCGACAGCGGCGCCACGGAAAAGGACAGTGCCGCCGGGCCGACCGCCAGGGCCAGGGCGGCGCGCACCGTGCCGGCATGGGCGACCACCGCCACCGTGCCCTGCGCGCGCGCCAGCAGCGGCTGCACCCGCGCCGCCATGTCGAGGAAGCTTTCGCCCCCCGGGGGGCGCTGGCGGGCAAGTTCCTCGGGCGGCAGCGGGCCAAGGTCCGGGATGGCGGCGCCGGGCTGCTCCCAGGTGCCGAAATCCTGCTCCCACAGGGCGGGGTGCCATTCGGGGTCCAGCTCCAGAGCCGCGCAGGTCTGCCGGCAGCGCAGGGCGGGGCTGGACCAATGCGTTCCCGCCACAGCCAGCGCCGTGCGCGCCCAGGCGAGTGTTGCCCGGTCGCTGCAATCCGCCGCCACGTCGCGCCGCCCTGCCAGTCCAGGTTGGGCCAGTGGCGCGTGGCGCAGGATCAGCAGCCGCGCGGCGGCATCGGGAAGCGGGCTCATCGGGCATCCTTGCGGCTTTCCGCGGCAGGAATGGCGCGAGGGGACAGGCTTGTCAACGAAGCCTCGGCCGGCGCAGGATCGACCGCAAGAGGAGATGCCGCACAGAAGGCTTGACGCGGGCCCCGCCCCGGCGGCATAAACCAGTTAAATGAACACTCGTTCAATAAATGGAGGAGATGGCCGATGTTCACCGCGGGAATGCAGTTCGACCTGGGCGAGGACGTGAACGCCCTGCGCGACACCGTCCATCGCTGGGCGCAGGAGCGGGTGAAGCCCATCGCGGCCGAGGTCGACCGCAGCAACGCCTTTCCGAACGAGCTGTGGCGCGAGATGGGCGAGCTGGGCCTTCTGGGCATCACCGTGTCCGAAGATCTTGGCGGCAGCGGCATGGGCTATCTGGCGCATGTGATCGCCACCGAGGAGATCGCCCGCGCTTCGGCCTCGGTCAGCCTGTCCTATGGCGCGCATTCCAATCTTTGCGTGAACCAGATCAAGCTGAACGGCACCGACGAGCAGCGGGCGAAATACCTGCCAGACCTGTGCAGCGGCAAGGCGGTCGGCGCGCTGGCCATGTCCGAGGAAGGCGCGGGCAGTGACGTGGTCGGCATGAAGCTGCGGGCCGAGAAGAAGAACGACCGCTATGTGCTGAACGGCAACAAATACTGGATCACCAACGCGCCCGACGCCCATACGCTGGTGGTCTATGCCAAGACCGACCCCGAGGCCGGCAGCAAGGGCATCACCGCCTTCATCGTCGAACGCGGCATGAAGGGCTTCTCGACCAGCCCGCATTTCGACAAGCTGGGCATGCGCGGCTCGAACACCGGCGAGCTGATCTTCCAGGATTGCGAGGTGCCCTTCGAGAACGTGCTGGGCGAGGAAGGCAAGGGCGTGCGGGTGCTGATGTCCGGCCTCGATTACGAGCGGCTGGTGCTGTCGGGCATCGGCACCGGCATCATGGCTGCCTGCCTCGACGAGGTGATGCCCTATGTCAAGGAACGCAAGCAGTTCGGCCAGCCGATCGGTTCGTTCCAGCTGATGCAGGGCAAGATCGCCGACATGTATGTCGCGCTGAACACGGCGCGGGCCTATGTCTACGAGGTGGCGAAAGCCTGCGATGCCGGCAAGGTGACGCGACAGGACGCGGCGGGCGCGGTGCTTTACGCCAGCGAACAAGCCATGGTGCAGGCGCATCAGGCGGTGCAGGCGCTGGGGGGCGCGGGCTTCCTGAACGATTCGGTGGTCAGCCGGCTGTTCCGCGACGCCAAGCTGATGGAGATCGGCGCCGGCACCTCGGAAATCCGCCGCATGCTGATCGGTCGCCAGCTGATGGAGATCGCCTGATGCGCCTGCTTGTCCTGTCCCTGCTGCTGGCCGCCGGCCCGGCGCTGGCCCAGGACGGCCCGCGATACGATGCCGATGGTTTCGCGAAATGCATTGCGGATGCGGAAGCCGATGCCAGCGCCGCGCCGGGGCTGCGAAGCTGCATTGGCCAGGCCTCGACGCAATGCATGGCGACAGCGGGCGGCGAGACCACCGTGGGCATGGTGGAATGCCTGGGCCATGAGGCGAAGGATTGGGACACGCTGCTGAACGGCTATTACGAGCGGGCGCTGAAGGCCGCCAAGGCGGCGGATGCGGAACTGGCCGATCTCGGCTCGGCCGCCGAACCGGCGGCCCCGGCCCTGCAGCAGGCGCAGCGCCACTGGATCGCCTTCCGCGATGCCTCTTGCCGCTATGAGAGCCTGCGCTATCAGGGCGGCACGCTGGGCGGTCCGGCAGCCCAGGATTGCGTGCTGCGCCTGACGGCCGAACAGGCGCTGCGCCTGCGCGACATCGCGGAGGGGATGGAATGAACCGCCTGGCCGGATGCGCGCTGGCCCTGCTGCTGGCGGCGCCGTGCTTGGCCGGCGATGCCTCGGGCTTCGATCCCGCCGCCATCGACCGTTGCCTTGCCGATGCCTCGACCCAGGGCACCCGCGCCGATTGCGCCGCGACCGGCATGGAAGCCTGCCTCGACTACGCACGCGGCAAATATACCGGCGACGACCCGGATTTTCCGATGGCGAACTGCCTCGACGCCTCGCATCAGGCCTGGGAGGCGAAGCTGACCGGGGTCTACGAGGCGGCGCTGAAGGCCCAGGGAAAGAAGGACAACGGGGCGCAGGAGATGCTGCGCCAGGCCGAGCGCAGTTGGCTGCAGTTCCGCGAGGATCTGTGCAACCAGGTCCGGGACGCGGCGGCCGAGGGCAAGGGCGACCTGGCCCGTGCCCGCTGCATCCGGGACGAGACGGCGCGGCAGGTGGCGCTGCTCATGGCGCTGGTAGACCCGCGATGAACAGGACGGCGATGAGCAGAGACACGCAAAAGGGGCGCCGCCGATGGCAGCGCCCCCCGCAAGGCCGTGACGGCGGCCTAGAACTTGATCACATAGCTGATGCCGGCAACCACCGGATCGACATCGACCGAGCCGATATTGGCGCCGTCCAGCTCGACATCGGCATTGATGTCGATCCAGCGCAGGTCGGCGCGCAGGGCCGAGCGGTCGTTGATCCAGTGATCCACGCCCAGATGCGCGGCCAGGCCCCAGCTGTTCTTGACCCGCAATTCGCTGCCGGCCAGCGGCCCCTTGGCCTCGCCGTCCCAGAAACCGGTGAAGTTCACGCCCAGGCCGACAAAGGGCTTCCAGCGCGGATGCATGTCAAAGTGATATTGCAGCGAGACGACCGGCGGCAGGTGCTTGACCGTGCCGATCTCGGTCCCGTTCGACTTGATCGAATGCTTGAAGGGCAGGGCGCCCAGCACCTCGATGCCGATATTGTCGCGGATGAAATATTCGAAGGTGATGCTGGGGCGGGCGCTGTCGTCGATGCTGATCGGCGTCGGCCCTGCCAGCACGCCATTGTCCGATTTCGGATTCACATGCGCGATCCCGAAGCCGAGCGTCCATTCGCCTTGCGATTGCGCAAGTGCAGGCGAAGCAAGCGCGGCAAGTGCCGCGGCAATGGCAAGCTTGTGTCTCATGGCGATCCTCTCTTCTTGTCGCATGTCCGCTCATCGCGCCTTGCTTCGGGCTTCGACGTTGATCTGGATCAAGATTTCCGCTTTTGGCCGACCTGCGACAAACTGGCGCAGATCTCCGGCACCCTGCCCGAAAGGATGATGCGATGAAGCTTGGCACCTCGGTCCTGCCTTCCTCGGAAACCTTCCGCGCCAATCGCGCGGCGCATCTGGCCATGCTGGAAACCGTGCGCGAGGCGGCGCTGGCCGCGGCGTCGGGCGGCGGCGCGAAGGCGCTGGAGCGCCATGTCGCCCGCGGCAAGATGCCGCCGCGCGAGCGGGTGGCGAATCTGCTCGATCCCGGCTCGCCCTTCCTGGAGATCGGCGCCACGGCCGCGCATGGCATGTATGACGGCGCCGCGCCCTGCGCGGGCGTGATCGCCGGCATCGGCCGGGTGCATGGGCAAGAGGTGATGGTGGTGGCCAACGATGCCACGGTCAAGGGCGGCACCTATTACCCGATGACGGTGAAAAAGCACCTGCGCGCGCAGGAGATCGCCGAGGAATGCCAGCTGCCCTGCGTCTACCTGGTCGATTCCGGCGGCGCCAACCTGCCCAACCAGGACGAGGTCTTTCCCGACCGCGACCATTTCGGCCGCATCTTCTACAACCAGGCGCGGATGTCGGCCAAGGGCATCGCGCAGATCGCCGTGGTCATGGGCAGCTGCACGGCGGGCGGCGCCTATGTCCCGGCCATGTCCGACGTGACGATCATCGTCAAGGGCCAGGGCACGATCTTCCTCGCCGGCCCGCCCTTGGTCCGGGCCGCGACCGGCGAGGTGGTCTCGGCCGAGGATCTGGGCGGCGGCGACGTGCACACCCGGCTTTCGGGCGTGGCCGACTACCTGGCCGAGGACGACGCCCATGCCCTCGCCCTCGCCCGCCGTGCCATCGGGAACCTCAACCGCAGCCTGCCCGCGACCGTGCAATGGCAACCTCCCGAGCCCCCGGCCCATGACCCCGAGGAGATCCTGGGCGTCGTCCCCGCCGACCTGAAGATCCCCTATGACATCCGCGAGGTGATCGCGCGCGTCGTGGACGGCTCGCGCTTCGACGAGTTCAAGGCCCGCTTCGGCGAGACGCTGGTGACGGGTTTCGCCCATCTGGAAGGCTGCCCCATCGGCATCGTCGCCAATAACGGCGTGATCTTCTCGGAGGCCGCGCAGAAGGGCGCGCATTTCATCGAACTCTGCTCGATGCGCGGCATCCCGCTGGTCTTCCTGCAGAATGTCACCGGCTTCATGGTCGGCCGCAAATACGAGAACGAGGGCATTGCCCGGCACGGCGCCAAGATGGTGACGGCGGTGGCGACGACCAGCGTGCCCAAGATCACCATGCTGGTCGGCGGCAGCTTCGGGGCGGGCAATTACGGCATGGCCGGCCGCGCCTATGGGCCGCGCTTCCTCTGGACCTGGCCCAATTCGCGCATCTCGGTGATGGGCGGCGAGCAGGCGGCGGGCGTGCTCGCCACCGTGCGCCGCGAGGGGATCGAGCGCCAGGGCGGCAGCTGGTCGCCCGAGGAAGAGGCCGAGTTCAAGCGCCCCACCATCGAGATGTTCGAGCGCCAGTCCCACCCGCTCTATGCCTCGGCCCGGCTCTGGGACGACGGCATCATCGACCCGCGCAAGACCCGCGACGTGCTGGCGCTGAGCCTGCGCGCCAGCCTCAACGCGCCGATCGAGCCGACCCGCTTCGGCATCTTCCGGATGTGACGGCCATGGACCGGCCCCGCCTCACCACCCTGCAAGGCGACATCACCCGGCTCGCCATGGACGCCATCGTCAACGCCGCCAATCGCAGCCTGCTGGGCGGCGGCGGGGTGGACGGCGCCATCCACCGCGCCGCCGGGCCCGAACTGCTCGACGAATGCCGCAGCATCGGCGGCTGCCCGACCGGCGAGGCCCGCATCACCCGCGGCTACGCCCTGCCGGCCCGCTACGTGATCCATGCCGTCGGCCCGGTCTGGCGGGGCGGCGGGGCGGAGGAGGACGCGCTGCTCGCCAGCGCCTATCGCCACAGCCTGCTCCTCGCCCAGGCCCATGACCTCGCCCGCATCGCCTTCCCGGCGATCTCGACCGGCATCTACGGCTTCCCGGCCGAGCGTGCCGCCCGCATCGCCGTGGCCACCATCCTCGGCCACGGCGCCGGCCTCGAGGTAACTCTGGTCGGCTTCGACGCCGCCAGCCACGCCACGCTTCGCCGTGCGGTGGACGAGGCCCGCCGATGATTTCTCCGTTTCCCCAATACCCCACGGGGGTCCGGGGGTGTGAAACCCCCGGCGCCGCCCGCGCCACGAGGAGCTGCCCATGTTCCAGAAGATCCTGATCGCCAACCGCGGCGAGATCGCCTGCCGGGTCATCGACACCGCCCGCAAGCTGGGCGTGCGCACCGTCGCAGTCTATTCCGAGGCCGATCGCGGCGCCCGCCACGTCGCCATGGCCGACGAGGCCGTGCCGATCGGCGGTCCGGCGCCCAGGGACAGCTACCTGCGCGGCGACGCCATCATCCAGGCCGCGCGCGAGACCGGCGCGCAGGCCATCCATCCAGGCTACGGCTTCCTCAGCGAGAACCCGGATTTCGTCGATGCGGTGACGGCGGCGGGGCTGGCCTTCATCGGCCCCTCGGCACAGGCGATCCGCAAGATGGGCCTCAAGGACGCCGCCAAGGCGCTGATGGCCGAGGCGGGCGTGCCGGTCGTGCCCGGCTATCACGGCGAGAACCAGGACGCCGCCCATCTGGCGGACCAGGCCGACAGAATCGGCTATCCGGTGCTGATCAAGGCGGTGGCCGGCGGCGGCGGCAAGGGCATGCGCCTGGTTGAGCATGCGCGGGACTTCCCGGCCGCGCTGCAATCGGCGCAGGGCGAGGCCGCCACCGCCTTCGGCAACCCGGCGGTGCTGATCGAGAAATACATCCAGCAGCCCCGCCATATCGAGGTGCAGGTCTTTGGCGACGGCAGCCGCGCGCTGCACCTGTTCGAACGCGACTGCTCGCTGCAACGCCGTCACCAGAAGGTGATCGAGGAAGCCCCGGCCCCCGGCATGACGCCCGAGATGCGCGCGGCCATGGGCGCGGCCGCCGCCCGCGCCGCCGAGGCCATCGGCTATGCCGGCGCCGGCACGGTCGAATTCATCGTCGATGCCAGCCAGGGCCTGCGCCCCGACGGTTTCTGGTTCATGGAGATGAACACCCGCCTGCAGGTCGAGCATCCGGTGACCGAACTGATCACCGGCGTCGATCTGGTGGAATGGCAGCTGCGCGTCGCCAGCGGCGAGCCCCTGCCGGCCCGGCAGGAGGATCTGACCATCACCGGCCATGCCTTCGAGGCCCGGCTCTATGCCGAGGACGTGCCGGCGGGCTTCCTGCCCGCCACCGGAACCCTTGCGCATCTGCGCTTTCCCAACCATGCCCGGATCGAGACCGGGGTGCGGCCCGGCGACGCGATCTCGCCCTGGTATGATCCGATGATCGCCAAGATCGTCACCCATGGCGCGACCCGCGCCATCGCGCTGCGGGCACTGGAATCGGCGCTGGTCGATACCGAGGTGGCGGGCTCGGTCACCAATGTCGATTTCCTGATCGCGCTGACCCGGCACGAGGGTTTCGGCAAGGGCGAAGTCGATACCGGCCTGATCGCCCGCGACCTTCAGGCGCTGGTCGCCGCCGCCGAGCCCGATCCGCGGGCCAAGGCCCTGGCGGTCCTCGGCCTTGCCGGATTGGACGATCCGATGCTGCGCGGTGGCATCACCCTTTGGCAGCCCCTGCGCCGCACCATCGCCTGGGAGGGCGGCGAGGCGGTGCTGGAGGTGCTGGGCCCCGGTGCCGCCCGCGTCACGCTGGACGGCAGCACGCATGAGATCGGCTATGAGGGCGGGCGCTGGTGGGTCGACGGCAGCCCGCGCCGCTCGCGCATCGTCAACCACGCCGCGGGAACCAGCGTCTTCGGCGGCCGCTCGCTGACGCTCGCCCCCCTCGACCCGCTGGCCCGCGGCGGCGAGGAGGCGGGCGGCGGCATGACGCTTTCGCCCATGCCGGGCCTCGTCAAGGCGATCTTCGTCGAGCCGGGGCAGCAGGTGGCGGCGGGCGAGCCTCTGGCGATCCTCGAGGCGATGAAGATGGAACACACGCTGACTGCCGCCCGCGACGGTCGCGTGGCCGAGGTCTTCGCCCAGGCCGGCGACCAGGTCGAGGCCGGCGCCGCCCTGATCCGGCTGGAGGAGGAAGAACACGCATGATCCTGCATCACGTCCCCGGCTCGCGCTCGATGCGCGTGCTCTGGCTGATCGAGGAACTGGGGCTCGATTGCGAATTGCGGCTCTGGTCGCTGACCGACGGCAGCCTGCGCAGCGCCGCGTTCCGCGCGCTGTCCCCCGCAGGCCGCATCCCGGCGCTGGAAATCGACGGCCGCGCCATCTTCGAATCCGGCGCCATCCTGCAATACCTGACCGAGCGCGAGGGCAGGCTGGCCCCGAAACCGGGCGCGCCCGAGCGCGGCGATTTCCTGGAGTGGGTGCATTTCGCCGAGACCCAGGCGAATATCCTGCAGGCCCTGAACATCCACCATATCTTCCTGCGGCCCGAAAGCGCGCGCTCGATCCCGCTGATGCGCCTCGACACGAAACGGCTGGCCGTCACCGCCCGGGCGCTGGACGACCATCTGGCGGGGCGCGAAACGCTTCTGTCCGGGTTTTCCGCTGCCGATTGCATGCTGGGCTTCAATATCGAGGCGCTGTTTCGCTTCCTGCCCGCCGCCGACCATCCGGCGCTGGCGGCCTATCGCGACCGCATGACGGCGCGTCCCGCCTATCGCCGCGCCCTGGCCCGTGCCGGGGGCGACGCGATCTATGACCGCGATTTCTACGAGGTGCCCGATGTCCAGGGTTGAGATCTTCGAAGTCGGCCCCCGCGACGGCCTGCAGAACGAAAAGCGCCCGATCCCGGCGGCGGAAAAGATCGCGCTGGTCGACCTGCTGTCGCAGGCCGGCTTCCGGCGCATCGAGGTCACCAGCTTCGTGCCGCCGAAATGGGTGCCGCAGATGGCCGACGCGGCCGAGGTCATGGCCGGCATCGCCCGGCGGCCCGGCATCCGCTACGCGGTGCTGACCCCCAACCTGCGCGGCTACGAGGCGGCGCGGGCGGCCGGCGCGGACGAGGTGGCGATCTTCGCCTCGGCCTCGGAAGGCTTCTCGCGCGCCAACCTGAACGCCAGCATCGCCGAAAGCCTGGAACGCTTCGCGCCCGTGGCCGAGGCGGCGCGGGCCGACGGCATTCCGCTGCGCGGCTATGTTTCGGTGGTGACGGATTGCCCCTTCGATGGGCCGGTGCCGCCCGCGAATGTCGCCCGCGTCGCGGCCGCCTTGCGCGACATGGGCTGCTACGAGGTCAGCCTGGGCGACACCATCGGCCAGGGCCGGCCCGAGACCATCGATGCCATGCTCTCCGCCGTGCTGCAGGAACTGCCGCCCGACAGGCTGGCTGGCCATTACCACGACACCGCCGGCCGGGCGCTGGAGAATATCGACGCGAGCCTTGCGCGTGGGTTGCGGGTCTTCGACGCCGCGGTCGGAGGCCTGGGCGGCTGCCCCTATGCGCCCGGTGCGGCGGGCAATGTCGCGACCGAAGCCGTCGCCGCCCATCTGGCTGCGCAAGGCCATGACACCGGGCTCGACATGGCGGTGATCGAACGGGCCGCCGCCATGGCGCGCGCGATGAGAGGAGGAGCATGATGGAGGCGATCCGCATCGACACCGACGCCCGCGGCGTGGCGCATCTGTGGCTGGCGCGCGCGGACAAGCACAATGCGCTGTCGGCGCAGATGATCCGCGAATTGACCGAAGCCGCCCGAGCGCTCGGCGCCGATCCGGCGGTGCGCGTCGTGGTGCTGGCGGCCGAGGGCAAGAGCTTCTGCGCCGGCGGCGATCTGGGCTGGATGCAGGAGCAGATGCGCGCCGATGCCGAGACCCGCCGGGCCGGCGCCCGCGAACTCGCCATGATGCTGAACGCGCTGAATACCCTGCCCAAGCCGCTGATCGGCCGGGTCCAGGGCAATGCTTTCGGCGGCGGGGTCGGCCTGATCTCGGTCTGCGATGTCGCCGTGGCCGTGCCCGAGGCGCGCTTCGGCCTGACCGAGACCCGGCTCGGCCTGATCCCCGCCACCATCGGCCCCTATGTCCTGGCCCGCATGGGCGAGGACAGGGCGCGCCGCGTCTTCATGTCCGCGCGCCTCTTCGACGCGGGCGAGGCGATGCGGCTGAACCTGCTGGCGAGCCTTGCCGATGCCGCGGTGCTGGACGCGGCCGTCGAGGCCGAAATCGCGCCCTATCTCTCCTGCGCCCCCGGCGCGGTGGCGGCAGCCAAGCGCCTGGCCCGCCGCCTCGGCCCGCCCATCGGCGAGGCCGAGATCGAGGCCAGCATCCAGGCCCTGGTCGATGTCTGGGAAGGCGACGAGGCGCAGGAAGGCATCGCCGCCTTCTTCGACAAGCGCAAGCCACGCTGGCAGCCGGGCTGAGGCGCTGGCCCGGTATCTTCTTCGTTCCGAAAATACTCATCGGAAGATTTTCTGCAGGGCCGAGATTGCAGGTTCAGTCGCCGCATCGACGCTGCGCCTGCCCGCGCTGCGGGATTTGGGTATTTGGGGAACGAAGAAGACAACCGGCGGCATGCCGTCGCAGCCTTGCGCCTATTGCATGTCAGGACTTCGCGGCAGGCGGCTTGGCGGCATATGGTCGCATCTGTTAACGCTAGCGGGCCTGATTTTCCCAGATCCGCCAGCCCTGAAGGTGCCGCCATGCCGCCGCAGCCCAATCTCAAGCTTGCCATCCTTGCCCTGGGCCTTGGCGCCTTCGCCATCGGCACATCGGAATTCGCCGCCATGGGGCTCTTGCCCTGGTATGCCAGCGACCTCGGCATCAGCGAGCCGCAGGCCGGCCATGTGGTGTCGGCCTATGCGCTGGGCGTGGTGGTGGGCGCGCCGATCACCTCGATCCTGGGCGCGCGGCTGCCGCGGCGGCGCTATCTGGCGGCCCTGATCGCGGCCTATGGGGTGATGAACCTGCTGGCGGCGGTGCTGCCGGGCTATGGCACCCTGGTCGGTACCCGCTTCCTGGCCGGGCTGCCGCATGGCGGCTTCCTGGGCGTGGCCATGCTGTTTGCCGCCGATGCCTTGCCGCGGGACCAGCGCGCCAAGGGGGTGACGCAGGTGCTGCTGGGCCTGACCATCGCCAATATCGCCGGGGTGCCGCTGGCCGGGGTGCTGGGGCAGGGGCTTGGCTGGCGCTGGGGCTTTGCGCTGCCCGGCGTGCTGGCGCTGCTGGCGGGCTGGCTGATCCTGCGGCTGGCGCCGCGGGTCGGTGCGCCCAGGGATGCGCAGCCGCTGGCCGAGCTGAAGGCGCTGCGCAATCCGGCCGTCATGCTGATCCTGCTGGTCGGCGCCATCGGCTTCGGCGGGCTTTTTGCGGTCTATTCCTATCTTTCGGCCGCAATCCTGGCGACGACACAGGCGCCGGGCTGGGCGATCCCGGCCGCGCTTTCGGCCTTCGGCATCGGCGGCACTCTGGGCAGCATCCTGGCCGCACGGCTGACCATGCGCCACGGCACCTGGGGCGCGGCCTTGCGGCTGATGCTGTTCATGGCCGCGACCCAGGCCTTCGCCGCCTGGGCGGTGGGCAATTGGGGGCTGATGCTGGCCTCGTCCTTCCTGCTGGGCCTGGGCTCGGGCATGGTGGTGCCCTTGCAGACCCGGCTGATGGAGGTCGCCGGCGAAGCGCAGAGCATGGCCGCGGCGATGAACCACGCCGCCTTCAACGCCGCCAATGCGCTGGGGCCCTGGCTCGCGGGGCTGGCGCTGGCGGCGGGCTGGGGCTGGCGTTCCTCGGGGCTGGTGGCGGTGGTGCTGTCAGGGGCCGGGCTGCTCGCCCTCGGGCTTGCCTGGTGGCAGGCCCGTCTCGCCGGGGACCAGCTTCATGATCGCCCGGCGCGAGTGTGAGGCAAATTCGCGCCGCCACGAGATGAAGAGCACATAGCTGGTGGCCAGGAACAGGCCCAGCGGTCCAGCCAGCCAGCCAAGCGCCCCCAGCGCGAAATAGACGCAGCGCAGCCCCGAGTTGAAGCTTTTCGCCGCGGTGATGTTGATATCGGCCGCCTGCATGGCCAGCGGCAGGGCGCGCGGGTCGTCGGGCTCGTTCGGGACCGAGGCCATGATGATCGCGCAATAGCCGAAGAGCCGGTGCGACCAGACGAAGCGCAACAGCGCATTGGCCACGAAAAACAGCACCACGACGATCTTGATTTCCCATTTCAGCGTCGGCACATGGCCCAGGTCGAACTGGCGCGCCACGCCGGCAAGCTGGTCGGTATTGCCGATCAGGGCCAGCCCGCCCCCCACCGCGATCAGGCAGGCCGAGGCGAAGAAGGCCGTGCCCTCGCGCAGGGTGGTCAGGATGGCGCTGTCGAAGATGCGCGGGTCGCGTGTGATGAATTGTCGCATCCATTCGCGGCGATGCGCCTTCATCAGCACCGTGACCGAAGGATGGGCCTTGGGCGGGTATTCGGTGATCCAGCCTATGCCCAGCCAGGCCAGGAACAGCCAGAGCAGGGCAGCAAGGTCGGCCGGGGTGAGCGGGCCGAAGGCGGTCAGGCCGGGCAGGGCGGTGTTCGGGTCCATGGCGCGGTTCTATCCTCGTGGTCTTGTTGTTGCCAGCCGGCGGCGCGGCGTCTATCCAGCGGTCTGGTTGTCTTTGTACCGGAGTAGATGAAAATGGCAGCACCTCACGCCATCCACGAGGAATTTCCGAACGATGCGGCGCGCATTCACGAGCTGAAGGTCTCGGATGCGCATTTCGCGCGCCTGCTTGAGGAATATGACGCGGTGAACGACGAGGTTGCGGGGGCGGAAAGCCGCCATACGCCGATGTCGGAGGAGGCCGAGAACGCGTTGCGCAAGAAGCGCGCCGGGCTGAAGGACGAAATCGCCCGCATGCTGGCTGCTGCCCGCGCCTGATCGGCCGGTCGCGCGCCGGCCGTACGGCGGCGGCTCGGGAGAGGCAGGAGGCGCGCGCGGCCCCGCCGCGCGCCCTTTTTGCCGGGCGATCCGCGCCTTGGCCCGGACTTGAAAGCCGCGGGCCGCATTCCTACTTCAACGCTGTCGGAGGGCCCTTGCGGCGCCGACGGACCTGCCCGCCCGGACCGGGGGGCAAGCCTTTGTATCGCTTGAAGAAGGATGCGAAACATGCGCAATTTCGACCTGACTCCGCTTTACCGTGCCTCGGTCGGCTTCGACCGCATGGCCGATGTCATGGACCGGGCGCTCTCGGCCGATATCGCCAGCTACCCGCCCTATAACATCGAGAAGACCGGCGAGAATGCCTATCGCATCTCGATCGCCGTCGCCGGCTTTTCCGCCGACGAGCTGAATGTCGAGGTCAAGGACGGGGCCGTCATCGTCTCGGGCCGGAAGGCCGCCGAGGACGAGGGCCGCAGCTACCTGCACCGCGGCATCGCCACCCGCGCCTTCGAGCGCCGCTTCACCCTGGCCGACCATGTCCGGGTCGAAGGGGCGAGCCACGAGGACGGCATGCTGAACATTGACCTGGTGCGCGAGATTCCCGAGGCGCTGAAGCCGCGCCGCATCGAGATCGCCAAGCCGGCGAAGCCGGTGGAAAAGCTGGACGCCTGAGCTTCGGCTGAAGGACGCGGGGGCTGTCATGTGTCAAAACCTCTGATCTACGGTGTCAAAAGGTTTGAGCCTGTTATTCGGGGGATCAGGTGGGAATAACCGATTACAGGCGATAGTCCGGGGGGTGTGGCGAATTTGGCTGCCACACTACCCGGGCGAACCAGCGGCCCGTTGCAACCATTCGTCGATGATTTCCAGCACGTCGCCACGATCTTCATCAGAAAAGCCGATGAAGGGCCGGGCTGGAATGTCGCCCCAGAGGTTTGGATATTCGGCCTTGCGACCACCGGACTGCATCATTGCCGCCTGAATGGCGTTTGACCCAATCGTGGCGGCGTCCTTCTTGGCCTGCATATGGATCTTGCAGTAAAGGTCACCGCTCCGCCACAGAGGCTTCTTTCCGTAGCGATCGCCTGCCTTGCCGTAGCGCCCAGGCGTCACTGGCGAACGCGGCACGAAGGGTGTTCCTTCCGGCGTCATGCCGGCCTTGAAACGCTTCGTGGTTGAGGCAAGCAAAGAATCCCCGAGGTCGTTCATCAGCCCGGAGGTATCCGTCAATGCTTGCTCTATGCCCTGGAATGCTCGGCAAATAGCTGTGTCGTTGATCTCGATTTTAAGCACGGCTGTGTTTCGGCGCGCAAAACTGGCTCTGACGCAGATTGTGTGATGTCCGTATGCGTCCGCTCTACATTCGGTGTGTTTGTTCAAGGAGGTGGACATCATGCCGGCACGCTGCGATGCCAAGCTCTTGCCTGAGGGTGTGCGCGCAACCGGATACAGGGTGGACGGCGCGGTGATTTCGGTTGATGCGGAGATGATCCGGTCCGAAGCGTTCTGTCCCGGGTGCGGCTTGCGGTCGGCGCGCCGACATGGGCGCTATGTCCGCAGTCTCGCAGATCTGCCCGTCCACGGCCGAACTGTTCAGCTGCGCCTTTCGGTTCGGCGGTTCCGATGTCTGATTGCGCAATGCCCGGTCAAGACGTTTGGCGAGGCAGTCCCAGTTTCTCTCGCGCAGCCGCATGGTCGGCGAACGGGCCGCTTCCAGGATATCGTTGCATATCTTGGTCGGGCCATGGGGGCCGACCTGCCCAGGCACTTGGGCGTCGCATTCTGCTGCGCGTCAGCAAAGACACCTTCCTGCGAGGCGCGGTGCGACCGGCGAATGCGCCGTTTCCGCGACCGCGTGTCGTCGGCCTTGACGACTGGGCGTGGCGCAAGGGGCGGCGCTACGGCACCCCGGTCTGTGATCCCAAGCGCCGCGCTGTCATCGGCCTCCTGCCGGATCGCGAGCCCGCGACCGTGGCCGCCTGGCTGCGACGTCATCCGCAGATCGAGATTGTCGCGCGAGATCGGAATGGCGGGTATGGCCGGGCAATCTCACAAGCTCTTCCGGACGCCATACAGGTCGCCGACCGCTGGCACCTTCTCCAGAACGCAAGCGATGCGTTCCTGTCCGCAGTCCGCCGCGCGATGTCGCAAATCCGCAAGGTGGCCTATCATGCCGACCTCGACCCTGGCATCCTGACCGCTGCAGAGCGGCTGCAATATCAAGGGTTTCAGAGGCGCCAGCCGACCAACGCGCTGATCCAGCGCATGGGACGGGAAGGCGTGCCCATCAAGCGGATCCTCCGTATCACCGGCCTCAGCCGTGGGCTCGTCCGTCGCGTGCTTCGCGGCGAGGGTGAAGACGTTTTCCGCCTTCGGCAGAACAGCCTGACACCCTGGTTCCGACACATATCTCCGCAACCATATGCGGATGGAGGCGAGTTGTACGGATGCGAGGAAGTTGTCGTCTCGCTTGTCGTATCGCGTTGCGATGGACCGGAAATGTTTGAGTTTGCCGAAGAACCGTTCGATCTGATTGCGGGCGCGGCAGAGAACCGGATCGAAGGGAGGAAAGCGTTTCCGGGTCGGTATGGGACGGATATTGGCCCGGGCACCGCGTTCGGCGAGCCTATCGCGCAGCCGGTCGCGGTCGTAGCCCCGGCCGGCGAGCAGGATCCGGCCCGCGCCGATGGACCCGACCATATCGTCCCCCGAGCGTCCGTCATGCGCCTGGCCTTCGGTCAGGTTCAGGCGGATCGGGCGGCCGCGGGCATCGACCACAGCGTGGATCTTCGCGGTCAGCCCACCGCGCGCGCGCCCCATGCAACGGGATCGCCCCCCTTTTTCGGGCGGTTCGCCCCATGCTGGTGAACCCGGATCGAGGACGGGTCGATCATCTGGACTTTCCCGTCATAAGCCTCTGACACGGCTTACAGAATGCGCGCCCAATGGCCCGCCTTGCGCCAGCGGCTGAAGCGGTTCACGCAAGCCGTATAGGGGCCGTAGCGCGCTGGAATGTCCGCCCAGGGCGCCCCCGTCCGCAGCCGCCAGAAGATGCCGTTCAACGCCCGCCGGTCATCCACCCGCTTCACGCCGCGCACCTTCGTTGGCAACAAAGGCCGGATCACCTCCCGCTCGAGATCCGTCAGATCGAAGCCTGCCATCCCACCTCCTCATGCATGTGCAGAAGTGAAGCACAACTCAGCCCGGAGTATTTGGAGAACAAAGAATGCCAAGGGGCGCCGGTTTCGGAGCCCCTTTTGTCATGCGCAGCCTGGGTTCGCTTCCCGCGTCTTTCTCCGTTTCAAAAATACCCCGGGGTCCGGGGCAGAGCCCCGGCTCTGCGGGCGCCGCTAGAACTGGCGGCGGGCGCGCAGCGCGGCGGTGATGGTGCCGTCGTCGAGATAGTCCAGTTCCCCGCCGATCGGCACCCCCTGGGCCAGGCCGGTCACGGCGACGCCGGCCGGGGCCAGGGCCTCGGCGATGTAATGCGCGGTGGTCTGGCCCTCGACCGTGGCCGAGAGGGCGAGGATGATCTCGGTGACGTTTTCCTCGGCGATGCGGGCGATAAGCTGGGGGATGCGCAGGTCTTCCGGGCCGATTTCGTCCAGCGCCGAAAGGCTTCCGCCCAGCACGTGGTAACGGCCGTGGAAAGCGCGGCCGCGTTCCAGCGCCCAGAGGTCGGCCACCTCGGTCACCACGCAGATCTCGCCGGTGGCGCGGGCCGGGTCCGCGCAGATCGGGCAGATGTCGGCCTGGGTGATATTGCCGCAGACCAGGCATTCGCGGGCGTTTTCCGCCACGCTGGCCATCAGCGCCGCCAGCTGCGCCATCTGCCCGGCGCGGCGGCGGATCAGGTGCAGAACGATGCGCCGCGCCGAGCGCGGCCCGAGCCCCGGCAGCCGCGCCATGGTGGCGATCAGCGTCTCGATCTCGTCGCCGGAGGCGGTCGACATCGGTCAGAAGGGCATTTTCATGCCGGCGGGCAGGCCCAGTTCGCGGGTCAGGCGGGCCATTTCCTCGGCCGCCTTGTCCTGCGCCCGGCGCTGCGCGTCCTTGATCGCGGCCAGGATCAGATCCTCGACCACTTCCTTGTCCTCGGCCTTGAAGATCGAGGGGTCGATGTCGAGCGCCGTCAGCTCGCCCTTGGCCGTCGCCGTGGCCTTGACCAGGCCGGCCCCGGCCTCGCCGGTGACGGTCAGGCGGTTCAGCCCCTCCTGCATCTCGGCCATCTTGCTTTGCATCTGCTGGGCGGCCTCCATCATCTTTGACAGATCGCCCATGTCGCCAAGGCCCTTGAACATCGCCTAATCCTCGTCCTCGAAGGGATCCCATTCCTCGACCTCGGCCACCGGGCCTTCGGTCAGCTCATGCGGGGATGTATCCTCGCCCGCCGGTTTTTCAACCGCAACCGGCACCGGGATGGGCCGGATCCGGGTGATCTTCGCGCCGGGGAAGGCGGCGAAGATCGCCTGCACGGTCGGGTTCTGCATGGCGCGGGCGCGGGCCTCGGCCTCGCGTTCGGCGCGCCGTTCGCTGATCGTGGGCCGGCCGGGGTCCGAGGTCACGGTCACCGCCCAGCGTTGGCCGCCGGTCCAGCCGCGCAGCCGTTCTGCCAGCCGCTGCGCCAGGTCGCGCGGCGCGTGTTCGGTGGGCTGGAACTCGATCCGGCCGGGCGAATAGCGAACCAGCCGCAGATGGTCCTCGACATCGAGCAAGAGCTTCATGTCGCGCATGCGCCGGATCAGGTCGATCACCGATTCGAAATCCGGGAATCCCGCCAGCGCATCGGGCGAGACGGCGAGCGCCGCGGCGCTGCCATCGGGCCGTGCGGCGACGGGCGCGCGGGGCGCGGCAGCCTGCGGTGCATCTTGCCGCGCCTCGCTGCGCTGTATCGGGGGCGCGGCGCTGCGGCTGAACGCACCCGCTGCGGCGCTGGCCTGCACCTTGCGGATCAGCGCCTCGGGGTCGGGCAGGTCGGCGACATGGGTCAGGCGGATGATCGCCATCTCGGCCGCCATCATCGCATTCGGGGCCTGGCCGACCTCGTCGAGCGCCTTGAGCAGCATCTGCCACAGCCGGGTCAGCGCCCGCATCGGCACCTTTTCCGCGATCTGCTGGCCGCGGGCGCGTTCGTCGGGGCCGATGGTGGGGTCGTCCAGCGCCTCGGGGGTGATCTTCACGATCGAGACCCAATGCGTGATCTCGGCCAGGTCGCGCAAGACCGCCATCGGGTCGGCGCCATCGGCATATTGCGCCTGCAGCTCGGCCAGCGCCTCGGCCGCCGCGCCGCGCAGGATCATGTCGAAGAGATCGAGCACCCGGCCGCGATCCGCGAGCCCCAGCATGGCCCGGACCTGCGCCGCCGTCGTCTCGCCCGCGCCGTGGCTGATGGCCTGGTCCAGAAGGCTGGTCGCGTCGCGGGCCGAGCCCTCGGCGGCGCGGGTGATCAGCGCCAGCGCGTCGTCGGTGATCTGCGCGCCTTCGGCCGAGGCGATGCGGCGCAGCAGCGCGATCATCACCTCGGGCTCGATGCGGCGCAGGTCGAAGCGCTGGCAGCGCGACAGCACCGTGACCGGTACCTTGCGGATTTCCGTGGTGGCGAAGATGAACTTCACATGCGGCGGTGGTTCCTCCAGCGTCTTCAGAAGCGCGTTGAAGGCGCTGGTGGACAGCATGTGGACTTCGTCGATGATATAGATCTTGTAGCGCGCCGAAGCCGCGCGATAGTGAACCGATTCAATGATTTCCCGGATATCATTCACGCCGGTTCTAGATGCGGCGTCCATCTCCATCACGTCGACATGCCGGCCTTCGGAGATCGCCACGCAATGCTCGCAGACCCCGCAGGGTTCGGTCGTCGGGCCGCCCTGGCCGTCGGGGCCGGTGCAGTTCAGCCCCTTGGCGATGATGCGCGCCGTGGTGGTCTTGCCGGTGCCGCGGATGCCGGTCATCACGAAGGCCTGGGCGATGCGGTCCGCCGCGAAGGCGTTCTTCAGCGTGCGCACCATCGCGTCCTGGCCGACCAGATCGGCAAAGGTCTCGGGGCGGTATTTCCGCGCCAGCACTTGATAGGTCTGTTCTTCGCTCATGCACCGGCCTTTCGTGACCGGCGCAGATTAGCGGCCCGGCTCCGGGGCGGCAACCGCTCTCAGGCCGGTTGCCAGTCGAAGGCCAACTCCTCGCGGAAGGCGAAGCGGGCGATGTGGCTGTCGACGATGTGGCGCATATGCGCGGTGGTCTCCTCGGGCGCCTCCAGCCGGATCTCCAGCGCCCCGGGCGTGGCCGCCAGCGTCACCGTGCGGTTCTCGGGCATGGCGATGCGGCCGCGGCTCGGGTCGAACTCGACCTCGAACTTGTGCGCCCAGTGCTTGCAGAGCTGTTGCAGGTAGCGGCTGGCATGCGCGGTCGCCACGCGGCAGGTCGAAAGGATGACGGTCTGGGACATGGGCTTTCCTGTCTTGCGGGTCCGGCTGGCGGCGGCTGGCGGACATGAAAGGGTCACGAATGGGTGAGCCTGCTCGGCCCGGACCCGGTGTCCCCCATATAACCCGGATGAGGCGACGTTCAATCCTGCTGGCCCTGCCGCTGCTGGCGATGCCGTGCCTGGCGCGGGGCGCGCTGCGCGAGATGCTCGAGGTGGTGGACCTGCCGCAGCTGCGCGCCATCGCCATCTGGCGCGACGGCGAGGAGGTGGCGGCGCGCGGCTTCGGCGGCTTCACCCCGGACCGGCCGACCAACATCAAGTCGGCCTCGAAATCCATCGTCTCGGCGCTGGCCGGCATCGCCATCGCGCGCGGGCTGTTTTCCGGCACCGACCAGAGGGTGGCCGAATTGCTGCGCGCCGACCTGCCCGCCGATCCCGACCCGCGCCTCGCCCGGCTGACGCTGGGTCATCTGCTGTCGATGCAGGCGGGGCTGGAACGGCAGTCGGGGCCGAATTACGGGGCCTGGGTCAGCAGCCGCAACTGGGTGCGCGCCGCGCTGGCCGCGCCCTTCGTCGCCGATCCCGGGCAGGGGATGCTCTACTCCACCGCCTCGACGCATCTGGTCTCGGCCATGCTGGCGCGGGCTTCCGGGCGCTCGACCCTGGCGCTGGCGCGCGACTGGCTCGACATTCCCGGCTTTTCCATTGCCGCCTGGGACCGCGACCCGCAGGGCATCCATCTGGGCGGCAACCAGATGGCGATGAGCACCCGCAGCCTGCTCTGCTTCGGCGCCGCCTATGCCGCGGGCGGGCAGGGGGTGATCCCGCCGGGCTGGATCGCGGAAAGCTGGCAGCCGCGCACCCGCTCGATCTTCAACGGCGAGGCCTATGGCTATGGCTGGTTCATCAGCCGTATCGCCGGCCGGCCGGTGCGCTACGGCTGGGGCTATGGCGGGCAGATGATCTATGTGTTTCCTGCCGGCTCCATGGGCCGGTCGCCGGTTGCCATCGCCATGACCTCGGACCCCGACCGGCCCTCGGCGCGCTCGGGCTATCGCCGCGACCTGCATGCGCTGGCCGGCCGGCTGGTCCAGGCGCTGTAACCCCCCGCCATTTTTCCGTTGCGAAAATACCCCGGAGGAGGCCCGCGGGGACCGGTGGTGACGGCTGACAAGGGGCTTGATACCAGGGCATTTCCTGGCCAAATAAAATCAATGCCTTGCATGGGAAAGTGTCAGAGGTTCGACACCATGGGGCCGAAATCTGGCCGGTTCGCGAAGATGGCGAAAGTCCGTTGACGTAAAATCAATATGTTATAGCTAAAGTTGTAGGCTGTTTTTGCCCACAACCCACGACCTATTCCGATGTTAGATGCTCCTTCATGGACGTGAAGCGCCGCACCAGCTCGCGGGCTTCCTCGGCGGCGTATTCGTCGGAGGTTTGCGAGAAGCCTGAGCCATCCGCCGAGAATCGGCCAGTGAGGCAAGCTGCGATCCGCCGTCTTCTGGTCTCCAGGGACGAGGGGATCGGACGATGCCGAAAGGCAGGAACCATGACGCGGGCTTCAAGGCTCGGGTGGCGCCGGAAGCCGTGAAGGGCGGGCGCATCGTGCCGGAGCTGGCCGCGGAATACCGCGTGCGCCCGACGATGATCCATCAATGGAAGAAGGCGCTGCTCGAAGGGGCATCGGACATCTTCGAACGCGGCGGGAAGAAGGCCGAGATCGATGAGGCCACGATGCGGTCGCTGCACGCCCGGATCGGGGAGCCGGCCGGCGCCAACGCTTCCTGTCCGGAAAGCCCAGGCCCTGGACCGGCCAGTGACGAGGGATCGAAGCCGCCACCGGTTCAAGGCCGATCCCGAACGCGATGATTGAACGCTCCCGTCCCGCGCTGTCGCTCGGGGCGCCATGCCGCCTGCTGTCGATCCCGCGGTCCTCGATCCCGCGGTCCGCGTCCTGTTGCGCAGCAAGGGACGAGACCGGGATGAACCTCGCCCCTATGCGGCTGATCGACCGGCAGTTTCCGGAAACGCCCTGCTACGGCGTGCAGCAGATGACGGCGTGCAGCAGATGACCCGGCCCCTGCACAACGAAGGCCATGCCGTGAACGTCACGCGCAGCCGGCGGCTGATGCGGCTCATGCGCTTGATGCCGATCCGCCGGAAACCCGCTGCCAGCAGGCCCGCGCCCGGGCGCAAGACCTATCCCTATCCGCTGGGGGGGCGGGTCGAGCAACCCGACCAGGTCGGGTGCGCCGGCATCGCCGACCTGCCGATGCGGCGGGGCTGCCTCTGCCCGGTCGCCGTCATGGACCGGTTCCCCCGCAAGCTGCTGGCCTGGCGCATCTCGAACACGCCGGCGGCGGATTTCTGCGTTGCGGCCCGAAACGAGGCGGTCCACCACTGTGGCCCACCCGAGATCATGAACGCCGATCGAGCTTCGCAGTTCACGTCCTGCGCTTGGGTTGATCGGCTGAAACGGGCCGGCACCCGCATCTCGATGGATGGCAGGGGCGCTGTCTCGACACCGTCTTCATCGAGCGCCTCCGGCGATCCCTGATGCATGAATGCGCCTACCCGCACGCCTGGGAGACCGGCGCGCAGGCCAGGGCCGGCGCCGGCAGATGGATCGCCTTCTGCAGCCACCAGAGCGGCCTCGCGCCGCCCATGGCGGACAGCCGCCCGCCGCGGTCTGCGTCAACCAGAGCGAAACCGACCGGCAGAGCCAGAGAGCAGCTTCAATCACCCCAGAGCCCGTCCAATGATCGCGGAGTGGCTCGGCTGTGCCTCGCGCTACGGTCCAGCCCGGTTTCAGGCTCGTCCGCCACAAAGACGCCATTGCGCCACGTCAGGGCGATTTCCGCACCCGTGGGGCCATAGTTCGCCTTCATGGTGCGCAGCACCCGGGCATCGGGGTTCGGTTCGTCGTCGCCCTGGATCACCCGTTCCAGATAGAGCCGCGACCGCACCGAATTGTGCCAGCCGGTGCTGCCCGACATGCCGGTGCCGTTCTGGATGCCCGACAGGGACGGATGCGCCAGCAGCACCACGGCGCAATCGTGCCGGATCGCCAGCCCGTGCAGCATGCCGATGAACTGCCGCGCCTGCGCCCGGTCGTTCTCGTTGCCGGGGAACAGGTCCGCCAGCGTGTCCAGCACCACCAGCGCGGGCGCCAGATCGGTCAGGAAGGCGTCGAGCTCGCCGAACAGGTCGGTGGCCTTCTGTTTCCCGGTGCGGGTGTCCAGTTCCGTCAGCAGCGCGTCTTCGCCCGCCAGGCTGCGCAGGGCAAGCTGGTCGAGGTCGGCGAAGCTCGCCTCCTCGGCATCCAGCACATCGGCCAGGCGGCGGTGCAGCTCGTCCTCATCGTCCTCGGCCGAGACGAATAGGGCACGGCCCCCGGCCACGGTCTTGCCGAGCCAGGGCTTGCCGAGGGCGCAGGCGGTGGCGAGTTGCAGGGCCAGCAGCGATTTGCCCGTGCCGCCATCGCCGGTCAGCAGCGTGACCGTGCCCGAGGGGATCAGGCTAGGCACCAGCCAGTTGCGCGCCGGCACCTCCTTGCCGTCCAGCATGGTCGCGGTGAAGAATTGGCTCTTGCGGGCTTTCGGATCGGCGCGCTTGGCCTTCTCGGCCGCGAAGTTCACCACGGTCGGCCCTTCCTTCGGCGGGCCGCCCGGTGCATTCGCCATTTCGTCGCAGGGGGGCGTCAGCCATGACGCGCCCCTGTGATGTAAGCCACGAAGGACCGCTGGTCGTCCTCGGGCATGCCCTCATGGCAGGCGAGGCAATATGCCTTGCGCTCGGCCCGGCTGGCATTCGTCACCCACCAGCGCGCCTCCCGCATGAGGTCGATCAACAAGGACTGCGGCCAGCCGGGGCGCAGCTGGTCCAGCAGGATTTCGAGGAAGGGAACGCGATCCTCCGGCGCGCAATTCAGCAGCGCCGACACAAGTTCGCTTGCCGCGATCTGCCGTTTCAGGTTATGGTCAAACCAGCTCCAAAAGCTTTTCAGATCGGTCCCGGTTGCGCCCGCCAGCGCGCCGGGATTTTCTTTTGCAGCACCGGAAATGCTATTGGAGCCCGCGCCTGTAAGCTCTTGATCTTCAATAGCGGGGCGGTTTGGATCATTCTGGCTTAGTGGATTGATATTAATGGCTTCCCGGCGTCCTGGCGGGGTCGTCATTCTTCCGAAGAGCATTTAATATCAATGGATAGCCAAGAATGTCTCGCCCACATTCGAGGTGCAGACCTGCAGTCCGTTGGCGATCGCCCGCCATGGGTGCAGGGCGGCTGGCCGATATCCGCCGCTCCGCCGGAGCCGAGGTTCTGCTTTCGTCCCCGCTTTGATATGCTCCCGAAAGCTGCATTTTATGAGATGAGTTCTCGCGAGGCGGATACCGACCATGTCCTTTGCATCTGCAAACGAACGCTACTTCGTCAGCCTGGTCAACCAGGCCCGTCAGGCCCAGGGGCTTCCTGCCTTGTCCATCGAAAAACGGCTCAACGATTCCTCGGAAGGCCATAGCCGCTGGATGCTTGAGGCGGATGTCTTCTCGCATACCGGCCGGGGCGGCTCGTCCTCGCGCGAGCGGATGGAGGCGGCGGGCTTCGATCTGGCGGGCAACTGGATGACGGCCGAAAACATCGCCTATGTCACCATCCAGGGCGAGGCCGACCTGCGCGACGAGATCCGCCAACTGCACCAGAACCTGATGAACAGCCCGGGCCATTACCAGAACATCATGAGCGATGCCGCCTTCATCGGCATCGGGCTGGAGGTCGGCTATCTCACCGTGAACGGCCGCGACTACAAGGTGCTGATGGCGACGCAGAACTTTGCCGATACCGACGGACAGGTGCGCGTCGATACCGGCAGCTTCACCCGCGTTGCCAATCCCGGTGCGGATCTGTCGATGCAGTCGCGCGCCGATTGGCTCTCGACCTTCAACGGCGAGGTTTTCGTCACCCCTGGCCCGGCGCAAAGCACGCCGCGCAACGACGATTATCGCCTGACGGCGCGCAACGATGTCGCCTCGGCCGGGAATGGCAACGACTGGATGGATGGCAAGGGCGGCAACGACACGCTGAACGGCGGTCCCGGCAATGACCGGATCATCGGCGGCGAAGGTTTCGATTCCCTGCATGGCGGCCTGGGCAACGACGTGCTGCAAGGCGGCCCCGGCAACGATACCCTGGCCGGCGCCGAGGGGAACGACCAGCTGCGCGGCGAGACCGGCAACGACCTGATCTGGGGCGGCATGGGGCAGGATCTCATCTTGGGCGGGGTCGGCCAGGACACGCTGGACGGCGGTGCAGGCAATGACCGGCTTTGGGGTGAGCCGGGCAACGATCGCCTGGTCGGTGGCGACGGGAATGACACGTTGATCGGGGGCGCGGGCAACGACGTGCTGATCGGCGGGGCAGGGGCCGATGCCTTCATCTTCCACGACGGCCATGGCGCCGACACGATCAACGGATACCAGCGCGGCATCGATCGGCTGCTGATCGACGATGCCAGGCTGGACGCGAACCCGGCTGCCTTCATTCGCGACCACATGCAAAAGACCGCGAATGGCGTGGTCATCGATTTCGGCGACGGCGACCGGATCGTCATCAACGGCCAGAACCTGACGGTGGCGGGGGTGGCGGACGACATATTCGCGATCTGACCGCCTTCCTTGGCGGGACCGGCCGAGGTTCGGGCCGGTCCGGAAAACCGGGGGTCAGGCGGCGACCGGCAGCCTGACGGAATCGGCCGCGCTACGCGCGCGCGTGCCGCAAGCCGCCAGCAGATAATGCTGCAAATAGCTGCCGGCATCGCCGGTCAGGGATCCGCCCAGCCTGGGATTGATCTCGAATATCTTCGGCTTGCCGTCCACTTCGCGAAAGTCGATGCAGCAGGCACCGTTCGCGAACCCCACGGTATCCAGGATTTCCGTGAACAGATCCCCGTGGCGCGTTCCGTCCCGCCATGCCAGATTCTGGTGGCCGGTATTGATGCCTTTCACATGCGGCATGTCCGGCATATCGAATATCGCCGTGCGGGAAAAAACGATCCTGCCATCGCGCATCAAAAGATAAGCGGATAGTTCGACGGTTCCCGGAACATATTCTTGCAGGAATTCCTGGTCCGGATCGTAAACCAATGGTGCATCCTGGCCGATGCAGCAAATACGCGACAGCTTGCCCCATTCGTCCTTTCGCCGCTTGACGATGATGGGCTTGCCAAGCGGAAGAGCGGCGGGATCGCCAAACATCGCCGGGATATAATCGCCCAGGCCGGCAGCGGCCATGAGCCGGTTGAACGCAAGCTTGTCATGGCAGTTTTCCTGCGCAGCGGAACTGGGGAACAGGGCGTTGAACATGTCGCCCCGGATCCGCCGTTCATCCAGGAAATCCCGATCCCACAGGGTCAAGGGAACGACGGCGTCATAGCCGGACAGATCGGCATGCCGAAGATCCGCCATCTGGCTTTGGATACCGACGGATTGCGCGCTGCGCTCCAAAGCGGCCGACCAATCGGCCTTCATTCCAAACAGAACACTCTTCACAACAAACCTCCCAGACAATCGATAACGGATTGCAATCCGTCAAAGGGACAATCGGAAAACGAACAGACCCAGTGTTGCCCGACAGCTTTCCGCATGAGAAGCTGCCTTTTTGGGCAGCTGTTCCACCGGGCAAGCTTCCAATTCGCGCACCGTGCCGGTTATTCTTGCCGGGAATGCGCTGCGCGGCATGGCATTCCAGATCGGGGCGATGACGGGTGACGGCGCTGCCAACCGCGCGGGCGCCGCGCCGTCCCCTGCATTGTCGCACCATCCGCCCGATTCCCGAAAAGGGTTAGCCGGGGTGCGACAACGATACGCAGGCAGGATATGCCGCGGCTCCCGGCTCCCGGCTGCCGAAATTCCGTGCCAGATGACGCCGATGCGATCCGGCGTGACGAAACCCTTGCCCCCCGGCCGGGTTGAGACCCGATGAGCATGAAGGAGGAAAGAGCCATGCTGAAACGCAGTTTGACGACCGCCCTGGTCGGCGGCAAGGCCCTGGCGCTTGGCGCCATCATGGGCTCCACGGCGCTTGCGCAAAGCGGCGAAGTGATCGAAGGCGACACGACCGTGATCGAGACGCCCTCGGGCAATACCGCCATCGTGCCGGGTGCAGCGACCGAGCCAAGCACCCCCCTGGGCGCGGTACTCGAGCCGGGCTACCCGTTGCTGGAACAGCTCGACAATGACGAGGAAATCGCGCGAACGCTGGTCTCGCAGGGGTTCACCGACGTGCATATCCTGCGCGAAGGCCCGATCCTGACGATCAATGCGCAGCGCGATGGCCGGCCGACGGAGCTGGTTTACAGCATTGCCAATGGCAGCCTGATCTCGGTGGACGGCGTCGAGCTCCGCCCGGCACCGGATGAATCGGGCAAAGGCGGCCCGGCTGCCTCTGAAACGGAAGCTGGCCCCGGCGCCGGTGACGAAACCGGTGCGGACGGGGATGGCACGGATGACGGGGCCGAAGGGGATGCGGAGGGCGAAACTCCGGGTTCGGACGGGGCCGACAGCGGCACAGACGGGTCGGGCGAAGGCTCGGACAGCTCTGATGGCGGGTCCGATGCGGGCTCGGACGGCGGTGAAGGCGACGGCGATGGCGAAGGCGGTGGCGAAGGCGGCGAGGGCAACGGCTGATCCTGCGCATGGGCAAGCCAAGCCCCACCCTGCGGGGCCGAGCCTGGGCCCGGCCCTTGGAACCACCCGCGGGGCTGCCCCCTGATCGCACGCTGCGGCGTGCAGGCTGCCCCGGGGCTCTGCGAAAAAAAAAAGCCCCGCCGAGGCGGGGCTTTTCGATGCGGGCGCGCTCAGTTGCGCTCCTTGTCCACCATCTTGCCTTTCGAGATCCAAGGCATCATGCCGCGCAGCCTTTCGCCGACCTTCTCGATCTGATGCTCGTCGTTGATGCGGCGGGTCGCCTTGAAGAAGGGCTGGCCCACGGCGTTCTCCTGCATGAAGTCGCGCACGAACTTGCCGGTCTGGATGTCGGTCAGCACCGCCTTCATCCGCGCCTTGGTCTCTTCATAGGGCAGCACGCGCGGGCCCGAGACGTATTCGCCATATTCGGCGGTGTTCGAGATCGAATAGTTCATGTTGGCGATGCCGCCCTCGTAGATCAGGTCCACGATCAGCTTCACCTCGTGCAGGCATTCGAAATAGGCCATTTCCGGCTCGTAGCCGGCCTCGACCAGGGTCTCGAAGCCCATGCGGATCAGCTCGACCAGGCCGCCGCACAGCACCGCCTGCTCGCCGAACAGGTCGGTTTCGCATTCCTGGCGGAAATTGGTCTCGATGATGCCCGAGCGGCCGCCGCCGATGGCCGAGCAATAGGACAGCGCCAGGTCCATGGCCTTGCCGGTGGCATCCTGGTGCACCGCGACCAGGCAGGGCACGCCGCCGCCCTTGGTGTATTCGCCGCGCACGGTGTGGCCCGGCCCCTTGGGCGCCATCATGATCACGTCCACGCCGGGCTTCGGCTCGATCAGGCCGAAATGCACGTTCAGCCCGTGGGCGAAGGCGATGGCGGCGCCTTCGCGCAGGTTGTCATGCACGTATTTGCGATAGGTCTCGGCCTGCAATTCGTCGGGCATGGTGAACATGATCAGGTCGGCCCAGGCGGCGGCCTCGGCGATGCCCATGACCTTCAGCCCCTCGGCTTCCGCCTTCTTGGCCGAGGCCGAGCCCTCGCGCAGCGCCACCACGACGTTCTTGGCGCCGGAATCGCGCAGGTTCAGCGCATGGGCATGGCCCTGGCTGCCATAACCCAGCATGGCGATCTTCTTGTCCTTGATCAGGTTCACATCGCAGTCGCGATCATAGTAAACGCGCATCGGAAACTCCCTCCATTTCGCTGAGGGGTTTGTAACAGGCGATTTCCCGGAGATGTGTGCATTTTTCACGTTCAATGCGACTATATCGTTATGATAATGTGCAGTTCACGATAAAAGTGAAAAAATCATGCTCGACGCCACCGATCGCCGCATCCTGCGCCAGCTTCTGGCCGATCCCGAGATCCCGAACGCCCAGCTGGCCGAGCGGGCAGGGGTCACGCCCGCAAGCCTCTGGCGCCGGCTGGAACGCATGCGCCAGGCCGGGGTGATCCGCGCCACCCTGACCCGCATCGACTGGCGCAGGCTCGGCTACGAGGTGCAGGTCAGCCTGCGCTTTACCCTCGACAAGACCCATCCCCGCGCCTTCGACGAATTCATCGCCGCAGCCCGACGCGTGCCCGAAGTGACCGAGATCCAGACCTTCCTGGGCTCGGTGGACCTGCGGCTGTCGGTGATCGCCCGCGACATGGCGCATTGGCAGCAGCTTTACCGGGAAAGCATCCTGACCCTGCCGCATGTGGCCGACAGCGATGCGCTGATGCTGGTCTCGACCATCAAGGATGTGCAGGAGCTGCCGCTGTGAGCTTTCAGCCAGACGCCACCGACCTTGCGATCCTGCGGTTGCTGGCCGAGGATGCGACGCGCGGCGCGGCCGAGATCGGCCGGGCCCTTGGCCTGACCCAGCCCGCGGCCTGGCGGCGTATCCGGCGGCTGACCGAGGCCGGGGTGATCGCCGGGCGCCGGGTGGTGGTGGACGAGGCCGCTCTGGGCTTCGGCGTCACCGTGTTCCTGGGCATTCGCCTGGCGGTCAAGGGCCGGGTCAGCCTGGAGGATTTCGAACGTGCGGTGACGGCGATCCCCGAGGTGCAGGTGGTGCAGCATGTGCTGGGCCAGTTCGACTACCGGCTGCGCATCCATGCCCGCGACATCGCCGATTTTGAGCGCATCCTGCGCCGCCGCATCATGACCCTGCCCGGCGTGGGCCAGGTCGAGGCCAATGTCATGCTTTCCGAAGAGCGCCGGCCGGGGCCGCTTTAGCCCGGCGGCCCCGGCCGGCGCATCCGGAAAGGCCGGCTGTGCCACAGCAATGCGTCCGGGGGGCTCGTGCCGCATTCGCTGGTGCGGGCCGCGCAATTGGCCCAGTTCGCCGGGCCGGGTCCGAAAGCCAAGGGCGCCTGGTCCTGCTGGACTAGAGCGCCCTTGTCAGCTTGACGGCCCCTCCCGGCCGGCAGGCCGGTGCCGGCGCCGCCGTCAGGGGCCGATGACCCGGCAGCTTTGCTGCCGCGCGGCGATCCGGCCGCAGGCGAGTTCGGCGGTTTCCCGGTTCATCCCGACGAAATTCGCCTCAAAGCCCCGCTTGGTCGTGGCCACGCGGCTCAGCGCGCTGCCCAGGGCGCCGCTTTCCTGAAGCGCGGTTTTCAGCAGCATTTGTTCGGCCTCGTATTGCGACCGGAACAGTCCCAGCGAGACGCCCCATCCCTTGCCGCCCGCATCCGATCCGCGGGCCACGATCTCGGTCGGCTCCGGCGCGGCATCCTCCTGAGGCTCAAGCGAGGCGAGGATGATCGTCTCGGACCGCTGGGTCGGCGCGGGCGAGGCCAGCAGCGCCATGCTTTCCGGCTGCGGTTGGGTCGCCTGCACGAACAGCGAGGGCGAGCCCGCCGCCGGCGCGGAAAGCCCGGCCGAACGGTCGTCGCGCGGCGCCGGGGCAGGGCGGACGGCATTCACCGGCACGGCCGCGGGTTCCGAGGCATCGCCTTCTTCCGGCCGGGCCTCGGGCCGGGCGGCGCGGGCCAGCAGTTCGGGATCGGCCGCGACATTGGCGAACTGGCCGGTGCCGGGCTTGCGCGCCGGCCGGGCGCTGGCGGCCAGGGTGCTGCCGCTGCGGGCGGGGGCTGGCGCAGCCGCCTGGGCGCGCGAGACCGCGGCCGAGATCGCCGCCGGCGTCACCACCGCCACGGTCGAGGCGCGGGCCACCGGGCGGTCCGAGCTGGACAGCCGCACGTTCGCCGCCTGTTGCGGCTCGGTGCGCGCGACCTGCACGGTGCGGCGCACCTTCTTCTCGGCCACCAGCTGCGGCGGGGCGGGCTTCACCTCTCGCACACGGGTGGGGGCCTTTCCGAAGCCGGCATCGAGCAGTTGGGCCATGACCTGGTTGCGATGCGCGGTCGAGGTGCCGCCCAGCACGGTTGCGACGATCCGCTTGGAGCCCCGCTTGGCCGAGGCGGTCAGGTTGAACCCCGCCGCCCGCGTATAGCCGGTCTTGATGCCGTCCGCGCCCTCGTAGCTGTCGAGGAAACGCTTGTTGGTGCTGGCGACGGTGGCGATCCCCGCATCGGCCGAGCGGCGCGAGAAGATCGAGTAATATTGCGGGAAATCGTAGAACAGCCGGCGCCCGAGGACCGTCATGTCGCGCGCCGTGGAATAATGCCCCTCGGCCGTTAGGCCGTTGGCGTTGCGGAAATGCGTGTTGCGCATGCCCAGGGCGCGCGCCATCTGGGTCATCTGCGCGGCGAATTTCGCCTCGGACCCCGCCAGCCCCTCGCCGATCACCGTGGCCGCGTCATTGGCGGATTTCACCGCCGCCGCGCGGATCAGGTAGCGCAGCTCGATCCGCTGGCCCGGCTTCAGCCCCAGCCGCGAGGGCGGCTGCGCGGCCGCATGGCTGGACACCAGGAACTTGCTGTCCAGCCGGACCTGTCCGCGCTCGACGGCGCTGAAGGCCATGTAAAGCGTCATCATCTTGGTCAGCGAGGCCGGATGAAGCCGCGTATCCGCGTTCTGCGCATAGATTTCCTGCCCGGTGCGCGCATCCATGACGAAGGCCGCGAAGGGGGCGGCGGCCACCGCCATGGGCAATGCCCAGGCGAATAGGATCATCAGTCCCAAACGGACTTTTCTGGTGATTCTGCTCACTGTCCCGGTCTCTTCTGCCTCTGAGGGTCCGTTCATTATGCGGGCCCTTCATTAATGAAATGACAATAACACGCATTCCCGTGTTCGGAAACCGCAAGTTTGTGCCCTTGCCGCGCAATCTGCCGCAGGTTGCCGGCGCTTTCGCCTCTGCCGCGGGGGCGGGGCTTATCAAGCGCGGGGAAAGGCTCTATATTCGGTCCCAGAACCGTCCATATCCTGATACGAGCGTCGTGACCAAACCGCAGATGACCAACCGACCTGGGGACCGCGAAGAGGTCGAACTGGGGGTCAAGACCAGGCCCCGCACGCAGCGGCCTCCGATGTACAAGGTATTGCTGCTGAACGACGATTTCACGCCGATGGAATTCGTCGTGCATGTGCTTGAGCGGCTGTTCAACATGAACCACGCCCAGGCGATCGAGATCATGCTGACGGTTCATCGCAAGGGGGTGGCCGTCGTCGGCGTCTTCTCGCACGAGATCGCCGAAACCAAGGTGGCGCAGGTCATGGAACTGGCCCGCCGCCAGCAGCATCCGCTGCAATGCACCATGGAAAAAGAGTAGAAATTGGCTGGATCACGGCTGGAACTTGTCTTTGGCGGCACGCCGCCCGAAGGGCGCATGCTGCTGATCGGCGCGGGCGCCGCGACCGATCTTGACCCCTTCGACCCCGCCCGCGTGCAGATCGTGCAGGGCTTTTACCCCGATCACCGGGCGCTGAAGGCGCGCGGCTACGACATGGCGACCGAGGCCTCGGGCGATTTCGACGGCGCCGTGGTCTTCCTGCCGCGGGCGCGGGCCGAGGCGCGGGCGCGCATCGCCGAGGCCGCGGCGCGGCTGGCGCCGGGCGCCTCGCTGTGGATCGACGGGCAAAAGACCGACGGCATCGACGCGGTGATGAAGGAGATGCGCGCCCTGGCCCCGGTGGACGAGGTCCAGTCGCGTGCCCATGGCAAGATCTTCCGCGTCACGCTGCCCCAGCCGGGCTGGCTGCCCGAGGGCTGGGCGGCGCAGGATCACCTGGCCGCGCCCGGCATGGTGACGCGGCCGGGCGTGTTCTCGGCCGACGGGCCGGACCCGGCGTCGCAGGCGCTGGCGGCGGCGCTGCCCGAAAAGCTGCCGACCCGCATCGTCGATCTGGGCGCGGGCTGGGGCTGGCTTTCGGCACAGATCCTGGCCCATCCCGGCGTCGAGCTGCTGCACCTGGTCGAGGCCGATGCCGCGGCGCTGGATTGCGCGCGGCGCAATGTCACCGATCCGCGGGCGCGGTTCCATTGGGCGGATGCGCTGGATTTCCGCCTGCCCGAGCCGGTGAACGGCGTGATCATGAACCCGCCCTTCCACGAGGGGCGTGCGGCCGACCCGAGGCTGGGCGCCGGCTTCATCCGCGCGGCGGCGGGGCTGCTGACCGGGGCGGGGCGGCTGTGGATGGTGGCCAACCGCCACCTGCCCTATGAGCAGGCGCTGCGGGAATGCTTTGCCGAAGTCGCCGAGCTGGGCGGCGATGCGCGCTTCAAGATCCTGACCGCCTCGGGAGCGCGGCGCGGCACTGCCGGGCGCCTTCAACCAAAAGGCCCGCAACCGAAAGGCCGGAAAAGATGAGCCTCTCCATCCAGGGCAAGACCGCCATCGTGACCGGCGCCGCCCGCGGCATCGGCCTGGCCATCGCCCGGCATTTCGAGGAGGCAGGCGCCAATGTCATGTTCGCCGACAGCGACGAGGCGGCGCTGATGACCGAACTGGGCGAACAGGCGGCAAGCGAAGGGCCGGTGCGCGCCTTTGCCGGCGACTTGGGGCAGAAGCTGACGCTCGCGAACCTGATCTCGGCCACCATCGACGCCTTCGAGCGGGTGGATATCCTGGTCAATGCGCATCGCATGGTGCAGGGCTGCGACCCGCTGACGGTGAACGACGAGCTGCTGGGCGACATGCTGCGCCAGAACATGAGTTCCGGCCTGCGCCTGTCGCAGATGGTCGCCAGGCGCATGATGGCCCAGGCCGATGAGGCGGGCGAGGCGAGCGAGAACGCCTTGCAGCACGGCGCCATCGTCAATGTCACCTCGCTGGCCGCCGATTGGCCGCAGCCGCAGATGCTGGCCTATTCCATCGCCAGCGCGGCGCAGGCGCAGGCCACGCGCTCATTGGCCTCGGCTCTGGCGCCCAGGCGGATTCGCGTGAACGGCGTGGCCTTTGCCAGCATCATGTCCAACAACCTGCAACTGAAGCTGCGCGAGGATCCGGGCCTGCGCGAGCGCATGGTCGCCGCCACGCCGCTGGGCCGGATTGCCGGCGCGGACGAATTGGCGGCGACGGTGCAGTTCCTGGCCAGCGAGGCCTCGAGCTTCGTGACCGGCCAGATCCTGCGCGTCGACGGCGGCCGCAGCCTGGGCGACCCGCTGGCGCCAGGGGTCTACTGAGCCCTATTTGCCCTCTTCGGGGTAGGCGGCCTTGCAGGCATCGACGGCCGCGCGGGCGGCGGGGGCCAAAGCCTGCTTGCGCGCCAGCAGGTTGTCGCGCTTGCGTGCCTCGGCCGCCGGGTCGATCGGCACCCGGTAACGCTCGGTATCGGCAACGTCGCGCAAGCAGGGACGATAGCCCAGCCGGCGGTTGCCGTCCTTGTCCAGCCAGACATAGCGGCAGTCGTCCCATTGGGTGCGCATCACCGTGCGCTCCTCCCAGGCATAGCCGCGCGCCAGGTTGGCCTCGACCTCGGCCAGAAGGTTCGAGACGGTGCGATATTCGCGGGTGTTGCGACTGATGCATTGCTCTTGCGGGGTTCCGCAGGATGCGACAACCAGAACAGGCATCAGGGCAAGCAGGATGTTGCGGGTCATGGCCGGGATCTCTAGTTGTTTCGCCCGAAGCATAAGCCCGCCCCGCAGGCGGGGCAATTCACGAATGCGGAGGCAAGCCCATGGAAATGCACGATGAGCGACAGAAGGCCGCGGCCTGGTTCCGCGAGCTGCGCGACCGCATCGTCTCTGCCTTCGAGGCGCTGGAGGATCGCGGCCCCGCCAATGCGCCGGCCGGCCGTTTCGAGATCCGCGAGACCAAGCGCGGTGAGGATGGCGGCGGTGGGTTGATGTCGGTGATGCGCGGCGGCCGGGTCTTCGAGAAGGTCGGCGTGAACTGGTCGGCGGTGCATGGCGAGCTGTCGGCCGCAGCCCGGCAGGCCATGGCGGCCCGCGGCGTGCCGGGGGTCGAGGGGGATCCGCGCTTCTGGGCTTCGGGGATCAGTCTGGTCGCGCATATGCAGAACCCGCATGCGCCGGCGGTGCACATGAACACGCGCATGTTCTGGACGCCCGGCGCCTGGTGGTTCGGCGGCGGCGCCGACCTGAACCCCTGCCTGGAATATGCCGAGGATACGGCGCATTTCCACGCCACGCTGAGCGCGGCCTGCGCCCCGCATGGCGCCGATTACTATGACCGCTTCAAGGCCTGGGCGGACGAGTATTTCTTTGTCCCGCATCGCGGCCGGGCACGGGGCGTCGGCGGCATCTTCTATGACGACCTGAACACGGGCGACTGGCATGCCGATTTCGCCTTTACCAGGGCGGTGGGCGAGGCTTTCCTGCCCGCCTTCCTGCCGCTCGCGGAAAAGCGCATGGCCCAGCCCTGGGGCGAGGCGGAAAAGGACGCGCAGCTGATCCATCGCGGACTTTATGCAGAATACAACCTGGTCTATGACCGCGGCACCAAATTCGGCCTGGCGACCGGCCACGACCCCGAGGCGGTGCTGATGAGCCTGCCGCCCATGGCGAAATGGGCCTGATGCCGGACTGGCCGGATCTCTACCTCATGCGGCACGGCCAGACAGTCTGGAACGCCGAGGGGCGGTTGCAGGGCCGGCTGGATTCGCCGCTGACGCCCCTGGGCGAGGCGCAGGCGCGGCGGCTGGCCTGGCTGGTGCGCGACCTGCGCGGCATGGCGCGGCTGGTCAGCACCGCGGGGCGGGCGCAGCAGACGGCGCGTATCGCCTTTGGCGGGCAGGGCTTTGACCTGGACGAACGCCTGCACGAAATCGACATCGGCGATTTCAGCGGCCGGCTTGCGTCGGAACTGCAGGCCGCGCATCCCGAAGCCTTCGCCCGCGGTCCGCTGGACTGGTATGACCTGGCACCGGGCGGCGAGCATTTCGCCGGGCTCGAAGCGCGGGTGCGCGCGTTCCTGGACGATCTGGACGGCCCGGCGCTGATCGTGACGCATGGCATCACCCTGCGCATGCTGCGGCTGGTGGCCATGGACTTGCCGCTGGAGCGGCTGGCCCAGATGCCGGTCAGCCAGGGCGGGCTGCACCTGGTCAGCCGCGGCCGGCACCGGATGTTTCTTTGACGCCTGTCAGGATTTCGGCGGCAAGGGGCGGGCAGGGTTGCCGACGACGGTCGCGCCGGGCGCCACGTCGCGGGTCACGACCGCGCCGGCGCCGACGATGGCGCCGTCGCCGATGCTGACGCCAGGCAGGACGATGGCGCCGCCGCCGACCCAGACGTCATCGCCGATGGTGATGGGCTTGCCCCATTCGACGCCCTTGGCGCGGCTGTCGCGCTCGCGCGGGCGATCCTCGGTCAGCAATTGCACGGCGGTACCGAACTGGCAGCGCGCGCCGATGCGAATCTCGCAGATGTCCATGAAGAAGCAGCCGTAATTCACGAAGCAATCCGGCCCGAAATGGATATGCTTGCCGTAATCGACGTGAAAGGGCGTGCGGATCACCGCACCGTTCCAGGTGCCCAGCAATTGCGTCAGGGTGCGGGCGCGGGTCTTGTCGCCGATGATGGTGGCATTGTAGTCGCGCATCAATCCCTGCGCGGCCTTGCGCATCGCCACCAACTCGCCATCGCCGGGCTTGTAGGGCCGGCCGGCCAGCATGTCCTCGCGCGCGGTCAAATGAAGCCAAGCTCCAGGCGGGCTTCCTCGGACATCATGTCCATGCCCCATTGCGGCTGGAAGGTCATCTCGACATCGACCTGCTTGACGCCGGGCAGCGGCTCGACGGCATCGGCGACCCAGCCGGGCATCTCGCCCGCGACCGGGCAGCCGGGCGCGGTGAGGGTCATGACGATGCGCACGGCATTCTCGTCATTGATGTCGATGGTGTAGATCAGCCCCAGGTCGAAGATATTGACCGGGATTTCCGGGTCGTAGACCGTCTTGCAGGCCTCGACCACGCTGTCGTAAAGGGGATGGTCCGTCGTCGAAGGCGCGATCAGCGGGTCGCCCTCCTTGAGATTCTCGGTGCTCATGCGGCGTGTCCTGTAAAATCTTGGCAATGATATAGGACTTGTGCCATCCGGGGTCCAGAGCCGCTTAGAAGCGGAAGTTCAGCCGCCGCGCCACGCCGATGCTGATCGAGGGCTGGCTGCGGGTCTGCACCAGCGGCGAATCGCCGGCATCGCCCAGCAGCCGGCCATAGGTCAGCCGCCCCATCAGCGCCGTATTGGGCATGAATTCGTAACGCGCCTCGACGCTGATGCGGGCGATATAGGCGCCGCCGTCGGGGTTGTGGACCGGCTTGCCGCCGGCAAGCGATTCGCCTTCGTCCACGCCAAAATAGGTGCCGGTGAAATCCTGGTCGCCCAGGCCCAGCTCGGCCCCGGTCCACAGCGTCAGCTGGTCGCTGACCTCATAGCGGTATTTCGCGCCCAGCTCGCCCACCACGCCGTGATGGCCGCCGAAACCCTTGCGGATGGCGCCATAGCTGGTCATGTCGCCCATGCGCCAGGACAGCTTCACCCCGAATTCGCCGGCGCGGCCGATATCCTCCATGCCGCGCAGATCCTCGTGATCGCTGGAATCGCGCTTGCCGATATAGTTCAGCGAGGGCAGGACCGAGATCCCGTCCTTCTTGCCGGCATCGGCATCGCTGTTGCGCAGGATGATCCAGGGCGAGGCGTCCAGGTTGTCCGAACCCATGAACTCGGGACTGTATTTCACGCCCAGCCCGGTATCGACCGAAAGCCCGCGCCCAAGCCCCAGCGACTGCGCCGCGGCGGGCGAGGTCAGGGCGGTGGCGGCAAGAAGCGCAAGCGCGGCAATCCGAGTCATGGCGAATCCTTATCAAATCGCCCGGCACCCTGCGTCGAAACCCGGCGCCAGGGCAAGCGGAGTCTGGTGAATTTTACACAATAATTCGCGGCTGTTGCGCTCAGGCCCGCTCGGCTTCCTCCAGCCGTTCCAGCGCCTCCATCCACAGCCCTTCGGCGCGCTGCATCGCCTCGCTGGCCTCGGCATGCTTGCGGCCCCAGGCTTCGGCCTTTTGCGCGTCGTCATAGGTTGCCGGATCGGCCAGGATGGCGTCCAGCTTTTCCAGCATGGCGGTCAGCTTGCCGACCCGCTCCTCGGCGCGCCTGGCCTCGGCGCGCAACTCCAGGATCTTTTCGCGCGCGGGGCGTTTCGGCGCCGGTTTCGCCTCGGCTTTCGGCTCGGGCTTTTCCTCGCCGGCCAGCAGCATGCGGCGATAATCGTCCAGGTCGCCCTGCCAAGGCGAGACGCCGCCCTGGTCCACCAGCCACAGCCGGTCGGCCACCAGATTCAGCAGGTGCATGTCGTGGCTGACCAGCACCACGGCGCCGGTATAGTCGTTCAGCGCCTCGGTCAGCGCCTCGCGGGATTCGATGTCCAGGTGGTTGGTCGGCTCGTCCAGGATCAGCAGATGCGGCGCGTCGATGGTGGCGAGCAGTAAGGACAGCCGCGCCTTCTGCCCCCCGGAAAGCTGGCTGACCCGGGTCTCGGCCTGCGCCTCCATCAGCCCGAATCCGGCCAGCCGGGCGCGCAGCTTTGCCGGCGGCTCGTCCGGGCGCAGCCGGCGGACATGGGCGATGGGCGTCTCGCCCAGCTCCAGCTCATCGACCTGGTGCTGGGCGAAATAGCCGATGCGCAGCTTGCCCGAGCGCGCGATCCGCCCCTCCATCGGCTCCAGCCGCCCGGCCAGCAGCTTCGAAAGCGTGGACTTGCCCTGGCCGTTGCGGCCCAAGAGCGCGATGCGGTCGTCCTGGTCGATGCGCAACGCCAGCCGGCGCAGCACCGCCCGCCCGTCATAGCCGACCGAAACCCCGTCCAGCGAGACGATGGGCGGCGACAGCTGGTCGGGCTGCGGAAAGCCGAAGCGGTGGAACTTCGCCTCTTCCGGGGCGGTGATCGGCTCCATCTTCTCCAGCATCTTGATGCGGGCCTGGGCCTGGCGGGCCTTGGTGGCCTTGGCGCGGAAACGATCCACGAAGCTTTGCAGATGCGCGCGGCGGGCATCCTGCTTTTTCGCCTCGGCGGCTTGCAGGGCGCGCTTCTCGGCCCGGGTCCGCGCGAAGGTGTCGTAGCCGCCGGAATAGAGCACCAGCTTGCGATCTTCGAGATGCAGGATATGGCCGACGGCGCGGTTCAAAAGGTCGCGGTCATGGCTGATGACGATGACGGTATGGGGATAGCGCTGCAGATAGCTTTCCAGCCACAGCGCGCCTTCCAGGTCCAGGTAGTTGGTGGGCTCGTCCAGCAGCAAGAGGTCGGGCTGCGAAAACAGCACGCCTGCCAGCGCCACGCGCATGCGCCAGCCGCCGGAATAATCGGCGGTCGGCCGCGCCTGGTCCTCGGTCGAAAAGCCCAGGCCGCGCAGGATGGTCGCGGCCCGCGCCTCGGCCGACCAGGCGTCGATATCGGCCAGCCGGGTCTGGATCTCGGCGATGCGATGGGCGTCGGTGGCGCTCGCGGATTCGGCCAGCAGCGCGGCGCGCTCGGTATCGGCCGCCAGCACCGTCTCCAGCACGCTGGTCGCGGTGCCGGGCGCCTCCTGCGCGACGCCGCCGATGCGGGCGCGGGGCGGCAGGCTGATGGCGCCGCCGTCAAGGCCCAGCTCGCCCCGGATCAGCCGGAACAGCGTGGTCTTGCCGGCGCCGTTCGGGCCGACCAGGCCGACCTTGTGCCCGTCCGGGATGGTGGCCGAGGCATGCTCGAACAGCGGCCGTCCGGCGATGGAATAGGATATGTCGTCGATGCGCAGCATGCGCCACCGCATGGCGCAAGCGGCGCGCCCCGTCAATGCCGTCATCGACGGCCCGCGCGAAGGAGGGGGCCGCGCCGGCTTTTCAAGCGCCGTCGCCCATGCTAACGGGGCGCGGATTTCCGGGCCACCTGCGGCCGGAACAAGGAACCGGAACAAGGAAAAGGACGACCGACATGGCCATCGAACGCACGCTCTCGATCATCAAACCCGACGCCACCAAGCGCAACCTGACCGGCAAGATCAACGCCAAGTTCGAGGATGCCGGCCTGCGCATCATCGCGCAGAAGCGCATCCACCTGTCGCCCGCCCAGGCCGGCCAGTTCTACATCGTCCACAAGGATCGCCCCTTCTACGGCGAACTGGTCGAGTTCATGGCCTCGGGCCCGGTCGTGGTGCAGGTGCTGGAAGGCGAGAACGCCATCGCCAAGAACCGCGAAGTGATGGGCGCCACCAACCCGGCCAATGCCGACGAGGGCACCATCCGCAAGGAGTTCGCTCTCTCGGTCGGCGAGAACTCGGTCCATGGCTCGGACGCGCCGGAAACCGCCAAGGAAGAAATCGCCTTCTTCTTCTCGGGCCTCGAACTGGTCGGCTGAGCCCCGGCCTCTTCGTTCCCCAAATACCCAAAGGAAAGGGCCGCCCATCGAGGCGGCCCTTTCTCCTATTGCCGCTTCGCGGTCAGCTCGAAACCGATCTCGACGCCGAATCCCACGGTGCTTTCATCGGCATAGCCCGCGCCGATGCCGAAATCGCGGCGATCGACGCGCATCTGCCCCTTGGCCTGCGCCACGTCACCCTGAAGCGTCAGCGCGAAGGGCAAATCGGCCTCGACCGTCTGGCCGGCGATGGTCAGCCGGCCCTGCGCGGCATGCGGCTGGCCCTCGGCCGGGGGCGGCAGGATCTCGGCCTCGAAACGCGCGGCGGGATGGGCGGCGGCGTTCAGGAAATCCGGGCCCTTGGCCGCGTCGCTGATGGCGCCCAGCGTCAGCGAGGCGATGTCGACATCCACCGTCACCCGCCCGGTCTGGGTCTCCGGGTCATAGGCGATATCGGCCTGCCATTGCCCGAACTGCCCCGTGACCGCATTGCCGGCCTGCATGACCTCGATCTCCAGCGCGCCCTGTTCGACCGCCCAGCCCGATCCGGCCGCGGCCGCAGGGGCGGATGCGGTGGCGGGCATCTCCTGCGCCTCCGGGGTGTCGGCCGGGATGAAGGCGACCCCCACCCAGACCACCAGCCCCGCCAGGGCGGCCAGGACATGCGGCAGGAGGCCGGGCTGCGCGGCCGGGGGCTCGGGCGCGTGCTCGGGATTGCCGGCCATGCGGCGCATGGTGCCGTCGCGGTCGATGATCGCGTGCTTCAGCGCCCCCGCGACATGCAGCAGGATCAGCCCGGCCAGCAGCCACCAGCCGAATTCGTGGAAGGCCGCGAAACGCCCGGACAGCGCCGCGTCCTCGGGAACGAAGGGCAGGCGCTGGCCGAAGGGCCAGAGGATGCGGGCAAAGCCGCCCGGCGCCGCGGAATGCAGAAGCCAGCCCGACAGCGGCATGACGACCATGCCGATCCACAGCGCCCAATGCACGACCTCGGCGCCGAAGCTTTCCAGCCGCCGCTCGGGATGCAGCGGGCGCGGCTTCGGCTGGGTCAGGGTCCACAGCAGGCGCAGCGCGGCGAGGGCCAACGCCGCCATGCCCACGGTCTTGTGCACGGAATAGGCGGTGAAGATCGCCTGCAGCTGCGTTTCCCCGCCATCGGGCAGGTTGTCCGCGTAAAGCCCGATGGCGATGGCGGCCAGGATCAGCACCGCGACCGTCCAGTGGAACATGCGGGCGACCCAGCCATAGGCGCGGGCGGTATTGCTGGCTTTCATCGGATTTCTCCCATCGCTTCGCGCCAATGGCGCCGGCAGAGCGAGACATAGGTTTCATTGCCGCCGATCTGCACCTGCGCGCCCTGGTGCAGCACGCGGCCGCCTTCGTCCTGGCGTATGACCATGGTGGCCTTGCGCCCGCAATGGCAGATGGTGCGCACCTCGCGCAGGTCGTCGGCCACGGCCAGCAGCGCCGCCGATCCGGGAAACAGCCGGCCGCGGAAATCGACCCGCAGCCCGTAGCACATCACCGGCTGGCCAAGGTCGTCGGCGACGCGGGCCAGCTGCCAGACCTGCTCCTCGGTCAGGAACTGCGCCTCGTCGACGAAGATGCAGGCGGCGCCGCGGCCCCGGGCCTGGATCAGGGCGAAAAGATCGGCTTCGGGGGTGAAACCCAGCGCGGATTCGGCGATGCCGATGCGGCTGGCGATCCGGCCGGGGCCGGCGCGGTCGTCCAGCGCCGCGGTCAGAAGCAGCGTCGCCATGCCGCGTTCGCGGTAATTGTAGGACGCCTGCAGCAAGAGCGTGCTCTTGCCGGCATTCATCGTGGAATAGTGAAAATAAAGCTTGGCCATGCCGGCACATAGCCGCGAGGGCCGGGGGGTCGCAAGCCGCCGCGACGGGGCGGCGGCTCACGTTTGCGCGTATCGCGGCGGGATCAGGCCCGCTGCGCCGTTTTCGGCGCGCGCGAGGGGCGCCGGGCCGGGCGCTTGCGCGCCGCGCCTTGCGCCGGGCGGCCCGCGGGGCCGCCGCGTTCGCGGATCTTGGCCGCCTCGAAGGGCTCCTCGCCGCCGACCACGGCGATCTTGGCCTTCATCGCCTTCTCGATGGCGCGCAGCTCGCCGATCTCGGCGGGCGCGCAGAAGGCGATGGCGCGGCCGTCGCGCCCGGCGCGGGCGGTGCGGCCGATGCGGTGGACGTAGTTTTCCGGCACGTTGGGCAGGTCGTAGTTATAGACATGCGCCACCTCGGGAATGTCGAGGCCGCGCGCCGCCACGTCGGTCGCGACCAGAACCTTGGTGTCGCCGGCGCGGAAGCTGGCCAGGGCACGCTCGCGCTGGCCCTGGCTCTTGTTGCCGTGGATCGCGGCGACCTTGTAGCCCCATTTCTCCAAAAGCTTCGACAGCTTTTCCGAGCCGTGCTTGGTGCGGCCGAAGACGATGGCCAGCTCGTCCACATGTTTGGACAGGTATTCCGCCAGCAGCGTCGCCTTGTCGCCCTGGTTGACGAAATGCACGCCCTGGTCGATCTTGGCTGCCGCCTGGCCGGGCGGGTTCACCGCCACGCGCAGCGGATCGTTCAGGTAGCTGTCGGCCAGCTCCTCCATCAGCTTCGGCATGGTGGCCGAGAACAGCAGCGTCTGGCGCTCGCGCGGCAGCATCTTGGCGATGCGGCGCAGCGCGTGGATGAAGCCGATGTCCAGCATCTGGTCGGCCTCGTCCAGCACCAGATACTTGGTCTGCGACAGGTCGATGGCGCCGCGCTCGATCAGGTCGATCAGCCGGCCCGGCGTCGCGATCAGCACGTCGACGCCGCGTTCCAGCCGCTGGACCTGCACGTTGATCGAGGCGCCGCCGACGACGCGGAACTGCCGGATCGGCGTGCCGATGGCATAATTGTCGATGTTCTCGGCGATCTGGGTCGCCAGTTCGCGGGTCGGCGCCAGGATCAGCGCCCGGCAGGTCCGGGGCTCGGGCTTGCGGCCGATGTTCAGCAGCCGGGTCAGCATCGGCAGGCCGAAGGCCGCCGTCTTGCCGGTGCCGGTCTGGGCCAGGCCCAGGAGGTCGCGGCCGGCGACGATGCCGGGGATGGATTTTTCCTGGATGGGCGAGGGGGTCTCGATGCCCAGGCCCGGCAGGTTGATCGCCACGCGCGCATCGATCCCCATGCGGGTGAAGGCGGTGTCGATATCCGGAATGGCGCGGCGGATGAATTTCTCTTCCGGCTCGGCGCGGTGACGGCGGTGGTTGGTGTTGGGCTTGTCGTTGCGGAAGCGCGGCTTGCCGCCTTGCTGGGCGCGGGGATTGCCCGAACGGTTCGGGCGGGTGGTCTCGTTGGTCATGTCGTCTTTCGGCCAGGTCGCCCGCGTATCGGCGCGCATGGCTGGGGCCGTGCGGATCGCACGGCAGGTTGCGAGGGGCGGGCGTGGATACGGTGATGCCCGCAGCCTCCCCGCGTGAATGGGAAACTGAAAATCGGTGCCGACCTTGGCGCAAGGGCGCCGGCTGCTCACGCGGCAGCGGGCGGCAACTTGTCGCAAATGAGGGTTCGGGCGGCGAAAGTCAAGCGCGGTCTGCGGAATCCATCCAGATCGTCACCGGGCCGTCATTGACCAGCGACACCTGCATGTCGGCGCCGAAGGAGCCGGTCTCGACCGGGAGGCCGAGCGCGCGCAGCGCCTCGGCAAAGCGCAGATACAGCGCCTCGCCGCGCTCGGGCGCCTCGGCGGTGGAGAATCCGGGCCGGTTGCCGGTGCTTGTGTCGGCGGCGAGCGTGAACTGGCTGACCACCAGCACCGCGCCGCCGATGTCCTGAACCGATCGGTTCATCTTACCGGCCTCGTCGCGGAAGATGCGCAGCTTGGCGATGCGCGCGGCCAGTTTCGCGGCCGCGTCCTCGGGGTCGCCGCGCATGGCGCAGACCAAGACCAGAAGGCCGGGCCCGATGCGGCCGATGCTGCGGCCCTCGACCGTGACCTCTGCCTCGGCGACGCGCTGGACCAGCGCCCGCATGTCAGCCGCCCAGCATGATGCCAAGGACAACCAGCATCAGCCCCAGGACCGAGGCCGCGAGCGCCGCCATGTTCACCGCGACGACCTTGCGCATGGCGGCGCGCATCTGCTCGTCATCGGCGATCCGTGCCTTGGCGCGCGCCGCGGTGACGATGCACCATGCCAGCGCGACCAGCCCGATCACCGTCAACCCGGTTCCGCCCCAGATCAGCCCGTCCCAGATCGTCATGTTCCGCCTCCGTCTGCCAGCGACGGCCTAGCGGCGATTGCGCCCGGCCGCAAGACCGCCTAGACCCGCGGCGGAAAACACGCGGGATGGGGTGCCGCCGGCCTTGCGCCGTGCGCATCACGGGCCCGCAGCAGCAAATGGAGCAGCAAATGGATTCGTATCAGGTGACTGCGGACGAACTGCGTCAGTTCGTGGAACGGATCGAGCATCTCGAGCAGGAAAAGAAGGATATCTCCGAGCAGATCAAGGAAGTCTATGCCGAGAGCAAGGGGCGCGGCTACGACACCAAGGCGCTCAGGGCCATCATTTCGCTAAGAAAGAAGGACAAGGATCAGGTCGCCGAGGAAGAGGCTGTGCTGGAGATCTACAAGCAAGCCTTGAACATGATCTGAAAACCTTGGCCGGGCGCGGTTTCCTTGACCCGATCCGCCCGGTCGTTCCATGCGCTTCGTCTTGGGATGCGCATTCTTCAGGCGGAGTTTTTGTTTACATAATCATAATTATCGAAGAAATTCGACCCTAGGGGTGGATTCTATTCTAAATCGCGACAAGCCATGGTTTTCAGGCAGTTGCAATTCACGGAGAACCCCTTTTGGCCTCGCATCTCAGCTTCGATGAGCGCCGCATCATCGCGGCCATGCTGCAACGCAAGCTCAGCGTTGCGCAGATTGCCGCGCAGCTCGGCCGGCACCGTTCGACCATTCATCGCGCGATCCGGCGCAATTTCTGGCACGATCCCGATGTGCCGATCGCCAATGGCTAGTGGCATATGAACGCGCAGCAACTCGCGGCGTCTCGGCGCTGTCAGCTGTCAGCAGCGCAAGCTGGTCCGGCATGATGCGCTGCGGCTGCCGGTGATCGACCGGCTGCGCGCGGGATGGCCGCCCGAGCAAATCGCCGGTCGGCTGCGCCATGAAGGCCACTGCGAGCGGATGTGCCGCGAGACAATCTACCGCTATGTCTGTTCATCTGAAGGCCAGTTCCAGGAACTGGGCCGCTTTCTGCCGGAGCGGCGCCGCAAGCGGAAGGCGCGCCATGCCCGCAAGGCCACAAGCCTCGTCTTTCCAGAATGTTGCATGATCCGCTACCGCCCTGAGGCCGTGAGGAGCAGCCCCGGACCGGAAGCAGAGGCCCGCGGCCTGCGGCGCCGGAATGCGTCACCCGGCCGGCGAAGGCTGCCTCGGCGGCACGGTTGGCGGGACGCCCCATATCCGCGGCGCGTCCCGCATCAGCATCCGCGCCTCGATCAGGTCGAGGCGCTGGCGCGCGGCTTCGATATTGCCCGCGGTTTCGTCCAGAAGCTTGTGCCACAGGCGCAAGGCGGAAACCGGGCTCCAAGGCAGCGCCGCCTGCGCAAGCCAGCGGCGCAATTCCGGGGGCAGCCGGTCGTATTGCGCGATCGGGCAGCGCCTGCGGCGGCGGCGCAGCGAGGTGGCGAGGTTGCCGCGCATCAATGGAGCCTCCGGGCCTCGGCCGGCTCCACCATGGGGTCAAGCGCCAGGAACAGCCGCACCTTGCCGGTTCCGGCGATGGGCGGGGAACGGTGCAACAGCCCCGTGACCTCCATGCCCGGCCACGAGGCGCCGCGCAGGACCGCGACTTCGCCGCTGCGCATCGCGCCGGCCCGCACGATCCGGCCGTTTTCATCCTCCAGCCCGAATTGCGTTTCCGGCCCCCGATAGGTGCAAAGCAGCCGCGCGGGCAACTGATCGACATGGAACCGGCGGCAGGCATCCGTCGTCACCGCCTCGAAGCGGATATGCATCAGCGGGTTGCGCATGATCCGGGCAAGCATCAGCGCCAGCGCCCCGATGTCGCTGGCCAGCAGGTCGCGCATCGTCCCGGCGGGCAGGCCGGACAGGTCGCAGGCGGCGTGGACGCCGCGCTCGATCGTCCGGAAATCGGCCACGGCACGCAACGCGGGCAACTGTCCGGGGGGAATGCTCTCGATCCATTCGGCAAAGCCGGGCGAGCGATTTCGCCGCCAGATCGCCGCCCCGACCCCCGGCCGGGTTATCTGTTCCAGTACGAGCCCGCTGGAGGATTCGAGGATCCCCCGCGCCTTGGCGGCGCCGGGGTGCGGCATTTGCGGGATTGCGGTATCGGTCTTTGCCATGCGTCCGGGTTTTCCCTCCTGGCTGTGTCGCCCCGTTTGCGGCGGGGGGCATTCTGCGCCCCTACCCCTGCCCTTGCGGTCGGCGCCCTGCTCAGGCGACGCGGCGCTGGCCCCATTGCGGGAAAGGATCGGGCAGCCCGGCCCAGGCTTCGGGCGTGAAGTCCCGAGCCTCGACCAGGGCGTCGTCCAGAGCCTTGGTGATTGCCGCAGGGTCCATGCCCGAGCCGATGAAGACCAGTTCCTGCCGGCGGTCGCCCCAGGGTTCCTGCCAGACCTTCCCGATGTCTTGGAGGGAATCCGGGTGGGTGGGCCAGCGATCCCGCGGCACCGAAGCCCACCAGCCCCCCAGCGGCGTCACGCTGGACATCGCCCCGGCAAGGCTGAACTCGACCGCCCAGCCGGGGCGCGAGGCGATCCAGAAATGCCCCTTGGCGCGGATCACGCCGGGCAGGTCGCCATTCAGCAAGTCATGGACCTTCTTCGGATGGAAGGGCTGCCGGGCGCGATAGACGAAGGACGAGACGCCGTATTCCTCGGTCTCGGGCACATGCGCGTCGAAGCCGTAAAGCTCCTTGGCCCACATCGGATGCATATGCGCCCTGTCGAAGTCGAAAAGCCCGGTATCGAAGATCGCCCCCGGCGCGACGCGGCCGAAATCGGTCTCGACCAGCCGGGCGTCGGGGTTCAGGGCGCGGACGATCTTGCGGGCCTGGTCCAGCCGGACCGGCCCCGCCGCGCTGACCTTGTTCAGCACCACCACATCGGCGAATTCCATCTGGTCGGTCAGCAGATCGACCAGCGTGCGGTCATCCTGGTCGCCCAGGCTCTCGCCGCGGTCGGCGATGAAGTCGTGGCTGGAGAAATCCCTGGTCAGGTTGACCGCATCCACCACCGTGACCATGGTGTCGAGCCGGGCGACGTCCGACAGGCTGGCGCCGTTCGGATCGCGGAAATCGAAGGTCGCCGCCACCGGCAAGGGCTCGGCGATGCCGGTCGATTCGATCAGGAGATAGTCGAAGCGCCCCTCCTCGGCCAGCCGGCGGACCTCGACCAGCAGGTCGTCGCGCAAGGTGCAGCAGATGCAGCCATTGGTCATTTCGACCAGCTTTTCCTCGGATCGCGACAGTTCTGCCCCGTCGCGCACCAGATCGGCGTCGATGTTCACCTCGGACATGTCGTTGACGATCACCGCGACGCGCCGGCCCTCGCGGTTGTTCAGGACATGGTTCAGCAGCGTCGTCTTGCCCGCGCCCAGAAAACCGGACAGGACGGTGACGGGCAGGCGGCGATCTTTGGCGCGGGTGCTGGCTGGCATGGTATTCCTATATGTAATGTTATTACATTACTTATATAGCCGGGATCGCCGGGTTCTGCAATGCCCCTGTTCTTGCCCCCTCCACCGCCCGCCGAACAGCCGCGCTGCCTTTTGCCAGGGCAAGGCGGGCGCAAGCCTGCCTGGCACGGTGGGTTCATGCGGTGCGGTATTCGGTGCGGTTCAGAACGGCGCCTGGACCAGGCGGAACGCCGTTGCGATGGCGAAGATCGCCACGAGGCCACCGAAGGCGATCTCGACCAGGCTGGCGATGACCGAGGCGCGGCCAAGGGCCGGAAGCGAGACATGCACCCCGCGGCGCAGGGCGACCGCGGCGACCGCGGCAAGCCCCGTCACCATCATGGTGCCGATCCCCATGACATAGGCGCCGGCGATCCCGATTACGTCCAGGTCGAAGCGCCAGGTCAGGATCAGCAGGAACAGCGCCCCGGTGCAGGGACGCAGGGCCACCCCGGCGACCAGTGCGGCCGCTTCGCGCCAGGAACGGGCTGCCAGGACGTCCTGGGCATCCGGGACATGGGCATGGCCGCAGCCGCATGTTTCGGAATGCGCATGGCCGTGCCGGTGCCGGCCGGCGGCCAGCCTGCGAAACCCCCGCCAGCACAGGATGATACCCAGCGCCGCGATGGCCGCTGCCGAGAACGGCTCGAGGCTGGCCGAGGCGCCCTCGACGCGATCGCGCGCGCCGCCGAAGATCCAGACGCCCGCATAGACCACGGCCACCGCCACCGTCGCCTGCGCAAGGCTGGTGATCGCGGCCAGGCTGACCATGCGCCTCATCGGCACGTCGGTGGCAAGGCCATAGGCGCCGATCAGCGCCTTGCCGTGCCCCGGCCCCAGCGCGTGCAGGAAACCATAGGCAAAGCAAATGCCCAGGAATGCCGTGACCGCGCCGGTTTCACCGCCCCGCAAGGCCCGCAAGGCCCGCGCCAGCGCATTCTGATAGTCGCGCTGCCAGCCCACCGCCATGCGGGCGACGCGATCATCCAGCCCGGTCCAGAGAACCAGGCCGGCGGCCACGGCCAGCGCAAGCAGGGCGATCAGGACGGCCTTGCGCATTCCAGCCTCATGTCGTCGGCGAAATCGCCGCCCACATCGGGGTATTTGCCCTGGTCCATGATCTCGTCATTGGTCAGCTTGGCCAGTTCGTCGCCATATTTGCGCTGCGCGGCGGCGATATCGGCCTTTTCGATCTCGACGCGGCAGTCGTCCCGGCCGCTGATTTCAAGCGCCCCGACCAGATCGTAGAAGGTGTAATAGGTCGGGTCATAGACCTGCAGTTCGATCCGCCCATCCTCGGGCCGGATCCGGTCCAGGAGCGCGCGGATATGGGTCACGACGATCCTGCCCTGCTGATAGCGCACCGCGACCTCCTGCGGTCCCGACAGCGCGACAGGATTGCCGTCGCGGGTCAGGTAGAGATCGCCGGCGAAATCCTCGGGCCAGTCGCTGAACATGGCGGTCAGGCGGGCGATCTCGTCATCCGTCAGCACGCCGTCGCCGTCCTGGTCCATTTCCATATCCTCGACCATCAGCATCGAGGAGAAGTCGTCGAAGGCCCAGACCACGCTGACGGCGCCCAGCCTGCCCTCGCCGTCGAAGCGGAAGGTCAGCCCAGTGTCGATGAAGACATGCGGATGCGCCTCGGCCCTTGCAAGGGCAAGGATCGACAGCAGGGACAGCAGGACAGGCCGGAGGCAGCGCATGAGGCATGCCTTATGCCGCGGGGATCGGCCGAGGCAAATCACAAAACCGGCGTTCGGACGCCCCTTGCCGATGCGTCGCGGCTTTCACCCCTGCTTGGCCCTCGCCCCTTGTCGGATTTCCGGCGCGGCAAGGGAAACCGTGAACGACATGCCTTGCCTCCCCGGTTTGGTAATGTAATAACATCACGAAAATTCGAATCCGTCATCCCGCGATACCAGGAATTGCCAGGAAATGAGCCCCTGCACGGCCGGCCAGCCGCTGCGAGCCGCCGATTCATCCCGAACCCCATGAAGGAGAAACCATGTTCAGACATCTCGCGGGCGCCAGCGCGCTGCTGCTGATCCTGGCCGGCGCGGCCGCCGCGCAGGACCACGATCACGACCACGAGGATGTGACGCTTTACCGTGTCTTCGTCGGCGACCATGAAAAGGGCCAGGTCACGGCGTTCGACCTGTCCGCACCCGACCATCGCTGGACCTTCCCGACCACCGGCCAGGCCAAGCTGTATTCCGTGGCGGGCGGCGCGGTGGTCGCCGCGGTGCAGTCCGATGCCGATACGGTGCAGTTCATCCAGAGCGGCATCTCGCTCCATGACCACGGCGACCACCGCGACATCGAGGTTGTCGATCCCGCGGCCATCGACGCCAGCCTGACCGGCCCGCGGCCCTTCCACCTGGTCGATCACGACGGCAAGGTGGTGCTGAACTACGACAATGGCGGCTATGCCGAGATCCTCGACGGGGCCGCGCTGGCCGAGGGCAAGGTCGAGCCGGTCAAGTTCCCGCAGGCCCGCGCCCATCACGGCTTCGTCGCGCCCTTGGGGGGCAACTGGCTCTCCACCGTCGCCTCGGACGAGAAGGTCGAGGGCGACGCCTCGGTGCCGCGCCTCGGCCTGCAAGCCTTCGATGCCGAGGGCAGGTCGGCGGGCGAGCTGGCCACCTGCACCGCGATCCATGGCGAGGCCTTCTCGGGCGCCTATCTGGCCGCCGGCTGCAAGGAGGGCGTGCTGACCGTCAGGGCCGGGGCGAGCGGGCCGGAATACAGGCTGCTGCCCTATCCCGCCGAGCTGCCGCAGGGCGTGACCACCGGCACGCTGCTGGGCTCGACCGGCATCCAGGTGTTCCTGGGCAATTACGGCCCCGACGGGCTGGTGGTCATCGACCCGGTGGACGAGCCGCATTACCGCTACATCAAGCTGCCCTTCCGCAGGGTGGATTTCGCGCTGGACCCCGCCAAGCCCTCGACCGGCTACGTGCTGACCGAGGATGGCAGCCTGCGCCGCATCGACCTGCTGAAGGCCGAGATCGCCGCCGGCGCCAAGGTGACCGAGCCCTATTCGATGGACGGGCATTGGAACGACCCGCGCCCACGCATCGCCATGGCCGGGGGGGAAATCCTTGTGACCGATCCGAATGCCGGCCTTGTCCGCCGCCTCTCGGCCGAGGATCTGACGGAACGCGGCACCGTGCCGGTCGGAGGCGCGCCCTACACCATCGCCGTGACCGGCGGCAGCGGCCTGACGCATTGACCGCGACGCGGATTGCGGAAAAAGGGGGCGGTTTCCCGCCCCCTGCCCCAAGCCTGCCCGCGGCCCTTCAGCCGATCCGGCCGCCGCCCTGTTTCGTGATCGCCACCACCGCCGGGCGCACCGGCATGTCGTCGCGGAAATCCGGCCAGCGGGTCGACAGGTCCTCGTAATAGGACGGCCGGCCGTGGCCCTCCCAATCCTCGCCGCCGTCGCCCGGATGCTGCACCGCCACGAAGAAGGTGGTCAGGTCCGGCGTCGGACAGGGGCCGCACATCTCGGCCCCCACGGGCACGCGATAGAACAGCCGCGAGGTGCCGCGCGCCGCGCCCTCGACATCCACCGCCCAAAGACCATCCGTGCGCCCGGTATCCGAAGGCGAATTGCCGTCGGTCGAGACCCAGAGCCGCCCGTCGCTGTCGATGGCGCAATTGTCGGGCATGCCGAACCAGCCATTCGCCGTGGTTGCGGTCGAGAAGGTCGCGCCCACCTCGGCGATGGAGGGATCGCCGCATTGCAGCAGGATCTCCCAGCTGCCCTTGGTCGCCGCCAGATCGCCCCCGTCCTCGAGAATCTCGATGATATGGCCGAAGGCATTGTCCACGCGCGGGTTGGCGGCATTCGCCTCTTCGCGCTTGGTGTTGTTGGTCAGCATGACATAGGCCCGGCCGGTCTCGGCATTGGGCTCGATATCCTCGGGCCGGTCCATCGGCGTCGCACCCAGCAGGTCGGCGGCGCGGCGGGTCTCGATCAGCACGTCGGCCTGGCTCTCGAAGCCGTTCTCGGCAGTCAGCGGCCCCTGCCCGTGCACCAGCGGCAGCCAGACGAAGCTGCCATCCTCGTCGAAGCGCGCGACGTAAAGCGTGCCTTCGTCCAGCAGGTCCAGGTTCGCGGCCCGGTCCTCGGGATCATAGCGGCCGGCGGTCACGAACTTGTAGACATAATCGAAACGCTCGTCGTCGCCCAGATAGAAGACGACGCGCCCGTCCTTGGCCAGCGCGCTCGCCGCCCCCTCATGCTTGAAGCGGCCAAGCGCAGTGCGCTTCTTCGGGGTCGAGTTCGGGTCCATGACATCGACCTCGACGATCCAGCCGAAGCGGTTGGGCTCGTTCGGTTCCTTGCCGATGTCGAAGCGGTCGTGGAACTTGCCCCAGGCATAGCTGTCCTCGGGGATGCCCATGCGCTTGTAGTTCTCGGCCTCGGGGTGGCCTTTGGGCAGCGCGCCGGTGAAATAGCCGTGGATGTTCTCCTCGGCCATGATGTAGGTGCCCCAGGGCGTGACGCCGCCAGCGCAGTTGTTGATCGTGCCCAGCACATTCGTGCCGGTCGGATCCGCCGCAGTCTGCATGCGCGCATGCCCGGCGGCCGGGCCGCGGATCTCCATCGGCGTCTTGGCGGTGATGCGGCGGTTCAGCGCCCCGTCCAGCACCGGCTGCCATTTGCCGTCCACCTTGCGGATCTCGATCACCGTGCCGCCATGGGCGGCCATCTCGATGTCCACGCGCGCCTCGGTCGCCTCGGCGACGGCGATCTTGCCGTTCTCGACGGTGACGATGCCGGGGAACATCAGGTGTTCGTTGGTATATTCGTGATTGACCACCAGCAGGCCGCGGTCATCGGCGCCGTTCAGCGGGATGAAGCCCACGAAATCGTTGTTATAGCCGAACTGGCGTTCCTGCGCGGCTTCGGACTGGTTCAGCGGGTCGAAGTCCGGCGCATCGGCAAAGACCTTGTCGCCCCAGCGCAGCAGGATGTCGGCGTCATAGCCCTGGGCGACGTGATGGTCGGCATCGACGCCGGCCGTTACCTCGGGGAAATCGAAGGCCGAACCTTCCGGCGCGCCTTGCGCCCTGGCCTCGTCGGCGGCCAGCAGGGCGAAGGGGCTGACGGTGGCCGAGATGGCGGTCGCGGCCATGGATCCCTTGAGGAAGCCGCGGCGCGAGAAGCGGGCGGCGATGATCTCGCCCATGGTGCGGTTGTCGGTCGGGTTGTGGCCCGGTCCGTCGGCCTCCTCCAGCTGGCTGGTGCGGAAGACATGGCGGGAAGGGTGTTGCTCGGTCATGGGACGCTCCTGGCTGATGGCGCGGCCCCGCAAGAAGCCGGGGCTGCCCGGCGTTCCATAACCGGCCAGTCTGACCGAAAGGTGACAGCCCGGCCCGCCCCAGCCGGGCCCTTGACCTTTCTGGGGCAAGAAGCCCTATTCTTTCGACCCGTATCCAACTGAGGAGGGTTTTCCCGTGAAGCTCCACATCCCCGACATTCCCCGCGGCGCCTGCGCGTGCCCGGCCGGCTTGGCCGTTCTCCGGACGAGCCCCGCGCGCCCCTCGATCCCGAGGAGGTTCGGATGAACAGGCTGACACCGATCCTTTTTGCCGGCGCGGTCGCGATCTCGGCCGGGTTTGCCCTTGCGCAAAGCGGCGATGGCGACGGGCACGGCCATCACATGGACGCGGGCCATGCCGACAGCCCCTCGACCCAGGCCTATGTCGCGGCGATGGACAGGATGCATGCCGATATGATGATCGAGCATACCGGCGATGCCGATGTCGATTTCATGCGCGGCATGATCCCGCATCACCAGGGTGCCATCGACATGGCCAGGGTGGTGCTTGAGCACGGCTCGGACCCCGAGGTGCGCAAGCTGGCCGAGGAGGTCATCAAGGCCCAGGAGGCCGAAATCGCCATGATGCGGAAATGGCTGGAGGATCGCGGAAAATAACCCGGTCCAGGCCCTGGGGTCGCGGCGCTCCTGGATGCCGGCGGGGCCGAGCAGCATGGCATTGGCATGGCTTTCGGCACATTCGCGCTGGCGGCGGCATCGCCGGTCCGCCTGCGCCAGCACATGAGCGGCGCCAGCCGCTGCACCGCCTGCAAAAGATCGGCAAGTCCTGGTGTTCCATGGGACGGCCAGGGCTGTGTCGAGCCAAGCCTCGACCACCGGCAGGCCGGCCGGTGCCGCCCCTTGGTCCCCAACCGAGAGGATTGCCTCGGAAATGCCCTGAAGCGAGGCCGGCGAATTGCCGTCACGGGCGCGTGCCCGCATGGCGGGCAAGGCGACATCGAGAAAGCCTTGCCAAGCCTGGTGTCTCGGCATTTCGGTTCACCTCCCGGATGCAGCATGGCGTCGGCGTGCCTCCCCGCTCCCCTGGTGCCTCACAGATCCTTGAGCAGCCGCAGCGCGTCGTAGATCGCGGCATGGGTGTTGCGGGCGGCGACGGCATCGCCGATGCGGTAGAGGCGGAAGCGGCCCCCGGGGTTCTTGCGCACCTCCTGCAACCCGCCGGTGGTCAGCGCCTCGTAATCGACCTCGCCCAGGTTCGAGGAGAGCGGCTTCAACTCGAAATAGAGCTCGTCCAGCGGCCGGGTGCCGTGGTTGACCACCACCTGGTCGACGATGCGCTCGCGGGTGAAGGCGCCGTAATCGCTGCCCAGGCGCGCGCGCAGCCGGTTGCCCTCGCGCGTCACCGAGCGGAGCCGCCAGGTGACGGTGAAGGTGGTGTCGCGCTTTTGCAGGTTGCGCATATAGGGCACCAGGTTCATCGCCATCACCTCGGGCGAGAAGCTGCGGTCCGGGGTCACGATCTCGACCGCGGCGCCGCTGGCCGAGATCAGGTCGGCGGCCTGCAGCGCCGCATGGTCGCCGGCATCGTCGAAGATCAGCACGTTCTGGCCCGGCTTCACGTCGCCCGACAGGATGTCCCAGGCGGATGAGACCAGCTCGTTGCCCTGCTCCAGCACCTCGACATGCGGCAGCCCGCCGGTGGCGACGATCACCTCGTCGGGCTCGGTGGCCAGCACCTCGGCCGCATCGGCGAAGGTGTTGAAGCGGAACTTCACGCCATGCTTCTCGCATTGCGCCATGCGCCAGGCGATGATCGAGATCATCTCGCGGCGGCGCTCGTCCAGCGCGGTCAGGCGGATCTGGCCGCCGGGCTGGTCGGCGGCCTCGAAGACGGTGACGGCATGGCCGCGCTCGGCCGCGACGCGGGCGGCCTCCATGCCGGCGGGACCGGCGCCGACCACGGTGATGCGCTTCTTCGCCGGGGCGGGCGGGATGGTGTGCGGCATGGTCTGCTCGCGCCCGGTGGCGGCATTGTGCAGGCAGAAGGCCATGCCGCCCTGGTAGATGCGGTCGAGACAGTAATTGGCGCCGACGCAGGGGCGGATGTCGTCCTCGCGGCCTAGGGTCACCTTGCGGACCAGATGCGGGTCGGCCATATGCGCCCGCGTCATGCCGACCATGTCGAGAAGCCCCGCGGCGATGGCGTGGCGGGCGGTCGGCACGTCGGGGATCTTGGCGGCGTGGAAGGTCGGGAAGCCGGTGGCCTTGCGGATCTGCCCGGCGAAGTCCAGATGCGGGGCGTTGCGCATGCCCTGCACCGGGATCACGTCGGTCAGCCCGGCATCGGTGTCGATATGGCCCTTGACCACGTTCAGGAAGTCGACCAGCCCGCTGTCCTTGAGCTTTTGCGAGATCGCCAGCCCGTCCTCGGCGGTCAGCCCGCCCGGCAGGTCCTCGTCGCCGGTATAGCGCACGCCCAGGATGAAATCCTCGCCGCAGCGTGCGCGGATGCCGCGCAGCACGTCGAAGGTGAAGCGCAGCCGGTTGTCGAGGCTGCCGCCATAGGGGCCATCGAGGTCGTTGGTCAGCGGCGACCAGAACTGGTCCATCAGATGGCCGTAGGCCTGTATCTCAAGCCCGTCGAGCCCCGCGGCCTTCATGCGCTCGGCCGCATCGACATAGTCGCCGATGATGCGCTCGATGTCCCAGTCCTCCATCTTCTTCGGGAACGAGCGATGCGCCGCCTCGCGCTCAAAGCTGGGCGAGACGACGGGCAGCCAGTCGGCCTTGTCCCAGCGGGTGCGCCGGCCCAGATGGGTGAGCTGGATCATCACCGCGCAGCCGTGGTCGTGGCATTCGTCGGTCAGCTTCTTCATCCAGCCGACCACCTCGTCCTTCCAGGCCAGGATATTGTTGAACACCGGCGGGCTGTCGCGCGAGACCGAGGCCGAGCCGGCGGTCATGGTCAGCGCCACCCCGGCCTTGGCGCGCTCGACATGATAGGCGCGGTAGCGGTCCTTGGGCATGCCGTCCTCGGGATAGGCCGGCTCGTGGCTGGTGATCATGATGCGGTTGCGCAGCACCAGGTGCTTCAGCTGATAGGGCTGCAGAAGGGGATCGTTCGACATCGGCTCTGCCTGTGCGGGGTGGGGAGTCGCCGTTCAGGATCGGGGTAATGTTCATATGTGTCAATTAAAAAATCAATCATGCACACAACGGGATCATGACAGGACATTTTTTCTTGCGGCGAATCGAATACCGGGCTACTGCAAGGGCATGAGAAATCGTGCAGCAACCGCTGAAACCGGATGGCGTGGGTCGCGTGAGGGCTGGCTGGAGGCCGGCTACCAGGCGCTGATCGACGGCGGCATCGACGCGGTGAAGATCCAGCCCCTGGCCCGGCATCTGAACCTGTCGCGCACCAGCTTCTACTGGTTCTTCGAGGATCGCGAGGCGCTGCTGACCGCGCTGATCGACGGCTGGGAGGAGCGGACGACCGATCCCCTGGTCAAGGCGGCGCAAGAATATGCCGAGAGCCGGGCGGAGGCGATGCTGAACGTGCTGGCCTGCTTTCTGTCGGGGGTCTTCGACAGCAAGCTGGAATTCGCGGTGCGCAGCTGGGCCTTGCAGGACGACACGGTGGCCGTGCGCGTCGCGGCTGCGGACGAGACGCGGCTTTCGGCGCTGCGCGAGATGCTGGTGCGCTGGGGGCATGGCGAGCAGGAGGCCGACGTGCGGGCGCGCACCATCTATCTGACGCAGATCGGCTATATCTCGATGCGGGTGCAGGAGGAGCTGGAAACCCGGCTCGCGCGCATCCCGACCTATGTCGAGATCTATACCGGGCAGAGCGCCGAGCCGCGCGAGATCGCCCGCTTCAACGCCCGGGTGAAAACCGCCGCCAAGCCGCCACCGTAACAGCGCCCCGGCAGCGATATGGAGAGGCTGCCGGTTCGAGCGGGTTTCGGTCAAGGTGCCGCGCCAGGGCGGCGACGCTTCATCGACTGCAGCATCGCCGGGCTTCCGTTTGCTCTGCAAACTCGGCCTGCTGCCGCGTCGCACGGCGTGCGCATGGCGTGCCGACCCTGATCGCGGACGCGGCCTGCGCGGTGCCGGCCCCCCGATTCCCTGTAAGCGTTGCACCTGACCCCGCTCGCAGGCTCTGAACGCCAGCCTGTGCCGGTGTAATGCTGTCTCGAACCCGAAGGACAGCATGACCAAAGACACCCCCCCCTTCCAGCCATCCGGCTTTACGATCCCCATCAGCTCGACGGGACGGCGCATCTGGCCGTCCAGTTTCAAGAAGTTCGTCATCAACAAACTGAATGCGGGCGAGCTGACTGTTCAGCAGGTCGAGCAGGAAGGTCGGGTTGCGCGACCCCTCATCTATAAATGGCGGGCAAAACGTGGTGCTGACGATGAAGCAGAGCGACCGATCGACCCCTTCGCGCAGGTCTGTATTGGCGATGCTCCGCTACGGCCAGGACTGGCAACCAATAGATGACGGTCGCGGCGAGGGCGCAGGCTGAGAGAAACAGGATGGCACAGGGCATGACCCGCCCTGCCCGCGCCGCCGCCCACGGCTTCCTTGCCGCGATCCCGGGGCCATCCCGCGAGGGTTCAACCGGGCAGATGCAGGACCATGCGTCCGGCAACCCGCCCCGGGCGCGCCATCGGCCGCAAGACGGCTTAACCAGATAGAATCGCTTAATTTTTAACAGAACAGTTCAGTTTTTTCGCTTGTCAAGATGCTTATATCTTTTAGACAAAACCGGTCGGCGCCCTGTTGGCCCGATACTGCGCGTCGCGGCTCCTGACGGATTCGTCCGGCCTTGGTGCTGGAACCGCCATTTTCGGTGAATGGCTCTGTCTGCCTGAATCGGTCACGCAGGGCAAACGATTACGCGGTCCCCCGCAAGGGCTCGTATCTGATGGTGAGTGTTAAAATGTCTTTCAATTATGCCGGTCTCGAAAATCACTGCGGTCCAGCCGGACCCGACTGCGAAAAGATGATCTTCCTGGGAAAACTGCCCGATATGGATCCCTGGGAACTCGTTCCCGGCGCAGGCAAGGCCAGCGCCATATTGGGCGGCGCCAGCTTCGGCTCGCAGGCGGCTCCGCTGTCGCGCCAGCTGGTCGAGGTCAGTGCCCTGGACATCGACCGGGACGGTATCATCCATACCGACAGCCCCTCCGGCTTTCTTGCCGAGCCCATCCGCCACGACGCCGATGGCGACGGCACCATCGCCAGCCACAAGGTCGATTCGACCTTCGTCGTCAGGAACACCGCCGTCACCTTCGCCAATCCCGACGGCAGCCACGAGACGCTGATCCTGCCAGTCCGCATCATGCAGGACACCGCCGGCAATACCTTCCTGATGCCGCCGCCCAGGGGCGCGTCGCTGCAGGAGGTCGAGGCATTGACCACCCGCCCCATCACCTCGGTCTCGTTTCCCGACGGGTCGAGCAATTATGACCTGGATTACAACGGCATCTTCACCGATCGGCATTGCTTTCCCTGTTTTGCCCGCGGGACGCTGATCGAAACCGGACAAGGGCCGCTGCCGGTCGAGGAACTGGCGCCCGGCATGCTGGTCGTGACCCGCGACAACGGCTTGCAGCCGGTGCGCTGGATCGGCTCGCGCGTGCTGTGCAGCAAGACGCTGGACACCAGCCCGAACCTGCGCCCGATCCGCATTGCCGCCGGCGCGCTTGGCAAGGGGCTGCCCCTGCGCGACCTGATCGTCTCGCCCCAGCACCGGATCCTGGTGCGCTCGAAGATCGCGCTGAAGATGTTCGGCACGCCCGAGGTCCTGGTCGCCGCCAAGCAGCTTTTGCAGATCAACGGCATCGACATCGCCGACGACATGCCGGCGGTCGAATATTTCCACTTCCTGTTCGACCAGCACGAGATCGTGCTGTCCGAGGGGGCCGAGACCGAATCGCTCTATACCGGGCCCGAGGCGCTGAAATCCGTCGGCCGCCAGGCCCAGGCCGAGATCTTTGCGCTTTTCCCCGAACTGCGCGACCGGCCCGAGGATGATGTGCCGCCAGGGGCGCGTATCCTGGCCTCGGGCCGAATGGGGCGCAAGCTGGCCGTGCGTCACGCCCAGCATCGCAAGTTCCTGGTGCAATAGGCGCCGGGCAACCGCAAGGCACCTGGGCCGGGCCGGCCGGCCCGTTCTTCATCTCGCGCCGCCGCACGGGGGCTGCGGGCGGCGGCGCCCGCCCGCGGCCGAGACGGATCCGCGACCCGCAAGACGGCGGGTGGTTCTGCCCCGCCTTGCGGGGGCGAAGCGATTGCGCGGGCCGGGCGATCTTGCGGGTCGCGCGGGCTTCCCCTACATCTTGCAGAACAAAGAAAGGATCCGCCATGGCGATGGAAGCCCAGGATATAGAAGCCCTGATCCGCGCTGCATTTCCGCATGCCAAGATCACGATCACCGACCTTGCCGGGGATGGAAACCACTATGCCGCCGAGGTGATCGACGAAAGCTTCCGCGGCCAGAACCGCGTTCAGCAGCAACGTGCCGTCTATGCGGCGCTGCAGGGCCATATGGACGGCCCCAACGGCGCGCTGCATGCCCTTGCGCTGACCACCAAGGCACCCGATTAAGAGCAACCGCAAGTAGTCGCAGCCAGGCGGCGCTTCAGCAAGGACCGGACGAAATGACCGATGCACGCCAGCAAATCCAGGAGACGATCGACGCAGACGATGTCGTCCTGTTCATGAAAGGCACCAAGGAGATGCCCCAATGCGGCTTTTCAAGCCGCGTGGCCGGGGTTCTGAACTATATGAACGTCCAGTATCGCGACGTGAACGTACTGGCCGACGAGGCGATCCGCCAGGGCATCAAGGATTTCTCGGACTGGCCCACCATCCCGCAGCTTTACGTCAAGGGCGAGTTCGTGGGCGGCTGCGACATCGTCACCGAGATGACGTTGTCGGGCGAACTGGACCAGTTGTTCGACAAGGCCGGCGTCACCTATGACAAGGATGCCGCCAACAAGATCCGCGAGGCGAACGCCTGACCGCGGGCGTGCCAGCCGCGACAGGAAAGACAGACCCCGCCGCCGGCGGGGTCTTTTTCTGTCAAGGGGTTGCGGGACGATCCTCAATAAGGATCTTCGGTCCGGTCCTCGGCGTCTTCCCAGTCCGGCTCGTCGCGGTGGCGCCCTTGCCGCAAGCGCGAGGCGAGCGTCATCCCCACGGCAAAGGCGCCGATCAGCGGCGCGATGGCCGCCGCGCGGGACTGCGAGGCGCCCTGCACCGTCCCGGCGGCGCGGCGCAGCGTATCGGGCGGCAAGCCCAGGGTGCCGACGGCGCTTTCACCGGCCCGGCGCGCGACGCCATAGACGCTGGCCTCGGCGCGGTCGGCCAGCCGATCCGCCTTGTAGGCCAGGCTGTCGGTCAGCGCATGCACCCGCTGCTCGGCCCGGTCGATCAGTTGGCCGGCCTTTTGCGAGGCGCGCTCCAGCGCCGCATCCGCCGCGCCGGTGGCCTTTTCGACGGCCATATCGGCGGCCAGCATCAGCCGCTCCTCGACCTCGGCCTTCAGCTCGTCGGTGCCGGGGACGGGATGGCGTTCCTTGCGCGCCATCAGCATCACCACCAGCCCGATCAGCAGAAAGCCCAGACCGATCGCCAGCGAGGCGCCAAGCGCCCCCCAACCCAGGTGATCGGCCAGCCAGGTCCACAGCGCCGCAAGCAGGAAACCCGCCCCGATCAGCAGGGCCACGCCTGCCCCGGCGGACAGGCCGGTGCGGCGCAGCCTGTCGGTCAGGGCGAGCTGGAGTTTCCTGGTATAGTCGAACATCCGCCGAGACTCAGCGCCGCGCGATGATCAGACCCAGAAGGAAGCCGACCCCGGCCGCGATCCCCAGCGCCTGCGCCGGGTTGCGCCGCACCATGTTCGAGACCTCGTCGTAATATTCCTCGGCATGGGCCGCGACCTCATGCGCCTGGCGCTCGCCCTGCCGGTAAAGCCGGCGGGCCTCGTCACGGGCGCGCTCGGCATAATCATGGCCCCGCTCGCGGACCGTCTCGGCATATTCGGCGCCGCGGCGCTTGGCGTCCTCGACGAATTCGGCGCCTTTTTCGCGCGCGGTCTCGTAAAGTTCGGCGCCCTTCTCGCGGGCAGTCTCATAGGCGGCGCTGGCCTCGTCGGCGGCGCGGCTGGCATGACGGCCTACATCGTCAGCGGCCGCGCGCGCCTTGGCCTTCAGTTCGTCGGCGGTGGCTTCGTGGTTCGCCATGATCTTGTCCTTTCGCAAGGCTGCAACGGTTTCGGAGAGCCAACCCGGAAACCCGCAGATCGTTCCCGGACCGGCCCCGATTTCCTGCCCGCAGCGTCAAAGCGCCGCATCGAAGGCGGAAACCAGCCGCGCCATCGTGCCGTCGACATCCTTGAGCTTGTCGAGCCCGAAAAGCCCAATGCGGAAGCTGCGGAATCCCTCGCCCTCGCCGAGCTGCAGGGGCACGCCCGCAGCGATCTGGTAGCCGGCGGCCAGGAACTTGCGCCCGCTTTGCACCTCGGGGTCGTCGGTATGGCAGACCACCACCCCCGGCGCGGCAAAGCCCTCGGCCGCGACCGAGCGCAGCCCGCGCCGCGCCAGTTCCGAGCGCACCGCGTCGCCCAGCCGCCATTGCGCCTCGCGCGCCGCCTCGAAGCCGAAGGCGCGCGTCTCCTCCATCGCGTCGTGCAGGCCCAGCAGCGCATCGGTCGGCAGGGTGGCGTGATAGGCATGGCCGCCGTCCTCATAGGCCTTCATGATCGCGCGCCATTTCTTCAGGTCCAGCGCGAAGCTGTCGCTGACCGTCGTCTCCAGCCGCTCGATGCCGCGCGGCGACAGCATCACCATCCCGGCCGAGGGCGAGGCCGACCAGCCCTTTTGCGGCGCCGAGATCAGCACGTCCACGCCGGTCTCGCGCATGTCGACCCAGATCGCGCCCGAGGCGATGCAGTCCAGCACCATGATGGCGCCCACCTCATGCGCGGCATCGGCCAGCGCCTTGATGTAATCGTCGGGCAGGATCATGCCTGCCGCGGTCTCGACATGCGGGGCGAAGACGGCATCGGGGCGGGTGTCGCGGATCTTTTCCACCACCTCCTCGATCGCGGCGGGAGCGAAGGGGGCGCGGGGCTCGTTGCCCTGCGGCCGCGCCATCATCACCGTGGTCTGGCGGGCAAAGCCGCCCGCTTCGAAGATCTGGCTCCAGCGATAGCTGAAAAAGCCGTTCCTGACGATCAGCGCATGGGCATCGCGGCCGAACTGGCGCGCCACCGCCTCCATGGCGCAGGTGCCGCCGCCGGGGACCAGGGCCACGGCATCCGCGCCATAGACCTCGCGCAGCGTGGCCGAGATGTCGCGCATCGCGCCCTGGAATTTCTGCGACATGTGGTTGAGCGAGCGGTCGGTGAAGACGACCGAGAACTCCTGCAATCCCTCGGGGTCCACATCGGGGCGCAATCCGGGCATGGCCAATCCTTTCTGCTGGTTTTGCCGGCAGCCTAGCGCGGCGTTGCGGCCGCGGCCAGCCCCGACCGGAACCGCAGCCCCTTGCCGGCCGCGCCGCGCCCGACTAGCTTCAGGGGGAACAACCGACAGGCCAGTCACCATGCGTATCGGCATTCTCAAATGCGGCCAGTCGCCCGAGGAACTTCGCGGCGATCTCGGCGACTATGACACGATGTTCGAGCGGCTTCTTGCCGGGCGGGGTTTCGAATTCACCAGCTATCACGTTGAGAACATGGAGTTCCCGCAGGGCGTCCACGACGCCCAGGGCTGGCTTCTGACCGGCTCGCGCCATGGCGTCTACGAAGACCATGCCTTCATCCCGCCGCTTCAGGATTTCATCCGCAGGGCCTATGCCGAACATGTGCCGCTGGTCGGCATCTGCTTTGGCCACCAGATCATCGCCCAGGCACTTGGCGGCACGGTGGCAAAGCATCCCGGCGGCTGGGCGGTCGGCGCGCATGACTACGATTTCGGCGGAGAAAAGGTCACGCTGAACGTCTGGCACCAGGACCAGGTCGTCGCCGTGCCCGAGGATGCCGAGGTCGTCGCCCGGAACGAGTTCTGCGAAAACGCGGCGCTGGTCTATGAGGACCGCGCCTTTACCGTCCAGGCTCATCCCGAGTTCGACGATGCCTTCATCCAGGGGCTGATCGAACATCGCGGCCGCGGCGCGGTGCCCAAGCCGCTCCTGGACCAGGCCAGCGCCCGCATGGGCACCCCGCGGCAATCGCCCGGCATCGCCGACCGGATCGAGGCTTTCTTCAAGGCGCCCCGCGCCTTCAGCGCAGAAGACCGGCAGGGGGCCGCATGAAGCCGCATTGGATCGAGGAAACCCCGCAGGCTGCGCAGGACTATGTCGCCGGGCGCCGCCTGGACGAGGTGGAGTGCATCGTCGCCGACATCGCCGGGGTGGCGCGCGGCAAGGCCATGCCGGCCTCGAAATTCGCGCATCAGGAACGGTTCTACCTGCCGAATTCGATCTTCCTGCAGACCATCACCGGCGACTGGGCCGACAATCCCTCGGGCGCCTTCACCGAGCCGGACATGATCCTGACGCCGGATTTCTCGACCGCGACGGCGGCGCCCTGGACGGCGGACGTGACCCTGCAGGTGATCCACGACGTCTCGGACCAGTCGGGCAATCCGGTGCCGATCGCGCCGCGCAACGTGCTGAAACGGGTGGTCGATCTTTACCGGCAGAAGGGCTGGCGCCCCATCGTCGCGCCCGAGATGGAGTTCTTCCTGGTCGCGCGCAACATCGACCCGAACCAGCCGATCATGCCGCCCATGGGCCGTACCGGCCGCCGCGCCGCCGCCAAGCAGGCCTATTCCATGTCGGCGGTGGACGAATACGGCAAGGTGATCGACGACATCTACGACTTCGCCGAGGCACAGGGCTTCGAGATCGACGGCATCCTGCAGGAAGGCGGCGCCGGCCAGGTCGAGATCAACCTGAACCACGGCGACCCGGTCGCCCTGGCCGACCAGATCTTCTATTTCAAGCGGCTGATCCGCGAGGCGGCGCTGCGCCACGACTGTTTCGCCACCTTCATGGCCAAGCCCATCGAGGGCGAGCCTGGCAGCGCCATGCATATCCACCACTCGGTCGTCGGGATCGGAGACGGGCGCAACATCTTTTCCGACGCGCAGGGCCGCGAGACGCCGGCCTTCATGCATTTCATCGCCGGCATGCAGAAGCACCTGCCGGCGGCGGTCGCCTTGCTGGCGCCCTATGTCAACAGCTATCGCCGCTATGTCCCAGATTTCGCGGCGCCGATCAACCTGGAATGGGGGCGCGACAACCGCACCACCGGGCTGCGCGTGCCGATCTCGAAGCCCGAGGCGCGGCGGGTCGAGAACCGGCTGGCGGGCATGGATTGCAACCCCTATCTGGGCCTCGCCGCCAGCCTGGCCTGCGGCTATCTGGGCCTGGTCGAGGGCGAGAATCCGCGCGCCGAATGCCTGGGCGACGCCTATATGTCCGAGGACGAGTTGCCCTATAACCTGGGCGACGCGCTGGACCTGATGGACGAGAACACGGCGATGCGCGAGGTGCTGGGCCCGGAGTTCATCGACGTCTACCAGGCGGTCAAGCGCAACGAATACAAGGAGTTCCTGCAGGTCATCAGCCCTTGGGAACGCGAGCATCTGCTGCTGAACGTGTAGAGCCGGGCACGGCCTGGCCTTGGGGCGCCGTCGGGATGGGTATTTGAGAAACGGTGAAAGCCGAAGCATGAACCTGCTGTTTTCCAACGACCGGCGGGGGGAATATCCGCCCAGCCTCTATGCCGCGACCCGCGACCCGCTGCCGCCTTTCCCCGAGCAGCGCGGCGAGGAGCGCGCCGATGTCGTGGTGGTCGGCGCCGGCTATACCGGGCTTGCCGCGGCGCTGCATCTGGCCGAGGCGGGGCGCGACGTCGTGGTGCTGGAGGCGCATCGCGTGGGCTTCGGCGCCTCGGGGCGCAATGGCGGCCAGCTCGGCTCGGGGCAGCGGCTGGAGGTCGATGAACTGGAGCGGATGGCGGGTCGCGAGGCCGCCCATCGCCTGTGGGACATGGCCGAGGAGGCCAAGCGCCTGACCCGCGAACTGGCCGCGCGCTGCGGCGTTCAGGTGGCCGACGGCATCGCCCATGCCTTTCGCAAGTCCGCCGAGCTGGACCATGCCCGCGCCATGATCGACAGGCTGGCGCGCGACTACGGCTATGATCGGATCGAGGCGCTGGAGCGCGACGCCTTTCGCGCGCTGGTGCCCTCGCAGGCCTATGTCGCCGGCGAGCTGGACCATGGCGCGGGGCATCTGCATCCGCTGAACCTGGCGATCGGCATGGCGCGGCTGGCGGATGCCGCAGGCGCGAGGATCCGCGAGCTGAGCCATGTCCACCATATCCGCCACGCCCGCCGCGCCGGCGAAAAGAGCGTGGTCCAGACCGGCAAGGGCCGGGTGATCTGCGACCATGTCATCCTGGCGGCCAATGGCTATCTGGGCAATCTCGACACCCATGTCGCCGCCCGTGTCATGCCGATCAACAATTTCATCGTCGCGACCGAGCCCCTGGGCGCGCGGGCGGCCGAGGTGCTGACCCGCGATATCGGCGTGCATGACACCAAATTCGTGGTGAATTACTGGCGGCTCGATCCCGACGGGCGGCTGATCTTCGGCGGCGGCGAGAATGTCAGCTATCGCTTTCCCGCCGACATCGCCGCCAAGGTGCGCAAGCCGCTGCTGGAGATCTATCCCGGCCTTGTCGATGTGAAGCTGACCCATGCCTGGGGCGGCACGCTGGCGATCACCATGAACCGGATGCCCTGCTTTGCCCGGCCGGCGCCCAACTGCCTGTCGGCCAGCGGCTATTCCGGCCATGGGCTGGCGCTGGCCAATCTTGCCGGCAAGCTGATGGCGCAGGCCGTGCAGGGGCAGAGCGAAGGCTTCGACACCATGGCCGCCCTGCCCTCGCCCGCCTTTCCCGGCGGCGCTGCGCTGCGCTGGCCGCTGCTGGTCGCCGGCATGGGCTGGTATTCGCTGCGCGACCGGCTGGGCTTCTAGCCCTTTTCCACCAGTTCGCGTTCGCGCCGGGCCTTGGCGCGGGCGATGCGCTCGGCCATCTGCTTTTCGCGGTGGCGGTGATAGGCCTTGATCAGCGGCACGGTCAGGTAATGTGCCGCGACCGAGACCGCGATTCCGGGCAGCACGCCCCCCACCGCATAGGGCAGGAAGATCTGCTCGTTGAATTGCAGCAACTGGTCCCAATGCGCCGTGCGCTCGGCGCTGAGCGGCGCGAGCAGGTTGTTCCACAGCTCGCTGCCGGCGCGGGTGAACTCGTCGAAAATCAGATGCGGGGTGAACTTGCCCTCGACCCCCAGCATCCAGCGCCCCAGCCCGACCGAGGTCAGCGCGATGAAGGGCGTGGTCAGCGGATTGCCGACGAAAGTGCCCAGCAGAGCCGCCAGGATATTGCCGCGGATCAGCCAGGCCAGCGCCGCCGCACCCATGAAATGGAAACCGAAGAACGGCGTGAAGGAAATGAAGATGCCGCAGGCCCAGCCCCGCGCCACCCGATGCGGCTGGTCCGGCAGGCGGCGCAGCCGGTGCAGCACGTATTTCGACGCCCGCTTCCAGCCCGAGCGCGGATAGAACATCTCGGTCCACATCTGAGCGTAGCTCAGCGGCTTGCGTCTCTTGAACATGTCGGCCGGGCCTCAGTTCATATGGGCGGAGGGATCGCGGATGCGCGAGACCTGGGCCACGTCGCTTTCGGTTTCCAGCGCGGTCAGCAGCGTGTGCAGATGCTCGCGGTCGCGCAGCTCGATCTCGACGCGCAGGCGATAGAAGTCCGGCTTGCGGTCGATGAACTCCAGGTCCGAGATATTCGCCCCCTGCGCGCCGATCAGCGTGCAGATCCGGCCCAGGACGCCGGCATCGTGGCGGATGGTCAGCGACAGCATGGTCGAATAGGCCGCCGGGTGCTGGCCCTCGCGCCAGTGCAGGTCGACCCAGCGGTCGGGGCTTTCCTCGAACTCGGCCAGGACCGGGCAGTCGATGGCATGGATGACCACGCCCTTGCCGCGATAGGTGATGCCGACGATGCGCTCGCCCGGCAGCGGATTGCAGCAGGGCGCGCGGGTGAATTCCTGGTCGGCCGCCAGCCCCGCCACCGCGCGCCGGGCGTCGATCTCGCTGCGCTTTTCGGCCAGTTCCGGGTAAAGCGTGGTCAGCACGTCATGGGCCGAGATCTCGGCGCTGCCGATGCGGGCCAGCAATTCGTCGGTATCGGGCAGCGCCATGGTCTTGGCCGCGGTGCGCAGCGCCTTGTCGCTGACCTTGCGCCCGACATGCTCGAAGGCCACCCGCACCAGTTCGGAGCCCAGGCGGATGAAGCGCGTCCGGTCCTCCTGGCGCAGCGAACGGCGGATCGCCGCCTTGGCACGGCCGGTGACGACGATATCGAGCCAGGTCGCCTGCGGGCGCTGGCCCGAGGCGGCGATGATCTCGACCGACTGCCCGTTCTTGAGCCGCGTCCACAGCGGCACCCGGATCCCGTCCACCTTGGCGCCGACGCAGGACGAGCCCAGCCGGGTATGGATCGCATAGGCGAAATCCAAGGGCGTCGCCCCCTTGGGCAGCGGGATCACGTCGCCCTTGGGGGTAAAGCAGAACACCTGGTCGGAATACATTTCCAGCTTGACGTGTTCCAGGAACTCGTCGTGATCCTCTTCGCCGAAGCGTTCAGTCAGGCTGGCGATCCATTCGCCCGGATCGACGGCAAAGGGGTTCGCGGTGCGCACCCCGTCGCGATAGGCCCAATGCGCGGCCACCCCCGCCTCGGCCACCTCGTGCATCTGGCGGGTGCGGATCTGCACCTCGACCCGCTTGCCGTCGCGCCCCGAGACGGTGGTGTGGATCGAGCGATAGCCGTTCGCCTTGGGCTGGCTGATGTAATCCTTGAACCGGCCCGGCACCGCGCGCCAGCGGTGATGGATCACGCCCAGGGTGCGATAGCAGTCGGGTTCCGTGCGGGTGATGATACGAAAGCCGTAGATATCCGACAGGCGCGAGAAGGACAGCTGCTTTTCCTGCATTTTGCGCCAGATGCTGAAGGGGCGCTTGGCGCGGCCATAGACATCGGCCTCGATCCCCTCGCGTTCCAGCTCGGCGCGGATGTCGGCGGTGATCTTGGGGATCACGTCGCCGGATTCGCGTTGCAGGCTGACGAAGCGGCGGATGATCGAATTGCGCGCCTCGGGGTTGATGACCTTGAAGGCCAGGTCTTCCAACTCCTCGCGCATCCATTGCATGCCCATGCGGCCGGCCAGCGGCGCATAGATGTCCATGGTCTCGCGCGCCTTTTGCTGCTGCTTTTCGGGACGCATGGACTTGATCGTCCGCATATTGTGCAGACGGTCGGCCAGCTTGACCAGGATCACGCGAAGATCGCGCGACATCGCCATGAAAAGCTTGCGGAAATTCTCGGCTTGCTTGGAATGCGCCCCGGACAGCTGCAGGTTGGTCAGCTTGGTGACGCCATCGACCAGGTCGGCGATCTCGCGTCCGAAGATCTGCGCCACCTCGGCCCAGGTCGAGCGCGTGTCCTCGATCGTGTCGTGCAAGAGCGCGGTGACGATGGTGGCATCGTCCAGCCGCATCTCGGTCAGGATGGCGGCGACGGCGACGGGATGGGTGAAATAGGGTTCGCCCGAATGGCGGAACTGGCCTTCATGCATGCGGCGCCCGTATTCATAGGCGTCGCGGATCAGTTCTGCATTGGTGCGCGGGTTGTAATTGCGGATCAGCGCGATGAGGTCTTCGACGTCGATCATGATGGGCCGAAGACCTTTGGATTCAGTTCCTGCCTTGCGCTTCCAGCATCATGCGCAGCATGCGCTCTTCCGATTCCTCGTCGGCGGGCTTGGGACGATCCATCTCGGCGCCCAGCAGAAGCGCCATCGCGTCCTCCTCGGGCTCGTCGACCTCGATCTGGGTCTGGTGCGCCTCGATCATGCGCTCGCGCAGATCGTCCACGGGCTGGGTTTCGTCGGCGATCTCGCGCAGGGCGACGACGGGATTCTTGTCGTTGTCGCGATCGACGGTCAGCGGGCTGCCGGCCGCGATTTCGCGCGCGCGATGGGACGCCAGCATCACCAGGTCAAAACGGTTCGGAACCTTATCGACGCAATCTTCGACTGTAACGCGGGCCATCGGTCAACCTTATCAGCTGGAATCGGGGTGCAGGGGGCGAGGCCGGTTATTTGGGCGCCCGCGACGGAAATGTCAAGCACTTGCCGGCCGCATCCCCGCCAAAGCCTGGGGCGGAAGCGCCGCCAGCATCTGCGCCACGCTGAGCCCAAGGCGGGGATGCACCCAGTTCGGCGCGATCTCGGCCAGGGGGGCCAGGACGAAGCCGCGGTCCTGCATCCGGGGATGGGGCAGGATCAGGTGCGGCGGGGCACGCAGCGCCTGATCCTGCGGCGGCAGGCGGCGCCAATGGTCCTGCACGGCCGCATCGGGCAGCACCAGATCGCCATGGGCCAGCAGGTCCAGGTCCAGCCCCCGCGACTGCCAGCGCCCGCCGTCGCGGCGGCGGCCCAGCTCGGCCTCGATTTCGTGCAACTCGCGCAGCAGTTGTTCGGGCGGAAGGGTGCAGCGGAAAGACGCCGCCGCATTCACATATTCGGGACCGGAACCTGCAGGAAACGCGGGCGTAAACCAGAAGCGGCTGAAGGCAACCGGCACAACCTGCGGTAATTGCGACAACTTTTTCAGCGCAAAACGCAGGCTTTCCGGCGGCGAACCTGCCGAACTAGGCAGGTTTGCACCCAGGGCAACCAAGGCTAAGTTCGCTTTCTGACTTGGGTTTCGAGACATCTCGGGGGAAACGTGTTTTACAAGGACGACCGGCTGGCGTTGTTCATTGACGGGTCGAATCTTTATGCTGCGGCAAAGTCGCTGGGCTTCGATATCGACTACAAGCTGCTGCGGCAGGAATTCGAACGGCGCGGCAAGCTGGTCCGCGCCTATTATTATACGGCATTGCTGGAGAACGAGGACTACTCACCGATCCGTCCGCTGGTCGATTGGCTGCATTACAACGGCTATTCCATGGTGACGAAACCCGCGCGCGAATATACCGACGCGCTGGGGCGCCGCAAGGTCAAGGGCAACATGGATGTCGAATTGGTTATCAACGCCATGGAACTGGCGCCGCGGCTGGATCATGCGGTGCTGTTTTCCGGCGACGGCGACTTCCGGCCGCTGGTCGAGGCGCTGCAGCGCCAAGGCGTGCGGGTCTCGGTGGTCTCGACCATGCGCAGCCAGCCGCCGATGATCGCCGACGAATTGCGCCGCCAGGCCGACAATTTCATCGAGCTGGACGCGCTGCGCGACATCATCGGCCGCCCGCCGCGCGAAGCCGCCCCGCAGGAAAGCTGACCCGCCACGGGGCCTGCACCATCGACGCCTGACAGCGGCCTGCCACGCGCCTAGCGTTCGGTCAGCTTCAGTTCGATGCGGCGGTTGCGGGCGCGGGCCTCGGGCGTGTCACCCTGCGCCACCGGGCGGGTGTCGGCGAAACCGGCCGGCGCCAGGCGGGTCACCGGAAAGCCCAGTTCCTCCACCATGTAGCGCACCACCGCCAGCGCGCGGGCCTGGCTGAGTTCCCAGTTGTCGCGATAGCGCCCCAGCCCCGAAAGCGGTACGTCGTCGGTATGGCCGTCCACGCGGATCATCCAGTCGATCTCGGGCGGGATCTCGGCCGAGATCTGCCCCAGCATCTCCGCCACCCGCGCGATCTGCGCCTGGCCTTCGGGCGACAGCGTCGCCTCGCCCGGCGCGAACAGCACTTCCGAGGAAAAGACGAAGCGGTCGCCCACGACCTGCACGCCCTCGCGTCCGGCAAGGATCTGCGACAGCCGCCCGAAGAACTCCGAGCGATAGCGGGCCAGATCCCTGGCCTCGGCCTCGGCCCTGCTGCGCGCCTCCTCTTCCAGCGCGCGGCGCTTGCGTTCCTCCTCGGCGGCGCGCAGCAGGGCGACGTTCAGCTGCCGGCCCAGATCCTCGGCGCGCAGATCGGCCTCGCGGCGCTCATCGCCCGCCGCATCCAGCACCGCGCGCAGGCTGCCCAGCTGGTCGTTGAGCCGCGCGACCTGCTGGTTCAGCGCGGCCAGCCGGCGCTGGTCCTCGGCCGACAGCGCCTCTTGTTCGGACAGTTCCTGCCGGGCCAGGGCCAGCAGGGCGGCCTGCTTCTCGGCCTCGCTGGCCTGGGCCTCGGCCTGCTCGCCCAGCTGCCTCTTGGCAGCCTCGGCGGCGGCCAGCAGGGTCAGGGTTTCCTCGGCCTCCTTGCGCGCCGCCTCCAGTTCCAGGGTGGCGGCATCGAGTTCCGCATCCGACCTGGCCAGCCGCTCGCGCAGCGCCTCGGCGGCGGCCGCATCGGCCAGCCGCGCGGTCTCGGTCTCGTCCAGCTGCTGCTGCGTTTCGGCATTCCGCCGCCGCAGATCGCCGATCAGCGCCTCCAGCGCCTCGCGCCGGGCGGCGGCCAGCCGCGCCGCCTCGGCCTGGGCGTCGATCTCGGCCCGCGCCGCGGCCACGGCCTGTTCCGAGCGCCGCAGCCGGTCGCGCTCGGCCGCCAGGTCGCGGTCCAGCGAGGCCGCCCGCGCCTGCGAGGTAGACAGCGCATCCGAAAGCTCGGCCACCTGCCGGCCAAGCTGGTCCAGCTCGCTGTCCTGGGTGGTGATCTGGTCGCGCAGCACCGATTGCACCAGCAAAAAGATGGTCAGCACGAACATCATGACCATCAGGAGCGCCGTCATCGCATCGACGAATCCCGGCCAGATCGTCGCAGAGAAACGGTTGCCGCCGCCCCGGCTAAGCCCCATCGCCGCGCTCCAGGTTGCGGATCGCGCGGGTCAGCGCCGCAAGGTCGCTGCGCAATTCGGCGATCAGGCCGTCGCGGCCGCTGGCGCTTTCCTCGACCAGCCGGCCCAGTTGCACGTCGATGGACCGCAGCCGCATCCGCGCCTCGGGATCGTCGCCCGAGGCGGCGGCCGGCTTTTGTGCGCCGAGTTCCAACAGCCGCTCCTGTCCCTCGGCCAGCCGCTCCAGCGCGCGCGCGAGCCGGGCATCCTCGGGCGACGATCCCGAGGCAAGCGCCGCCAGCCGCTCCTGCCCCTCGGCCAACCGCTCCAGCATCGCGGGCAGCGCCGGATCATGGCGCGGCTCGGCGGCAAGCCGGTCCTGCCCTTCGGCCAGCCGCTCCAGCAAGGCGACCAGATCCGGATCGCGGCGCGGCTCGGCCAGCCCGCCGATGGCCCGCTCGACCCCGGACAGGGCCTGGGCCGTCGCCTCGCGCTCGGCGGCCAGCGTCTCGCCCAGCCGATCCCGGTCCGTGCCCAGCAGCGCGGCCAGCCGCTCCACCCCCTCGGCCAGGGCCAGCGAGCGCTGGTCGGCGGCGGCGGCTTCCTGGTCGCGCAACTCGTCGCGGCTGGCATAGAACGCCTGCAAGCCGGCCATCTGCGCCTCGACCCGCTCGATGAAACCGGCCAGAGCCGCCTCGCCCAGCCCTTGCCCCTCCGCGCCGCCCAGGCCGATGCGGGTGAAACCCGACATCCATTCCTCGAGCTCGCGATAGAAGCGGTTCTGGCCATGGGCGACGAACAGCTCCAGCAGCCCGACCACCAGCGAGCCCGCCAGGCCCAGCAGCGAGCTGGAAAAGGCCGTGGCCATGCCGCCCAGCTGCGATTCCAGCCCGGTCATCAGCTTGTTGAACACCTCGAGCCCGGATTCGCCTTCCTGCGGCGCCAGCGCGCGGATCGTGTCCACCACCGCCGGCACCGTGGTCGCAAGCCCGTAGAACGTGCCCAGCAGGCCCAGGAAGATCAGCAGGTTCGCCAGGTAGCGGGTGATGTCGCGCGCCTCGTCGATTCGCGTCGCCACCGATTCCAGGATCGAGCGCGAGGATTCGGTCGAGATCGCGCCCCCCACCGGCCCGCGCTGCCCCAGAAGCGCGGCCAGGGGCGCCAGCAGCCGCGGTGCGTCATCCGGCCCGGCCGGCTCGGCCGCGCTGACCCCGCGTTCGGCGGCGGCGCGGCGCCGGGCGGCGAAACGCTCGATCCAGCTGACAGATTTCACCAGCTCGGCCACCTGCCAGAAGCAGCCCAGCACGCCCATGACGAAGACCGCCAGGATCAGCCCGTTCAGATATTCGTTCGAATGAAAGATCGAGACGATCCGGCCATAGGCGAACCATGCCCCGGCCACGACCAGCACCAGCACGATCAGCATCAGCACGATCTGCCGGACCGGCTGCGAGAATTGCGGTGGCGCCGGGCCGGCCCCGCCCGCGCCCCCGTCGCGCGTCGCCGCCAGCCGGGCGGCGCGAGAGCGGCGGCCTTCCGACGCGGCGGGCGGCCCCTCGGGCGGTTCGGCGTCAGTTCGGGACAAGTTCCACCCCCTTGCTGTTTTCCGGGCCGACTGTAGAGGCCGGACCCGCGCCTGCCAAGCGCCCTCGCGCCTGTCTATTTCCCGCCGGGCTGCAACAGCCCGCGGACCTGCCGCACCAGTTCGGCCATGGCCCGGTCCTCGATGCCCATCTGCGCCAGATGCCGGGCGGTATTGAACAGGTAATCCGCGTTCGGCCCCCGCCCGCCCTGCGCCAGGGCGATGATGCGAGCCTGTTCGTTCAGTTCCAGCGGGCCGGCATATTGGTCATGGTCGCGCCGGATCACATAGGTGATCGCCTCGACGCCGCGGCCGTCCTCCAGGACCAGCGGCAGGAAAAGCTCGGCATAGGCGTTGGTGGTCAGTTCGCGCGCGCGCAGCCCGGCCAGCGTCTCGTCCCAGTCCGGCTCGGCCACGCGCAGGGCCAGGCCCCGGCAATGCGCCCCCGGATCGGCATCCAGGCCCAGCACCAGGCCCGGCCGCTCGCTTGTGCCGCGATAGACGATCGAGCGCAGGCAGAAGCTGCGGGCATAGCCGTCCAGCCTTGCCGGCACCATCTCGGCCACGGGAAAGCCCGGATCCCACATCAGCGAGCCATAGGCAAAGACCCAATGCTCCGGCCGTTCACCCATTCTTTACCCCGGCACCCTAGATAATTCGGTCAGGAAAAACTTAGGACAGCGGGATCGGCGTTCCAAGACGCCATGACATGCGCGAGGACAGGATGCGCCGATTGCTAGCCCCCCTGATCGTTCTGGCCCTGGTCCTGGGCGGCCTGTGGCTGGGTGCAGAAAGCCTGGCGGCGCAGCAATTGCGCCGGATTGCGGCCGGGCAGCCCGCGGCGAAGCTGGAGACGGTGCAGGAATTGCGCGACCCGCGGCGGCTCGGGGTGCGGGCCCTGGCGGTGGAGATGCAGACCGATCTCGGCCGCGTCGAACTGTCGCAGGCCGAGCTTTGGCTCAGCCCGCTGCGGCCCAGCGAATTGCGGCTGGCGCTGCCGCCCCGCGCGGTGCTCGATCCCGGTTCGGGTCCGCTGGATCTGGGCCTCGGCGATGCCGCCGCCCGGCTGCGCGTGCAGCCGCTGAACGGGCTGGCCATGGCCTCGGCCCGGATCGAGGCCGGCCCCCTGACGGTCGAGGGCGCGGCGCTTGCCACGCGGCTGCGTGCCGACGCGGTGCGGCGCGATCTCGATGCGGATGCGCCGGCGGGTGCCGCGGCGGCCTATGACCTGGATATCAGCCTCGACGATCTGGAGCCCGGCCTGTTCGCGACCCTGCCCCTGCCCGGCCGGCTCAGCCTGGCCGCCACCGGGCGGGTCTGGCTGGATGCCCTGCCCCGTCCGGCGACGTTGGACCCCGACCGGTCGCCGCTGCCTGTGGGCTTGCGGCTCGACGATGCCGAACTGCGCCTGGGCGCGGTGCAGGCACGTATCCTGGGCCGGATCGAGGCGGATGCCCAGGGCCGCGCCCGGGGCCGGCTCGTGGTCTATACCAGCGATGCCGAGTCGCTGTTGCAGGCCGCCGCCACGGCCGGGCTCATCCCGCCCAGGGTGGTGGTGCTGGCCGGCACCATGCTGAAGAACATCTCGGACCTGCCGCTCCCCGAGGATGCCGGCCTGCGCTTCCCCCCCGCGGCCAAGGGCGAACTGCGCCTGCCGCTGAACTTCGCCGATGGCAGGATGAGCCTTGGCCCGATGGTGCTGGGCCCGGCCCCGACCTTCCCGCGGCGCTAGGGCCCCCGCCGCTAGGGTTTCGGCGCCTCGCCCGCGGCCAGGCTGCGGCCGAAATCGGGCGCCGCGGTATCCTGCCCGGCCTCGATGATGCCGCGCCGGATCGCCCGCGTGCGGGTGAAGTAGTCGTGCAGGTGCTGGCCGTCGCCCATGCGGATCGCCCGCTGCAGCACGAAAAGCTCCTCGGTGAAGCGGCCCAGGATGTCCAGCACCGCCTCCTTGTTCTGCAGGAACACGTCGCGCCACATGGTCGGGTCCGAGGCGGCGATGCGGGTGAAATCCCGAAAGCCCGCGGCGGAATACTTGATGACCTCGCTTTCGGTGACGCGCTTGAGGTGATCGGCCACCCCCACCATGGTATAGGCGATCAGGTGCGGCGTATGGCTGGTCACCGCCAGCACCAGGTCGTGATGGGCGGCATCCATCGCCTCGACATTGGCGCCCATGGCACGGATCAGCGCCGACAGCCGCTCGACCGCCGCCGGATCGCTGCCCTCGACCGGGGTCAGCAGCCACCAGCGGTTGCGAAACAGCGAGGCGAAGCCCGAGCGTGGCCCGGAATGCTCGGTCCCGGCCAGCGGATGGCCGGGGATGAAATGTGCGCCCGCGGGGATATGCGGCGCCACCGCCTCGATCACCGCCTGCTTGACCGAGCCTACATCGGTCACGGTCGCGCCCGGCTTCAGATGCGGCGCGATCTCGGCCGCGACCGCGCCCATGGCGCCGACCGGCACCGCCAGCACCACCAGATCGGCACCTTGCACCGCCTCGGCGGCGCTTTCGGCCACGCGGTCGACCAGCCCGATCTCGGCCGCGACGGCACGGGTCTCGGGGCTGCGGGCATGGCCTACCACCTCACCGGCCAGCCCCGCCTCGCGCATGGCAAGCGACATCGAGCCGGCGATCAGCCCCAGCCCGATCAGCGCCACGCGATCATAGATCACGGCCATCAATGGCTTCCCGCCCGCTCGGCCATGAACTGCCCGATGACATGGGCCACGCGCCGGCACGAGGCCTCGTCGCCCACGGTGATACGCAGGCAATGCGGCAGGCCGTAGCCGGCGACGCGGCGCACGATCAGCCCCTGAGCCTTGAGATAGTCGTCGCAGGCCTCGGCCGTCCCCGCATCGGCAAAGCGCGCCAGGACGAAATTCGCGCAGGACGTATCCGAGGGCACCCCCTTCTCGGCCAAGGCCTCGGCCAGCCAGGCGCGCAAGCGGGCGTTCTCGACCTGGCAGCGGGCGATATGCTCGCGGTCGCGCATGGCGGCTTCGGCGCCCTCCAGCGCGACATTGGACAGGTTGAAGGGGCCGCGGATGCGGTTCAGCACATCGACGATCTCGCGCGGGCCATAACCCCAGCCGACGCGCAAGCCCCCAAGCCCGTAGATCTTGGAAAAGGTCCGGGTCATGAACACGTTGGGCAGCCGGCTCGCCAATTCGGCGCCGCCATCGTAATCCTCGACATATTCGGCATAGGCGGCATCGACCACCAGGATCGCCTGCGGCACGGCGCGGGCCAGCCGCTCCAGTTCCGGCAGGCCGATCATGGTGCCGGTCGGGTTGTTCGGATTGGCGACGAAGACCAGCCGCGTGCGCTCGGTAGCGCCCGCGATCAGCGCGTCGATATCGGTGACGCGGTCGCGCTCGGCCACCTGCACCGGGGTCGCGCCGGCGGCATGGGCCGAGATGCGGTACATCAGGAAGCCGTGCTCGGTGAACAGCACCTCGGTCCCCGGCCCGGCATAGGCCTGGCACAGGAAATGGATGATCTCGTCCGAACCCACGCCGCAGATGATACGGTCCGGGTCCAGCCCATGCACCTCGCCGATGGCGGCGCGCAGCCCGGCATGGTCGGTATTGGGATAGCGATGCAGCGCATGGGCGGCGCGGATCACCGCCTCGCGCGCCTTGTCCGACGGCCCGAAGGGGTTCTCGTTCGAGGAAAGCTTCACGACATTCTCGACCCCGGCCACCTTCGAGGCCCCGCCTTCGTAAAGCGAGATCTCCATGATGCCGGGTTGCGGAGCGATGGTCGTCTGGTTTTGCGACATGGCGGCCCTCTTGCAAGCCCGGCCGTCTTAGCGCCCGAAGAAAGGCTTGGAAAGCCTTGTCGGCCCGTGGCCTTCACCGTTTTCCAAATACTTCCGCGACAGTGCGCAGGCTGCGCCGACGGCGCCGCGCGCGCCCCAGGCTTCTTCGTTCCGAAAATACCCCAGCAAGGCCGCAGCCAAGCCGGCGCCGCCGTCACTCGGCCGCCAGCGCCTTTTCCAGCTCGGGCAGGAATCGGTTCGTGTAATCCTCGCGCACCAGCGGCCCGGCATGGCGGTAAAGGATGCGTCCCGAGCCGTCGATGATGAAGGTTTCGGGCGGCGCGGTCACGCCCCAATCGATCGCCACCCGGCCGCGCGGATCGGTGGCCAGCGCGTGATAGGGATCGCCATGTTCGGACAGGAACCCCAGCGCGGCGCCCTCGGGATCCTTCAGGTCGACACCATAGACCGGCAGCCGGGCCGAAAGCTCGGTCAGCGTCGGATGCTCGGCGCGGCAGGGCGGGCACCAGCTGGCCCAGAAGTTGACCAGCTTCACCCCCGGCTGGCGCAGCATCTCGTCGGTCAGCTGCACCTTGCCCGGCAGCGTGGTCTCGCCGACCGCGGGCGCCTCGCGCCCGATCATGGCCGAGGGCAGCGCGTCGGGATCGTCGCGCAACAGCGCCCAGCCGGCAAGAGCGGCGAAACCGGCAAAGACCGCCACCGGCAGCAGCATCATCGGCGATATCCTAGCCACGGCGTTCATGCTCCTGCAATTCGCGGCGGGCGCGGGCATTGGCCAGCACGGTCTGGACGACGATGCCGACCAGCAGCACCAGGCTGGCGCCATAGGCGGCCAGGACGGTCCCGGCATATTTGCCAAGTTCTGTCATGCGCGGTTCTCCCTTGCCAGCAGGGCCGCCAGGCGGCGGCGGCGGATCTCGGTCCGGGTGCGGACCAGCAGCAGCGCCAGGAACAGCAGGAAAAACCCCGCCATGGTCAGGTAGAGCGGATAGCGATAGACCGCCGACATCCGCTCGCCCGGCGCCATGGACAGCGAGGCGCCCTGATGCAGGCCCTGGTTCCAGAAGTTCACCGCATAGCGCGACAAGAGCGCAAAGACCGAGCCGACCAGGCACAGCACCCCGGTCAGGTCGGCGGCGCTGTCGGGATTCTCGACCGCCCCCCACAGCGCCATGTAGCCCAGATAGAACAGGAACAGGATCAGGAACGAGGTCAGCCGCGGATCCCATTCCCACCAGGTGCCCCACATCGGCTGGCCCCAGATCGCCCCGGTGATCAGCGCGATCAGCGTCATCACCGCGCCGACGGGCGCAGCCGCCTTGGCGGCCAGCGCGCTGACATGGTGGCGCCGCACCAGCCAGATCAGCGAAGTCACCAGCATCATCAGCCAGATGTTGATCGCCATCAGCGCCGCGGGCACGTGCAGGAAGATGATCTTGACCGTCGATCCCTGCTTGTAGTCCTGGGGCGTCAGGAAGCCCCAGACCAGCCCCGCCACGGTGCAGACCGCAGCAGCCGCCACCACCCAGGGTAGCACGGCGCCCGAGGTGCGCATGAACTTGACGGGGTTGGCATATTCCCAGATTGACATGTTCGCTTCCTAAATCGGGCGCGGCGCCCGCTCAAGTGGCCAGTGGTCGCGTTCACCGCAGATTGACACGCAGCGCAGCGGCTGCGGCAAAGGGTGCCAGGGCCAATGTGGCCAGCGTGATCGCCGCCAGGAAGACCAAAGGCGTCACCGGATCGGCCCCTGCGGCACCTCGCCGCACCGCCTCGGCCCCGAAGATCAGCGTCGGCACGTAAAGCGGCAGCACCAGGAGCGACATGAGCAGCCCGCCGCGGCGCAGCCCCACCGTTACCGCCGCACCGAAGGCGCCCAGCATCGACAGCGCCGGCGTGCCCAGCATCAGCGAGGCGACCAGCCAGGGATAGGCCGGCCCCGGCAGATGCAGCAGCAGCCCGAAGACCGGCGCCGACAGCGCCAGCGGCAGGCCCGTCACCAGCCAATGCGCGACGGCCTTGATCGCCACCGTCCCCTCCAGCGGCAGGGGCGCGGTGGCCAGCAGGTCCAGGCTGCCATCCTCGAAATCCAGGGCGAAGATGCGGTCCAGAGACAGCAGGCAGGACAGCAGCGCCCCCACCCACAGGATGCCCGGCGCGATGCGGGAAAGCTGGCCGCCCTCGGGGCCGACGCCGAAGGGAACCAGCGTGCAGACGATCAGGAAGAATGCCAGCGCCAGGCCGAAGCCGCCGCCGGCGCGCGTGGCCAGCCGCAGGTCGCGGATCAGCAGCGCCTTCATCCGCCCGCCCCCGTCCGGCCATTGCTCATCCGCCGATCCTCCACCCGCCCGCTCCTTATCCGAATGCTTCGTTGAAGCCGGCCGGCCTGGCTTCGCGGCGGGCCTGGCTGGCGCGATAGGGGCCAAGCTCCAGGATCTCGGCCTCGGGCAGGCCCAGTTCGATATGGGTGGCAATCACCGCCGCCCCGCCCCGGCCCAGATGGGCGCGCAGCATGGCGGCGAACAGCGACACCGAATCGCGGTCCAGCGACACCGTCGGCTCGTCGAGCAGCCAGACCGGGCGGCCCGTCACCATCAGCCGCGCCAGCCCCAGCCGCCGCTTCTGCCCGGCGGACAGCGCATGGGCCGGGCGGTCGGCCAATTCGCGCAGGTTCATCGCGTCGAGCGCCCCGGCAATATCCTCGCCGCCAAAGATCTCGGCCCAGAAGCGCAGGTTCTCGGCCGCACTCAGCGCCGGCTTCAGCCCGTCGGAATGGCCGGCATAGGCAATGGCGTCGGGTGCGGCCTCGATCACTCCCGCCACCGCCGGCTGAAGCCCCGCCAGGCTGCGCAGCAGCGTGGTCTTGCCGATGCCGTTCGGCCCGCGCAGCACCAGTGCCCCGCCGGCGGCAAGGTCGAAGCTGACGCCCTCGACGGCACGCAGCCCGCCGCGCGCCACCGCCAGGTCGCGGACCGCAAGCAGGCTCATAGCGGGACCAGCGCGCAGGCCACGCGCCGGCCCTCGGACAGCGTGACGTTGTAGCTGCGCGCGGCCGAGGGCGAGCTCATCGGCTCGGCCATGATCCCGGCCGCTTCCAGCGCGGCGGCCAGCTCGGGCGGCGGAAAGGCGATCTCGGCCCCCATGCCCAGGAAAAGCACGTCCACCCGCCCGGCCAGCGCCAGCAGGGCGGCACGGTCATCCAGCCCGCCCCAGGGCTGCACGCCCTGGGCGGTGACGATCACCGCGCCGTGATGCGCCACGCCGCCGACGCGAAAGAAGCCGGGGCCGTAGCCGTCCACCGGCACGGCCCCGGAAAATTCCGTCGGCACCATCATGGGCATCAGGGCGCATCCCGGAAGGCGGCGGGAATGTCCTCGCCCGGCGCCTTTTCGCTGGGACCGGGCTTGGACCAGTCGCGCTTGACGCCCAGCCACAGCACGATGTTCTTGGCGACATAGATCGTCGAATAGCAGCCCACGATCACGCCCCAGAGCATGGCGATGACGAAGTCGCGGATCACGTCGCCGCCGAAGATCAGCATCGCGGTCAGCGCGATGGCGGTGGTGACGGCGGTCATGATGGTGCGCGACAGCGTCTCGTTGCAGGTCAGGTTCATCAGGTCGAGCAGCGGCCGCGTCTTGTACTTGATCAGGTTCTCGCGCAGCCGGTCGAAGACCACGACCGTATCGTTGCACGAAAAGCCCAGCGTCGTCAGCAGCGCCGCGATGGTGGTCAGGTCGAAGCGCAGCTGGAACAGCGAGAACAGCCCGACCGTCAGCAGCACGTCATGGATCAGCGAGATCACCGCCCCCAGCGCGAACTGCCATTCGAAGCGCAGCCAGATATAGAACATGATGCCGATGGTCGCCGCGCCCACGGCATAGAGCGCAGTCTTGATCAGCTCGCCCGAAACCTTGGGCCCGACCGATTCCACCGCGGCAAAGACCACCTGCGGATCGACGGTGTGCAGCGCCGCCTCGATCTCGTTCAGCTGCTCGGGCGTGACCGATCCGGTCTCGTCCGTGGTGCCGATGCGGATCATCGCCACATGCTTGGTGGTGCCGAAGGCCGGGTCGAAGACCTCGGTGATCGAGACGTCGCCCAGGTCCAGGTCATTGAGCGCCTGCCGGTAATCGCCGACATCGAAGGCCGTCGGGCTTTCGGTGCGGATGGTGGTGCCGCCCTTGAAGTCGATGCCGAAGTTCAGCCCCATCACCAGCAGCAGCAGGACCGAGCCGACCATGGCCGCGGCCGAGACGCCGAAGGTCAGCCATTGCCAGCGGAAGAAGTTGAAGCTGGTATTGTCGGGAACGAGTTTCAGACGAAATGCCATGGTCCTGCTCCCTTACAAGATCAGTTCTTTGGGCTTGCGCCATTCCAGCCAGAACACGATCATCAACCGCGTCAGGTAGATGGCGGTGAAGACCGAGGTGACAAGGCCGATGGTCAGCGTGACCGCAAAGCCCTTGACCGGACCCGAGCCCAGGAAGAACATCACCGCGGCCGCGATGAAGCTGGTGACGTTGGCGTCGATGATCGCCGACATCGCCTCGCCGAAGCCGTCGTCGATGGCCTTGACGATGCGCTTGCCGGCGCGCAATTCCTCGCGGATGCGTTCGTAGATGATGACGTTGGCATCGACCGCCGTGCCGACGGTCAGCACGATGCCGGCGATGCCCGGCAGGGTCAGCGTCGCCCCCATCATCGACATGACCGACAGGATCAGGATGACGTTGACGATCACCGCGATCGAGGCGAAGACGCCGAACAACCCGTAGCTTGCGACCATATAGGCCACCACGGCGACCGTGGCGATGATCGAGCTGAGCCGGCCGGCGTCGATCGAATCCTGCCCCAGTTCCGGGCCGATGGTGCGTTCCTCCAGGAAGGTCATCTGCGCCGGCAGGGCGCCCGCGCGCAGCAGCACGGCCAGCCGGGTCGATTCGTCCACGTTCATCGCGCCCGAGATCTGGCCCGAGCCGGTGGTGATCGCCTGCCGGATCACCGGCGCCGAGATCACCTGGTTGTCCAGCACGATGGCGAAGGGCTGGCCGATATTGGCCGAAGTATAGGCCCCGAATCGCTTGGCGCCCGACGGGCCGAAGCGGAAATCCACCGCCGGCTGGCCGTTCTGGTCGAAACTGGGCCGGGCGTCGGTCAGTTCCTCGCCGGTGACGACCGGGTTTTCCTCGATGACATAATAGACGCCGGGCTCGTCCATCGAGGGCAGCAGCACGTTGCCGGTGCCGGGACGCGCATTGGCGTCGGCGGTGCGGCTGACCACCGGGTTGAAGGTCAGCTTCGCGGTGGTTCCGATCAACTGCTTGAGTTCCTCGGCCGAGCCGATGCCGGGCACCTGGATCAGGATGCGGTCCTTGCCCTGGCGCATGATCGTCGGCTCGCGCGTGCCGACCTCGTCGATGCGGCGGCGGATGATCTCCAGCGACTGCTGCACGGTGCGGTCGTCGGTCGCGGCCTTTTCCGCGTCCGAAAGCTGCACCGTCAGCCGGTTGCCCGAGGCCGAGATCGCCAGGTCGCTCTGCCCCGCCCCGGTCAGCGAGGTGACGGGCACGGCCAGGCCGCGGGCGATCTCGACCGCCTTCGCCATCTGATCGGGGTTGCCGATCTCGACCGCCAGCTGGCCCTCGGGCGCTTGGACGCGGCGGACGGCGCCGACCACGTCGCGCTGCGCCGCCAGCGCGTCGCGCAGTTCCGGCCAAAGCGCATCCATCCGCGCCTTGTAGACATCCTGGACATGCACCTCGCCCAGAAGATGGGCGCCGCCGCGCAGGTCGAGGCCCAGATTGACCAGCCCCGAGGGCAGCCAGTCCGGCCAACCGGCGCGGGCGGCGGCGTCTTCCTGGGATTCGAACCCGTTGCGTTCGGCGGCGGTGACGGCGTCGTTATGCTGCTCGACCTTGGTATAGAACAGGTTCGGCATGGCATAGAGCAGACCCAGGGCGACGAGCCCCAGGATCAGCAGACGCTTCCAGAATGGGATGTCCAGCATGGCGGGATGCGGTTCTTCAGCTGTTGGCGGCGGCGGGTTGGGTGCGGTTCACCAGCCCGGTCACGGTCGAGCGGATGACGCGGACCTTGACGCCGGGAGCGATCTCGACCTCAAGCTCGTTGTCGCGCACCGAGGTCACCTTGCCGATCATCCCGCCCTGGGTGACGATCTCGTCGCCCTTTTTCAGCGCCTCGACCATGGCGCGATGTTCCTTCACGCGCTTCTGCTGCGGGCGGATCATCAGGAAATACATGATGACGAAGATCAGGATGAGCGGCAGGAACGAGGCGAGTCCTGCAGCGCCGGAAGCGCCTCCGGCGGCCTGGGCATAGGCGGGGGTCACGAGCATTCAGTCTATCCCTGTGCTGACGTTCTCCGGGAGATCCCCCGGCGGAATTGGCGCGCACCCTATCCGCGGCTCGGACCGATGGCAAGAAAGCCCGGACCTTGGCGCGGGGCGGGTGCGACCTGGGCGCGCCGTGGACATGGGGCCGCGCATGTGGCAGGTCAATGCGACGAGCCGACCAAGGGAGATCACGATGGCCGAGGACAAGGCGCCCCACCCCGCGCCGGACCATCCCGCACTGGCGCGCGATGCGACGGACCGCACCGGAATCCGCCGGCTGCTGGCGATCATGGCCGCGCTGCGCGATCCGCAGACCGGCTGTCCCTGGGACATCGAACAGGATTTCGCCTCGATCGCGCCCTATACCATCGAAGAGGCGCATGAGGTCGCCGACGCCATCGCGCGTGAAGCCTGGGACGAATTGCCCGGCGAGCTGGGCGACCTGCTGCTCCAGGTGGTTTTCCACGCGCAGATGGCGGCCGAGGCGGGCATGTTCGACTTTGCCGATGTGGTCGAGAAGATCTCGGACAAGATGATCGACCGCCACCCGCATATCTTCGGCAACGAATCCCGCGACAAGTCGGCCGCCCAGCAGATCAGGGATTGGGAGGCGATCAAGGCCCGCGAACGCGCGGCCAAGGCGGAACGCGGCGTGCTGGACGGTGTGGCGCTTGGCCTGCCGGCGCTGACCCGCGCGGTCAAGCTGCAGAACCGCGCCGCCCGCGTCGGCTTCGACTGGCCGGGCCCCGCCGAGGTGCTGGACAAGATCACCGAGGAAAGCCGCGAGCTGGTCGAGGCCAGGGGCGGCTCCGATCACGCCCATTTGACCGAGGAATTCGGCGACCTGATGTTCGTGATGGCGAATCTGGCCCGGCATCTGGAGATCGACCCCGAGGAGGCGCTGCGGCTGGCCAATGCCAAGTTCACCCGCCGCTTCCGCGCCATCGAGGCCGCGCTGGCCGCCCAGGGCCGCCGCCCCGAGGACAGCGACCTGGCCGAGATGGACGCGCTGTGGAACGAGGCCAAGGCTGCCGAACGCGCCTGATCCCTCGGCCGCCCTGCCGCCGCTGGCCGGGATCGAGCCGCTGCGCGTGGTCCGCAACCGGCCCGACCGGCTGGTGGTGCAGATCCGGCTGGACGGCCGGCCGGCTTGGCTCAGGCAGTTCCGCGGCGCCGATCCGCCCGCCGGCGTGGCACGGGCGCAGGCGCGGCTGCGCCAGGCGGCCGAGGTGCTGGGCCAGGATCTCGACGCCGTCGCCCCGCCCCTGCTGGCGCTGCCCGAACAAGGCATCCTGATCACCGCCCCGGCACCGGGCCGGCCCGTCGCGCATCTGCTGGCCGAGGCCGGCCCGGCAGAGCGCGCCGCGCTGATCGCCCGCATGGGGTCATGGCTGCGCCGCCTGGCCAGCGCGACGCGCAACCGCGGCACGTTCGGGCCGCGCTTCTGGCTCAATGGGCTGGAGGCCCGGATCGCCGCCGCTTCGGGCGACTGGATCGACCGCGACCTGGTGGCAGGCCATATGCAGCGGATGCGGGCCGAGGCCGCCCGGCTGCGCGGCGCCGCGGTCGAACGCGGGCTTTGCCATGGCGACCTGACGCCCGACAACCTATTCGTGGACGAGCCCCGGCCCGGTGCGCTGCGGCTGACCGCCATCGACATGCAAGGCGCGACCGAGATGGCGCTGGCCCGCGACATGGCGCGGCTGCTGGCCTGGCTGGAAAGCCGGCGCGAGCAGCCGCCGGCACTGGTGCGGGACGGCATCGCCCTGCCCGACTGGCAGGCCCTGACCGGCGTGCCCGGCCTGCTGGCACCGGACCAGGCGCCGATCCTGCGCTTCCTGATCGGGGAGGTGATGCTGGCCTATTACCTCGACAGCGCCCGGCAGCGGTTGCGGCGCCGGGCCCTGGTCCGGGCAATGCGGGCCTGGGCCAAGGCCGAGGTCACGCCGGCGCCATGACCTCGGCCAGCGCCGCGTCATAGACCGCCAGCGCCTCGGCCCGGTCGCGGGCCCGCGATGCGCCTTCGGACAATTGCCGCCGCCAGCCGCGCGCGCCGGGCCGGCCATGGAACAGGCCCAGCATGTGCCGCGTCGCCTGATGCAGCCGCCCGCCCGAGGCCAGATGCGCGTCGACCAGCTCGCGCAGCGCCCGCGCCGCCTCCAGCGGATCGGCAAAGCGCGGCTTCTCGCCCCAGAGCCGGTCAGCCTCGCCCAGCATGTCCCATGGCTGGTGATAGGCCGCGCGCCCGACCATCACCCCATCCATCGCCCGCAGGTGATCGCGCACCGCGTCGAGCGAGGCGATGCCGCCATTGATCGACAGGTGCAGGTCGGGAAACGCCTGTTTCATGCGATGCACCAGCGGATAGTCCAGCGGCGGGATCTCGCGATTCTCGCGCGGGGACAGGCCCTGGAGCCAGGCCTTGCGGGCATGGATGGTCATGCGGCGCACGCCCACGTCACGCATGCGGGCGATGAAATCGGGCAGCACCGCCTCGGGCAGCTGATCGTCCACGCCGATACGGCATTTCACCGTGACCTCGACCGGGCTCGCTGCAACCATCGCCGCGACGCATTCGGCGACCAGGTCCGGCCGGGTCATCAGCACGGCGCCGAAACAGCCCGACTGCACCCGGTCGCTGGGGCAGCCGACGTTCAGGTTGATCTCGTCATAGCCCCAATCGGCGCCGATCCGCGCCGCCTCGGCCAGCTGCGCCGGGTCCGAGCCGCCCAGTTGCAGCGCCACCGGATGCTCGGCCGCGTCGAAATCCAGCAGTTTCGCCCGGTCGCCGTAAACCAGCGCCGGGGCGGTCACCATCTCGGTATAAAGCAGCGCGCGGCGCGACAGCAGCCGGTGGATGCGCCGGCACAGGCTGTCAGTCCAGTCCATCATCGGCGCGACGGAAAGCCTTGCGCTGTTGTTTCTGTTGATGAAATCTTCCGTTTCAGCCATTTTTAGCACTTGCTGCGCCGCTTGATCCCGTCTCGTTCCCGCCTGCGCCTGCCAGGAACGCAGGGCCCATGGCAAATCCCAGGGAACCATCACCCGAGCGCCGTTCCTGGGACGGCATCGCCGTCTATACCGCACCGGCACCGGCTGCGCCACCTTGGGGATGCGGCCGCCGAAATCATCAAGAAGGCTTCCTGCATATTGAAAAGCCGCCCATCCGGGCGGCTTTGATTGTCGCGACAACTCTTGGCCGGTCATAAACGGCCGGCCGGGTTTTGTCAGAACCGATACGACGCCCGGATCTGGACCATATCCGCATCAAGGTCGATGTTGGTGCCGTCGATATCCGAGAAATCGGCATGGCTGTACTCCAGGCCGGCCGAGAAACTGTCGGTCAAAAGGAAATCGGCGCCAATGCCATAGGTCAGGCCGGTTTCCTTGGCATCCTCGTCCGAAAGACGCGCGGCACCCAGGGTCACATAGGGCTGGAACTTGCCCATGTCGTAGCCGGCACGGGCGCGCAGGCGCCACAGGTCCGCGCTGCCGTCGAAATCGTCATGCTCGACATTGTTGTAGTCCAGTTCGCCGCCCAGGACGAACTGGCCGAAATCGTGCAGATAACCAGCATGCAGGCCAAGCGCGTCGAAATCGCCCGCATCGACCGTAACGCCGGGGACCGAGGCGTCGAGGCTGCCCTGCCCGTATTGAAGACCGGCATAGAACCCGGTCCAATCGACATCGGCACGGGTTTGAGCGACGGCAACCGGCTGCTCAACGACAGGAGCGACATATCCCCCGGCAAAGGAGGCGCCCGCAATAAGGCTGGCCAAGGCGGCATAGAATGCAGTTTTAAACTTCATATCTCCGTAAGTCATGCGAATGCTCGCCGGCGACGCATACTGGCAAAGCCGTGCCCGGAAAAGCGGCAAGGAAGCGGAGAGGCGCGATGTGATATTTTTATGACACGCGCATTTGCATGCCATGCCTGCGCCGGGGTTTTCAAACCGCGCCCGACGTTTCCGCGCCCATAAAACGAATGCCGGGAACAGGCCATCCTTGCGGCGGCACCGCAGGCCGCCTGCCCCAAGCAACCGAACGGGGCCCTGCCCTCCTGGAGCGGGAATCACGCGGGCGCAAGCCGTACTGCATTCGGGCGGGTCGTCCCCGGCAGGGTTTGCGATCCGTCCGGCTTCTTCTGCTTGGTGCCTGGTTGCGATGGTACCGCCTCCCCGGCTCGAACGGGGGACCCCCAGATCCACAATCTGGTGCTCTAACCAACTGAGCTAAGGCGGCACAGGCGGGTATCTAGCGCCAGCCACCGGGCTGCGCAAGCCCGTCTTGCCGGAAATTCGCATGCGGGTTAAGGAAAATCCCCGGATCCACGAGGCCGGGCGCCAGGAGAGACAGCATGAGCATCAACAGCCAAAGCGACATCGCCGCCAATCTTCAGATCGGCCCCACCGACCGCGGCATGGTCAGGATCTATGTCGAGGCCGAGAATGTCGACCTGCCGCTGGACTTCGACCCCGACGAGGCCGAGGAAATCGCCGAGGAGCTGCTGGCCGCCGCCGAGGCCGCGCGCAGCATCGGCGGCCCCTCGAAACCCGGCAAGGACGTCAGGAAGCCGCGCCGCTGATTCCCATCGGATCGGTCAGCGCCAGCAGCCGCGCGGTCGAGACGCGGGCGATATCGCGCAAAAGCCGGCTGCGCCGCGCCCCGGCCAGCCGCGATTCGGGGGCCATGCGAACCAGCTCGGCCCCCCAGCTGTCGGCGCGGATCAGGCCCGAACCCTCGGGCAGCAGGTCTTCGGGGAAATCGGCATCCACCGCCCAAAAGAAGCGATCGCAGAACTCCAGGTAGCCCTGCCATTTGCGGTCCGAGATGAAATCGGCCCGGCAGCTCTTGCATTCGACGACCCAGATCTCGCCCTTGGGCGTGACCGAGATCACATCGACCCGCAGCCCGCCCGCGGGCACGAATTCCGGCAGCGCGGCATGGCCCAGCCCGGCCAGCATCCGCGTCACCCCGCGCGCCAGCCGCTGACCCGGCAGGGCGGGCAGGACATCGGCGGTCGGATCGGCAAGGCTGGTCATGCACCCACCATGAACGAAAGGGAAACATTGCGCAAGCCCACCCCGGCCTTGCGGCGTGTCGGCCGCCGTCCTATCTATGGGGCTGGCGGGTTTCTGCTCTTCTCGTGTGCGGCCATCTTTCTCACTGGCCTATAACTTCACCGAGGGGGCTGGCTCTGTCGGGGCCCTGGTCCCGTTATCCGGCGCCCACCTGGATATCCAGGCTTTCGGGGAAACCTGCGCCGCCACGGTCGCTGCGGTTCCCGCCACCGCCTTTCCCTGCGTCGCCAATAAAAAAAGGGCGACCCGAAGGCCGCCCCGGAGAGAGGAGGGATCTTCTTCTGCCTGGTCAGAAACCGTAGACCAGCGACACGCCCAGCGTGTTGTCGGTGCGGATCGCGCGGTCCGAGACATATTCGGTCTTGTAGGACACGCGGGTCGCCAGGGCATCCGACATCTTGAAGTTCAGCCCCAGCTCGTTGGTAGCCGTGTCGTTGCTGTCCGAGGTCAGATAGTCGGTGTCGTTGGTCAGGAAGAAATTCTCGTTGATGCGGTGATAGAACCGCGACGACAGGATGTAGCCGACTTCGGTGTCGGAAACGAAGGGATCGTCGGCGGGTTCATCCAGGTCGACCTTCTTGGTGTAGCGCACGCCGACACCGGCCTGCACGCGCCAGGCGGTGGTGTCGCTGTTGATGATCCGATAGCCCGGACCCACGCCGAGGAAGGCGTCGCGCTTCAGCCGGCCCTCCTGGTCTGCGATCTCTTCGGCGGTCAGCCCGTCGAAATCGCCGGCCAGCCCGTCGGTCGCCACGCGACCCAGGGCAAAGGCATAGAAGCGGTCGTTGATGTTGTAGAGACCGTCATAGATGACATAGGTCTTTTCGGTATCGGTATCGCCGTCGTCATCCTCGCCATATTCCAGCAGGATGCCGACCGATTGCGAGAACGCGCCCTGGTTGTGCGACAGGCGGCCGGCCAGGCTGAAGTCCTGGTTCTCGTTGTTGCCGGTGCGGCCGGCATAGGTCAGCGCGACCGAGCCGAAGGTGCCTTCGCGGCGCTCGGGATTGCCGAAGCGATAGGCGTCGGACGAGCGCTCGAAATCGTCGCGCACCGCATCCTCGACATCGCGCATCTGTTCGTTGACTTCCGTGATCCCGGCGGCGTCGGCGCCCGTGGCGATTTCGGATTGCGCGAAGGCGGGGGCCGAAAATGCGGCGGCCAGGGCCGTGGCACCGGCGAGGTAAGCAAGCGTCTTCATTGTATCAGTCCTTTTCCGAACCGTTTCGTGTCCGTGGCGCCGCCCTTGCGGAACCACGAGCATCTCTGCTGGCTCAGAGGTAGAACCGTCATGCCCGACGATAAAGAGGTCCGGAAAACTGCGCCGAACCTCGCAAAAACGTGAAATTCGGCGGGAACCTGCCCATCGGCGGAAAACGGATCATGCGAAATCGTGATGAAACCTTTTCGCCCGCAGGTTGCACGGCAATTTTTGCCCCGGTCTCAGCCGGGTAACAGGACACCACATGGCTCACGAAATATGACAATCTTCCACGTTGCGGCAGCCGGCTCGGATTGCACAAAAAAAAGGCGCCCGATAGGCGCCTTTCCGAGATGGAATTGTTGCGAAAGGTCCACAGTGGCAAGGCAAAAATGCAGCGCCGCTTCCGAGCCGCCGCGGCGATCAGCGCGGGCCTGCGGCGGGGACCGAGGCCGGCGCCGGACGCCGCCGAATCCGCTGCCGCAGGCCGCCGCCGCGGCCTTCCTTGCGGGCCATCAGCATGATCCGGATGCCGAACTGCACCCCCGAAAACAGGATGGTGTGAAAGACGACCAGCATCAGCACCGCCATCCAGCCGCCGCGCGTGGCCGTCACCAGGTGCCGCAGCGTGCCGACATCCAGCGCCAGAAGCAGCGCGGTGAACACCAGCGCCAGCGCGAAGCCGATGGCGATGCTGACGATGTAAAGCCGGACGAGTTGCGGCATCTTCTTTCCCGGAACAGACAAGCCTGGCCATTCTAGCGCGGATCGCGGCAGAGCCCGAGAAGAAAATCCCGCGCGCCCCGCGTCAGAATGCCTCGGGCCGGGCTTCGCGCGCCATATGGTCCAGCACGGCATTGACGAATTTCGACTCGCGCCCCTCGGCGAAGAAGGCCTGCGCCAGGCGGACATATTCGGCGATGACCACCTTGGGCGGGGTCTTGGGCGTCACCAGTTCGGCGCCCGCGGCACGAAAGACCGAGCGCAGCACCGGGTCGATGCGGTCGATGGGCCATTTTGCCACCAGTGCGCGGTCGGTCATCTGGTCGATCCTGGACTGCCAGGTGACGGCATCGTCGACGATTCGGGTGAACAGCGCCTGATCCGCCTCGGCCGAGACGATGTCGTCGTCCTCGTCCTCGCGGCCGATGCGCCAGTTCAGGAACTCGCGCTGCACCCGGTCGGCGGACTGGCCGCCCGCCTCCATCTGGAACAGCGCCTGCACCGCATAAAGCCGCGCGGCCGCGGCGCGGGCCTGCCGCGCCTGCCGGTCGCCGTCGCGGCGCGTCTTGTCGCCCGGCCCGCTCATGCGTTGCCCGGCCCGTCGATCTCGCCGGCCAGCCGGATCACGTCGCGCGGCACCGAGGCATCGCCGCGCGGCGATTGCCCGGCCCAGCCGCGCTTGAGCGCGATCAGATGCAACGCCGCCGCCGCCGCGCCGCCGCCCTTGTTCTGGCCCTGCGGATCGGCGCGGACCTCGGCCTGGGCGGTGTTCTCGACCGTCAGGATGCCGTTGCCGATGCAATGGCCCTGCAGGCCCAGCAGCATCAGCCCGCGCGAGCTGTCGTTGCATACGGTGTCGTAATGCGTCGTCTCGCCCCGGATCACGCAGCCAAGCGCGACATAGCCGTCATAGAGATTGCGCCCGCCCGCCAGGGCGATGGCCGTGGGAATTTCCAGCGCGCCGGGCACCTCGACCAGATCGACGGTGGCGCCGGCGGATTCGGCCACGGCGCGCGCGCCGGCGATCAGCCCGTCGGCGATCTGGCGGTAATAGGGCGCGACCACGATCAGCAGGCGCGCGCCGCCCTCGATCCGGGGCAGCGGCAATTGGTCATGTTCGATGCTGGCGGCCATGGCGTCACTCTTTGGGAATCGAACGGGTGGAATGGATCGAAAGCCCGTAGGCGTCAAGCCCGACCACCTTCACCGGCGCCGAATTGGTCAGCACCACCAGCTCCGACAGCCCCAGCGCCGAGAGGATCTGCGCCCCCAGCCCGTATTGGCGCAGCACATGCGAGGAGACCTCGTCCTGGCGCGGCAGGCGCGGCTCGAGGTCGCGGAACAGCACCACCACGCCCCGGCCCTCTTCGGCGATGATGCGCATGGCGGCGTCCAGGGTGCCGGCATTCTCGCGCCCGATCCCCAGGACGTCGTGCAGCGGGTCCAGCACATGCATGCGCACCGGCACCGGGCCGGGCGCGGTCAGGTCGCCCTTGGTCAGCACGATATGCTCGGCCCCCGAGGTCTCGTCGGCGAAGATGCGCATCATCCAGTCGCCGCCATGGATCGAATGCACGGCGCGCTGGCCACGCTCGGCGATCAGGTTGTCGTGGCGGCGGCGATAGGCGATCAGGTCGCTGATGGTGCCGATCTTCAGCCCGTGCTTTTGCGCGAATGCCACCAGGTCCGGCAACCGCGCCATGGTGCCGTCCTCGTTCATGATCTCGCAGATCACGCCCGAGGGATTCAGCCCCGCCAGCCGCGCCACGTCGACGGCCGCCTCGGTATGGCCGGCGCGCACCAGCACGCCGCCCTCGCGGGCGCGTAGCGGAAACACGTGGCCGGGCGTGGCGATGTCGGCCGCGCCCTTGCTGGGGTCGATGGCCACCGCGACGGTATGGGCGCGGTCATGGGCCGAGATGCCGGTGGTCACGCCCTCGCGCGCCTCGATGGACATGGTGAAGGCGGTTTCGTGCCGGCTGGAGTTCTTGGGGCTCATCAGCTGCAGGCCGAGCGCGTCGATGCGCGCGCCGGGCAGCGACAGGCAGATCAGCCCGCGGCCATGCGTGGCCATGAAATTGATCGCCTCGGGCGTGGCCATCTGCGCGGGGATGACCAGGTCGCCCTCGTTCTCGCGGTCCTCGTGATCGACCAGGATGAACATGCGGCCGTTGCGGGCCTCGTTGATGATCTCCTCGATGGGAGAGATCGCGTCGGACCAGTCGCGCTCGACCGGTCCCGGCTTTTCATATTGCATCCGCCGCTCCTGCAAAGAACTTCCGACCGGTGACGAAACCCGCCAGACCGCCCGCCACCATCATTTCCCGCTCATGTTCGGTCTCGCCGATCATCAGCACCGCATCGCCGGGCAGGCCCTGCGCCCGCAGCCAGCTTTTCATCCTGTCCCGGACCGCCGACCAGCTGTCGCCGAAGGGCGGCAGCCGTTCGGCCGAGACCGCCCCGATCTGCACCGCGATCGCATCCGGCGCAAGCCCCGGCGCGCAGCCCAGATGCGGCACGGCCGCGCTTTCAGCGATGCGCCGGCGCTCGGCCGCGCCGACGGGCTGCCCGTCGCGGAACACCCCCAGCGCATTCGTCGAATAGAGAAAGGCCACCAGGTCGCGCCCGGTCGTCGCCCGCACCCCGGCATAGGTCTTGTAGTCCAGGCCCAGCGCCTTGGCCCGGCGCAGCTGCAGGCGCAGGCGCACCACCTCGACCGGCAACCGCGCGCCCAGCAACTCGCGCCGCGCCACGGACCAGGCATGGGCACGAAAGCCGCGCCCCGCCTCGGGGGACAGCGCCGGGCCGCGGTTATGGCCGATCCCGGCCATCACCCCGCCTCGGCCAGCCGCGCGACATAGCGCGCCAGCGTGTCGATTTCCAGGTTCACCGCGTCGCCCGGCCGCGCCGCGCCCCAGGTGGTCACGGCCTGGGTGTGGGGGATGACGTTCACGCCGAAACGCTCGCCCTCGACCTCGTTCACCGTCAGCGAGGTGCCGTTCAGCGCCACCGAGCCCTTGGGCGCGATGAAGCGCGCCAGCGCCCTGGGCGCGCGCAGGGTGATACGGGTGCTGTCGCCCTCGTCGCGCATCTCCTCGATCAGCGCGACGCCGTCGACATGGCCCGAGACGATATGACCGCCCAGCTCGTCGCCGACGCGCAGCGCGCGTTCCAGGTTCAGCCGCTTGCCGGGCGCCCAGCCGTTCGCACCGATATTGGTCTTCGAGATGGTCTCGGCCGAGATGTCCACGTCGAACCAGTCCGCCCCCTTCTCGACCACGGTCAGGCAGATGCCGTCGCAGGCGATCGAGGCGCCCAGATCGACCCCCGCCATCTCGTAATGGCAGGAAATCCGCGCCCGCATGTCGCCGCGCATCTCGACGCGGGAAACCTCGCCGATATCGGTGATGATGCCGGTAAACATGAACGCTCCCTTCCTGTGGCTGCCAGAGAACTAGAGCCTTGGCGCATGATCTTCAAGCAAAGCCGCAGCCGCGGCGCCACGTCGGTTAAGCAAAATCAGGAAAGGCCGTGACAGCGGCGGGATTTTGGTGCAATCAGGGGGCATATGACCTCGGTGGCTGGGCCCCGCCTGCAGCGAAAAGCCCGAATTCCTGAAAAAAACAACACCAGGCTCATATGCTGAATTCCATGACCGCCCCTCGCCATTTCCGCGATCTGCGCGCCGCCCCGGCGCCCGCGGCTTCCCCGCGCCCGCTTGCCCCGCCCGATCCGCCGCCGCAGCAGCAGCGCAAGCTGGTCCCGGTGGCGGCGACCGCCGCCTTGCCCGCCGGCAAGCGCGTCTTCCTGATGTTGCAGGGGCCGCACGGCCCGTTCTTCGACCGCGTCGGCCGGCTGTTGCGCGATGCCGGCGCCCAGGTCTGGCGCGTCGGCTTCAACGCCGGCGACGAATTCTTCTGGTCCGACGCGCCCCGGTTCATCCGCCACGGCAGCGGGCCCGAGGACTGGCCCGACCACCTGGACCGCATCATCACCGAAAAAGGCGTGACCGACATCGTGCTTTACGGCGACGTCCGCCCGGTCCATGGCGCCGCGCGCGAGGCGGCGCGGCGCCACGACCTGGTGCTGCATGTCTTCGAGGAAGGCTATCTGCGCCCTTTCTGGATCACCTATGAGCGCGGCGGCTCGAACGGGCATTCCGCGCTGATGCGCATCCCCCTGCGCGAGATGCGCAACGCGCTGCGCAACCGCGTGGCCGAGATGCACCGACCGCCGGCGCGCTGGGGCGACATGCGCCAGCACAAGTTCTATGGCGCGCTCTATCATTTCCTGGTGCTGGTGGCGAACCGCCGCTATCCCGGCTACCGCACCCACCGCCAGATCGGCGTGTTCCAGGAGTTCCGGCTGAACCTGCGCCGCTTCCTGCTGACGCCCTTTCATGCCCTGGCCCGCATGCGCGAGGCGGGCGCGGTGCGGCGCGGCGGCTTTCCCTATGTGCTGGTGCTGATGCAGCTGGAACATGATTCCAACTTCGTCGCCCATTCCCCCTATCGCCGCATGTCCGAATTCACCGACGAGGTGCTGACCGCCTTCGCCCGTTCGGCGCCGCGCCATCACCGCATCGTCTTCAAGGCGCATCCACTGGAGGACGGGCGCGGCGGCATCCGCCACGCCATCCTGACCAGGGCCCGCGACCTGGGGATCGAGGACCGGGTCCATTTCGTGCGCGGCGGCAAGCTGGCGCGGCTTCTGAACCAGGCCCATGCGGCGGTGACGGTGAACTCCACCGCCGCGCAGCAGGCGCTGTGGCGCGGGTTGCCGGTCAAGGCCATGGGCAATGCGGTCTTTGACAAGCCCGGCCTGGTTTCGGACCAGAGCCTCGACGAATTCCTGTACGATCCGCGCCCACCCCATGCGCTGGCCTATCGCCGCTATCGCGACTTCCTGTTGGAAAGCAGCCAGGTTCCGGGCGGCTTTTACGCCGCGCGGTCCCGCGCCCACGCGCTGCGCATCGTGGTGGACATGATCCTGGCGCCCGAGGATCCCTATCAGGCGCTTTTCGCCGGGCGCGGCAAATATCGGCAACAGATGGACGGCAAGGACGATTGAGCCGGGTAAAAATATGGAAAACCCCCGGTTGCTGGGTTAACGTGCGGCAAAATACGACCTGCGATCCGGGAATCGCACGAGAGGACAGGAGCAACAGTTTGACGCAAGCCATTTTTTCGCCTCTTCGGTCCGGCGCGGCGCCGGTCCGCATGCGCCGCAACCTTGGCTCGCGCCTGGCACGGGCGGCTATCCTGGGGGGGATGCTTCTCGTCTCGGCTTGCGGCCTGCCGCGCTCGGGCCCGACAAAGGGCCAGATCATGTCCGGCGCGGTGGAAAAGGGCGGCAGCACGCATATCGTGCATGTCGACGACCGGGTGAACCGGGCGGCGAACTATACCCCCGCCTATGGCTTCTCGGCCGATTTCCGCAATGCCGGCACGGTCGCCGCCGACGACATCCGGCCCGGCGACGTGCTGGGGCTGTCGATCTGGGAAAACGTCGATGACGGGCTGCTGGCCTCGATGGGGACAAGCTCGACCCAGCTGACCGAATTGCAGGTGGACAGCGAGGGCTATATCTTCGTGCCCTATGCCGGCCGGGTGCTGGCCGCCGGCAACAGCCCCGAGCAGCTGCGCCGCATCATCACCCAGAAGCTGGAAACCCAGACCCCCGATCCGCAGGTCATGGTCACGCGCGTCGCCGGCGACGGCGCCACCGTCTCGGTCATGGGCAAGGTCACGGCGCAGGGCGTCTATCCGATCGAGCGCCCGACCCGCACGCTTTCGGCCATGCTGTCGCGCTCGGGCGGGGTCTCGATCGAGCCCGAGATCGCCGTGGTCACGGTCAAGCGCGGCAATTCTAGCGGCAAGGTCTGGCTGCGCGACCTGTATTCCAACGCTCGCAACGACATCGCGCTGCGCCCCGGCGACGTGATCCTGGTCGAGGAGGACGAGCGCAGCTTCACCGCGCTCGGCGCGCTTGGCGGCCAGACCAAGGTGCCGCTGGGCAATGAACAGATCAACGCCATCGAGGCGGTGGCGATGGTCGGCGGGCTCAGCACCTCGCTGGCCGATCCAAAGGGCGTCTTCGTGCTGCGCGATGAGCCGCCGGCGGTGGCCCGCGCCGTGCTGGGCCGCGGCGACATCCAGGGCAGCCAGCGCGTCGCCTATGTGCTGGACCTGACCAAGCCCGACGGCATGTTCCTGGCACGCGATTTCGTCATCCGCGACGGCGACACCGTCTATGTGACCGAGGCGCCCTTCGTGCAATGGCGCAAGACGCTGCAGTCGATCCTGGGCACCGCCACCGAGGTCAGCGCGGTGGACAGCGCCTTCGAGTAAGGGCGTGGAGCAGAATGACCATGCCGCCGGGGATTCCCGGCGGCTTTTCATATGCAACGGCGGTTTCCTAACCCGGCCGCGCCTGCGCCGCATCCTGCAGCTGGCCGGCTGGTCGCTGCGCATCGGCCTGCCCGGCCCCGGCGATCATGTCGGCATCTGGGGCGACAGCCCGACTGCCTGGCGCGGCAAGGCCCTGGCCGCCCGCCGCGGCGCCCGGCTGGTGCGGATCGAGGATGCCTTCCTGCGCTCGGTCCTGCCGGGGCGGGCGCGCGGCCCGGTGGCGGGGCGCGGGCCCATCGGGTTGCTGATCGACCCCTCGGGACTGCATTTCGACCCCGATACCCCTTCGCTGATCGAAACCCTGGTGCATGCGCCCGCCACACAGGCGCAACTGGACCGCGCGCGACAGGGAATCGCGCGGCTCATCGCCGCCGACCTGTCGAAATACAACGCGCATCTGCCCCAGGTCGCACCGCCCGCCGGCGGCTACGCGCTGGTCATCGACCAGACCCGCGGCGACGCCTCGCTGCGCGGGGCCGGCCAGGCGGATTTCCGGGCCATGCTGGAGGCCGCGCGCGACGAGAATCCCGGCCTGCCGCTGGTGGTTCGCAGCCACCCCGAGACCGCGCGCGGCCTGCGTCCCGGCCATTTCAGCCCCGCCGACCTGCGCCCCGGCGAGATCCTTTGCGACAGCGCCGTCTCGCCCTGGGCGCTGCTTCGGGGCGCGGCGCGGGTCTATGCCTATTCCTCGCAGCTGGGCTACGAGGCGATGCTGGCCGGCCACCGGCCGCGCATCTTCGGCCGCCCCTTCTATGCCGGCTGGGGCCTGACGGATGACCAGCACCCGATTCCGCGCCGCCGCCCCGCCAGCATCGAGCAGCTTTTTGCCGCCAGCCACCTGCTTGCCCCGGTCTGGTATGATCCCTGCCGGGACCGGCTGACGGATTTCGAGGGCGCGCTGGCGCAGATCGAGGCCGAGGCCCGCGCCTGGCGCCAGGACCATGCCGGACACCTGGCCCATGGCATCCGGCTGTGGAAACGGCCCTTCATGGCACGGTTCTTTGGCAGCGGCCGTGGGGTGCGCTTTGCCGCCAAACCGGGGCCGGGGGTGACGATGGCCTGGGCGGGGCGGGCTGACCAGGTGCCCGGCGCGCTGCGCATCGAGGACGGCTTCCTGCGCTCGCGCGGGCTGGGGGCGGCGCTGGTCCCGCCGCTGTCGCTGGTCGCCGACGACCTGGGCATCTATTACGACCCCGGCCGCGAAAGCCGGTTCGAGCGGCTGATGGCCGAGCCCCTGCCCCCCTGGCGGGGGCGAGCGGGCGCTGCACCTGGCCCGGCTGCTGGTCGAGGCCGGGATCACCAAATACAACCTGTCCGGCGAGCCGCCCGACCTGCCGCCCGGCCGCCGCATCCTGGTGCCGGGCCAGGTCGAGGACGATGCCTCGATCCGCCTGGGCGCGGGGCGCGAGCGCAGCAACCTGGCCCTGCTGGAACGCACCCGGGCCGAGAATCCCAACGCGGTGCTGGTCTACAAGCCGCATCCCGATGTCGAGGCCGGGCTGCGTCCCGGCCTGGTCCCCGAGGCCGAATTGCGCCGGCTGGCCGATGTCGTCGCCCGCAACAGCGCCGCCGACGCGCTGATGGGCCAGGTCGACGAGGTCTGGACCATGACCTCGACCCTGGGGTTCGAGGCGCTTCTGCGCGGCCTGCCCGTCACCACCTTGGGCGCGCCCTTCTATGCCGGCTGGGGGCTGACCCGCGACCTGGGGCCGGTGCCGGCGCGCCGGCAGGTGCGGGCCGATCTGGCCAGGCTGGCCCATGCCGCGCTGATCGCCTATCCGCGCTATTACGACCCGGTCAGCCGCCTGCCCTGCCCGCCCGAGGTGGCGCTGGACCGGCTGCGCGACCCGGCATTCGGTGCAGGCGGCCCGACGCTGCGGCTGCTTGCCAAGGCGCAGGGCGTGCTGGCCGGCCATGCCTGGATCTGGCGGCGCTAGGCCGTGATCAATTGATCAACAGCCCACCGCTTCATCGCGCAGCCAGCGATGCATGACATCGAGCCCGATCCGGCGCGTCTCGGCCAGCCGGAAGCGCGGCGCGTCGGCCAGGCGCTCCAGCCCCAGCACGCCGATGCCGGCGCGGCCGTCGCCGCCCAGCACCAGCCCGGCGCTGTAGCCGATCAGCTGGTCCACCAGCCCCGCGCGCAGCAAGGCGGCCGCCAGCACCCCGCCGCCTTCGCACAGCACGCGGGTCAGGCCGCGGGCGCCGAGTTCGGCCATGACATCCTCGGGCCGGCCGGCGAGTTGCCAGAGCGGGCCATGCCGCAGCCCCTCGGCCGGCAGATCGGGCAAGGGGCGCGACGAGAGCACGATCCGCACCGGCTGCCGCACCGGGCCGAAGCCGCGCACGTTCAGCCCCGGCCGATCGGCGCGCGCCGTCTCGCCGCCGACCATCACCGCGTCATGGGCCAGGCGCAGGGCGTGGACATGGCGGCGGGCCTCTGCCCCGGTGATCCATTGGCTTTCGCCCGCTGCGGTGGCGATGCGGCCGTCGAAACTGGCGGCGAGCTTCAGCGTCAGCATCGGCCGGCCGCGCTGGATGCGGCTCAGGAAGCCCTGCTGCACCGCGCGCGCCTCGGCCTCGCAGACCCCTTCGCTCACCTCGATCCCGGCGGCGCGCAGGATGGCATGGCCGCGGCCGGCCACGCGCGGGTCGGGATCGGTCAGCGCGGTGACGACGCGGGCGACACCCGAACGCAGCAGCGCCTCGGCGCAGGGCGGGGTCTTGCCGTGATGGGCACAGGGCTCCAGCGTGACATAGGCAGTGGCGCCTTGCGCCGCCTCGCCGGCCTGGGCCAGCGCCATTGCCTCGGCATGCGGACGCCCGCCGGGCTGGGTCCAGCCGCGCCCGACCACCACGCCGCCCCGCACCAGCACGCAGCCCACGGCCGGGTTGGGCCAGACATTGCCCAGGCCGCGCCGGGCCAAGGCCAGCGCGTGCCGCATGTGGCGCCGGTCGATCACTCCTCGGCCGTTTGCGGGCGCAGTTCCGAGACGAACTTGTCGAAATCGTCCGCCGCCTGGAAGTTCTTGTAGACGCTGGCAAAGCGCACATAGGAAACCGTGTCGATCCGGGCCAGCGTCTCCATCACGATCTCGCCGATGACCTTCGAGGGGATGTCGGTGTCGCCCATGCTTTCCAGCCGGCGCACGATGCCCGAGATCATCTGGTCGATGCGCTCGGGTTCGATCGGGCGCTTCTGCATGGCGATGCGGATCGAGCGTTCCAGCTTGGCGCGGTCGAAATCCTCGCGCCTGCCGTTGGACTTGACCACGACCAGATCGCGCAGCTGCACCCGCTCATAGGTGGTGAAGCGGCCGCCGCAGGCCGGGCAGAAGCGGCGCCGGCGGATCGCCACATTGTCTTCGGCCGGACGCGAATCCTTGACCTGCGTATCGACATTTCCACAGAAAGGACAGCGCATCCCTTGTTCCCCCAAAGCCCCGGACCCCTGCCAGTATAGGCAAGCCCAAACCGCTTGGGTAGTGCGTTGAACGTCCCACAAGATCGGCGATGCCACGCACCCGCCGGCCTGACGCTGCGGCAATTGCGCAAGCGCGGTGCAGAAGCGGCAAAAACCCGGCACTGGCGTCTCGACAGGCTGTTCGGTCGCATGCAACATTCGCCGCGATATCGGCCGCCAGGAGAGGGCCGATCAACGCGGAGGAACCCATGAAGACAACCAACCAGTTCGGCCGGCGCGCCTTTCTGACCCGCGCCACGGTTGGCGGCGCGACTGCAGCGGCCGGGGCTGCGCTTGCCGCGCCCGCCATCGCGCAGGAGATGCCCGAGGTGAAATGGCGCCTGACCTCGGCCTTCCCCAAGTCGCTGGACACGATCTATGGCGGGGCCGAGGTGCTGTCGAGATACCTGTCCGAGGCCACGGGCGGCAAGTTCCAGCTCCAGGTCTTTGCCGGCGGCGAGATCGTGCCCGGCCTGCAGGCCCAGGACGCCGTCACCGACGGCACGGTCGAGGCCTGCCACACCGTCGGCTATTACAGCTGGGGCAAGGATCCGACCTTTGCGCTGGGTTCGGCCGTGCCCTTCGCCCTGTCGGCCCGCGCCATGAACGCCTGGCAGTATCACGGCGGCGGCATCGATCTTTACAACGAGTTCCTGGCCAACCATAATATTTTCGGCCTGCCGGGCGGCAATACCGGCGTGCAGATGGGCGGCTGGTTCCGCAAGGAAATCAACGCCGTGAGCGATCTTCAGGGCCTGAAGATCCGCGTCGGCGGCTTTGCCGGCCGGGTGCTGGAGCGCCTGGGCGCCGTGCCGCAGCAGATCGCCGGCGGCGACATCTATCCGGCGCTGGAAAAGGGCACCATCGACGCCTCGGAATGGGTCGGCCCCTATGACGACCTGAAGCTGGGCTTCTTCAAGGTGGCGCCCTATTACTATTACCCCGGCTGGTGGGAAGGCGGCCCGACGGTGCATTTCTTCTTTGCCAAGGAGAAATACGAATCGCTGCCCGAGAACTACAAGTCGCTGCTGCATACCGCCTGCCGGGCGGTCGATGCCGACATGCTGCAGAAATACGACCACCTGAACCCCACGGCGCTGAAGGAACTGGTGGCCTCGGGTGCGCAGCTGCGCCCGTTCAGCGCCGAGATCCTGGATGCCTGCTACAAGGCCGCGAACGAGGTCTATGCCGAGCTGGAGGCCTCGAACGCGCCCTTCAAGAAGATCTGGGATTCGATCAAGGTGGCGCGGGGCGAGTGGTATCTCTACAACCAGACGTCCGAATATACCTATGACACCTTCATGATGATCCAGCAGCGCAACGGCACGCTCTGAACCGGTGCCGGGTTGCAATCGGGCCGCCGCGAGAAATCGCGGCGGCCCTTTTCGTTTCAGGCAGCGACAAAGGAAAAAGGCGGCCCCAAGGCCGCCTTTCCCCTGTCAGTTTCCTGCCGGTTGCTGCGGGGCCGTCAGACCCGGCGGCGGACCGGAAAGGCCGCCCAGCCCACCCAGGTCGGGCGCGGCGGGGGCTGGCGCCGTGGCGCCATCCGCCGGGGCGGGCGTAGCCGGAGCCGGGGTTGCGGGCGTGCCGAAATCCGGCGGACTGTCTAGCCCGCCCGGGGCGGGAATGCCGCCCGGCGCAGGGCCTCCGGGCGCGGCCGGCTGGCCGAAGGGATCGCCCAGACCGCCAAGCCCGCCCAGGCCCCCAAGCCCGCCGCCGCCCGAGGGGATCTCGATGCGGACATTCGAAGTGTCGACCACCGCGCCCTTGTAATGCATGACCAGCCCGGGGAAGGCCATGACGACGGCGACCATGACCAGCTGGATGCAGACATAGGGCACCGCGCCCCAATAGATCTGCCCGGTGGTCACCGGCTGCATCATCTGCCCGGTGACCTTGTCGCGATAGGGCGATTTCGGCGCCACCGAGCGCAGGAAGAACAGCGAGAAGCCGAAGGGCGGGTGCATGAAGCTGGTCTGCATGTTCACCCCCAGCAGTACGCCGAACCAGATCAGGTCGATGCCCATCGCCTGCGCCGCCGGGGCCAGCAGCGGCACGATGATGAACGCGAGCTCGAAGAAGTCGAGGAAGAAGGCCAGCAAAAAGACCAGCACCGACACCGCGATCAGGAAGCCGTATTCGCCGCCGGGCAGCGAGGTCAGCAGATGTTCGACCCAGATATGCCCGTTCACGCCGTAGAAGGTCAGCGAGAACACCCGCGCCCCGATCAGGATGAACATGACAAAGGCCGACAGCCGCGTGGTCGCCAGCAGCGCCTGGCGGATCACGTCATAGCTGAGCCGGTTCTTGACCCCTGCCAGCAGCAGCGCGCCGACCGCGCCCATGGCCCCGCCCTCGGTCGGCGTGGCGATGCCCAGGAAGATCGTGCCCAGCACCAGGAAGATCAGCGCCAGCGGCGGGATCAGCACGATGATGACCTGCTGCGCCAGCCGCGACATCAGGTTGATCCTCAGCGCCCGGTCCAGCAGCGCCAGCACATAGATCACGATCACTGCCAGCGCCGGCGCCAGGATGTCGGCATCGCGCCCATGCGTCGGGTAGAGCCAGCGGAAGGCCAGCCAGGCCCCGCCGACGGTCAGTGCCAGCGCCACGAAAAGCGAGGTCACGCCCGAGCCCAGCGTCCGCGCCTCTTTCGGCAGGGCCGGCAGGCTGCTCGGGCGGATCAGCGACATCACGAAGATGTAGGACAGGTAGATCCCGGTCAGCACCAGGCCGGGGATCAGCGCGCCCTTGTACATGTCGCCCACCGACCGGCCGAGCTGGTCGGCCAGCACGATCAGCACCAGCGAGGGCGGGATGATCTGCGCCAGCGTCCCCGAAGCGGCGATGGTGCCCGAGGCGATGCGCCGGTCATAGCCATAGCGCAGCATGATCGGCAGCGAGATCAGCCCCATGGCGATGACCGAGGCCGCGACCACGCCGGTCGTCGCCGCCAGGAGCGCGCCGACGATGATCACCGCATAGGCCAGGCCGCCGCGGATCGGGCCGAAAAGCTGGCCCACCGTGTCCAGCAGATCCTCGGCCATGCCGGATTTCTCCAGCACGATGCCCATGAAGGTGAAGAAGGGGATGGCCAGCAATGTCTCGTTCGACATCACCCCCCATAACCGCTCGGGCATGGCGTTCAGCAAGGGCCAGCTGAGGTTGATGTTGCCGCCCGACAGCGGCGCCAGTTCGACGCCGATGACGAAGAACAACAGCCCGTTCGCCGCCAGCGCGAAGGCCACCGGATAGCCGAAGAGCAGGAAGATCACCAGCGAGGCAAACATGATCGGCGCCATGTTCTGCGCGATGAAGACCATCATTTGCGAGTCTCCTCGCCCGGTTTCTCGTCCTCGATCGCCGCCTGCATCTCGCGCACCATGATGTCGCCCTCCATGGCGGCGGCCTCATGGGCCGAGACGAAGGGGGTGGGATCCTCGATCAGGCCGCGCATGACGGCGATCTTCTTGATGATCTCGGAAATGCCCTGGAAGAACAGCATGATGAAGCCGGCCAGCAACAGCATCTTGGCCGGCCACAGCACCAGCCCCCCGGCATTGGTCGAGACCTCGCCCCGGTAATAGGAGCGCATCGCCCAGGGGTAGAGATACCAGATCATCAGCGTGACGAAGGGCATCAGGAAGAACACATGCCCGATCAGGTCAATCCAGTGCTGCCGGCGCCGCCGCCAGAGGCCGTAGATGATGTCGATGCGGATATGCTCGTTCTCCTTCAGCGTATAGGCCGCGGCGCCCAGGAAGGCGGCGCCATAGAGATACCATTGCAACTCCAGCCAGGCATTGGACGAGGTGTTCAGCACCTTGCGGATGACTGCATTCCCGGCGCTGACCAGCACGGCGACCAGGATCAGCCAGCTTGCGCTGCGGCCGATGGCCGAATTGACGCGGTCGATGCCGCGAGAAAGCCCCAGCAGGGCACCCATATGAAAAACCTCCCCCAAAACTATGGCCGCCTCTTGCCGTGGCGGGCGGCGGATAATCCCGACCTTTCATGTAGCCGTTTGGTATGAGTGAAGTGCGAAAACCCGTCAAGAAAAAGGCGACGCGACGTAACGGCGCTTAGGCCAGGGCGGTCATGGCCACCAGCCCGGCCGCCTCGCCCGCCTGCTGCATGGCCCCCAGCACGTCTCCGGTCTGCCCGCCAAGCGCCCGCATGGCCCGGCGCGCCAGCCAGAACTGCGCCGCCGCCACCGCCGCGGCTGGCACCAGCCAGCCCGCCGCCGGATGCGGCAGGCAAAGCGCCGGCGGCAGCAACGCGGCGGCCCCCAGCACCAGGGCGGCGAGCATCGCGCCGCGCGTCGGCCGCCCGGCCGCATGGCCCAGCCCGTCGCGCCGCGCGGGCGGCATCAGCCCCAGCCCAAGCGCCATTCCCGCGCGCGAGGCCGCCGCCAGCCCGGCCAGGGCCGTCGCCGCCAGCCAGGGATCGCCCAGCAGCGCCGCAATCGCCGCCACCCGCAGCCCCGTGACCAGGACCAGCGCCAGCACGCCATAGCTGCCGATGCGGGAATCGCGCATGATCTCCAGCCGCCGCTCGCGGGTCGCACCGCCGCTGCCATCGGCGCAATCGGCCAGCCCGTCCTCGTGCAGCCCGCCGGTGGCCAGGATCATGGCGCCGACCGCCAGCAGCGCCGCGACCATCCCCGGCAGCCCGGCGAAGGACGCCAGCCCCAGCACGGCGGCACCGACCAGCCCGACCGCCAGCCCCACCAGCGGAAAGGCCCAGGCGGCCCGCGCCAGCGTCGGCGGCGAGGCGGGCAGAAGCCGCCCCACCGGCAGCCGGGTCAGCCAGACCAGTGCCAGCGCCGCCTCGGCCAGCAGCCTAGCCAATCCCGGCCTCGGCAAAAGTGGCCATGCCGTTGTGGCATTCCAGCGCCGCGCGCAGGATCATCAACGCCACCGCCGCGCCCGTGCCCTCGCCCAGGCGCATGTCCAGCGTCACCACCGGCTTTTTCTGCATCACCGCGATCAGCCGGCGATGGCCCGGTTCGGCGCTTTCATGGCCGATCAGGCAATGGTCCAGCGCATTGCGGTCGTTGACCAGAAGCACGCCCGCCGCCGCCGAGCAGATGAAGCCGTCCAGGATCACCGGGATCCCCAACTCGCGCGCGCGGATCACCGCGCCGCAAATCGCCGCCTGCTCGCGCCCGCCATAGCTGCCCAGGATCGAGGCCGCCGTCGCCGCGCCCTTGTGGCGCCTGAGCCCGGCCTCGACGGCACGCAGCTTGTTGGCCAGAACCTCGTCATCAGCGCCGGTGCCGCGCCCGACCCAATCCTCGGCGCTGCCGCCGAAGGTCGCCGCCGCCAGCGCCGCCGCGACTGTGGAATTGCCGATCCCCATCTCGCCCAGCAGGATCACGTCGGCCTCGGGGTCGACGGCGTTCTTGCCGGTCTGGATGGCGGCGACCAACTCGTCGACCTCCATCGCCATGCCTTCGGTGAAATCCCCGGTCGGCCGGTCCAGGTCCAGCGCGATCACCTGCAACCCGGCGCCGGCCAGCCGGCACAGCTGGTTGATCGCCGCGCCGCCCTGACGGAAATTCTCGACCATCTGGGCGGTGACTTCGACCGGGAACGGGTTCACGCCCTGCCGGGTGACGCCGTGATTGCCGGCAAAGACCAACGCCTGCGCGCGCTCGATCTTTGGCCGCTCGCGCCCCTGCCAGCCGGCCATGAACACCGCCAACTCCTCGAGCCGGCCCAGAGAGCCGGGGGGCTTGGTCAGCTGGTCCTGGCGGTCGCGGGCAGCTTGGGCGGCGGTTTGGTCGAACTCTTTCACGATGTCCCTCTTTGCGGTTTAAGGCGCAGCGGCAGGCCGCTGACGGCCATCCAGACCTCGTCGGCGATCGCGACCACGGCCTGGTTCATCCAGCCATGCTCGTCGCGGAAGCGGCGGGCAAGCGCGTTTTCGGGCACGATGCCCAGCCCCAGCTCGTTCGTCACCAGCACCACCGGGTCCTGCTGGGCGTCCAGCGCCCGGCACAGGGCGCGGATATGCGGGTCGGGCTGGCCCTCGGCCATGAGATTGGACAGCCACAGCGTCAGGCAATCGACCAGCCGCACCCCCTGCCCGTCCGTTCGCGCCAGCGCGCCGGCCAGGTCGCGCGGCTCCTCGACCGTCTGCCAGCCGCTGCCGCGCCGGTCGCGATGCAGGCCGATGCGCTGCGTCATCTCGTCGTCCCAGGCCTCGGCCGTGGCGATGTAGATGCGCGTGCCCTCATGCGCGGCGGCAAGGCTTTCGGCCAGGGCGGACTTGCCCGAGCGGGCGCCGCCGGTGACCAGAGTGATGCGCGGGTGCTTGCTCATGACGCCGTTGTTTCACAAGGCCGGGCGCTGCGAAAGCCGGAAAGCGCCGCCAAAACGCCGCATTGCCTTGCAGGTTGCGGTTGCCTGGCGGGCCGCGGCCGGCGCAGCATGCCGCCATGAAGATCGACCCGATTCGAGAAACCACCGACGAGGCCCGCGCCCTTGCCCGGCAATTGCTGGGGTGTGCGCGCCATGCCAGCCTGGGCACGCTCGACCCCGAAACGGGCGGGCCGCTGGTCACGCGCATTGCGCTGCAAACCGATGCGGATGGCGCGCCGCTCGCGCTGCTTTCGGGGCTTGCCGCGCATACGCGCGCGCTGGCGGCCGATCCGCGCGCCGGGCTGCTGATCGCCGCCGAGACCGCCAAGGGCGACGCCATGACCCATGCGCGGCTGTCGATCCTGGGCCGTGCCGCGCCGGTCGCGCCGGACGAGGCGCGCCGCGCCCGCTGGCTGGCGCGCGATCCCAAGGCCAAGGTCTATCTGGACCTGCCGGACTTCCGCTTCTGGCGGATCGAGCCGGTCTCGGCCCTGTTGAACGCGGGCTTCGGCCAGGCGTTCCGGCTGCGACCTGCCGACCTGCTGGAACCGGACATGCCGAAACCCCCGGCAGAATGATCCGCCGGGGGCCAAGGGCTTGCGTTCTGGGCGCGCGCCTAGTCCGGGTTGTCCATGCGCAGCCGCAGGCTGACCGAGCCGCGCACCGCCGCGCCCCAGTTCAGCGCCACCTGTTGCCGCGTCGTTCCCTGCGCGGTCTGCACCCAGGGCATCTCGGCCACGCGGGCATTGGCGGCATTGGTGATCTGGCTGGTGGCAATGATCGACTGGACGTTGCGCACCCAGCCATTGAAGGGCAGCGCCTGGTCCACCGTCACCAGCCAGCGGTTCGAGGCGCTGGCCTGGTTGTGCGCCACGTCGACCGGATTGGCGACATAGCTGTTCACGCCGTTGAACATGTTGCCCTGGAACTGGATGTTGCGCATGCGCTGATAGTTCAGGTCGGAGAATGTGGTGTCCACCTTCTCGATCCGGGCGATCTTGTTGAACAGCGACTTGAACACATTGCCCATCACCGCCAGCCCATGGATGAAATGGCCACTGCCATAGGGCTTGACCACCAGCCAGTTGAATCCCAGCGTCGTGTTCGAGGCCAGGAAGGTGTTGCCGGTGATCGTCAGCCCGCCAAAGGAATACTCGCCGCCGTCGAAATTCGGATAGGCGTCGTGTTCGTTCGTCCACTCGATCGAGCAATTGTCGATATAGTTCCCGGTCACGGTCGTCTGCACATTGGTCTGGGTCAGCACCAGCCCGCCGAAACGCACGCCGTTCTGGGCATTGTCGCCCTGGAACCAATGGTTGCCCTCGATCATGTGGCCACCGCCGTTCATCACCGCGAAATGCGCGAAGCGGATGAAGCGGCTGTGGCGGATCTTGGCATCGTTGTTGTTGACGTTCAGCGCGACGGTGGTGCGGTTCTGCGCCAGGTCGCCCATCTCGTTTGACAGGAACTCGCAGCGGTCCACCAGCATGCCCTGGCAGGCCGAGCCGATCGAGGTGATGCCGCGATCCCTGGGCCGGGTGAAATAGCAATCGCGGAAGCAGTTCATGTTGCCGGTCTTGGCCAGCATCACGCCGCTGGCATTGCCCTCCAGCAGGAATTCGATGTCGTCGAAGTTGAAGCGGCTCAGATGCTCCATCCCCGAGAAATCGAAGGCATAGCGATAGCGGCTGAAGCTATAGCTGCGCGTCCCCGCCCCGCCGTAAAGCGGCAGCGACAGCGTCAGCGTCCCGGCGGCGACGTTCCGGGCCAGGACATAGACTTCACGCCCGACGCCGTTGCCGCTGACGCGGGCGCCGACCTCGATATTGGCGATATTGGCGACCGCCGAAAGCACCTGCGGCTGTGCCGGATTATAGGTCGCGGCCGATGTCACCACCCGCGTATCCCAGGCCGGGCCGGCCAAGATGCTGACCTGGCCGTTGGCGATGACGCGGCGGTTGGCAAAGCTGGTCATGCCCGGCACCGCATCGGCGATGGTGATCGGCTCGGACAGGTGCACGTTGCGGCCGCAGAGGTCCAGCACCGCATGGTCGGTAAAGCCCAGCAGCGCCTGAAGCGCGCGCTTCATCCCCTCGGTCTCGTCGCCGAAGGCGGCGGCATAGGTCGGAAAGTCGAAGCTGCGCATCAATGCCAGCCGCGCCGTGCGCGGCATGCTCAGCGTGCCGACGAATCGGACTGGCGAAGACAGGCTCAGGTCCGAGCCGATGCGATAGCTGCCCTCGGGCACCAGCACCTGCCGCCCGGCCGCGGCCTGGTCGGCGGCGATGAAGGCGGCGCGGTCGTCGGTGGTCCCGTCGCCCATGGCGCCGAAATCGCGCACGTCGACCCAGTCCAGCATTCCCGGCACGAAAGCCGCCGTCACGTCCTCGATCATCACGCTCTCGATGCGGATCGAGCCGTTGTTGTCGCCGGTCAGGTCCAGGCCGAAATGGCCGAAGGTGGCGGCGCGTCCCCAGGCCATGTCCACGCCCTCGCGCCGGCCGGTGCCGACGATGGCCGAGACCTCGACCACCTGCCCATAGCCCGGCAGCGTGACCGAAGGGCCGGTCTGCGGCACGCCCGCCACGTTGTTGCCGGCGGCATTGCCGGCGAAGGCGGCGATGCGGACCTGGGGCAGGTTGCCCGCGACGGCCTTGACGCGCGCCGAGATGCGCAGATAGCTGCCGGGATTGATCGGCGTGCGCTGCATGTAGCGAACCTGCGTCACCGCCTCTTGCTTGAGGATTTCCAGGCAGCTGCCGAAATCCTCGTCCGCCGGCACGATGGCCGCGTTCGCCGCCCCCGCCCAGGTCGGTGATCCCGCCCTGCCATCCGTCCGGGACCACTGATCCAGGCCCAGCCGGAAGGCGCGCGGCATCAACGACTGGTTGCCGATAATCGCAATGGTCATGCCAATTCTCCCCTAATCCAGAACGTGCAAGGCGGTTGCCCGCGCGGTCCGTCAGGAATTTGGCAATCTCGCGTTAACCGGTCGTTAACCATGCGCGCGCGGCAACGAGGCCGCGCGCAACATGAAATTCCCGCGCCGGTTCAGGCGGTTGGCTCTGCCGCCAGCTCGCCGGCCAGGGCCCGCTCGATCAGGGCGCGGGTTTCATCCACGCCGTAAAGCGCGATGAAGCCGCCGAAGCGCGGTCCCTGGTCGGCACCCAGCAGCACCTGGTAAAGCGCCTGGAACCAGTCCTTCATCGGCTCGAAGCCATGTTCGCGGCCGATGGCAAAGACCATGGTCTGCAAGGTCTCGGCATCGGCGGGCTGGTTCCATGCCGCCAGCCGCCCGGCCAGATCCTCCAGCGCCCGCCGCTCGACCTCGGTGGGCGCGCGGTAAGTCCGCGTCGGCGCCACGAAATCGTTGAAATAGCGCACCGCGAATGCGGCCGCCTGGTCCAGCGTCGGGTTGGTCTCGGGGCTGGCCTCGGGCGCATAGCGGCGGATGAAGCCCCAGAGCCCCTCCTTGTCCTTGGCGCCGGCCACCGAGGCGAGGTTGAGCAGCATCTGGAACGGCACCACCATGTCCGATTCCGGCACCTTCCCGCCATGGATGTGCCAGACCGGGTTGGCCAGCTGCTGCTCGACCGTCTGGTCGGGATAGGCGCGCAGCTGCTGGTGGTATTCGTCCACCGCCTTGGGGATGACGTCGAAATACATCCGCTTCGCGGTCTTTGGCTTCTGGAACATGAAATAGCTCAGGCTCTCGGTCGCCGCATAGGTCAGCCACTCGTCGATGGACAGGCCATTGCCCTTGGACTTGCTGATCTTCTGGCCGTGCTGATCCAGGAACAGCTCATAGGTGAAATGCTCGGGCGGCCGCCCGCCCAGGATCTTGCAGATGCCGTCATAGATCGGGGTGTTGGTGGAGTGATCCTTGCCATACATCTCGAAATCGACATCCAGCGCCGCCCAGCGGGCGCCGAAATCCGGCTTCCATTGCAGCTTCACATGGCCGCCAGTGACCGGCAGGGTCAGCTCCTCGCCGTCCTCGTCGTCGAAGGTGATGGTGCCGGCTTTCGCATCGACATGCTTGATCGGCACGTAAAGCACCTTGCCGGTCCTGGGGCTGATCGGCAGGAAGCAGGAATAGGTCTGCTGGCGTTCCTCGCGCAAGGACGCCAGCATGACCTCCATGATGGCGTCGTATTTCTCGGCCGCCTTCAGCAGCGTCTCGTCGAACCGGCCCGCCTTGTAGAACTCGGTCGCGCTGATGAATTCGTATTCGAAGCCGAAAGTGTCCAGGAACCGGCGCAGCATGGCGTTGTTATGCCCGCCGAAGCTGTCATATTCGCCGAACGGGTCGGGCACCGTGGTCAGCGGCTCTTGCAGGTGCTGGCGCAGCATCTCCTGCTGGGGCACGTTGTCGGGCACCTTGCGCATGCCGTCCATGTCGTCGGAAAAGCAGAACAGCCGCGTCGGGATGTCCGAGATGATCTCGAAGGCGCGGCGGATCATGGTCGTGCGCGCCACCTCGCCGAAGGTGCCGATATGCGGCAGGCCCGAGGGGCCATAGCCGGTCTCGAACAGCACATAGCCCTTTTCGGGATCCTTCTTCTCATAGCGTTTCAGCACGCGGCGGGCCTCCTCGAAGGGCCAGGCCTTGGATTTCATCGCGGCGTCACGCAGGGCGGTCATTTTCGGGTCTCCATTGGCTCGGAACTTCCCCGTATTGAAACGCCGCCGGATGGTCAATAATTACCCCCGGAAACGCAAGGAGAAATGCCATGACCGACAGCCTGCCCTCGTTCTCGCCCTGCGACGCGCTGGTCGCGGTCATGGTGGCGGTCTCGGCCTCGGACCAGAACCCGCGCACGGCCGAGCTGGTCGCCATCGAGCGCGCGGTGAACCACACGCCCGTCTTCGCCGATTACGACATCGACCGCATCCGTGCAGTGTCGCAGACCGTGGTGACGCTGTTCGAGGAGGAGGACGGGCTGGACGCGCTTTTCGGCCTGGTGCGCGCGGCGCTGCCGGAAAAGCTCTATGACACCGCCTATGTCCTGGCCTGCGACGTCGCCGCCTCCGACGGCCGGCTGGGCGAGATCGAGGCCGAGATGCTGGCCGAGATCCGCGACCAGCTGGACATCGAGCGCCTGCACGCCGCCGCCATCGAACTGGCCGCCCGCGCACGCCACCGCCTGCTTTAAAGCGGCCTGCTTTAAAGCGTCGCCCCCTGCGCCGAGGCGACGGGGGGCTGCGCGGCGAACTCGCCCAGCCAGCCCTCGATCAGCGCCTGTTGCAGCGCCTTGGAGCGTTTGGTCCAGCCCGTGACGCCCTCGGGCAGTTCCTGGCCTTCGCTGGCGGCGCGGCGCGGCTCGTCACCGGTCAGGATGGCGAAGGCCAGTTCCCGCCTCCCGGGCCTCTGCGCATAGCCCGCCAGGTTCGAGACGAAGTTCAGCGTCCCGGTCTTGGCCTCGATGGCGATGTCGCTGTCCTTGCGCTTGCCGCGCGCATCGCGCAGCGGGATCGGCTTCATCAGCCCGCGCAGGTTGCGCCTCTGCCCCGGCCCCGCCATCAGCGCGGCCAGCATCCGCGCATCGACCCGATTCAAGGGCGACAGGCCCGAATGGTCGTGAAAGGCGAAATCGCCGCCGATCCCCTGCCCGCGCAACCATTCCGCCATGGCCGCGGCCGAGGCGGCCGGGTCGTCCGCCCGGCTGGCGGCAAGGCCGATGGCCTCGGCGGTCAGGTTGGTGGAATATTCCAGCATACCCTGCACGATCTGGCGCAGGGGCGGGCTGTCATGGCGAGCGGTCTCGGCCCCCTCGGGCAGGATCTCGATCACCTCGGGATTGGGCAGCGCCAGCCCGCGCGCGCGGCACAGCGTCTGGAACACGTCGCCCGCGTAAAGCTCGGGGCGGCGGACAGGCAACCAGCGGCTGCCGGACTTGCCCAGGCTGCGGCGCGCGATGGTCCAGCTTTCCAGCTTGCCCGCCTCATAGGTGAACAGCGGCAGCCCGCGGTCCACCGCCGCGATCGCGGCCGTATAGGCCCTGGGCGACAGCTTGCGGCCCCGCGCCTGCAGGGACAGCCGATAGCCCTGTTCGCCCTGCCGCCAGTCCAGGTGCACGCGGTTGAAGTTCAGGATCATCCCCGAGATCGAGGGGTTGTAGGGCAGATGCTCGTCCTGCGCCGGGTCCAGCCGGCCGATCCGCGGCAGCGCGCCGCCCCAGACGGCGAATGCGGTCGGCGCCGGCCGGCCGGCGGCCTTTTCATCGGCGACGGTTGCGGCGGCCAACTCGTCCAGCGCATCGGTATCCAGCACCGGATCGCCGCCCCCGGCCAGGATCAGCATGTTGCCGGCCCGGATGACGCGGGTCGCAAAGCGATGCCCCTCGCCCAGCCGGTCCAGCGCGTAAAGCGCCGTCACCGCCTTGAGCGTGCTGGCGGGCGCCATGGGCTGATCGGCCTGACGCTGGGCCAGCACCTGCCCCGAGACCGGGTCGACCACCGCATAGGCCACCGCGCCGCCCAGCCCCGCGGCGGCGATCAGCGCCTCGGGGTCAAACCCCCTGGGCCGCATCGCCGGCCTTTGCTGCGCCGACGCCATGCGGGGTGCCAGGGCCAGCAGCCCCAGCCCCGCCACGAAGCCACGTCGCGTCCATCCGTTCATGCGCGTCCTTTCGGCCCCAGCGCGCGGATCGCGCTGGAACTCAGCTTGTTCAGCGGCAGGTTTATCATCGCCCAGGCCGGCGGCCTAGCGCGGGCGAGTTCACGGGCGCGCGACTCGGGCAGCCGCGCGCGCCACAGCAGCCGCGCCGCGCGCGAGAACCGCGCCGGCATCCGCCAGCCCGGCCGCGCGATGACGCCGATCGGCACCCGCACCGCAATGTCCTGCCAGCGGTCCCAGCGGTCGAACTGCACCAGGTTGTCGGCCCCCATCAGCCAGACGAAGCGCACGCCGGGGTAAAGCCGTTGCAGGGCGGCGATGGTGTCGCGGGTCATGCGGGTACCCAGTTTCGCCTCGATGCCGGTGATCGCGACCCTGGGGTCGCGCATGATCCGCCGCGCCCGCGCGATGCGCTGGTCCAGCGGCGCCGGGCCGTGGGGCTTCAGCGGATTGCCGGGGCTGACCAGCCACCAGATCCGGTCGAGGCCGAAGCGGCGCAGCGCCTCATCGGTGATATGCACATGGCCTTCATGCGCCGGATCGAAAGAGCCGCCCAGCAGACCCACGGTCATGCCGGGCCGCGCGATGGGAAATCCCGCCCGCATACCCTAGAACAGGCCCTGCACATGGCCGTCGCCGTCCAGCCCCACGCGCAGCGCCGAGGGCTCGCGCGGCAGGCCGGGCATGGTCATGATGTCGCCGCAGATCGCCACCACGAATCCCGCGCCGGCCGACAGCCGCACCTCGCGCACCGGGATGGCAAAGCCCTCGGGCGCGCCAAGCGCCGCCGGGTCGGCGGAAAAGGAATATTGCGTCTTGGCCATGCAGACCGGCAGATGGCCATGGCCCGCCCGCTGCCATTCCTCCAGCCGCTCGACGATATGGGGCAGGAACTCGACTTCGGCAGCGCGATAGATGCGCTTGCAGATGGTCTCGATCTTTTCGGCCAGCGGCATCTCGTCGGGATAGAGCGGCGCGAAATCCGCGCCGCCCTCGGCCAGTTCGACCACGGCGCGGGCCAGATCCTCGGCACCCCGACCACCCTCGGCCCAGTGCCGGCACAGCACCGCCTGCACGCCATGCGCGCGGCAATAATCGGTCAGCGCCGCGATTTCGGCCTCGGTATCGCCCGAGAAATGGTTGATCGCCACCACCACCGGCAGGCCAAAGCGGCGCAGGTTCTCGATATGGCGGCCCAGGTTGGCGCAGCCTGCCCGCAGCGCCGCGACATTCTCGGCCCCCAGGTCGGCGCGGGCCACGCCGCCGTTCATCTTCAGCGCCCGCACAGTCGCCACCAGCACCGCCGCGTCAGGTTGCAGCCCGGCCAGCCGGCACTTGATGTTGAGAAACTTCTCGGCCCCCAGGTCGGCGCCGAAACCGGCCTCGGTCACGACATAATCCGACAGCGCCAGCGCCGTGCGCGTCGCCATGACCGAGTTGCAGCCATGCGCGATATTGGCGAAGGGCCCACCATGGACGAAGGCGGGATTGTTCTCCAGCGTCTGCACCAGGTTCGGCTGCAGGGCGTCGCGCAAGAGCACGGTCATGGCGCCCTCGGCGCCCAGGTCGCGCGCCGTCACCGGCCTGCGGTCGAAGGTCTGGCCGATGACGATGCGGCCCAGCCGCGCCTGCAGGTCGGCCAGATCCGAGGCCAGGCACAGGATCGCCATCACCTCGGAGGCGACGGTGATGTCGAAACCGCATTCGCGCGGCACGCCGTTGGCCGGCCCGCCAAGCGCGACCACCACCTGCCGCAGCACCCGGTCGTTCATGTCCATGACCCGCCGCCAGGTCACGCGGCGCGGATCGATGCGCAGCGCGTTGCCCCAGTGGATATGGTTGTCGATCATCGCCGCCAGCAGGTTATGCGCGCTGGTGACGGCGTGAAAGTCGCCGGTGAAATGCAGGTTCATGTCTTCCATCGGCACGACCTGCGCATGACCGCCACCCGCGGCCCCGCCCTTCATGCCGAAATTCGGCCCCAGCGAGGCCTCGCGGATGCAGACCGTGGCCCGCTTGCCGATGCGGTTCAGCGCGTCGCCCAGGCCCACGGTGGTCGTGGTCTTGCCCTCGCCCGCCGGGGTCGGGTTGATGGCGGTCACCAGGATCAGCCGGCCCTGAGGCCGCCCGGCCAGCGCGGCGATGGTCTCATGCGCGATCTTGGCCTTGTCGTGGCCATAGGGCAGGAAATCGGCCTCGGTCAGGCCCAGCCGGCCGGCGACCTGCGCGATGGGCAGCTTCTGCGCCTCGCGGGCGATCTGGATGTCCGATTTCATGATTCCTCATTCCTCCTCGGTCTGCGGCGGACAGTTGAGCGGTTGGGGGCGGCCAAGGCAAGCCGCGCGGCACGCCCTAGCCCAGCCCGAGCCTTGCCCGCAACGGCGGCAGCCAGGTTTCCCGCCGCATCCAGACCGCCGATATGGTCCAGAAGGCCACGACCAGCCAGAGGTCGATGGCCAGCCGCAGCCAGAAGTTCAGCGGCCCCGCCGGCGCCGACATGTCCAGCGCATCGCCCCAGATCGACAGCATCACGCAGGCGATAAACGAGAAAAGCCCGCCGCGCCCGATCTCGGCCAGCGCCTCGCCCGGCGCGGTGGCGGCCATCCAGGCAAAGGGCCGCGCCAGGGGCACCGCGACGATCCAGCTTGCCGCAAGAATGGCGGTGAAACGCATGAAATCCAACGACCATTTGTCGATGCCGCCGGTGATCTGGCGCAGGAACTGGCTGACGGGCTTGGCCGGCGCGCCGATCTTCCAGGCGATCACGATGGTCAGACCGAACAGCAGCACGCCGACCGACACCCAGGTCAGCAATGCCGAGTGGCGCCGCAGGACCGGCATGATCCGCTCGCGAAACGCGCCCATGGCGACGCCGGCAAAGAACAGCATCTGCCAGCCGAAGGGGTTGAACAGCAGCCCCGGCCCCGGCCGCTGGTTGGGGATCAGCGCGTTCAGCGGCAAGGCAAAGATCCAGACCACCACCGAAACCGCCATGGCAAGCCAGGGCCAGCGCAGCATGAAGGGCACCGTCACCGGCACGGTGGCGATCAGCAGCACGTAAAGCGCCAGCACGTCGAGCAGGTTGGGCTGCATCCACATCAGCGCCACGGTGGCGACATAGCCGATGGGATGCTCGACGATCCAGCGCGCATATTGGAACCAGACCGCGGTATGGTTCATCTGCAGCTTGAACAGCAGCGCCGAGAACAGCGCCAGCAGGATCGCCCCGGCGATCAGCGCCAGCCAGACCTGCGCGGCGCGGCGCAGGAAGCGGATCTGCGCGGCCCGGCGTCCCTCGCGCGCCTCGACCTTGACCCAGACCATGCCGACCAGGAATCCCGACAGCAGCACGAACAGCTCGGCCGCGTCGAAGACGGCGAAATTGGTCAGCGTCAGCTTGCGCAGCACGCCGATCGGCATGTGGTCCAGCATGATGCAGACCAGCGCATAGCCGCGCAGCATGTCCAGGGCGACGATACGGTTCATTGTGGCAACTTCGCGAAGGCTTCGATCAGTGCGCGGTTCTCGATCAGCGCCAGCTGCTCGGCCGGGCCGAGGAAGCGCAGCGCCTGCGCCTGCGAGGCGGCATGGCCGATCTTGGCCTCGGCCGAGATGGCATCCAGCCGCTCCTCGACCGGGACGCGCGGGGCTTCGGGCAAAAGCGCCAGGATGTGCGCGCGCAGCGCCGCATCCCGCCCCAGCGCCCCCAGGCCGTCGCGCGGCAGCCCGCCGGCAATGCGGAAATCCAGCATGTTTGCGGCGGTCAGCAGCTCGGGCGGCTCGCGCTCCTCGGGGGTGACAAGCAGGCCCTGCCGGCGTGCCCAGCGGCCGAAGACCGGGCTGGCCGACCAGCGCGAGGTCAGCGGCGACAGGATCAGCCCGGCCAGGATCGGCGACAGCCAGACCAGTTGCCAGGGCGACAGAAAGGCCAGCACCACCAGCGTTGCGATCCCCAGCGCGACATGCAGCGCATGGCGGCGCAGCACGACATGCCAAGGCGGCATCTGCCCGGCGCGGACCTGCGCCTCCCAGCCGGAATCGCGGCCGCGCAGGATCTCGATGATCTGCCGGGTCTGGATCAGCATCTGCACCGGCGCGATCAGCGCCGAAAGCACGATCTCGAACATGGCCGAGGCCAGAAGCCGCACATTGCCGCCCGAATCCTTGGCCAAAGGCCGCAGCCAGGCGCGGAAGATGGCGATGAACTTGGGCACCAGCAGGAAGGACATGGCGGCGACGAACAGCCACAGCATCCGCACCGGGTCGAAGGTCGGCCAGGTCGGGAACAGCTGGTAGGTCTGCGGGAAATAATCCGGCCGCGACAGCAGCACATTGGCCGACAGCGCCAACCCGACCAGGATCATCATCAGCCAGATCGGCGACATCAGGAAGCCCAGGATGCCGATGACGAAATGCACCCGGCTGATCCAGGCGAAGCCGCGCGAAAAGATCAGCCGCGCATGCTGCAGGTTGCCCTGCGCCCAGCGGCGCTCGCGCACGGCCATGTCCAGCAGCGTCGGCGGGCAGCCTTCGAAGCTCTGGCGCAGGTCGTGGTCCAGCCGCACCTTCCAGCCGGCGCGCCGCAGCAGCGCGGCCTCGACGAAGTCGTGGCTCAGGATGGTGCCGCCAAAGGGCGGCCTGCCCGGCAGTTCCGGCAGCCCGCAGCATTGCGCGAAGGCCTCGACGCGGATGATGGCGTTATGGCCCCAGAAATTGCCGCTGTCGCCCGACCAGGCGGCGACGCCGCGGGCAATGGCGGGCCCATAGATGCGGCCGGCGAATTGCGTCAGCCGGGCGAAGATGGTCTGGCCGCCGACCAGCATCGGCATGGTCTGGATCAACCCGACCGCCGGATCGGCATTCATCCGCGCCGACAGCGCCCTGATCGTCGCGGCCCCGACCACGCTGTCGGCGTCCAGCACCACCATCTGGTCGTAGCGCCCGCCCCAGCGGCGCACGAAATCGCCGACATTGCCGGCCTTGCGCCCCTTGTTCGAACGGCGGCGGCGATACCAGACCGGCACCGGCGAGATGTCGCGCAGCCGGCTGATCGCCGCCATCTCCTCGAAGACGGCCCGTGGCTCGTAGCTGTCCGACAGCACGAAGATCTCGGCCCGATCGCCCAGCCCCTCGCGATGGAGGTCGCGCGCCAGCGCCGCCAGCAGGCCCGCCGTCGCCGCCGCATTCTCGTGATAGACCGGCATGACCACGGCGAGGCGCGCCTGGTTCGGCCCCTCCGGGGTGCGCAGCCGCCGCGCGAAGATGCCCGAGACCATCGAGGTAAAGGAAAACCCGACCCAGGTGAAGGTCAGCGCGAACAGCACCAGCAGCACCGATTGCAGCCAGGTCATGTTCGCGCCGAAGGTCAGCATCATCTGCCGCCAGCCCAGCCAGGCGATCGCCGCCGCGCCGCCAAAGGCCGTCAGCCGCGCCGCAATGGCACCAGGCGAGGGCCAGCGGCTGTCCGGTCCCAAAGGCGGGCGGCCGCGGAAATCCTGCTCGGGCATGTCCAGCGGCGCCTCGGGCGGCGTCGCCGGGCCTTGGAATTGCGGCAGGTCCAGCGCCTCCCAGCCGTCATCCGCGGACAGAGGCAGGGACCGGGTCCGGCTGGCCGGATACCGGTCCGGCTTACTGTGGGGCGCGCCCATGTCGCTCACTCGCGCGTCCAGCGGGCGATCCAGGTCTCGCTGAGCGGGCCTTCGGGGCCGTTCAGCACCGCCGAAAGATCGGCCAGCTTGGCGCCTTCGGGCAGGTATTCGAAGGCCAGCCGCATCCGGCCCTGCTCGGGCAGGCGCAGCAGATAGCTGTGCCCGATCCGCCCGGCCGAGGCGCGCAGCTGCGGCACCGGATCGTCCGAGCCGAACAGCCCCAGGTCGAAATCGACGATATAGGTGCGGCCGTTGGGATTGTTGATCGCCTTGCCGGACATGGTTTCGACAACGCGGGAAATCGGTGCGCTGTCAGGGACTTCCGCTGCAAATGTCAAAATGTAGTTGAAGTCGTAGCGATTGCCCTTGCGCAGCGTGTCGGCCGGCTGCCAGAACGAGACGATATTGTCGTTGAACTCGTTCTCGACCGGGATCTCGATCAGGGTGACGGTGCCCTTGCCCCAGTTGTCCTGCGGCGCGATCCAGGCCGATGGCCGTTTTTCATAGCGCGCCTCGGCATCCTTGTAGGATTCGAAGTCCCGCGCCCGCTGTGCCAGGCCGAAGCCCAGCGGATCATTGTCCATGAAGGCCGAGACCTGCAATGTCCTGTGTCCCGACAACACCCGCCAGAGCCGCTGCTCGCCCCCGGTCAGCATCTGCAAGCCGTCGCTGTCATGCACGGCGGGTCGATAATCGTCCACGCGCGAGCGGTCGGCCGGCCCGAACCAGTACATCGAGGTCAGCGGCGCGATGCCGGCGTTGCGCATGTCCTGGCGCGGGAACAGCGCGACGCGGGTGTCGAAGACGGTCTCGGCGCCGGGCGTGATGCGGAACTCGAAAGCGCCCGAGACCGAGCGGCTGTCCAGCAGCGCATGAACCAGCACGGAACGGTCCTGGGGTCCGGGCTTGTGGATCCAGAAGCCGCGGAACAGCGGGAATTCCTCGCCCTCGGCGCTGCCGGTGCCGATGGCCAGACCGCGTGCCGACAGGCCGTAAAGGGTGCCCCGCGACACGGCGCGGAAATAGCTGGCGCCCTGGAACACGGCGATCTCGTCCATGACATCGGGCCGGTTCAGCGGCGCGCGGATGCGAAACCCCGACCAGCCCATGTCGCCCAGCGTCTCGTAATCGACCCCGTCGGGGAATTGCGCCGGGTCGAAGTCGAACATGTGCGGATCGAAGCGGACCGGGATCACCACCCCCTCCTCGACCAGCGCGATGTCCACCGGCTCGTGGAAGATCGCGCCGGGCGGCAGCAGGTCCAGCGCGAAATCGCGGCTGCCGGCCCAGGGATCGCGATCGCGGCGGAACCGGATGCCGCGATACTGGTCATAGGTCAGGTTGGCGAAGCTGCCGACCAGTTCGGCATCGCGGTATTCGTAGGGTTTGGCGGCCAGTTCCCTGGCCATCGCGGCGACATCCTCGAAGCCGAAGGGCTGGGGCGCGGCCTCCTCGGCCGGCGCGGCGGCGGCTTCCGGCTGGGCTTCGGGGCCTTCCTGCGCCAGGGCCGCCCCCAGCGAGGCAGAAAGCGCGCTGACAGCCGTCATGGCCGCACCGGCAGAAAGGACAAATTCACGACGACGCATCGACCGACCCCAATGTTTCGGGCAGGAAAGCCCGGAAATTCCGGGGGGATTTCGCATTGCCGCGCGCATCAGGCAAGCCTTTTCGCGCCGAAAGGCAGGGTCTTGCCGAGAGTTGATCGGAATCGCCGCGCCAAAGGGCCGCGCCGGCTGGAAAGCCCGCGCGGCCCGATGCGCCTGCAACCTGCCTCAGCGGTTGATTTCCCGCGTGACCTGCCCCTTGGGGTTCAGTTCGACCGCGACCGGCTCGCCCTCGGGGTTGACCGCCTGGGCCACGACGCGCGGCCCGTCCTGCATGATCTCGCCGATGCGGCTGTAGCCGGCCGAGGTCAGCGCCATGCGCACCTCGCCCCGGTCAAGCTGGACCGGCGCCAGCGCCCCCTGGCGCTGCGGCGCGGGCGCCTCGGGTGCCTGGGGCGCGGCGCCGGCGGGCGGCGGCGGCATGTCGCGCCCCGGCCCGCGATCCCAGCCGCGCTCGGCCCCGCGATCCCCGCGCGGCCCATGATCCCAGCCCCGCGGGCCGTCGCCGCGGTGATGGCCGCGGCGCTTGTCTGCGCGGTCATGGTCGCGCTTGCCGTGCCAGCCCTTGCCGCGCTCGGCATCGCCGCGGCCAAAGCGCATCAGCGTGCCGTCCTGGGTAAAGGCCGCCCGCGCCCCCAGCTTGCCGTCGCCCTGCCCGGCCAGCATCACCCCGCGCTCGCCCGAAAACACCGCCTTCAGGCCGCCCAGCTCGCCGAAAACCGCGCTGTCGCGCACGGGCTGCGGCACCAGCTGATCGACCAGTGCCTGCGGCAGCACGCCCTCGCCCTTGGCGCGCAGGCCGCGCAGCTGGCCCTTGTCGTCCAGCATGGCGTCGATCTGCGTGCCGTCGGGCAGCTTGCCCTCCAGCCGGGTGGCGCCGCGCGGGCCGCGCTTGCTGGTCACGTCGGTCAGCCCGGCATCCTGCAAGGCCCGCGGCAGCGCGACCGGCGCCTGGGCCTGGGCTTCGGCCGCGGGCGGGGGCGCGGCGGGCGTCTCTTGCGCCAGCACGGGGGCCGAGAACGCCGCCAGCAGGGCCGAAAGCGCGATCGAGGTCGAGAGTTTTCTGCTCATCTCTGGTTCCTTCCTTATCGGGGCATCCTGATCGGCCCCGGACGAATCGGGTGATAGCCCCAGTCGCGCCAACCAAAGACCAACGACCCGTTTGGCTTTCGTTTGGATTTCCCCCATTACATAGGGCCGATGAACCGCATGCGCATCATATCCCTGTCGTTGCCCGTCGCGCTGGCGCTGGCGCTGAACGCGCTGGCCGAGGATCGCGGCCACGACCGCGGCCCGCCCTGGCCCGAGGATTGGGCGCCCGAGTTCGAAAGCCTCCAGCGCCACGATTCCCGCATCCTGCCGCTCAACCGCGCCGCCGAAATCGTCGCGGAACGGTTCCGCGGCCGGCTGATCGCGGCGCGCATCGTGCCGCCCACCCCCGACGAGCGGGCGAAGGGCGTGATCCTGGTGCATGAGCTGCGCCTGCTGACGCCGAAACGGGACGTGCTGCTGATCCGGCTGGACGCGCATGGCGGCGATTTCCTGGAGGTCGCGGGCGCGGGCCTGACCGATGCCCGGCGAAAGGGGACGAAGCCATGAAATGCCTGATCGTCGAGGATGACCCGACGCTGTCCTCGCAGCTGGCAGCCGCCATGCGCGACGGCGGCTTTGCCTGCGACATCGCCGCCGACGGCACCCAGGGCGAGTTCCTGGGCTCGACCGAGACCTACGACCTGGCGATCCTGGACCTGGGCCTGCCCGGCCTGCCGGGGATCGAGGTGCTGACCCGCTGGCGCGAGGGCGGCGTGACCATGCCGGTGCTGATCCTGACCGCGCGCGGCGACTGGACCGACAAGGTGGCGGGGTTCCGCGCCGGCGCGGACGATTACGCGGTGAAGCCCTTCCGGCTGGAAGAGGTGGTGATCCGCGCCCAGACCCTGGTGCGCCGTGCCGCCGGCCATGCCCAGGCGGTGATCAAGGCCGGGCCGTTGCGGCTTGACACCCAGCTGGGCGTCATCACCCGCAACGGGCTGGCGTTGAAGCTGACGGCGTTCGAGACCCGCATCCTCGCCTATCTGATCCATCACCAGAACCGCGTGGTCAGCCGCAGCGAATTGTCCGACCACCTTTACGATTCCGCCGCCGACCGCGACTTCAAGTCCATCGAGGTGGTGATTGGCCGGTTGCGCAGGAAGATCGGCGAGGGCCTGATCGAGACCCGGCGCGGCGAGGGCTATGTGCTGAGGACCGCCGCTTGATCCTGCCGCGCGATTCGATCCGCGCCCGGCTGATCGGGCTGGCGGCGCTGCTGACCGGGGTGGCGCTGGTCGCGGGCTATCTTGCCATCGCCGCGATCCTCGAGGATTTCATCACCGGCCGCTTCGACGCCGAGACCGGGGCGGTGGCCGATGCCTTGATCGCCGGCGCCGGGATCGACGCGGACGGCCGGCTGGTTGCCGGCCCCGCCCCGACCGATCCGCGTTTCCAGATGCCGCTGTCGGGCTGGTTCTGGCAATTGACGCAGGACGGCCAGGTGGCGGCGAAATCGCCCTCGCTCTTCGACAACGTGCTGAACCCGCCCGAGGCGGATTTCCAGGGCGGCCCCGGCCTTGGCCCGGCCGGCGAGCCCTTGCGGGTCGCGCGCCATGTCTTCACCCTGCCCGGCTCGGCCTCGGTCCTGGCCGTGACCGTGACCGCGCCGCGGGCCGAGATTGATGCCGCCATGGCACGGCTGCGCCGGCCGCTGGCGATCTCGCTGGCCGTGCTGGGGCTGGCGCTGGCCGCGGCAAGCCTGCTGCAAGTGGCTGCGGGGCTGCGCAGCCTGGACCGGCTCGGCCGCGACCTGCGCCGCATTCGCGCCGGCCAGGCCGAGGCGCTGCCCCTGCCCGCCGTGGCCGAATTGCGCCCCGTCGCCGCCGAGATCAACGCGCTGCTTGAGCAGAACCGCGCCGTCCTCGCCCGCGCGCGCGAGCATGTCGGCAACCTGGCGCATTCGCTGAAGACGCCGCTGGCGGCGCTGGACAATGCGCTGCCGCCCGACCATCCCGGCCACGCGTTGATCGCGCGCATGGACCGCCAGATCGGCTGGCACCTGCGGCGCGCGCGCAGCTCGGCCGCGCCGCGGCTGCTGGGCCAGCGCACCCCGGCCGCACCGGTCATCCAGGACATCCTGCTGGTGCTGGGCGGCCCGATCCGCGAGGCCGGCCTGCGGGTCGATATCTGCGCCGATGCCGATGCCGGCTTCGCCGGCGAGCGGCAGGATCTCGAGGAGATGATCGGCAACCTGGTCGAAAACGCGGTGAAATGGGCCTCCTCGGCGATCCGCATCACCGCGCGGGTCGACGGCGACCAGCTGCACATCCTGATCGAGGACGACGGCCCCGGCATGTCTGATCAGGATCATGCCCTGGCGCTGACCCGCGGCGCCCGGTTGGACGAGGCCGGCCCGCCCGGCACCGGCCTTGGCCTGGCCATCGTCGCCGACCTGGCGGCGCTGCATGGCGGCGCGCTGATGCTGGATCGCTCGGCGCTGGGGGGATTGTGTGCGGGGTTGCGGCTGCCGGCGGCTGTCGCTCCGACGGCGCGGCGCGGCTAGATTCCGCTTGCCTCGCCCCTTGCACCAGCCTATCCCGGCGCGGCCTGGAAGCGTGGCCGAGTGGTTTAAGGCTCTGGTCTTGAAAACCAGCGTGGGGGAGACCCCACCGTGGGTTCGAATCCCACCGCTTCCGCCATTTCCAGTTGATATTTATAAGAAAAATTGCCATTCAGGCGATATACCCGCCATAAAGCCCGCCTTTATATTTGCGGTTGGCTGCTACCGATTGCGGTCGTGAGTGATGCGGATGGGCCACGCCTTGGGATGGATTGGGGCTAGCCTCTTCCCCGCCCGCGCGATCTGTCGCTGGGCCGTGAGCGCACCAGGACGGTTGCCCCGTGGCGGCTGCTTTCGATCTGCCCGGCGGCGATCCAGTTCATCACCGTGCGGCGCGTCACGCCCACTTGCTCGGCATATTCGTGGGCCGTCACCCATTCAGGCATGGGCGACATGCGCACGGCGCGGATCTCGTTGCGAAGTGCAACCAGTTCGGCCTTTATCTCGGCAAGCGCGTCGGGATCGACAGCGATCAGGATTCGTTCGGACATTTGCGGCCCTTTCCGCAAGGATTTCTGCATCTGGGGGCTGAGCGCCCGAGAACGCCCATTCAGAGATGCGCGGGGCGTCATTATAGCGAAGCCAAGGTCGCCATCCAGCGCGCTCATCTTGGACACAGGTAGGGTGAGGCATAAGCCGCCGCCCCGCCCTGTAGGCTTGACGGTCATCTGGCCATCGCTCAGATTGTGGGAGCTAGGGCAGTCAGAGCGAGAAAATGGCGAGACGAGGCAATGTTCAGCCGATATTCGTGCGGCTCGAAACTGCTGCAAAGCTCCTTGATATGACGCCAAAGGAGTTCGCCGACCTTGTTAATCATGGGTCTTTGCCCGGTCCCTGCAAGATAGGGACTCATCAGCGATGGTCCGTCGAGCAAATCAAGGCAATCGTTGACGGCACGGCCATCCGGCTTGAGGATGAGTTTGAGGCGTAGGAACGGCCAGCAACCCCATCAGAGGGCCCGCCGCTCCCCCGGCCGAGAGGAACAGAACATGCGTTTCACGACAAGCTTGATCATCGCGTCGGCGCTGATGGCGCCAGCCCTTCCAGCGTCCGCTGCACTGAGCGGCTACTGGGACAGTTCGAAAATCCTGCATGCGGTGCTGGGCGACAACCGGCTGGCCGACGCCCTCAAGCAGCAGCCCATCGAGCGCATCGAAAAGACAGCCGAGGGATACGAGGTCAGCAGCCGGGATTGCACGGTGCAGGTCAGGGTCACATCCAGCGTGCCTGACCATCCGGGACCGACCCGCCACACCCTCAGCATTGGCAAGGGGCGGTGCCAGCAGTAATGCCCGAGTTGAGCACCGAGGACGCTGAACAGATCGAGGACGCCCTGCGCGCTGCGCTGCTGGACGTGCTGGTGAACATGGGAAAGGTGCTGCTGACGACGCCGGAAGGGCGGGCCGAGGCGGCACGGTCGATGCTGGACCAAGCCGAGCGAGCGCACCCTGCCGTGGCCGCGGTGTTCAGGGAGGCGGCGGAGAAGGTGAGGGGCGCATAGTCGTGGAATATTCTGATTACATTGTATTTGTTGACGAGAGCGGCGACCACAGCCTCACCTCCATCGACCCGGAGTTCCCGGCCTTCTCGCTGGCATTTTGTGTAATCAAGAAGAAGGACTATTGCGAGAAAATCATCCCAGCGGTTCAGGGGCTCAAATTCAAGTATTGGGGCCACGACTCCATCGTTCTTCACGAGCACGAAATTCGGAAAACTAAGGGCGACTTCGCTTTTCTGCGCACGGATCCAAACGTCAGAGCGGCCTTTATGTCTGATCTGTCCCAGATCATGGCCGATGCCCCATTCCAGATCATCGCATCGGTGATCGACAAGCACGGGCTTGTGGCGCGGTATCCTCGACCGTGGAGCCCATATAGGCTCGCCTTACAATTCTGCCTTGAGCGGCTCTTGCTGTTTTGTAGGGAGATTCAGCAGACCAACAAGACAACGCACGTGGTATTCGAGTGCAGGGGCCCGTCCGAAGATCGGGATCTGGAACTGGAGTTCCGCAGGGTTGTCGCCGGAGAACGAGACTGGGGTTGGGTTCAATCGAAACTTTGGAGATGTTGATTTTCAACCAATTTTCTCAAAGAAATCAGAGAACTCAGTTGGCTTGCAACTCGCAGACCTGACGGCCAGACCTATAGCGATAAATGTGCTGCGCCCTCAGCAAGCCAACAGGGCTTTCGATATCATCGCCCCGAAAATCAGGAATCGGAAGACATTCCCATGAACGAGGAGGCCCCAGACATGCCGGAGCCCCCTAGTCGACCGGGAAAAGCCCAATCCTTGCCATCAACATAGTGATTGGCACTATGGATTGCAACGATTCTGGGGGCCTTCTAGGAACGCAGTTGAACATGCGGTAACGACACCGCCCCGCTCCGGCGGGGCTTCTTCGTTCTGGGCCTGTGGAAGGCCAACATATATCAACGCCGAATCGCATCCCATGATGGCCCTGCAGCGAAGCAGGAGCACATCATGGGCAAGAAGCGAGCAACAACAGATCTGTGGCTGGCAAGGATGGTAGCGGTCCTTGCCATCATAAGGCAAGTCATCTGGATAGCCGACAGGGTTCTGTGACAGAGTGCAGTGATAGGGCTTCGTGCTGCGCGCACCGTCAGGCTGTTGATCGATGCCGGCGCCGATGTCGAGCATGCTGGCCGAAAAGCTCGAACAGCTGCCCGAGGCCGCCTGCCAGCCCGGCGATCACCGGCAACATCATGTCGGTGGATGGAAATGGCCAGCATTTCACGGATCGGTCCCATGCCTGCGATGCAGGCCTGCATAAGCGGCCGGCACGAAAAAGATAAATATTTATTACCTGTCAATAATGTTCATTCACAAAACTTGACCCAACGGGGGTGATTCCCCTACCCCTCGGCGCAGGTTCATTGCGAAGGGGAGGAACCATGCTGGAGGCGGTCTCGGAATACCGGGTCATCCTGGGGGTCATCGGCGCCGATTGCCATGCGGTCGGCAACAAGATCATCACCGCCGTGCTGAGCCGGAACGGTATCGAGGTGGTGAACCTGGGCGTCATGGTCAGCCAGGACGAGTTCATCCAGGCTGCCATCGAGGAAAGGGCCGATGCCATCCTCGTCTCGTCGATCTATGGCCATGGCGAGATCGACTGCCAGGGCTTGCGCGATCGCTGCGAGGAGCGCGGGCTGGGCGAGATCCTGCTTTATGTCGGCGGCAACCTGGTGATCGGCAAGCGCGCCTTCGCCGAGGTCGAGCAGCGTTTCCTCGAGATGGGCTTCGACCGGGTGTTTCCGCCGACCGTGCGGCTCGAGGATGTGGTCGAGCTGCTCAAGACCGACATCCAGAGCCGCCGCCCGCTGGCCTATGGCCACAACTCCGCCGCCTTCGGCATCACCGAACGCCTGTCGGCCTGATCCAGCATTTCCGAACCCATGACCGAGATCACCAATACCCGCCTGGACGACGCCACATTCGACGCCGAGCGCCGCGAGGTGCTGCAGACCTGGTCCACCGGCCCCGATGTCGATTTCGACGCCGGCGTGCGCCTGCAGGAGGCGCTGCCCGAGGCCAAGCGCTTCCCGCTGGCGCTCAGCCGCGCCGATGCCGAGAACCGCACCCTGCTGCAACCCCGCGCCGGGGTGGCCCTGCTGCGCGAACATATCGTGCTGCTGAACGGGCTTGCCCCCCATTGCGACGTGCTGCCGACGACCATCGACGCCTATACCCGCCACAACCGCTATGCCGAGGCGCAGGAAGGCATCGACCGCTCGCGCGCGGCAGGCACCTCGCTGCTGAACGGCTTTCCGGCGGTCAACCATGGCGTCGACGGCTGCCGGCGGCTGGTCGAGGCGGTGGAAAAGCCGGTGCAGGTCCGGCACGGCACGCCCGATGCCCGGCTGCTGGCCGAGATCACGCTTTGCGCCGGGTTTTCCAGCTATGAGGGCGGCGGGATCTCCTACAACATCCCCTATGCCAAGCGCGTGCCGCTGGAACGCTCGATCCGGCACTGGCAATATTGCGACCGGCTGGTCGGCCGCTACGAAGAGGCCGGCATCCGCATCAACCGCGAGCCCTTCGGCCCGCTGACCGGTACCTTGGTGCCGCCCTTCGTCTCGCATGTGGTGGCGATCCTCGAAGGACTTCTGGCGCTGGAACAGGGGGTCAGGTGCCTGACGCTGGGGTACGGCCAGGCCGGCAACCTGGTGCAGGACATCGCCGCGCTGCGGTCCTTGCGCAAGCTGGCGCATCACTACTTCCTGAACGCGGGCTATGGCGATTACCAGCTGACCACCGTCTTCCACCAATGGATGGGCGGTTTCCCCGAGGACGAGGCGCAGGCGACGGCGGTGATCTGCCTGGGGGCGCTGGTCGCCAAGCAGGCCCGCGCCACCAAGATCATCGTCAAGACCCCGCACGAAGCCAGCGGCGTGCCGACCATGGAGGCCAACCAGGCCGGGCTGAAGGCGACGCGGCAGATGGTCAACATGATCGCCGACCAGAACCGCGTCGATGGCCCCGAGATCAATGCCGAGGTCGAGATCATCGAGGCCGAGGTCCATGCCGTCATGCGCCAGATCCTGAAGCTGGGTCGCGGCGACATCGCCCGCGGCGCGGTCGAGGCCTTCCGCGTGGGCGTCATGGACATCCCCTTCGCGCCCGCCGCCGCCAATCTGGGCAAGCTGACGCCGGTGCGCGACAATCACGGCGCCATCCGCATCTATGACGCGGGCAACGTGCCCCTGCCCCGCGACGTGCTGGCCTGGCACCGCGACAAGATCGCCGAACGCGCCCGCGCCGAGGGCCGCGAGGCCTCGTTCAACATGGTGGTGGACGATGTCCGCGCCATCTCTGCCAGCAAGCTGGTCGGCCGCCCCGCCGCCTGACACTCCAGACAAGCCGAGAGACATCACATGCACATCAGGAAAGTCCATTTCGCGCCGGGCTTCGCCTCGTTCTATTTCGACGACCAGGCGGCCATCAAGGCCGGCGCGCCCATGGACGGGTTCGTCTATAGCGGCGCGCCGCTGACCGGCGGCTTCGACGGCATCCGCCAGCGCGGCGAAAGCATCTCGATCCTGCTGGAGCTGGAGAACGGCCAGATCGCCGAGGGCGATTGCGCCGCCGTGCAATATTCCGGCGCCGGCGGACGCGATCCGCTGTTCACCGCCGCCCGCTTCATCCCGCTGCTGCGCCGGCATCTGGCGCCGCTGCTGGAAGGGCGCGCGGTCGGCAGCTTTCGCGACAATGCCGCCTTCTTCGATGCACTCGAGGTCGAGGGCCGGCCGCTGCATACCGCGATCCGCTACGGCCTGTCGCAGGCGCTGCTGGACGCGACCGCCAGGGCCACGGGACGGATGAAGTTCCAGGTCATCTGCGACGAATGGGATCTGCCGGTGGTGGCGGCGCCGCTGTCGCTGTTCGGGCAAAGCGGCGACGACCGCTATGCGGCGGTGGACAAGATGATCCTGAAGCGCGTCGATGCGCTGCCGCACGGGCTGATCAACAACGTGGAAAAGAAACTGGGCGAGACCGGCGCCAAGCTCGCCGAATATGTCGGCTGGCTGTCGCAGCGCATCCGCAGCCTGCGCTCTGACGCCTCCTACAACCCGGTGCTGCATATCGATGTCTATGGCACCGTCGGGCTGATCTTCCAGAACGACGCCGAACGCATCGCGGATTATCTGGCCTCGCTGGAAAAGCGCGCCGCACCCTTCCGGCTTTATATCGAGGGGCCGGCGGATGCGGGCTCGAAGCCGGGGCAGATCGCGCTGCTCGCCGCGATCCGCAAGGCGCTGGCGGCGCGGCGAAGCAATGTCAGGATCGTCGCCGACGAATGGTGCAACACCTATCAGGATGTGGTCGATTTCGTCGATTCCGGCTGCTGCGACATGGTGCAGATCAAGACCCCCGACCTGGGCGGCATCCACAACACCATCGATGCGGTGCTTTATTGCAAGGCCCGCGGCGTCGAAGCCTATCAGGGCGGCACCTGCAACGAGACCGACATCTCGGCCCGCGCCTGCCTGCATGCCGCGCTCGCCACCCGGCCCGACCGGGTGCTGGTCAAGCCCGGCATGGGCTTCGACGAAGGCATGACCATCGTCGCCAACGAGATGAACCGCGTCCTCGCGGTGCTGGAAACGAGGCGCGCAAGCTGATGACGGCCACACCTCTGCAACCCTATGCCGGCCTGCTGGTCGTCTCGCTGGAACAGGCGGTGGCGGCACCGCTGGCCTCGTGCCATTTCGCCCGGGGCGGCGCGCGGGTCATCAAGATCGAGCGCGAGACCGGCGATTTCGCCCGCCAATACGACAGCGCGGTCAAGGGCACGGCCTCTTATTTCGCCTGGGCCAACCACGGCAAGGAAAGCCTGTGCCTGGACATCAAGGACACGCGGGACGCGGCGCTGCTGCACGACATCCTCGACCGGGCGGATGTGTTCATCCAGAACCTCGCCCCCGGCGCCGTCGCCCGCGCGGGCTTCGGATCCGAGGCGCTGCGCCGGCGCAATCCGCGGCTGATCATCTGCGACATCAGCGGCTATGGCGAGGACGGCGCATACCGCGACATGAAGGCCTATGACTTCCTGGTGCAATGCGAAAGCGGGCTGGTGGCGGTCAACGGCGCGCCGGGCCATCCCGGCCGCATCGGCGTCTCGGTCTGCGACATCGGCGCCGGCATGAACGCGGTCATCGGCATCCAGAAGGCGCTTTACGCCCGCAGCATCACCGGCGAGGGCAGCGCGGTGAAGCTGTCGCTCTTCGACACCGCCGCCGACTGGATGACCGTGCCGCTGATGCATGCGGTCTATGCTGGCAAGGCGCCGCAGCCGGCCGGGCTGCACCATCCCTCGATCGCGCCCTATGGCGGCTTTCGCACCGCCGATGGCGAGGTGCTGGCGATCTCGGTCCAGAACGAGCGCGAATGGGCCAGCCTCTGCGAGGGCGTCTTCGGCCGGCCCGAGCTGGCCCGCGACCCGCGTTTCTGCGACGCCGCGCGGCGGGTCGCGAACCGCGCCGCGCTGGACGCCATCGTCGCCGGATTCTTCGCCGCCCGCAGCCGGGCCGAGCTGGAATCCCTGCTGCGCGAAGCCGCCATCGCCTATGGCGCGGTCAATTCGGTGGAGCGCTTCGCCCAGCATCCGCAACTGCGCCGCGCCCCGGTCACGCTGGAGGACGGGGCCGAGGCGCATCTGGTCGCCCCGCCCGTCCGCCACAGCTTCGAGCCCGAGACCCCGCATCTGGGCCGCGTCCCGGGCTTGGGCGAGCACAGCGCCGCCATCCGCGCCGAATTCGCCCGGATCGGAGAGACGGCATGACCCGGATGGTCCAGCTTGCCGAGACACCCTTCCGCCACCTCGGCACCGACGGGCTGACGGAGATGCGGGTCGGCGACGAGTGCTTCCTGCGCGTCTCGGCCGAGGCGATCCGCCGGCTGACCGTCGCCGCCTTCGGCGATGTCTCGCACCTGCTGCGCCCCGGCCACCTGGCGCAGCTGTGCGCCATCCTCGACGATCCCGAGGCGTCGCAGAACGACCGCTACGTGGCGCTGGAGCTGATCAAGAACGCGGTGATCGCGGCCGGGCGGGAATTTCCCAGCTGCCAGGACACCGGCACCGCCATCGTCACCGGCAAGAAGGGTCAGAACCTGCTGGTCCGGGGCGACTTGCACCAGGCGCTCAGCGACGGCATCCGCGACACCTGGGCCAGCCGCAACCTGCGGTTTTCGCAGATGGCGCCGCTGACCATGTATGAGGAGAAGAACACCGGCACCAACCTGCCCGCGCAGATCGACATCGAGGCCGTGGGCGGGGACGCGCTGGAACTGCTGTTCATGGCCAAGGGCGGCGGCTCGGCCAACAAGACCTTCCTGTTCCAGCAGACCCGCCGCCTGCTGGAGCCCGAGCGGCTGCTGGCCTTTTTCGACGAAAGGATCCGCACACTGGGGACCACGGCCTGCCCGCCCTATCACCTGGCCATCGTCATCGGCGGGCTGTCGGCCGAGCAATGCCTCAAGACCGTCAAGCTGGCCTCGGCGCGCGAACTCGACGGCCTGCCGACGACCGGCAGCCCGGACGGCCGCGCCTTCCGCGACCTGGAACTGGAGGGCCAGATCCTCGGCCTGACCCGCGCCATGGGGCTGGGCGCACAATTCGGCGGCAAGTATTTCTGCCATGACGTGCGGGTGATCCGCCTGCCCCGCCATGGCGGCAGCCTGCCGGTCGGCATGGGGGTCAGCTGCTCGGCCGACCGGCAGATCCGCGGCCGCATCGACCGCGACGGGCTCTGGCTGGAGGCGCTGGAGCGCGACCCGGCCCGCTTCCTGCCCGAGGGCGGCACGGGCGGGGCGGCGCCCGCGCGCATCGACCTTGACCAGCCGATGGATGCGATCTGCGCGGCGCTGTCGCAGCTCACGGTCGGCACGCCGGTGCTGATGTCGGGCACGATGATCGTGGCCCGCGACCTGGTCCATGCCGAACTGGCGCGATTGATGCGCGAGGGCAAGCCATTGCCCGGCTATCTGCGCGACCATCCGGTCTATTACGCCGGCCCGGCCCGGACGCCGCAGGGCCATGCCTCGGGTTCCTTCGGGCCGACCACGGCGGCGCGCATGGACCCCTATGTGCCCGAGCTTCAGGCGCAGGGCGCGTCAAGGGTGATGATCGCCAAGGGCAACCGCGCCCCCGAGGTGGTGGCCAGCTGCAAGCGGCATGGCGGCTTCTACCTGGGATCGGTCGGCGGCGCCGCGGCGGTGCTGGGCCGCGACGTGATCAAAAGCGTGGAGGTGCTCGATTTTGCCGAGTTCGGCATGGAGGCGGTCTGGCGCATCCGGGTCGAGGATTTCCCCGCCTTCGTCGTCACCGACGACAAGGGCAACGACTTCTTTACCCGCAAGCCGGACTTGACCGCGCCCGGCTGACGCGCCACCAGTTCAACCGGGGCAATACGGGGATGCGGATTGGACGAGGCCGGCGAAAAGATCACCTTGCGGCAGATGCAGATCTTCCTGGCCGCCGTCGAAAGCCGCAGCTTCAACCGCGCGGCCGAAAAGCTGTCGCTGTCGCCTCCCGCGGTCTCGATGCAGATGAGCCGGCTGGCCGAGGCGCTTGGCGCCACGCTGTTCGTCAAGGACGGCCGCTCGGTGCAGCCGACCCAGACCGCCACCGCCCTGGTTCCCTATGCCGAGCGGCTGGCCGAGACCCTGCGCGAGGCGGTGCATGTCGTCGAGCAGATGCAGGGCCGGCTGGACAACCAGGTGCGGGTGGCGATGGTCTCGACGGCGCGGAACTTCGGCCCGCAGCTGGTGCAGCAATTCCTGCGCCAGCGCCCCGCGGCGCAGGTCGAGATCAGCATCGCCAACCGCGACGGCGTGATCGCCCAGTTGCAGGAGGACCGGGCCGACCTGGCGCTGATGGGCCGCCCGCCGCGGCGGATCGAGGTCACGGCCCACCAATTCGCCAAGCACCCTTACGTGCTGATCAGCAATCCCGAGCATCCGCTGACCCGCTTTCGCCGCATCCGCCGCGCCGATCTGGTCATGCACCGCTTCCTGGTGCGCGAAAGCGGCTCGGGCACCCGCATGGTGCATGAGCATTTCTTCCGCGAGGCCGGCCTGCCGCTGCCGCCGGCGCAGGAGATGGACAGCAACGCCAACATCAAGCAGGCGGTGATGGCGAACATGGGGCTGGCCTTCCTCTCCGCCCACACCATCGCGCTGGAGCGGCAGGCCGGCAAGCTGAGCGTCTTGAGCGTCGACGGCATGCCGCAGCTGCGCGACTGGTTCGTGGTCTATCCGCGCCGCAAGACGCTCGGCCCGGCCGCGCGCGAGTTCCGCGACTTCGTCACAACAGACGGCCCCGCCTTCATGCGCCAGTTCTTCGGAGAGGATTACGGCGCGGAATAGCGCCGGAAAAGCGGGCAGAAGTTCACCTGCGGCGCAATCGCGCGGCGGTTTCCTTCTTCGTCGTCTCGATATGCTGGCGCATCAGATCGACGGCTTTCTCGACCTCGCCGGCCTTGCAGGCATCCAGAATCCGGTGATGTTCCTGATGCGGCCTTTCTAGACCAGAGGTCTCGGTAACCAGCAGGCGGGTCACGGGGCCGATACGGGCGCGCAGATCGTCGATCATCTGAAGCAGCAGCGGGTTGTCGCAGGGGTCGTAAAGCGCCTGATGAAAGCGGACATTCAGATCGCTCCAGGTCGAGATATCCGTGCTTTCCCCATATTCGGCAAGGATCCTGTCCGCCTTGTCGAAATCCGAATGGACCATGTGCGGGATGGCGAGTTCCAGCGCCTTGCATTCCAGCGCCACACGGATGTCCAGCAGGTTGAGGATTTCGTGCGGCGTCAATTCCCGCACCGTCGCCCCCTTGTTCTTGCGAAAGGTCACGAAACCATCGACCTCCAGGCGCAGCAGCGCCTCGCGCACCGGGATCTTGCTGACTCCGTGGTTGCGGGCAATCTCATCCTGGCGCAAAGGTTCTCCCGGCAGCAGATCCCCTGCCATGATCGCGGATTTGAGCGCGTCGTAAATGGGCTCTGCCGTCACCTGCGTCGCCTTGTTGCCTGACATCCAATCGCTCCTACCTATGAACGTATAATATTTCTCCAAATATGATGCGTTCTGCCGAAATAAACAACATCCCGGATGGGTCCAAGGCCATCCGGGATGTGCATTCGCGCAAGTGTGCGATCAGATGATGCCGCGTTCCGGCAGAGGCTTGTTGTCGAGCAGTCGCTGCCAGCCCAGACGGGACAGGTCGATGGTCTCGTATCGCCCCTTCAGGATCAGTTCGGCCATCGCCCGGCCACAGCCCGGAGCATGCATCAGCCCGTGACCGGAGAACCCGGCCAGCATGTGAAAGTTGCCCAATCCGTCGGCACCGGGACCGATGATGACATTGCCGTCGAAATCGTTCTGGTCATACAGGCCCGGCAACGTCGCCTTGCATTTCGTCTTCTCGAATTGCGGGAAACGGTGGGCGAGCGCCGGCCAGACCACGTTCTCGAAATAGTCGTGATCGGGCTCCATATTGTAGCCGCGCGGCTCCAGCAGGGTCGGCACGCCGCCGGAATAGCCCTTGCCCTCTGGGCGGAAGGCCAGCCGTTCGGGATCCTTGAGATAAGGCAGCGGCTCGATGGGGTCTTCGGATTCGAAATAATGCTCGAAGCGGCGCAGCGGCTCGATCGGCACGCTGAAGCCCAGCATGGCACAAGGTTCCTTGGCCCAGGCACCGGCGGCGTTCACGACATGCCCGGCCTCGATCCGCAGGCCGGATGCGCAGGTGATCGCGGTGACCTGCGCCCCCTGCCGTTCCAGCCCCGTCACTTCCTCGGCCAGAAACTCGGCGCCGAGCGATTGGGCCTTCTTGCGAAAGCCCATCAGCACGGAATGCGGGTCCAGCCATCCGTCATCGGGCGAAAGTACGGCGGCGCCAAGGTCGCCGACATACATGGACGGGAAACGGTGCTTGATCTCGTCCGGCTCCAGCCAGATCACGTTGCAGCCGAGGCTCTGCTCGGTATCGTAATTCTCCTTCAGCATATCGGTCGCCGACGGGGGACGATGAAGATATAGCCGCCCTTCTTGAAACCGATCTCGGCGGGTTGCCCATCGATCGCCATGGTCTGCGAGAAATTCTCGAAGAAGGGAATGGAATAGTTTGACAACTCTATATTTTCAGGAAGAGAGAACAGCCGCCGAACCCCGCCCGAGGCACGCGGCGTCGAGGCGATCTCGTAGGTCGGGTCGCGTTCGATCACCGTGACGCGAACGCTCGGGTCCATCGTCCTGATGTAATAGGCGACTGCCGAGCCCATGGCGCCGCCACCAATGATTGCCACATCCGTTTTCATCTTGTCGGTCCTTAGAGAAATTTTTCCGAAACCATCTTGGTGCGCAGATAGGCGTCGAGGCCTTCCATGCCGCTTTCGGCGCCGTAGCCGGATTCCTTGATGCCGCCGAAGGGCGTTTCCGCCTCGTGGACCGAGGTGTGGTTGATCCCCACGGCCCCGGCCTCCAGTGCCGCCGAGGCGCGCGCGATGGTGCCGGGCGATTGCGAGAACACATAGGCGGCCAACCCATAAGGCAGCGCATTCGCGCGCGCGATCACGGCGTCGACGTCGTCGAAGGGCACGAAGGCCGCCACCGGGCCGAACGGCTCCTCATGCATCAGCCGCGCGTCATCGGGCACGTTGGCCAGCACCGTCGGCGCATAGAAATACCCCGGCCCCTCGAGGGCCTCGCCACCCAGACGCAGTTCAGCGCCGCGTTCGACGGCATCGGCCACCAGCGAGGCGATCGCCTCGCGGCGCTTTTCGGTGATCATCGGCCCCATCTGCGCCCCCTCGGCGCCATTGCCGACGGTGACCTGCCTGCTGCGCTCAACAAACGCGTCAACAAAGCGGTCGAAGATGTCGCGATGCACGAAGAAGCGGGTGGGCGAGGTGCAGACCTGCCCGGCATTGCGGAATTTCGCCGCCACCAGCCGCTCGACCGCATTGTCGAGATCGGCATCGGCAAAGACCAGGACCGGGGCATGACCGCCAAGCTCCATCGTGCAGCGTTTCATCGTATCCGCCGCCATGCGCTGCAGCAGCTTGCCCACCGGGGTCGAGCCGGTCAGCGAGACCTTGCGGGGGATGGGCGAGGCGATCAGGTGTTCAGAGACCTCGGACGGCACGCCATGCACGATATTCAGCGCCCCCGCCGGCACACCCGCATCGACGAAGCAGCGGCCGATGGCGATGGCCGTGGCCGGGGTTTCGTCCGAGGGCTTGACGATGATGCTGCAGCCGGCCGCCAGCGCCGCCGCCATCTTCAGCGCCACATTGCCGCCGGGGAAGTTCCAGGCCGCAAAGCCGAGCGCGACACCCACCGGCTCGCGCAGCACCAGCTGGCGCACATCGGTCGCCCGCGCCGGAACCACGCGGCCATAGGCGCGCTTGGCCTCTTCGGCATACCATAGCACCGCATCGGCGCAGAAGCCGACCTCTCCCGCCGCTTCCGCCAGGCTCTTGCCGTTCTCGGCGGTCAGGATGCGGGCGATCTCGTCCTGCCGCTCCCGGATCAGTTGCGCGGCGCGGGCCAGGACTTCGGCGCGATGGGCGGCAGTGGTATCCTTCCACGAGCGCCAGGCGCGGTCGGCGGCATCCAGCGCCCGGTCCAGATCGGCAGGCGCCGCATGGGCCAGGTTCGCGATGACCTCTTCCGTCGCCGGATTGATCACAGGAATGGTCGCGCCGGTGGCGCCCTCGACCCATTCGCCACCGATCAGCATGGGGATGGTTTCGACTGTCATCACTGCTCCTTTGCCGCCGGGCGGCCTTGGGATTGAAACGGGGCCCGGCCGCGAATCGCATCGGCGAGCTTCTCGGCGATCATGTAGGTGGGGGCGCTGAGATTGCCCGTCGTCACCCGCGGCATGATCGCGGTGCAGACGATGCGCAGGCCGGACAGTCCGTGAACCAGCCCGCAGGCATCGACCACGCCGTCCGCAGGCGATGCGCTCATGCGGCATGTGCCCGAGGGATGATAGCTGGTGCCGATGGCGCGCTTCGCCCAATCGAGGATCTCGGCATCGGTTTGGGCCGAGGCGCCGGGACTGACCTCCTCGCCGCGGATTCCCTCCCAGGCGGGTTGCGAGAACAGATCGCGCGCCAGCCTGACCGAGCGGATCAGATCCTTGCGGTCCGCCTCGGTCTGCATGTGGTTGAAGACGATCTCGGGCGCGGCGTGCGGATCGGCCGAGCGCAGCCGGACATAGCCGCGCGAAGTCGGACGGGACAGGTCCATCCACAACTGGAAGCCGGGAAAGACCTTGACCTTGCCGTTCACCACGCGCCGCGCCAATGGCAGGAATTCCAGCTGGAGATTGGCGTAATCTGCCCCGTCATGGGTCTTGAGGAAGGCGCCCGCCTCGAAGAAGTTCGAGGCCCCCAGCCCGCGCCGGAACAGCAGCCATTCCAGCCCCAGCCGCGCCTGGCCGATCAGCCCCAGTTCGGCGACCAGCGTGTCCTCGCGCCGGGCCGCATATTGCAGGTTCACGCCGGGATGGTTTTCCAGATTGCGCCCGACATTGGGCTGATCCAGCACCACCGGCAGTCCAAGCTGGCGCAGCTCGTCCGCCGGACCCACGCCCGACAGCAGCAGCAGCTTGGCCGCGCCCACGGTGCTGGCCGCAACGATGACCTCCTTGCCGGCCATCAGCGTCTCGCCATTCGTCAGCTCGACGCCGACGGCGCGGTCGCCGCGAAACAGGATGCGCGCGACATGGGCGCCGGTGCGCAGGTGCAGGTTGCGCCGGTTCTGCGCGGGCTTCAGATAGGCATCGCTGGCGCTGCAGCGGCGGCCCTTGCCGATCAGCACCTGCGCGATATGCATGCCTTCCTGCTCGCCCGAATTGTGATCGGCCGGGCGCGGATAGCCCGCCTGTTCGCCCGAGCGCATGTAGACGTCGAACAGCGGATGCCGGGCCGGTGCCCGGCTGATCTGCAGCGGCCCGTCGCCGCCGCGCGTCTCATTGGCGCCCTCGGCGAAGGTTTCCATCTTGCGGAAATAAGGCAGGACATCGCCCCAGCCCCAGCCCGGCAGGCCCTGGTCGCGCCAGCCGTCGAAGTCGCGCGGGTTGCCGCGGTTGAAGATCATCGCATTGATCGAGGTCGATCCACCCACCACCCGGCCGCGCTTCTCGTCGATCATCAGCCCGTCCAGCCAGGGCTCGGGCCCGGCCTGCTCGCCCCAGTTCAGCGCCTTGTTCTGGTAGACGAAGGGAATGGCGGCAGGCATCGCGATCAGCAGACCGCGATCCGAACCGCCTGCCTCGAGAAGCAGCACCTCGGTGCCCGCGTCCTCGGTCAGCCGAGAAGCGAGAACGCAGCCCGCGGCCCCTGCCCCAACGATGATGTAATCAGCCGTGTCCACTTTTCCCTCTGATCCTGGGCATCATCATTTGGTCCGCAGCCTCGCTAGCCCCGGCGTGCACTTTCAACAGATTCTTCTGAAAAGACTCGCATAATATTATCTGTTCTTTCAAGATTGTATACTATCATCGGAAATATAATTCCACCTCCCTCCCCGTCATGCTTCCGCTGCCAGCTCCAGGGCGCGCGCATGCGCCCGGCGCAGGGTTTCGGGAACGACCGCGGGCAAGGCGGAGGGATCCTCCAGCGCGGTCAGACCGGCCTGTGTAGTGCCATTGGGGCTGGTGACGGCGCGCTTGAGCGCAGCGGCGTCGCGATCATCCTCCGACAACATCCGGGCCGCGCCCAGGAACGTCTGGCGCACCAGCCGGTCGGCCAGCTGCGGATCGACCCCGGACCGCTCTGCAGCAAGGATCATTTGCTCTGCAAAGGCAAAGATGAAACCCGGCCCGCAGGCGAATACGGGATTGGCCAATTCGAAGCTTGCCTCGTCCTCTACCCAGTCGAACAGACCAAGCGCGCCGAACAGGTCTTCGACAAGTTTGCGTGTCGCCGGACTGACGCTTTCCGGCCTGACACAGCCAAGGGTGGCGCCGGCAGCAAGCATGGCGGGCAAGTTGGGCATGGTCCGCGCGATCCGCTCGTGCCCGATTACCGAGACGAGTCGTTCCAGGGGGATGCCCGCCATGATCGAAACCACATCGCTTTGCGCCATGATCTGCATCAGCGCCGGATCGAGCGCGCCGAAGACCTGAGGCTTTACCCCAAGAATGACCAGATCCGGTTTCAGCTCCGCGATCTCATCGGCAGTTGCGTGCAACGCGACCGGCGCCCCTGCGGGCAGCAGGCTGCGAGCGCGCTCCAGATCCGGGTCCAGCGCCACCAGACGGGCCTGCGGCACATGGGTGACGGCGCCGCCGATGATCGACGCCCCCATATTGCCACAGCCGATGAACAGAAGCGTGGGTGCGTTAGTCATTTTGTATCTCCTTGCAGGGGGATGGCGCCGAAGCCGCGGCGGCGCAGCCGGGCGGCCATTTCCCGTTTCGTTGTCTCGATATGCCGGCGCAGCAGGGATACGGCGCGATCGGCGTCCTGCGCCTCGCAGGCCAGAAGGATCTCGAGATGCTCGTCCTGAGGCCGCACATGGCCGGTGGCACGGGTCATCTCGTGCTGGATATACGGCCCGATACGGTGCTGCAGGTCCGAGATCATGCGCAGCAGCTCGGCATTGTCCGAGGGCGCGTAAAGCGCCTGATGAAACGCCAGGTTCAGAGCACTCAGCCGCACAACATCCGTAGCTTGCGCATACTGGTCGAGCACGCGGCGCGCCTCGGCCAGATCCGAGGGCCCCATCTGCGGAATCGCCAGCCCCAGCGCCAGACACTCCAGGGCGACGCGGATGTCCATGATGTTGAGGATTTCGGGGGCCGACAGACCCCGCACCGTCGCGCCGCGATTCTTTCTCAGCAGCACATAACCATCGATCTCCAGCCGCAACAGCGCCTCCCGGACCGGGATCTTCGACACGCCATGCAGTCGCGCGATCTCGTCCTGCCGCAAAGGCTGGCCCGGCGCCAGTTCGCCGGAAAGGATCCCGGTCTTCAGGGCCTGATAGATCGGTTCCGCAGCAGAGCGAATCTCGGTTTGCATAATTACATCCGCTCCTGTGATTTCGTCTTGCATAGTAATCCTGATCGTATACGATAAAGTCAAGACGAATAATATTCCGGAGACCACATGACTGCAACCGAATCATCTGTCGCAATCGTCGGAACAGGCATCATCGGAATCGCCTCAGCCTATTACCTGTGGAAAAATCACGGCATTCAGGACATCGTCCTGATCGATCAGGGGCAGCCGTTGGGTTTCACCTCGGCTCAGTCGGGCGACAACTATCGCAACTGGTGGCCCTCGACCCTGATGATGAACTTCACCGATCGCTCCATCGACCTGATGGAGCAGCTTGCGGATGAGACCGACAACCGCTTCGCCATGACCAGGCGGGGTTACATCCTGGCGACAAGGCAGCCGGGCATGCAACCCATCCTGGATCAACTCACCGCCTGCCTGGGCGACAAGTCCGATTCGCAGATCCGGTATCACGACCGCAACAGCAGAAGCTATTTTCCGCCCGTCAGTGCAGACTGGCGGGAAGCGCCGGACGGCTTCGACTTGCTCAGCGATCCGGCCCTGATCCGGGGCTGCTTTCCGTCGCTGGACAGCGATGTGAAGACGATCCTGCACGTCAGGCGCGGCGGCGATATCTCGGGCCAGCAACTCGGCCAGGTCATGCTGGAGCAGTTGCAGCGGGCCGGTGTCCGACGGGTCGCCGGCATGGTCGCCGGAATCGGCCAGGACAAAGGCTTCGTGATCCAGTTGAACGCGGAAGGCGAAGCCACGTCCATTCGCGCCGAGCGCATCGTCAACGCGGCTGGCCCCTTTGCGGGCGAAATCGCCGAGATGCTGGGCGTCTCGCTGCCACTCTACAACGTGATGCAGCAGAAGATCGCTTTTCCCGATACAGAAGGGGCAATTCCCCGCGACCTGCCCTTCACCATCGACATGGATCGGCAGTCGATCGACTGGGATCCGGAAGACCGCGCAATTCTGGCCGAGGATCCCTCGACCGCGCATCTTGCCCTGGAGATGCCCGGCGCGATCCATTGCCGTCCCGAAGGCGGCATGAACAGCAACTGGCTCAAGCTGGGCTGGGCCTATAACGAGACGGCGCAACCCGCGGATTGGACGATCCCGCTGGACCCGCGCTTCCCTGAAATCGTGCTGCGCGGTGCTGCGCGCCTGAACCCCGGCCTCAAGGCCTATTACGGTAAGCTGCCGCGCCAGATGTCGCATTATGGCGGCTGGTATACCCGCACCCGGGACAACTGGCCGCTGATCGGCCCGATGGGACCGGAAGGCGCTTTCATGGCCTGCGGTCTTTCGGGTCACGGCACGATGGCGGCCTGCGCCACCGGAGAACTGCTCGCCTCCTGGCTCACTGGGGCGGCCTTGCCAGACTATGCGCAGCCTTTCTCCATGCAACGCTTCACCGAATCCGGTTTGCGGCAGACCGCCGAGCTGGAAACCGGCCTGCTCTAATTCTTTGAATCGGAAAGAGGATCATGAAAATACTTGTCCCCGTGAAGCGGGTGATCGACTACAACGTGAAGGCGCGGGTTCGCGCGGATGGCACGGGTGTCGATCTGGCGAATGTGAAGATGTCGATGAACCCGTTCGACGAGATCGCGGTGGAGAAGGCGATCCGTCTGAAGGAGGCCGGCCAGGCCGAGGAGATCATCGCCGTCAGCATCGGCGTGAAGCAGGCGGCCGAGACGCTGCGCACCGCGCTGGCGATGGGCGCCGACCGGGCCATTCTCGTCACCGCCGCCGATGACGTGCATCAGGACATCGAGCCCTTGGCGGTGGCGAAGATCCTGGCCAAGGTCGCCGAAGCCGAGGGCACCGAGCTCGTCATCGCCGGCAAGCAGGCCATCGACAACGACATGAACGCCACCGGCCAGATGCTGGCGGCGATCCTGGGCTGGGCGCAGGCCACCTTCGCCTCGAAAGTCGAGATCGAGGGCGGCAAGGCCAAGGTGACGCGCGAGGTCGACGGCGGCCTCCAGACCATCGCGGTGGCGCTGCCGGCGGTGGTCACCGCCGACCTGCGGCTGAACGAGCCGCGCTATGCGAGCCTGCCGAACATCATGAAGGCCAAGAAGAAGCCCTTGGAGGAAAAGACCGCCGGCGATTACGGCGTCGACGTCGCGCCGCGTCTCGAGGTGGTCTCGGTGCGCGAGCCCGAGGGCCGCAAGGCCGGCATCAAGGTCGGCTCGGTGGACGAGCTGCTGGGCAAGCTGAAAGAAGCGGGGGTGATCTGATGGCTGTTCTGCTGCTTGGGGAAGTGACGAACGGGGTGCTGAACCGCGATGCGACGGCGAAGGCGGTGCAGGCGGTCATGAGCCGCATCAGCCGCCGGCTGCGCGTGACGTTCACGGCATGGCCTTCGTTGTGCAGGGGCCGGGTCATCTGCTGCACGCCGGCATCTGCTGCACGCCGTAGCAGGGCGTTTCCGGAAATTGCCGGTCGATCAGCCGCATAGGGGCGAGGTTCATCCCGGTCTCGTCCCTTGCTGCGCAACAGGACGCGGACCGCGAAATCGAGGACCGCGGGATCGACAGCAGGCGGCATGGCGCCCCGAGCGACAGCGCGGGACGGGAGCGTTCAATCATCGCGTTCGGGATCGGCCTTGAACCGGTGGCGGCTTCGATCCCTCGTCACTGGCCGGTCCAGGGCCTGGGCTTTCCGGACAGGAAGCGTTGGCGCCGGCCGGCTCCCCGATCCGGGCGTGCAGCGACCGCATCGTGGCCTCATCGATCTCGGCCTTCTTCCCGCCGCGTTCGAAGATGTCCGACGCCCCTTCGAGCAGCGCCTTCTTCCATTGATGGATCATCGTCGGGCGCACGCGGTATTCCGCGGCCAGCTCCGGCACGATGCGCCCGCCCTTCACGGCTTCCGGCGCCACCCGAGCCTTGAAGCCCGCGTCATGGTTCCTGCCTTTCGGCATCGTCCGATCCCCTCGTCCCTGGAGACCAGAAGACGGCGGATCGCAGCTTGCCTCACTGGCCGATTCTCGGCGGATGGCTCATAATCCCAACGACGGGATCAAGAGGCTAAAAGCGACGGTCATATCCCTTGGGATGAAGATCAGATCGCGAAATTCCGGGAATACCGGGCCGTCGGCACCATGAAGCGGCTGGCCTTTGAGTTGATCTACTGGACCGGTGTCCGCGTGTCGGACGCGATCCGGCTGGGGCCGCGCAATCACGCAATATAGACAACGACGGCTGGCTTTTCTTTTCCCAGGGCAAGACCGGCCGGGATGCGGTCATCCCGTTCAACAGAAAACTGCCCGAGTTCGCGGAACCGACGGCTGGCGATCTGGCTTTGCTTCACTCATCGATCAGCGCCCGCAACAAGCGGCGCATCACCTATCTTCACGCCCGGCGAGGTGCGTCCCGCTCGTCCAAGTCCATTTCGCAATGGTTTGCCGCCAAGGCACGCAAGGCAGGCATCGAGGATCGCACCGCTCACGGGCTACGGAAAAGCCGGGCCGAAGCCCTGTTCGAGAACGGTGCGACCATGGCCCAAGCACAGACATGGACCGGCCGTAAAGACCCCCGGATGCTCCAGCACTACGCCGATAAATACGACAAGCGGCGTGCGCTGTCGCGGACGGATGGGGAACGGAAAGTTCCAACTTCCGAGATCAGGTTCAAAAAAGGAAGAAAATAATGTGAGTTATCAACGCCAAAATGAGGCGATGGCGACCCCGCCAGGACTTGAACCCGGAACCTAGCGCTTAGAAGGCGCTTGCTCTATCCAGTTGAGCTACGGGGCCGCATGGCGGCAGTCATGGCGCAGGATGGCGGCTGAATCAACCGCTCAATCCGTACCACGCAGGTCAATCGTCATGAAGACGCTGTTCGGATCGGGCCGGTATTCGCCAAAGGGCGGGCATTCCACGAAACCCGCCCGCGCATAAAGCCCGCGTGCAGCGATGAAGGTGGGCTGCACCCCGGTTTCCAGGCTCAGCCGCGCCATGCCCTCGGACCGGGCATGGTCGACCAGCGCCTGAAGCATGCGGTGCGAATGGCCGCGGCCGCGCGCCTCGGCCAGCACATGCATCGACTTGATCTCGCCATGATCCGGGGCGATGAGCTTGACCGCGCCCATGGCCAGGGCCACGCCGCTCTCGCGCAGCACGAAAAAGGCGATCTCGGGGCCCTCCAGCGCCGCACGCGGCAGCATGTGGATCGATTCCGGCGGCGTGTCGGCATGCATGTCGGCGGTGTGGCGCTGAAACAGCAGCGCCAGATCCTCGCCCAGGGGGCTTTCCCGCCCGATCACCAGATCCCCGCCATCCATCGCGCCATCCCTTTGCTGCTGCGCACCGGACCCTAGCAGCGGCCGGCGCGATTGCGAAGCCCCGCGCGGCCCGGCGGCATGAAAAATAAGGAAGAATACGCGCGCCAGCCCCTTGCGGCCCGGACGCTTTCCGCGCCGGGCCGGCGGCAGGGGAACAGCGGTCCGCCGCCCGGCCAGCCTTGGGAAAACATTCGCCGCCCGCCGGGGCGGCCGGGGCCCGCCCGGCTTGCCCGGCCCCGGCCCGCCCGCTACCTCTGGCGCGGAAACGGAGGCGCCCATGTCCATCGTCATCGAGCACATGACCAAGAGCTTCGACGGCACCGCGGTGCTGCGCGGCATCGACCTGACCATCGAATCGGGCGAGCTGGTGGCGCTGCTCGGCCCTTCGGGCTCGGGCAAGACCACGCTGCTGAAGATCATCGCCGGGCTGGAATGGCCGAATTCGGGCGGGCTGGTGGTGCATGGCGCGGACTGGCTGCACCTGGCGGCGCAGGACCGCCGCATCGGCTTCGTCTTTCAGCATTACGCGCTGTTTCCGCATATGAGCGTGCGCGACAACATCGCCTTCGGCCTGACCGTGCGGCCGCGCGCGCAGCGGCCGGGCAAGGCGGTGATCGCGGCCAAGGTGGATCAGCTGCTGGAGTTCCTGCAGATCGCGCATCTGGGCGACCGCTACCCGGCGCAGCTTTCGGGCGGGCAGCGGCAGCGGGTGGCGCTGGGGCGCGCGCTGGCCATCGAGCCCACGGTGCTGCTGCTGGACGAGCCCTTCGGCGCGCTGGACGCCGCCGTGCGCCGCGACCTGCGCGCCTGGCTGCGCCAGGTGCATGACGAGACCGGCTCGACCACGATCTTCGTCACCCATGACCAGGAGGAAGCCTTCGAACTGGCCGACCGCGTGGTGGTGATGGGCGAGGGCCGGATCGAGCAGATCGGCAATGCCGACCAGATCCACGACCACCCCGCCAGCCCCTTCGTCGCCCGCTTCATGGGCGCGACCATCGAATTGCCGGTGGTGCTGCAGGCCGGCCGGGCCGAGGCGCAGGGGCTGGATAGCAGCCGCCTGCCGCGCCGCGCCCTGCCCGATGGGCCGGCCACGCTGTTCCTGCGCCCAGCCGACGTGACGCCCCTGGCCGATCCCGCCGGGCGCTGGCAGATCACGCATCGCACCAGCAACGGCGCCCTGCTGCGGCTGGAGCTGACCGACGGCACCGGCCAGTTCGGCATCGACCTGCCCCGCCGCGCGCCCGAGGCGCAGGGGCTGATCGCCGGCACCCGCGTCAACCTGCGCCCCGAGGCGGGCACGATCTTTCCCGGCCCGCGCGCCCTGGCTCCCCAGGCGGCCGCCACCGCATTCCCCCGCAAGGAGAAAAGCCTATGACGATCCGCAAGCTTCATGTCGCCGCGCTGGCGCTTTTGCTGGGCACCACCCCGGCGCTGGCCCAGGACAAGATCCTGAATGTCAGCTATGACATCGCCCGCGAGCTGTTCGAGGCGCTGAACCCCGAATTCCAGGCGCATTGGAAGGACAAGACCGGCCGCGATGTGACCATCGACCAAAGCCATGGCGGCTCGTCGAAACAGGCGCGCGCCATCCTCGAGGGGCTGCCGGCCGATGTCGTCACCTTCAACCAGGAAACCGACGTGGACGTACTGGCGCAGAACGGCCTGGTGGCCGAGAACTGGCGCGAGGCGCTGCCGAACGGCGCCTCGCCCTATTTCTCGCTGCCCGCCTTCCTGGTGCGCGAGGGCAATCCCAAGGGCATCAAGGACTGGTCGGACCTGGCGCGCGACGACGTGCAGGCGGTGTTCCCCAATCCCAAGACCAGCGGCAACGGACGCTATACCTATCTGGCCGCCTATGCCTATGCCCTGACGCAAGAGGGCGGCACGCCCGAAAAGGCGCAGGAATTCGTGGGCAAGATCTTTGCCAATGTGCCGGTCTTCGACACCGGCGGCCGCGCCGCCACCCAGACCTTCGCCGAGCGCAACATCGGCGACGTGCTGATCACCTTCGAGGCCGAGACCAAGGGCATCGCCAAGCAATACGAGCCCCAGGGCCTCGAGGCCGTGACCCCGGCGACCAGCCTTTTCGCCGCCTTCCCGGTCGCCGTGGTGGCCGAGAACGCCGAAAAGAACGGTTCGGCCGAGGTCGCGACGGAATATCTCAACTGGCTCTACTCGCCCGAGGCGCAGGAGACGCTGGCCGAGAACCACTATCGCACCACCGACGAGGCGGTGACGGCGAAATACGCCGGCGAGTTCCCCGAGGTGAAGCTCTTGACCGTGGACGAGGTCTTTGGCGGCTGGCAGAAGGTGCAGGAAGAGCACCTGGCCGAGGGCGGCATCCTCGACAAGGTCTTCGTCAACCAATGAGCGCCGCCGCCGCGCCCATCCGCGCGAAACGCGTCTTGCCGGGGTTCTCGCTGAGCCTCGGCACGACGCTGCTTTACGTCGCGCTGGTGATCCTGATCCCGGTGGTGGCGCTGGTGCTGAAGGGGGCCGAGATCGGGCCGGCGCGGTTCTGGGCCATCGTCACCGCGCCGCGCACGCTGGCGGCGCTGCGGGTGACGCTGACCGCCGCCGCCGCGGCCACCGTCTTCAACGCCTTCTACGGCCTGCTGATGGCCTGGGTGCTGACGCGCTACGACTTTCCCGGCAAGCGCATCCTGGATGCATTGATGGACATCCCCTTCGCCCTGCCGACCGCGGTCGCAGGCATCTCGCTGACCGCGCTCTATTCGGCGAACGGCTGGTTCGGCGCGCCGCTGACCGGCGCCGGCATCGAGTTGGTCTATACGCTGGGCGGCGTGATCCTGGCGATGACCTTCACCTCGATCCCCTTCGTGGTGCGCGCCATCCAGCCGGTGCTGGAGGATCTGGACCCGGCGCTGGAACAGGCGGCGATGACGCTGGGCGCCCGGCCCTTTGCCATCTTCCGCCGCGTGGTGCTGCCGGCGATCCTGCCCGCGTGGCTGGCAGGCTCGACCGTGGCCTTCGCCCGATCCCTGGGCGAGTTCGGCGCGGTGGTCTTCATCGCCGGCAACCTGCCCTTCAAGACCGAGATCGCGGCGCTGCTGGCCTTCATCCGGCTGGAGGAATACGACTACCAGGGCGCCGCCGCCATCGCGCTGGTGCTGCTGATGTTCGCGCTGGTCCTGCTGGCGGTCTCGAACCTGATCCAGTTCCGCGCCGCCCGCCACCTGGAGGCCCGGTGATGACCACCGTCGCGCTGACCCACGCTCCCGGCCAGAGCCGCGCGGTGCCGCGGCTGCTGATCGCCCTCGCCTTCGCGCTGACCGCGATCTTCGTCGTGGCGCCCCTGGCCTTTATCTTCTGGCGCGCCTTCGCCGAGGGCTGGGCGGTCTATCTGGCAAACATCGCCGACCCGCTGGTCCTGCATGCGATCTGGCTGACGGCGCTGGTCGCGGTGATCGTGGTTCCGGTCAACATCGCCTTTGGCATCGCCGCCGCCTGGGCCATCGCCCGCTTCCGCTTTCCGGGGCGCAAGCTGTTGATGGTGCTGATCGAGATCCCCTTCTCGATCTCGCCGATCATCGCCGGCATCTGCTACCTGCTGCTTTACGGCCGGCAGGGCCTCTTGGGCCCCTGGCTGGCCGCGCATGACCTGAAGGTGATGTTCGCCCTGCCCGGCATCGTGCTGGTCACCATGTTCGTCACCGCCCCCTTCGTGGTGCGCGAGGTGCTGCCGCTGATGCAGGCGCAAGGCTCGGAACAGGAACAGGCGGCGGTCACGCTGGGCGCACGCGGCTGGCAGGTGTTTTCCCGCGTCACCCTGCCCAATATCCGCTGGGCGCTGCTTTACGGCGCCGTGCTGTGCACGGCCCGCGCGGTGGGCGAGTTCGGCGGCGTCTCGGTCGTTTCCGGCTCGATCCGCGGCCAGACCAACACCCTGCCCCTGCAGATCGAGCTGATGTTCAACGACCTCAACACCACCGGCGCCTTTGCCGCCGCCTCGACCCTGACCGTCATCGCGCTGGTGGTGCTGGTCGTCAAGGCGGCGCTGGAAAGCCGCAGATGACAGCCCGTAACTGGCGGGAATGTCAGTGGACTTGACCCGCCAGCCCGCCTAGGCTGCAGCCCATGGACGCCGCGATCAAGGACCAGAAACAACCCTGCCCCGAACTGCCGAAGCCCCGCAGCTTCTGGCAGCGCATCGCCGACCGGCTGGCGGCGATCGTCGGCGCGCGCCGCCCGGCCACCCCGCCCGAGAGATCGGTGGCCTTCACCATCGCCGTGATCGCGCTGGGGGCCAAGCTCGCCAAGGCCGACGGCGCCGTGGCCCGCTCCGAGGTGGCGGCCTTTCGCCGCGTCTTCATCATCCCGCGATCCGAGGAAAAGAACGCCGCCCGCGTCTTCGACCTGGCGCGCCAGGATGTCGCCGGCTTCGACGCCTGGGCCCGGCGCATCGCCCGCATGTTCCCGCCGGGCGACCCGGTCCTGGCCGATGTGATCGAGGGGCTGTTCATCATCGCCGTCGCCGACAGCGACCTGCATGAGGCCGAGATCGTCTTCATCGACGAGGTGGCGCGCATCTTCGGCCTGCCCGCCGCGCAGGTGGCGGCGATCCGCGCCCGCCACGACCGCCGGCAGGGCTGCCCCTCATGCGAGGTTCTGGGCGTGACCCCCGACACGCCCTTGCCCGAGGTGCGCCGGCGCTGGCGCGAACTGGTGCGCGAAAGCCATCCCGACCGCGCCCTGGCCCGCGGCCTGCCGCCCGAGGCGATCCGCCTGGCCGAGGCCCGCACCCGCGCGCTGAACGAGGCATGGGAAAACTTCCGCAACATGCACCCGAAGGGCTGCGCCGGCCCCAGCCTGTCGGCCTAGGGACAAGGCATTGGCCGGGGTGCGCGCATGGCCTGCGCGCACCCCGGCCCAGTCGCCTCAGGCATGCGCAGCGCGCAGCGCCTTGCGACGCGCCACGCGCTCGCGGATCGCCTCGATATCGGTGACCGGGGTCGCGGCAAAGAGTTCGCGCGTATAGGGGTGCCTGGGATCTGCGAAGACCTCGTCGCGGCTGCCCTGCTCGACCGCCTCGCCCTTGTGCATCACCAGCACGTCGTCGGCGATGTAGCGCACCACCGACAGGTCGTGGCTGATGAACACATAGGCCAGGTTGAACTCCTCCTGCAAGTCGGCCAGCAGGTTCAGCACCTGCGCCTGCACCGACAGGTCCAGCGCCGAGACCGGCTCGTCCAGCACCAGCAGCGTCGGGTTCAGCATCAAGGCGCGGGCAATGGCGATGCGCTGGCGCTGCCCGCCCGAGAACATGTGCGGATAGCGGTTGAACACTTCGGGCGGCAGGCCGACCTTGGCCAGCATCTCCTCGGCGCGGCGGCGGCGCTCGGCGGCGGGGGTATCGGTGTTCAGAAGCAGGGGCTCCATCAGCACGTCGCCGATCTTCTGGCGCGGGTTCAGGCTGCCATAGGGGTTCTGGAACACCATCTGCACCTTAGAGCGCATCTCGCGCGTCAGCCGCGCCTTGCCGATGTCCACGGGCTTGCCGTCGATCATGAGCTCGCCGCCCGAGGCCGGATCGATCAGCGCGATGATCCGCGCCAGCGTCGACTTGCCCGAGCCGGATTCGCCGACGATGGCCAGCGTCTTGCCGCGATCGACCGAAAAGCTGATGCCCTTGACCGCGCGCACCGTCTTGGCGGCGCGGGTCAACGATCCGGGAACGTGATAGTCGCGGATCAGGTTGCGGCCTTCGACGACACTCATTGCGGGGCCTCCTCAAGGAAGCTGCCGACGGTGGGCAGCCGGTCGCCCGTCGCATTCTCGGGCAGGGCCGAGAGCAGCGCGCGGGTATAGGGATGCGAAGGCGCCTCGAACAGCGTCAGCACCTCGGCCTCTTCCATCTTCTTGCCCTTGTATTGCACCTGGACGCGGTCGGCTGTCTCGGCCACCACGCCCATGTCGTGGGTGATCAGGATCAGCGCCATGCCCGTCTGTTCCTGCAACTGCATCAGCAGATCCAGGATCTGCTTCTGGATGGTCACGTCCAGCGCCGTCGTCGGCTCGTCCGCGATCAAGAGGCGCGGCCCGGTGGCGATGGCCATGGCGATCATCACCCGCTGGCACTGGCCGCCCGACATCTGGTGCGGATAGCTGCGCAGCTTTTCCTCGGGCTCGGGGATGCCGACCTGGCGGAACAGTTCCAGTGCCCTGGCCCGCGCCGCGCGTTTCGACAACCCCGCGTTGAAGCGCAGCACTTCCTCGATCTGGTAGCCGGTGGTGAAGCTGGGGTTCAGCGAGGCGATGGGTTCCTGGAAGATCATGGTGATCTCGCGCCCGATGATGCGGCGGCGCTGGCGCGGGGTCATGCGCAGCAGGTCTTGCCCGTCGAAGCTCATCTCGTCGGCGGTGACGGTGGCGGTATCGGGCAAAAGCCCCATCGCCGCCAGCATCGACACCGACTTGCCCGAGCCCGATTCCCCGACGATGGCCAGCACCTCGCCCTTGTCCACGGTCACGTCGATGCCGTCCACGGCGGTGAAGCTGCCGGTCGAGGTAGCAAAGCGCACGGTCAGGTTGCGGATTGTCAGCAAGGCCATGGCTCAGCTCCGCTTCAGTTTCGGGTCGAGCGCGTCGCGCAGCCCGTCGCCCATCAGGTTGATCGCCAGCACCGAGACCAGGATGGCGAGGCCGGGGAAGGTGACCACCCACCAGGCGCGCAGGATGAACTCGCGCGCCTCGGCCAGCATGGTGCCCCATTCCGAGGCCGGCGGCTGCGCCCCCATGCCGAGGAAGCCGAGCGCGGCGGAGTCGAGCACCGCCGAGGAGAAGCTCAGCGTTGCCTGCACGATCAGGGGCGCCAGGCAATTGGGCAGGATGGTCTTGAACATCAGCCGCAGGTTGCCCGCGCCCGCCACCTTGGCGGCGGTGACATATTCGCGTGCCTTTTCCCCCATCACCGCGGCGCGGGTCAGGCGGGCGAAATGCGGCTGGTAGACGATGGCGATGGCGATCATCGCATTGGTCAGCCCCGGCCCCAGCACCGCGACCAGCACCAGCGCCAGCAGCAGCGAGGGAAAGGCCAGCACCACGTCCATGACCCGCATGATGACGGTGTCCACCCAGCCGCCGAAAAAGCCGGCGACCAGCCCGATGATGATGCCGCCGGTGAGCGCGATGGCGACGACGACAATGCCGATGAACAGCGAATATTGCGCGCCGTGGATCAGCCGCGACAGCATGTCCCGGCCCACCGCATCGGTGCCCAAGAGGAAGCCCGCGCGCCCGCCATCCTGCCAGATCGGAGGCACCAAGAGCGCGTCGCGATATTGCTGCGTCGGGTCATGCGGCGCGATCAGCGGTGCGAAGATCGCCGTCAGCACCAGCAGGATAAAGACCACGAGCCCGATCACCGCGCCGCGGTTCTGGCTGAAATAGAACCAGAACTCGCGCAGCATCCGGCGGCGGATGGCCGCGTCCGAAATCTTGACGGTGGTATCGGTCATTTGTGCCGGATCCTCGGGTTGATGAGACCATAGGTCAGGTCAACGATCAGGTTCACGATCATCACGATGGCGGCGATCAGGAGCAGGCCCGACTGCACCACCGGATAGTCGCGGCGGCTGATGGAATCGATCATCCACTTGCCGATGCCCGGCCAGGAAAAGATCGTCTCGGTCAGAATGGCGCCGGCCATCAGCACGCCGACCTGCAAGCCGATGGTGGTGATGACCGGGATCATGGCATTGCGCAGCGCATGGACGCCGATCACCCGGCGCGACGACAGGCCCTTGGCGCGGGCGGTGCGCACGTAATCCTCGCCCATCACCTCCAGCATGGCGGATCGGGTCTGGCGCGCGATCACCGCCAGCGGGATGGTCGCCAGCACGATCGAGGGCAGGATCAGGTGGCTCAGCGCCGAGGCGAAGGCGCCCTTCTGCCCCGAGAGCAGGCTGTCGACCAGCATGAAGCCCGTCACCTGCGGAAAGAAATACATCAGCGAGATGCGGCCCGAGACCGGAGTCCAGCCCAGCACGCCCGAAAACAGGATGATGAGCAAAAGCCCCCACCAGAAGATCGGCATCGAAAACCCGACCAGCGCCGCGGTCATCGATATCTGGTCGAACCAGCTGCCGCGCTTGATCGCCGCGATCACGCCCACCGGCACGCCGATCACCGTGGCGATGATGATGGCCACCAGCGCCAGCTCGACCGTGGCCGGAAACAGCGCCAGGAACTCGGTCAGCACCGGCTTTTTCGTCACCAGCGAATTGCCCAGGTCGCCCTGGAGCAGGTTGCCGAGATAATGCAGATATTGCTGCCAGACCGGCTTGTCATAGCCAAGCTGCGCCGCGATCTGGGCGTAACGCTCGGGCGAGACGCCGCGCTCGCCGGCCATCAACAGCACCGGGTCGCCGGGCAGCAGCCGGATGAAGCCAAAGGCCACCAGCGTGATCCCGATCATCGTCGGAACCAGGTAAAGCAGTTTCTTGAGGATGAATCTGAGCATCGAACCCTAACCTAAGGGCCGTGCAAGGAGGTTTCCCTGCACGGCCGCGAGAGTTTCAATCCGGGCGCGACCTTATTCGGTCAGGTCCACGGTGTCGAAGGCATAGTCGCCCAGCGGCGATTGCACGAAGCCGGTCACGTTCTTGGCCATCGGCACATATTGCGTCGAATGTGCCAGCGTGGCCCAGGGCGCCTCGCGCTTGAAGATGACCTGCGCCTCTTCGTAAAGCTTGACCCGCTCGTCATGGTCCGAGGTCGCCTTGGCCTTGGCCAGCAGGTCCGAGAACTCCTGGTTGCACCAGAAGGCGCGGTTCGCGCCGCCCGGATTGGCCGCGGCGCAGCTGAGCAGCACCGACAGGAAGTTGTCGGGGTCGCCGTTGTCGCCGGTCCAGCCCAGGATGACGGCGCCCTTGCGGCCTTCCTCCATCGACTTCTTCAGGTACTCGCCCCATTCGTAGCTCACGATCTCGACCTTGACGCCGACCTTGGCGAAATCGCTCTGGATCAGCTCGGCGGTGCGGCGGGCATTGGGCATGTAGGGGCGCTGCACCGGCATGGCCCAGACTTCCATGGTCAGATCCTTGACGCCGGCTTCCTCCAGCATCGCCTTGGCGGCCTCGGGGTCGTATTTGTCGTCCTCGATGGCGTCGTTATAGGACCACATGGTCGGCGGGATCGGGTTCTTGGCGACCTCGGCATTGCCTTGATAGACGGCGTCGATCAGGGCCTGCTTGTCCATCGCCATGTTCAGCGCCTTGCGGACCTGCGGGTTGTCGAAGGGCGCGACGGTGGTGTTATAGGCCAGATAGCCCACGTTCAGGCCGGGCTGCTCGTCCAGCTTGAGGTTCGGGTCGGCGCGGATCTCGTCCAGGTCGGCGGGCGCCGGATAGGGCATCAGGTGGCATTCGCCGGCCTTGAGCTTTTGCAGCCGCACCGAGGCGTCGGGGGTGATGGCAAAGACCAGGTCGTCGATCTTGGGTGCCTCGCCCCAGTAATCGGCGTTCTTCTGGTAACGGATCACCGCGTCCTTCTGATAGGCGACGAAGCGGAAGGGGCCGGTGCCGATCGGGGCGTTGTTCAGGTCTTCGCGGGTGCCGGCGGCGTCCAGCGCGTCGGCATATTCCTTGGAGACGATCGAGACGAAGGGCATCGCCACATTGGCCAGGAACGGCGCCTCGGGCTGGTTCAGGGTGAATTTCACCGTGTGGTCATCGACCTTCTCGATGGACTTGATCAGCTTGTCCATCTCCATCGAGGAATAATACTCGTAGGTGATGCCGGGGATGTATTCGTGCCAGGGATGGTCGGCGCTGGCCTGGCGCTCGAAGGTGAAGATCACGTCGTCGGCGTTGAAATCGCGCGAGGGCGTGAACTTGTCGTTGGAATGGAACTTCACCCCCTGGCGCAGGTGGAAGGTGTATTCCAGCCCGTCCTCGGACACGTCCCAGCTTTCGGCCAGGGCCGGCTCGATCTCGGTGGTGCCCGGCTTGAACTGCACGAGGCGGTTGTAGATCGCATGGCCCGAGGCATCGAAGGTGGTGCCCGAGGTATAGGGCGCGGCGTCGAAACCCTCCGGCGAGCCCTCCGAGCAATAGACGAAGGTCTTGGCATGCAGCGGCGCCGCAGCCATCAGGGCAAAAGCCGATGCCGCAAGCATCCGGGTGGAGAAGAGTGACATAATGCCTCCCATGTCTAGAGATATTCCCTGATCCTGATGCAAACGAATCTGCCTGACAGGTCAAGTGCTTTGCCGGGCATGATCGTCGTTTTGCCGCGATGACGCTGCGAAACGCCGAAAGCATCGGGCAAATCTTGGCGTTCAGCCGGCCAGGCACCGGGCAGGAGGGGCCGGCCCCGGACGTGAAAACAGACAGAACCGGACTGTTCAGGCATTGCCGCCCCGCCGTATCGGGACGGGGACGGGATGATTCTCGGCGCACCATTCGCGGATCGGCAAGACACGAGGGGCAGGTCCGCGCCGGCGCCGGGACATCACCCGTCGTCGCTGCGTTTCAAGAAAAGCGCCGCGAAAAGATAGATCCCTGCCGCACCGAACAGGAAGGCCCAGAAGAACGCGCCACTGGTTGCCTCGAACCCCGCCCAAAGCAGGGGCAGCAGGACGCAGAGGACACGGACCCAGAGCGGGCGGAAGAACGGGTGTTCGGGATCGACCAGCATTCCGCCAACCTAGCCGGGCCGGGCAGGATGCGCCATATCCTTCGGCGCCTCGGAGCCGGTGGATTGACATTGTGCCGGGTGGCGCCTCTCGGGATCCAGCCCCATGGCGCCTGCCCTTCTTTCTTGCCCAAATATCCCGGGGGGACGTTTCCTGCGCCCCGTCGAGGGGCGCAGGAAACGCGGGGGGCAGCGCCCCCGAAGGCCAGCGGCGCAGCAGATCCATCCGGCAGCCGGCCGCACGGTCGGGACATGGATGGTGGCGGCCTTGGCCATCTCCTCGATTTCGGGCGCTTCGTCCTGCATTCCGGCGAGGGGATGCGTGACCAAACCCGTGTGGCCTTGCATCAGCCCGCCGGGTTCACCCCATGCCCAGCGGATCCTGGCGCCAGCGGGCGCGCTTGCGGTCCTCGCCCAGGCTCCACAGCGCAATGGCGCCCCAGGACAGGCAATAGGCCAGCCCGATGCCCAGCACCAGCCAGCCCGGAATCGGGCCGATGGCGGCGCGCTCCAGCAATTCGGCCGCCGATTGCAGCGGGGTCGGATGCACCCCCAGCTTGCCCAGATAGGCCACGGTCTGGATCAACAGGATCCAGAAATAGTTGCGCCGGATGCGCCGGCCGATGGCGGTGCGCAGGCTGACGTGATAGGCGGGGCGGCGATAATCCTCGGCCAGCCGGTCCTGCCAGCCTGTGTCCAGCCGCAGGTCGCCGTCGCGCAGCATCGGCGCCATGAAGTTCAGCTCCATCCAGCGGCAGCGCGCGCGCCAGACGTTGAAATAGCGATAGCGCCGGGCCTCGAGCATCAGGAAGAAGATGATGAGGATGCCGACCAGCACCAGCGGCAGGGGCGATGCCTGGGGCGAGGAAAAGGTGATCGACAGCGCCACCCCCAGCGTCACCACCGACCAGTTCGTCGTGGTGTCGAGCCGCGTGCGCCAGATGGTCGAGCGATAGATTTCGGCCCGGTAAAGATGCGCAAGCGCGCCGATTTCCGCCGTGTCCAGCGGCTTGCGGCCGTTCTGCTGTCCGTCCATGCGCGTTCTCCCTGCCTTGCAGCTTGGCAGGGGCGGATCGCACGGGCAAGCCCCTTGGCCGCGCCGAAAGCGGAACGGGATCGCGGCGGCTTCAGCCCAGCCGCTCGATCAGCGCCATGGCGGCTTGCGGATTATGCGCCTTGTGGCCGCCGATGACGTAAAGATAGACGTCGCGCGGCCCCGAGACCGGGTTCGGCCCGACATGCTCCAGCCCCTCGGGCAGTCCGCCCGCCGCCCAGATCCGCACCCTTTCCGCCCAAAGATCCAGCGCCGCCGGCGCATAGCCCAGGGCCTTCTCGGCGCTGGTGCCCATGATGCGCACATAGACGAAGGGCGCGGTCGGATCGGCGATCTGCGGATATTTGCCATCCGCCGCGACCACCGCCGCCACGCCATGCTCGCGCAGCATCTCGGTGAAGACGGGCGTGCGGAAGCTCTGGTGGCGCACCTCGACCACGTGGCGCAGCGCCCTGCCCCCGGCCGCGGCCGCGGCCGGCAACAGCTTCAGGAAGGCCCGGAAATCGTCGGGCTCGAATGTCTTCGTCGCCATGAACTGCCAGTTGATCGGTCCCAGCTTGTCGCCCAAGAGCATGACCCCGCCCGACAGGAACCGCGCGATGGTTTCGCCCGCCTCGGCCAGCACCTTGCGATTGGTGGCATAGCGCGGCGCCTTCAGCGAAAAGACGAAATCCTCGGGCGTCTCGTCATGCCATTTGCGAAAGCTCTCGGGCTTTTGCGCGCCGTAATAGGTGCCGTTGATCTCGATCGAGGTCAGCCGGCGGCTGGCATGTTCCAGCTCGCGCCGCTGCGCCAGCCCCGCGGGATAGAAGCTGCCGCGCCAGGGCTCGTAGGTCCAGCCGCCGATGCCGATGCGGATGCGTCCCGCCGCCACCCTGCCCTTGTCCATCCGATACCCTCCTGCGCTGGCGATTCGGCCGATCATAGCGCAGGGCGCGGGCCGCGCCCTAACCCGGCCGCTTGCGCGTCAGCGAGAACTTGTGGGGCGAGATGCCGTATTGCCCCCGGAACACCTTGGAGAAATACGAGGACGAGCCGAAACCGCAGGCCACCGCCACCTGCATGACGCTGAGATTGGTCTCGGTCAGCAGCGAGCGGGCATGTTGCAGCCGCACCTTGTTGAGATATTGCAGCGGCGTCGTGTCCAGGTAGCGCTGGAACAATCGCTCCAGCTGGCGGCGCGAGATGCCCAGGTGGCTGGCGCATTCGCCCAGGTCGATCTCGTCCTCGACATGGGCCTCGATATAGGCCACGGCGCGGATCAGGTGGTCGTTTCGCGTGCCCAGGCGGACGGAAAGCGAGCTCAGCTGTTCGTCCTCGCCGCGGCGGATCTGGCCCAGCAGGCACATGTTCATCACCGCCTGGCCCAGTTCGGCGCCGTAGTAATCCTCGATCAGCTTCAGTGCCAGCTCGGCCGAAGCGACGCCGCCGGCGCAGGTGACGATGCGGTCGTCGATGCAGAAGATGCGCCGCTCGGGCGCCAGGTCCGGATATTTCTCGGTGAAGTTCGGAATGTTTTCCCAATGCAGGGTAAAGCGGCGGCCGTTGAGGATGCCGGCGCGGGCCAGCGCATAGGCGCCGGTGCAAAGCCCGCCCACCGTGCCGCCGTGGCGCCATTGCTTGCGCAGCCAGTCGGTCAGTTCGGCGCTGCATCCCGCATCCGGCTCGACCCCGCCGCAGACCAGCACGTAATCCGAGGCCAGGGCCTCGGACAGCGGCGCGTCGGGCAGAAGCGGCACCCCGTTCGAGCAGGCGATCGGCGCGCCCGTCTCGCTGTGGATGCGCCATTTGAACAGCACCTGCTCGGTCAGCTGGTTGGCCACCCGCAAGGGCTCGATCGCCGAGGTGAAGGCCAGCATGGTAAAGCGCGGCATCAGCACGAAGGACACGGTGATCGGCGCCCGGGCCGGCGTCGAAAGCTTCACATGGGCAATGCCCCGCGCGATATAGCGTTCCCTGTCGTCAGCAGCAGATTGCGGCACCATGGTTTCCCGAATGCTGCGCCCGGCCGGAGGACCGGGCGTCCGTTCCGCATTGCCACAAGCCACGGCGCGCTGCCAAGCCCCTTGGCAAGCGGCCGGGCCATCGGCGTCCGGACCCCGCCTCAGGCAACCAGCAATTCGTCGGCCGGGCCGAAGAACTCGTAATGGATGCGGTCCGAGGGCACGCCGGCCAGCGACAGGGCGGCCACCGCCGCCCGCAGGAAGGGGCGCGGGCCGCAGATATAGTAATCCGCATCGCCCGAAGGGGTGTTGGCCAGCAGCCATTCCTCGGTGATCAGCCCGGCATGGTCGTAGTCGCGGCCGGCGACCTCATCCGCCAGCGGCGTCTGGTGGAAATCGGTGACGGTGATCTGCCCCCGTCCCTTGGCCAGCGCGCGGACATGGGCGCGCATCGCATGGGTCTCGCGGTCATGGGTGCCGTGGATGTAATGCACCGGCACCGGCGCGTCCGATTGCACCAGCGCCTCCAGCATGGCGACCATCGGCGTCAGGCCCACACCGCCCGACAGCAGCACCACCGGCCGCTTGGGCCGTTCGGGCAGGAAGAACTCGCCCGCGGGCGCGGCCACCTTCAGCACCGTGCCCGGCCTTTGCTGGTGCAGCCAGCCCGAGACCAGCCCCTGCGGCTCGCGCTTGACCGAGATGCGATAGGTCTGGCCGTTCGGCGCAGCCGAGATCGAATAGTTGCGCTTGGCCGGGGCATGGCCGGGGATCTCCAGCCAGAAGGTCAGGTACTGGCCCGGCTTGTGCGCCATCACCGGCCCGCCATCGACCGGGCGCAGGATAAACGAGGCGATGGTGCTGCTTTCGCGGATCACCTCGTCGATGCGGAACTCGCGCCAGCCGTTCCAGCCGCCCGCGACCGCCAGCTGCTCGTCATAGATCCGCCGCTCGCGCGCGATCAGGATATTGGCAAGGAACCAATAGGCCTCGCCCCAGGCATCCAGCACCTCGTCGGTGGCCGCATCGCCCAGCACCGCCTGGATGGCGCCCAAGAGCGCCTCGGCGACATGGGGGTAATGCTCGGGCAGGATCTGCAGGCCCACGTGTTTCTGGGCGATGCGCTCGACCGCGGGGACCAGCGCCGTGACGTTGTCGATATTGTTGGCATAGGCCAGGATCGCCCCGGTCAGCGCGCGCGGCTGCGCTTCCGAACCGCCCTGGTGCGACTGGTTGAACAGGTCGCGGATCTCGGGGTTCTGGAACATGCGCGCATACATTTCGCGCACGATGTCAAGGCCATGCGCCTCGAGCCCAGGGACAGTGGCTTTGACCAGGGCGATGGTCTGCGCGCTCAGCGGCTGCGGCATCGGGCTTCTCCTGCTAGGTTGCGCGGCGGGGGTCGGCCGCGACTCAAAACATGTATTGCGGATACATGTATCTTTGCCGCCAGAAACATGCAATCAGGATACATGTTTTATCGGAGGCCGCGATGCGCCTGACGCGCTATACCGATTACGCCATGCGCGTGCTCTTGTATCTGGGCCGCGAGCCCGAACGGCTGTGCTCGATCGGCGAGATCGCGCAAGCCTATGGCATCTCGCAGAACCACCTGATGAAGGTCATCAACGACCTGGTGCATGCGGGCTTTCTGGCCAGCCTGCGCGGCCGCAACGGCGGCATCCGGCTGGCGCGGCCGCCGGCCGAGATCAATATCGGCGCGCTGGTGCGCCATACCGAGGACGATTTCGACCTGGTCGGCTGCACCAGCTGCATCATCGCGCCGGCCTGCGGGCTGACCTCGGTGCTGGACGAGGCGATGGCGGGCTTCATGGCGGTTCTGGACGGCTACAGCCTGGCCGATGTGCTGGCGCGGCGGCCGGATTTCTCGCATCTGCTGCACCCGGTGGCGCCGCGCGAGCCGGCGCGGTCCTGACCCGGATCAGCCGCCCGGCCCGGCATCCCTTTCGTGGAACGCCCAGTCCTGGAAGGCCTGGGCGTTCTCGGCCAGGTCGGCAGGCTGCGGATCGTTGGCCAGCAGGTAGTAGCCATAGTTTTCCTGCACCGTCACCGGCGACAGCTGCACCAGCCGGCCGCTGTCGAGGTCGTCGCGGATCATCGCCAGCGGGCACAGCGCCACGCCCTGCCCGGCCAGCGCGGCAGCGCGCAGCAGGTTGAAATCCTCGAAGACCGGCCCGGCCTCGTCCGGGTCGATGCCCTCGCCCGCCCGCGAAAGCCAGGCGCGCCAGGCCGAGGTGTCGGTATCGTGCAAAAGCCCCGCCGCCTTGATCGCGGCGGCCGGGGGCGGCGCCTTGCCGAAAGCGGGCAGCAGCGCGGGGTTGCAGACCGGCGCGCTTGCCCCCGGCAGGAAGCCCAGCACCCGCACCCCCGGCACGGCCGGCGGGCCATCCGAGAAGACGAAGGCGAAATGCGTGCTGCGAAAGTCGATCTCCTGACCGTGCATGGCATAGACCACCCGCAGCGCCACCTCGGGATGCGCCTGCCGAAAGCGCGAGAGCCGCGGGATCAGCCAGCAGATCGCCACCGAGGGGATGGCGGCGATCACCAGCGGCTGCGTGCCGCCGGCCATGCGCACCCGCTTGCAGGCAGCCTCGATCTCGGCCAGCGACAGGCTCAGCGTCCGCGCCAGTTCCTGCCCGCGGGGCAGGATGCGCGGCCGCGGCCCCGAGCGGTCGAACAGCGCGACCCCCAGGAATTCCTCAAGGTGGCGGACCTGATGGCTGACCGCCGACTGGGTGACGAACAGCGCCTTCGCCGCCTCCTTGAAGCTTTTCAGCCGGGCCACCGCCTCGAAGGCGCGCAGGGCGTTCAGCGGCAGAAGCGACATCGGCGTTCCAAAACTGTTTGAGATTTTCTCAAGTGAAGCATGAGAAACCGTCTTTTGACAAGCGGCCTTGCGGAACCGATCCTGCCGCCATCCGAACCCCCAAAAGACAAAAGGACATCCCATGCAACGCGACAGGCTCCAGAGTTTCGTCGGCAATGGCGAGAAGGCGGTCCCGACCTTCTCGGCCACGGAAATGCAGCGCCGCCAGGATGCAATCCGGGCGCATATGGCGCAGGCAGGCATCGATGCGGCGCTGTTCACCTCGTATCACAACATCAATTATTACGCCGATTTCCTCTATTGCCAGTTCGGCCGCCGCTACGGGCTGGTGATCGACCATGACAAGGCGACCACCATCAGCGCCGGCATCGACGGCGGCCAGCCCTGGCGGCGCAGCTTCGGCGGAAACGTCACCTATACCGACTGGCAGAAGGACAATTATTTTCATGCGCTGCGCCAACTGGCCGGCCAGGCCCGACGCATCGGCATCGAGTTCGACCATGTCAACATCGACCTGCTCGACCTGCTGAAGGCGGAGTTTCCCGGCGTCGCGTTCGTCGATATCGCAGCGCCTGCCATGCGGCTGCGCATGATCAAATCGGCCGAGGAGATCGCCCATATCACCGAGATGGCCCGTATCGCCGATCTGGGCGGCGCGGCCTGCGTCGAGGCGGTGGCCGTGGGCGTGCCCGAGCATGAGGTGGCGCTGCATTCCACCGCCGCCATGGTGCGCGAGATCGCGAAAACCTGGCCCCATGCCGAACTGCTGGACAGCTGGACCTGGTTCCAGTCCGGCGTGAACACCGACGGCGCCCACAACCCGGTGACGAGCCGCAAGATCCAGCGCGGCGACATCCTGTCGCTGAACTGCTTCCCCATGGTCGCGGGCTATTACGTCGCGCTGGAGCGCACGCTCTTCGCCGAGCAGGCCAGCGACGAACATGTCCGGCTGTGGGAGTTCAACTGCAAGGTCCATGACCGCGGCAAGGAATTGCTGGTGCCGGGCAAGAAATGCTCGGAGATCGCGGCCGAGCTGAACGAGATGTATGCGGCCGAGAACCTGCTGCAATACCGCAGCTTCGGCTATGGCCACAGCTTCGGGGTGCTGTGCCACTATTACGGCCGCGAGGCGGGGCTGGAGCTGCGCGAGGATTGCGACACGGTGCTGGAGCCCGGCATGGTCGTCTCGATGGAGCCGATGATCACCATCCCCGAGGGCATGCCCGGCGCCGGCGGCTATCGCGAACACGACATCCTGGTGATCGAGGAAGGCGGGAACCGCAACATCACCGGCTTCCCCTATGGACCCGAGCATCTGATCGTCAGGGGCAAGGCCAAGGCCGCCTGATCCCCCGCCGCCCGCCGGACCATCCGGCGGGCGGATCGCGTAACGGCGGTTGCGACCGCCGCCACCGGCCCGCATCCCCCGCGGGCCGGGCCGAAAGGCCATTGCCGGCAGAGGAGGCCGGCAGGAACACCCAAGGGAGGGTAACAATGTCCAATCCAACGCTCGCCGCGGCGGCCGACATGCCGCAGGATGCGGCGCAAGACACCGAGGTTTCGCCCGACGTGGTGAAGAAGGTGCTGGGCGCCAGCTTCGTCGGCAATTTCGTCGAATGGTTCGACTATGCCTCATACGGCTATTTCGCCACCGTCATCGCCCATGCCTTCTTCCCCGAGATCGCGCCGACCAGCGCGCTGCTGGCGACCTTCGCGGTCTTTGCCATCTCGTTCATCATCCGCCCGGTCGGCGGCATCATCTGGGGCGCGATCGGCGACCGGGTCGGCCGGCGCACCGCGCTGTCCTGGTCGATCCTGATCATGTCGGGCGCCACCACCGTCATCGCGCTCTTGCCGTCCTATCACCAGATCGGCCTGCTGGCGCCGGTGCTTCTGCTGCTGGTGCGCATGGTGCAGGGCTTTTCGGCGGCGGGCGAATATGCCGGCGCCACCTCGTTCATCGCCGAATATTCCCCGACCCATCGCCGCGGCCTTTACACCAGCATCGTACCGGCCTCGACCGCAGCGGGGCTGCTGGCCGGTTCGCTGATGTCGGCGGGGCTCTTCGCCTTCCTGGACGAGGCGCAGATGCAAAGCTTCGGCTGGCGCATCCCCTTCCTGCTGGCGCTGCCTCTGGGCTTCATCGGCCTTTATATTCGGCTGCGGCTGGAGGACACGCCGAAATTCCGCGAGCTGGAAAAGACCCATCACGTCGAGGCCACCCCGGTGCGCGAGCTGTTTCGCAACCATCGCCGGCAGATCGCCATCGCCTTCGGCGTCACCTGCCTCAACGCCGTGGGCTTCTACCTGATCCTCAGCTACATGCCCACCTATCTCTCGACCGAGATGGGCATGGGCAAGGCCCAGGCCTTTCTGGCCACCAGCATCTCGCTGGCCAGCTACATCTTCCTGATCTTCCTGATGGGCATGCTGTCGGACCGGCTGGGGCGCAAAACGGCGCTGATCACCGCCTCGGTGCTGTTCATGGGCCTGACCGTGCCGCTGTTCAGCATGCTCGACGGCGCGAGCTTCGCCACCATCGTGCTGATCCAGATCGCCTTCGGCGCACTGCTGACCATTAACGACGGCACCCTGCCCTGCTTCCTGTCCGAGATCTTTCCGACCCGCGTGCGCTATTCCGGCTTCGCCTTCAGCTTCAACACCGCGAATGCGCTGTTTGGCGGCACCGCGCCCTTCGTCGCGACCTGGCTGATCAGCGTGACCGGCAGCAAGCTGGCCCCGGCCTGGTATCTGGTCGGCGCCGCCGGTCTGGCGCTGGTCGCCATGCTGATGGCGCGCGAGACCGCCGGCAAGCCGCTGGAGGACTGACCCCGCAAGGCAAGCGCCGGCCGCAGGCGATCCGCCGCGGCCGGCGCTTACGATTCGACCGTGGGCAGGAAGCCGCCCTTCAGCCCCAGGACATGATCATGCACGCGCCGTCCCGCCGGCGACAGCGCCATGTCCTCGCGCCGGATCAGGAACCAGTTGCGCTGGATCGGCAGCCCCTCGGCCTTCAGCGCCACCAGCCGGCCGGCGCGCAATTCCTCGGTCACCGTGTGCTGCGAGATCAGCGCGATGCCCAAGCCCGCGATCACCGCCTGCTTGATGGTCTCGTTCGTGCCCATCTCGACCATGCGCCAGGGCGTGCCGTCGCCGATCCGGTCCAGGAAGCGCGTCATCAGGATGCGCGTGCCCGAGCCGGGCTCGCGCGCCAGATAGGTCTCGGCCAGGAGATCGCGCGGCGTCGCCGGATCGGCGGCGGCCAGCGGGTGATCGGGGGGCGCCACGATGATATGGGGATGCGGGCCGATGGGCTCGGCCACCACCGCCGGGCTGCGCGGCGGCCGGCCCATGATCGCCAGGTCCAGCGCCCGCGAGGTCAGCCACTGGATTACCGCGTCGCGGTTGCCGATGCGCAGCGTCACCTCGACCTCGGGCAACGCGCGGCGCAGGTCGGCGACGAGGCGCGGCGCGAAATACTTGCCGGTCGAGACCACCCCCAGCGAGACATTGCCGGTATGGCCGCTTTGCAGCGCCGCCACCCGCCGCGCGCAGGTTTCAAGCGCGATGGCGATCTGCGCCTCGGCTTCCAGCACCGCCCGCCCCTCTTCGGTGGCAAGGAAGGCGCCATGCTCGCCCCGGATCACCATGGGGGCGCCGAGCAGATCCTCCAGCGCACGCAGCTGGCTGTGGATCGCGGGCGGGCTGAGGCTCAGCAGCCCCGCCGCCCCGGTCAGCGAGCCGCTGTCGATGACGGCGCGCAGCACGCGCAGCTGGCGCAGGGTTATGGCACTGATCCGCTTCATTCAGAATTTCCGAAATACATTTTTGTATTATTAAATGTTCCTTAAAATCTGGACATGTCAACAAGAAGACGGGACGCGCCAGAGGAGGGGCAGATGACCGCCGAGACAATCCAGACCGACCGCATTCCCGAGGAGTTGCGCCCCGTGATGCGGGCGATGGCCGAGGCCGGGGCCCGGCTTGCCGCGATCATCCGCCGGGGTGGCGACCTTGCCTCGCCGGTCGGGACCAATGCGGATGGCGACGGGCAGAAGGCGCTGGACGTGATGGCGGACGACCTGTTCCGCCAGGCGCTGGCCGGCGCGGGGGTGCGCTGGCTCGCCTCGGAGGAACAGGACGAGGCCGTGGCGCTGGACCCCGCGGGCCGGCTGGCCGTCGCCATCGACCCGCTGGACGGCTCCTCGAACATCGACACCAATGTCTCGATCGGCACGATCTTTTCGATCTATCCCGCCGAGGCGACGGCCGAGGCCAGCTTCCTGCGCCCGGCGCGCCAGCAGATCGGCGGGGGCTACATCATCTACGGCCCGCGCTGCGCCATGATGGTCACGTTCGGCGACGGCGTGCAGCATTACGCGCTGGACCCCGACAGCGACGGCTTCCGGCTGGTGACGGCCCGGCAGGAGATGCCCGAAAGCGCCCTGGAATTCGCCATCAACGCCTCGAACTACCGGCACTGGCCGCAGCCGATCCGCGCCTATATCGACGATTGCCTGGCCGGCAGCGACGGCCCGCGCGAACAGAACTTCAACATGCGCTGGATCGCCTCGCTGGTGGCGGAAACCCACCGCATCCTGATCCGGGGCGGCGTGTTCCTGTATCCCGGCGACGCGCGCGAGGGCTACGGCTCGGGCCGGCTGCGCATGCTTTACGAATGCGCGCCCATCGCCTTGCTGGTCGAACAGGCCGGCGGTCGCGCCACCGACGGGCTGGTCCCGATCCTCGACCAGGGCGCGGCGCGCCTGCACCAGCGCACGCCCTTCGTCTTCGGCTCGGCCGAGAAGGTCGCCCGCATCGCCGCCTATCACGAACTGCCCCAGACCGAGGTCTCGGCGCTGTTCGGCCATCGCGGCCTGTTCCGGGCCTGATCTGGAAAAAGAAGGGACACCATGAGCAAGAAACACCCGATCATTTCCGTCACCGGCTCGTCGGGCGCGGGCACCACCACGATCAAGAACACCTTCGACCAGATCTTCCGCCGCGAGAAGATCACCGCCGTCAGCATCGAGGGCGACGCCTTCCACCGCTTCGACCGCGCGGCGATGAAGGCCGAACTGGCGCGCCGGACCGAGGCGGGCGACCACACCTTCAGCCATTTCAGCATCGAGGCCAACGAGCTGGAGCGCCTGGAACAGGTGTTTCGCCATTACGGCCAGACCGGCACCGGCCAGACCCGGCATTACGTCCACGACGACCGCGAGGCCGAGAAATACGGCACGCCCCCCGGCCAGTTCACGGCATGGGAGGATTTCGCCCCCGGCTCGGACCTGCTGTTCTACGAGGGGCTGCATGGCGCGGTCCGCTCGGACGGCATCGACATCGCCGGCCAGGCCGACCTGAAGATCGGCGTGGTGCCGGTCATCAACCTGGAATGGATCCAGAAGATCCACCGCGACAAGGCCAGCCGCGGCTATTCGACCGAGGCCGTGACCGACGTGATCCTGCGCCGCATGCATGCCTATGTGCATGTGATCTGCCCGCAGTTCACCGAAACCGACATCAACTTCCAGCGCGTCCCGGTGGTCGATACCTCGGACCCGTTCATCGCGCGCTGGATCCCCACGGCGGACGAAAGCCTGGTGGTGATCCGCTTCAAGAACCCGCGCGGCATCGATTTTCCCTATCTGACCTCGATGATCCAGGGCTCGTGGATGAGCCGCGCCAATTCCATCGTCATTCCGGGGCCGAAGCTGGACCTCGCCATGCAGCTGATCCTGACGCCGATGATCCTGCGTCTGGTCAACGAATCGAAACGGGCCTGAAGGGAGGGAAAGAGGATGAACCAGATGGCAAGGATCGACACCGGTATGGAGGCGCAGATGGCCAATGCCATCCGCGCGCTGGCGATGGATGCGGTCGAGGCCGCGAAATCCGGCCATCCGGGCGCGCCCATGGGCATGGCCGACGTGGCCGCGGTGCTGTTCAACCGCTTCATGAAGATCGACCCGGCGGATGCCGCCTGGCCCGACCGCGACCGCTTCGTGATGTCGGCGGGCCATGGCTCGATGCTGGTCTATGCGATCAACCACATGCTGGGCTATGACGACATGGACATGGACCAACTGCGGAATTTCCGCCAGCTGGGCGCGCGCACCGCCGGCCATCCCGAATACGGCCATGCCAAGGGGATCGAGACCACCACCGGCCCGCTGGGCCAGGGGCTAGCCACCGCCGTCGGCATGGCGCTGGCCGAGCGGATGATGAACGCCCGCTTCGGCGACGGGCTGGTCGATCACTGGACCTATGTCATCTCGGGCGACGGCTGCCTGATGGAGGGCATCAGCCACGAGGCCATCGACTTTGCCGGCCACCAGCGGCTGGGCCGGCTGATCCTGATGTGGGATGACAACGGCATCACCATCGACGGCCATACCGACCTGTCCACCTCGACCGACCAGATGGCGCGCTTTGCCGCCGCGAGCTGGCATGTGCAGGCGGTGGACGGCCATGACCGCGAGGCGGTGGCCGCCGCGATCGAGGCCGCGCGGGCGGATGAGCGCCCCTCGCTCATCGCCTGCAAGACGGTGATCGGCTATGGCGCGCCCAACAAGCAGGGCAGCCACGACGTGCATGGCGCGCCGCTGGGCGCCGACGAGATCGCGGCGGCGCGCGCGCATCTGGGCTGGAACCATTCGCCCTTCGAAATACCCCAAGACATCCTGGACTCCTGGCGCTGTGTCTCCGCGCGAGGGGCCGAGGCGCGGTCAGCATGGCAGAAGCGGCTGGAAACGTCCCCAGATCAGGGCCGTTTCAACGCCATGCTGGCCGCGCCCGATGCGGCGGCGCTGCGTAGCGCCATCCGCGACTATACGGCAAAGCTGGCCGCCGACCGGCCCAAGGTGGCGACCCGCAAGGCCTCGGAAATGGCGCTGGAGGTGGTGAACGCCACGCTGCCGAACACGGTGGGCGGCTCGGCCGACCTGACCGGCTCGAACAACACCCGCAGCAAGGGCATGGTCTCGGTGACGCCGGCCGAGCGGCTGGGCCGCTATGTCCATTACGGCATCCGCGAACACGGCATGGCCGCGATCATGAACGGCCTGGCGCTGCACGGGGGCTTTGTCCCCTATGGCGGCACCTTCCTGGCCTTTTCCGACTATTCCCGCCCGGCGATCCGGCTGGGCGCGCTGATGGGGGTGCCGGTCGTCCATGTCATGACCCATGACAGCATCGGCCTGGGCGAGGACGGGCCGACCCACCAGCCGGTCGAGCATGTCGCGGCGCTGCGGGCGATCCCGAACCTGATGGTCTTCCGCCCCGCCGATGCGGTCGAGACCGCCGAGGCCTGGGAGATCGCGCTGACCGCGCCCGCCAGCCCCTCGGTCCTGTGCCTGTCGCGCCAGAACCTGCCCGCCGTGCGGCTTAAGGCCGATGACGAGAACCTGAGCCGCCAGGGCGCCTATGTCCTGCGCGAGACCGAGGGCGCGCGCGACGCGACGCTGATCGCCACCGGCTCGGAGGTCGAGATCGCGCTGGAGGCCGCCGATCTGCTGGCCGCGCAGGGCGTGCGCGCCGCCGTCGTCTCGGCCCCCTGCTTCGAGCTGTTCGCCCAGCGCCCGCAGGCCGAACGCGAAGCGGTGCTGGGCCGCGCCCCGCGCATCGGCATCGAGGCGCTGATCCGCCAGGGCTGGGACGGGCTTTTCCTGCGCCCCGGCGACGGTTTCATCGGCATGGCCGGCTTTGGCGCCTCGGCCCCCGCCCCCGCGCTTTACCGGCATTTCGGCATCACCGCCGAACGTGCCGCCGACCTTGCCAACCAGCTTATCCAGGGAGGAAAGTGATGGCCCTCATCACGCTGCGACAGCTTCTGGACCACGCCGCCGAGCATGGCTACGGCGTGCCCGCCTTCAACATCAACAACATGGAACAGGGGCTGGCCATCGTGAAGGCGGCGGCCGAGGTCGATGCGCCGGTGATCCTGCAGGCCAGCCGCGGCGCCCGTTCCTATGCCGGCGACATCATGCTGCGGCGCATGGTCGAGGCGCTGGCCGAGATGAACCCGACCATCCCGATCTGCCTGCACCAGGACCACGGCAACAACCTGGCCACCTGCATGTCGGCGATCCGGCACGGATTCACCAGCGTGATGATGGACGGCTCGCTGCATGAGGACATGAAGACGCCCGCCGATTACGACTATAACGTCGCGGTGACGGCCAAGGTCTCCGAGGCCGCCCATGCCGTCGGCGCCTCGGTCGAGGGCGAGCTGGGCGTGCTGGGCAGCCTGGAGACCGGCGAAGCCGCGGCCGAGGACGGCTCGGGCGCCGAGGGCAAGCTGGACCACAGCCAGCTTCTGACCGACCCCGATCAGGCGGTGGATTTCGTCGCCCGCACCCATTGCGACGCGCTGGCCATCGCCTGCGGCACCAGCCATGGCGCCTACAAGTTCAGCCGCAAGCCCGATGGCGACATCCTGGCCATGCATGTGATCGAGGCGATCCACGAGCGCCTGCCCGGCACGCATCTGGTCATGCACGGCTCCAGCTCGGTGCCGCAATATCTGCAAGACCTGATCAACGAGGCCGGCGGCCAGATGCCGCAGACCTATGGCGTCCCGGTCGAGGAGATCGAGCGCGGCATCCGCCACGGCGTGCGCAAGGTGAATATCGACACCGATTGCCGCATGGCGATGACCGGGCAGTTCCGCAAGATCGCCCGCGACAAGCCCGATGAATTCGACCCCCGCAAGTTCCTGATCCCGGCGATGAAGGAGCTGACGGCCCTGTGCCGCGACCGCTTCGAACGCTTCGGCACCGCGGGCCATGCCAGCAAGATCAGGGTCATCCCGATGGACGAGATGGCCAAACGCTACGCGTCGGGGGCGCTGGACCCGGCAATCACTGGCGCGAAAGCCGCCTGAGGAGGAGGAAGCCCGATGAACGAGATGAGCAAGTCGGAAATCACCGACAAGAAGAAGCGCTATGCGGCCGGCGTGCTGAAATACGCCCAGATGGGCTATTGGGACGGCGACTACCAGCCCAAGGACACTGACATCCTGGCCCTGTTCCGCATCACCCCGCAAGAGGGCGTGGACCCGATCGAGGCAGCGGCGGCGGTGGCCGGCGAAAGCTCGACCGCGACCTGGACCGTGGTCTGGACCGACCGGCTGACCGCCTGCGACCAGTATCGCGCGAAAGCCTATAAGGTCGAGCCGGTGCCGGGCACGCCGGGGCAGTATTTCTGCTATGTCGCCTATGACCTGATCCTGTTCGAGGAAGGCTCGATCGCCAACGTCACCGCCTCGATCATCGGCAACGTCTTCAGCTTCAAGCCGCTGAAGGCCGCCCGGCTGGAGGACATGCGCTTCCCGGTCGCCTACATGAAGACCTTTGCCGGCCCGCCCACCGGCATCGTGGTCGAGCGCGAGCGGCTGGACAAGTTCGGCCGTCCCCTGCTGGGCGCCACCACCAAGCCCAAGCTGGGGCTGTCGGGCAAGAACTACGGCCGCGTGGTCTATGAGGGGCTGAAGGGCGGGCTCGACTTCATGAAGGACGACGAGAACATCAACTCGCAACCCTTCATGCATTGGCGCGACCGCTTCCTCTACTGCATGGAGGCGGTGAACAAGGCCACGGCCGCCACCGGCGAGGTCAAGGGGCACTATCTCAACATCACCGCCGGCACCATGGAAGAGATGTATCGCCGCGCCGAACTGGCCAAGGAGCTGGGCTCGGTCATCGTCATGGTGGACCTGATCGTCGGCTGGACCGCGATCCAGTCGATCTCGAACTGGTGCCGGCAGAACGACATGATCCTGCACATGCACCGCGCCGGCCACGGCACCTATACCCGGCAGAAGAACCACGGCATCAGCTTCCGCGTGATCGCCAAGTGGCTGCGCATGGCCGGGGTCGATCACCTGCATACCGGCACCGCCGTCGGCAAGCTGGAAGGCGATCCGATGACCGTGCAGGGCTATTACAACGTCTGCCGCGAGACGGTGAACGCGGTCGACCTGCCGCGCGGCATCTTCTTCGAGCAGGACTGGGCCAACCTGAAAAAGACCATGCCGGTCGCCTCGGGCGGCATCCATGCCGGGCAGATGCACCAGCTGCTGGACCTGTTCGGCGACGACGTGGTGCTGCAATTCGGCGGCGGCACCATCGGCCACCCGATGGGCATCCAGGCCGGCGCGACCGCGAACCGCGTGGCGCTGGAGGCCATGGTCCTGGCGCGCAACGAAGGCGTCGACATCGCAAACGAAGGCCCGGAAGTCCTGCGCAAGGCCGCCAAATGGTGCAAGCCGCTGGAGGCGGCGCTGGATACCTGGGGCAACATCACCTTCAACTATACCTCGACCGACACCTCGGACTTCGTTCCGACCGCGTCCGTCAGCTAAGGGAGAGATCACATGCGTATCACTCAGGGCTGCTTTTCCTTCCTGCCCGATCTGACGGACGAGCAGATCCGCGACCAGGTGGAATACATCCTGTCGCGCGACTGGGCGGTCGGGATCGAGTGGACCTCCGAGCCGCATCCCCGCAACACCTATTGGGAGATGTGGGGCAACCCGATGTTCGACCTGAAAGACGCCAAGGGCGTGATGATGGAGCTGGACGACTGCCGCAAGGCGCATGGCGACAAGTATATCCGCATCAACGCCTTCGACAGCACGCGGGGATGGGAGACGGTGATGATGTCCTTTATCGTCAACCGCCCGGAAAGCGAGCCGAGCTTCAGAACCTGGCGCATGGAGGCCGATGGCCGGCACATCCGCTACACGCATGAGATGGTCGGCTGACACCACTGCCGGACCGGGGGGCCGTCTGCCCCCCGGACCCCCGAGAGTATTTGCGAAACGGAGAAAGGCTGATGGACGGCGATATGGGCGAGACGCTGGCGACCGTGGATCTGAAGGCCGAGTATGAAACCTCGGGCGTGCGCGAGATCCTGGACGAGCTGGACCGCGAGTTGATCGGGCTGGCGCCGGTGAAGCAGAGGATCCGCGAGACGGCGGCCCTGCTCTTGGTGGACCGGGCGCGGCGCGACCTGGGGCTGGCCCATGAGACCCCCACCCTGCACATGAGCTTTACCGGCAATCCGGGCACCGGCAAGACCACGGTGGCCTTGAAGATGGCCGGGCTGCTGCATCGCCTGGGCTATGTGCGCAAGGGCCACCTGGTCAGCGTCACCCGCGACGACCTGGTCGGGCAATATATCGGCCATACCGCGCCCAAGACCAAGGAAGTCCTGAAGAAGGCCATGGGCGGCGTTCTGTTCATCGACGAGGCCTATTACCTCTACAAGCCCGACAACGAGCGCGACTATGGCCAGGAGGCGATCGAGATCCTGCTGCAGGTGATGGAGAACAACCGCGACGACCTGGTGGTCATCATGGCCGGCTATGCCGACCGGATGGACCGTTTCTTCGCCGCCAATCCGGGTTTCCGCTCGCGCATCGCCCATCACATCGAATTTCCCGATTATACTGACGAAGAGCTGGGGCGGATCTCGGCCGCGATGCTGGAGAACCAGGGCTATGTTTTCGACGAGGCCGGGCGGGCGGCGATGGAGGACTATATCCGCCTGCGCCGTGACCAGCCGCATTTCGCCAATGCCCGCTCGATCCGCAATGCGCTGGACAGGGCCCGGCTGCGCCAGGCGAACCGGCTGTTTTCCGGCGATGCGCCGGTCGATGCGCGCACCCTGTCCACCATCACCGAGGCCGATATCCGCGCAAGCCGGGTTTTCTCGGGCGGGCTGGATGTCGATGGCGGGCGCATCGAGGGTTGAACGCCTGCCGGGGCTTGCCGGTCAGCCGGAAAGGCAGGCGCCGGCGGGTCGCTGCGGCGCGGCGAAGGCCTTGCAGAACCAGTCCTGCACCATCCGCACGGACGAAGCGCCGGCTGCCGCCATGCCCGCGCGGGTCCGAAAGACAGTTCATGTCGGTCAGCCGTTCTTCAACCGCGCGGATGGTGGCGCCGTCCTGCATCAGCCGGTAGCGCAGGTGGATGCGCGGCGGGGTGGCGGCGCGCAGGATGCGCACGTCGTCAAAGCCGGTGCGCCTGGGTTCGAACTCGCCCGCCAGTCGATGTCCAGCACCTCGATGGCAAGGCTCTGGCCGGGGAGAAGGCAGCGCGCGCCCAGTTCGGCGAACCAGCGGTCGAACTCGGCCAGCGCCGAGGCGCGGCTGCGGGCGCGGCGGAACTCGCGGTCGCGAAAGGTTTCGGGCGCGACATAGGTGACGGTGACGCGCCCCTCGGCCGGTGGTGCGGCCGGCCCGGCCAGGGCGGCGGGTGCCGCCAGCGCCAGGGAAAGGGACAGGCGGGTCTTCCTGAGCATGGCTTTGCCTTTCGCATGTCCAGCCCTGCAAGGGCCTATGGGCAGGCGGCGGGAAAAGTCAAAGCCGGGCTTGGGCCGCCCCAGCCCGCCGCCTCAGCCCCTGGCATCCTCCAGCATCATCCGCGCGGCCTTTTCGGCGATCATCATCACCGGGGCATTGGTATTGCCGCTGGTGATCGTCGGCATGACCGAGGCATCGGCGATGCGCAGCCGGCCGAGCGCGCGCATCCGCAGCCTGGGATCGACCACCGCGCCCTCGTCGGCGCCCATGCGGCAGGTGCCGACCGGGTGGAAGATCGTGGTGCCGATATTGCCGGCCGCCTTGACCAGATCCTCATCGCTCTGGAAGGCGATGCCGGGGATATGCTCCTCGGGGTCGAAGCGGTTGAAGGCGGGCTGCGCGGCGATCCTGCGGGTCAGGCGGATGGCGCGAATGGCAACCTCGCGGTCGGCTTCGGTGGACAGGTAGTTCGGCCGGATCGCCGGATGGGCGCGGAAATCCGGCCCGGTAACATGGACCGAACCGCGGCTTTCCGGCCGCAGGTTGCAGACCGAGGCGGTCATGGCCGGGAAGGGATGCACCGGGTCGCCGAACTTGTCGAGGCTGACCGGCTGGACGTGGAACTCCAGGTCCGGCGTCGCCTTGTCCGGCCCCGAGCGGGTGAAGATGCCAAGCTGGCTCGGCGCCATCGACATCGGGCCCGAGCGTTTCAGCAGGTATTCCAGCCCGATCGACGCCTTGCCCATCAGCCGCGAGGCCTTTTCGTTCAGCGTCGGCACGCCGCGGACCTTGTAGACCAGCCGCAATTGCAGGTGGTCCTGCAGGTTCTCGCCCAGCGAGGACACCTCGACCTGCGGCGCGATACCGGCGGCCTGCAGGACATCGCCGCGGCCGATGCCGGAATGTTCGAGGATCTGCACCGAGCCGATGGCGCCCGCGGCCAGCACCGTCTCGCGCGCGGCGCGGACCTCGCGCCGCTGGCCCTGGTGGTGAAAGACCACGCCCGCGACCTCGCCCGCCTCGATCACCAGCCGCTCGACCTCGGCCCCGGTCAGGATGCGCAGGTTCGGGCGGTGGCGCACCGGGCGCAGAAAGGCCTTGGCCGCGCTCCAGCGCCAGCCACGGCGCTGGGTCACGTCGAAATAGCCGCCGCCCTCGTTGTCACCGCGGTTGAAGTCCTCGGTGCGCGGGATGCCGGCCTGCTCGGCCGCCGCCATGAAGGCGTCGAGCACCGCCCAGCGGACCCGCGCGGTTTCCACCCGCAATTCGCCGCCGGCGCCATGCATGGCGTCGGCGCCGCGATAATGGTCCTCTTGCGCCTTGAACAGCGGCAGCACGTCGTCCCAGCCCCAGCCGGTGCAGCCAAGCTGGCGCCAATGGTCGTAATCCGCCGCCTGCCCGCGCATGTAGATCATGCCGTTGATCGAGGAACAGCCGCCCAGCACCCGGCCGCGCGGGTAAAGCAGCGCGCGGCCGTTCAGCCCCGGCTCGGGCTGGGTGCGAAAGCCCCAGTCGGTACGCGGGTTGCCGATGCAATAAAGATAGCCGACCGGGATATGGATCCAGTGGTAGTTGTCGCGCCCCCCGGCCTCGAGCAGCAGCACCCGGTTGCCGGGATCGGCGCTGAGGCGGTTGGCCAGCACGCAGCCGGCGCTGCCCGCGCCGATCACGATATAGTCGTAGCTTTCCATCGGACACTCCATGATGGCCCCCGCCGGCGCGGGGGCCGCACCATCACGATTCGGAACGGAACCCGAGTTTTCTGCCCAGCCTGGTTGCGAAGAACTCTCCGACGAGTCCTCTGCGGAACAGCAGGACGCAGACCATGAAGACGACGCCGGTGATGATCGTCACCGGGAAGTCGGATGTGGCCAGGTAGTTCTGCAAGCTGACCACCAGGCCGGCGCCGACGATGGGGCCCAGCAGCGAGCCGATGCCGCCCAAGAGCGTCATCAGGATCACCTCGCCCGACATCTGCCAGGTCACGTCGGTCAGCGTCGCGAACTGGAAGATCAGCGCCTTGACGCCGCCCGCGAGCCCGGCCAGCGCCGCCGACATCACGAAGGCGCCCAGCTTGTAGCGCTGCACCGAATAGCCCAGCGAGATCGCGCGGCTCTCGTTTTCCCGGATCGACTTCAGGATCATGCCGAAGGGCGAGTTCACGAAGCGCCGGATGATCAGCAGGCCCAGGACAAAGACCGCCAGCACGAAGTAATACATGTTCATCGGCCGGTTCAGGTCGATCAGCCCGAAGAGATGCCCCCGCGGCACCGACTGGATGCCGTCCTCGCCATGGGTGAAGGGCGCCTGCAGGCAGAAGAAGAAGAACATCTGCGACAAGGCCAGGGTGATCATGGCGAAATAGATGCCCTGGCGGCGGATGGCGATGGCGCCCATCACCAGCCCCAGCAGGGCGGCGCCGGCGACGCCCAGCAGGATGCCGGCCTCGGGCGACCAGCCCCAGACCTTGACCGCATGGGCGGTGAAATAGGCCGCGCCCCCGAAGAAGGTGGCATGGCCGAAGGACAGAAGGCCGGTATAGCCCAAGAGCAGGTTGAAGGCCGAGGCGAAGAGCGCGAAGGCCAGCAGCTTCATCAGGAAGATCGGGTAGAGAAACATCGGCGCCACCACGAGCCCGGCCAGCGCCAGGGCGACCAGCAGCAGCTGGGCCTGCCCGGCGCGCGGATGGGCGGCGACATGGTCGGTGGGGATGGGTCCGGATTTCGCGGCCATCTCAGGCATCCTTTCCGAAAAGGCCCGCGGGCCGCAGGATCAAGACGATCGCCATGATGACGAAGATCACGATGTTCGAGGCCTCGGGGTAGAAGACCTTGGTCAGCCCCTCGACCACGCCCAGCATGTAGCCGGTGACGATGGCGCCCAGGATCGAGCCCATGCCGCCGACCACCACCACCGCGAAGACGATGATGATCAGGTTCGAGCCCATCAGGGGCGAGACCTGGTAGACCGGCGCCGCCAGCACCCCCGCGAAACCCGCGAGGCCCGCGCCGAGCGCATAGGTCAGGGTCAGGAGCAGCGGCACATTGACGCCGAAGGCCTGAACCAGCGTGGGGTTCTCGGTCGCGGCGCGCAGGTAGGCGCCGAGCTTGGTCTTCTCGATCAAGAGCCAGACCGCGATGCAGACCGCCAGCGAGGCGATGACCACCCAGCCGCGATAGATCGGCAGGAACATGAAGCCCAGGTTCACCGCCCCGGTCAGCTGCGCGGGCGGCGCATAGGGCTTGCCCGAGGCGCCGAAGAAATAGCGGAAGGTGCCCTCGATCGCCAGGGCCAGGCCGAAGGTGAAGAGAAGCCCGTAGAGCGGGTCGAGCTTGTAGAGCCGCGACAGCATGGTCTTTTCCACCAGCGCCGCGAACAGGCCGACGAAAAGCGGCGCCAGGATCAGCGCCAGCCAGTAGTTGATGCCGCCCACGGTCAGCAGCAGCAGCGCCGCGAAGGCGCCCAGCATGTATTGCGCGCCATGGGCGAAGTTGATGACCCGCAAGAGGCCGAAGATCACCGCCAGGCCCAGCGACAGCAGCGCGTAGAACGAGCCGTTGATGAGCCCGACCAGCAATTGCCCCATCAGCGCCTGGACGGGAATGCCGAAGATCATGGTCATGTCACACCCCCAGTTCGCGATGCAGCATGTCCATCTGCTGCGGCAGCTCGGCCACGGGGAATTCCGCCGTCATCCGGCCGTGGTCCATCAGGTAGAAGCGGTCGGCGACCTTGGCGGCGAAGCGGAAGTTCTGCTCGACCAGCACCACGGTCATGCCGCGGCCCTTCAGCTTCTGCAGCACCTCGCCGATGGCCTGGATGATGACCGGGGCCAGCCCCTCGGTCGGCTCGTCCAGCAAAAGGCAGCGCGCCCCGGTGCGCAGGATGCGCGCCATGGCCAGCATCTGCTGCTCGCCGCCCGACAGCTTGGTGCCCTGGCTGTTTCGCCGCTCCTTGAGGTTCGGGAACAGCGCGTAGATCTCCTCGACCGACATGCCGCCCTCGGCGACCCGGGGCGGCAGCATCAGGTTCTCCTCGACCGAGAGGCTGGCGAAGATGCCGCGCTCCTCGGGCACGAAGCCCAGGCCCGCCCGCGCGGTCTGGTGCAGGGGCAGCGCCATCATGTCGCGCCCGGCGAATGCGATCCGGCCCGTGCGCTTGCGCAGGATGCCCATGATCGTGCGCAGCGTCGTGGTCTTGCCCATGCCGTTGCGGCCCAGGATGCAGATGGTCTCGCCCTCGGCGACCGAGAGGTTCACGCCGTGCAGGACATGGCTTTCGCCATACCAGGCCTGCAGGTTCTCGACTTGCAGCAGCGCGCTCATGCCTCGGACCCCATATAGGCGCTGCGCACGCGCGGATCGGCCGAGACGGTGGCATAGTCGCCCGCCGCGATGATCTCGCCGCGCTGCAGCACGGTGACGTGGTGGCAGATATCGGCCACGACGCTCAGGTTGTGCTCGACCATCAGCACCGCGCGCTCGGCGGCGAGGTCGCGGATGATGCCCGCGACCATGGCCACGTCCTCCTGGCCCATGCCGGCCATCGGCTCGTCCAGAAGCAGCACCTCGGGATCCAGCGCCAGCGTGGTGGCGATCTCCAGCACGCGCTTGCGGCCATAGGACAGGTCGGCGGCGCGGTGGTCGCGGTATGGCGCCAGGCCGAGCCGGTCGATCAGCGCGTCGGCGCGCGGGTTCAGCCGGTCGAGCGCCGACAGCGGCAGCCAGAACTGCGTCGAGAGCCCGTTGGGCCGCTGCAAGGCGACCTTGACGTTCTCGCGCACCGTCAGGTGCGGGAACACCGCCGAGATCTGGAAGCTGCGCACCAGCCCCATCCGCGCCACCTTGTCGGGCCGGGTATTGGTGATGTCCTGGCCCAGCAGCGTGATCGAGCCCCGCGTCGGTTGCAGGAACTTGGTCAAAAGGTTGAAGACCGTGGTCTTGCCGGCGCCATTGGGCCCGATCAGCGCATGGATGCGCGCATGCGCCACGTCCAGGTCGACATCGTTCACCGCCGTGAAACCCGCGAAATCCCGCCCAAGGCCGCGGGCGGACAAAACCACCCGCGGCTCGGATTGCATAGCAAGCGCCGCCATCACTGGACCAGCGGGCAGCCGCTTTCGGCGGGGTCCAGGAAGGCCTCGTCGCCCGGAATGGTGGCCAGGACGTTGTAATAGTCCCAATCCTCGGTCACGTCGCCGGGGGCCTTGACCTCCATCAGGTAGACATCCTTGATCAGCCGCCCGTTGGGCCCGACCTTGCCGCCCTGGGCAAAGACGTCGTCGACCGGCATCTCGTGCATCTTGGCGGCGACGGCCTCGGTCTCGTCTGTGCCCGCCGCCTCGATCGCCTTGAGATATTGGGTGACGGCCGAATAGGTGCCGGCATGGACCATGTTCGGCATGACGCCGGTGCGTTCCTTGAAGCGTTCACCGAACTCGCGCGATTCCGGCGTGCGGTTCCAGTAGAAGCTTTCGGTCAGCGTCAGTCCCTGCGCGGCATCGAGCCCGATGCCATGCACCTCGGCCAGGGTGAAGAGCAGCGCCGCAAGGCGCTGGCCGCCGGCGGTGATGCCGAACTCGGCCGCCTGCTTAATGGCGTTCTGCGTGTCCATGCCGGCATTGGCTAGGCCGATCACCTTGGCGCCCGAGGATTGCGCCTGGAGCAGGAACGAGGAATAATCCGTCGTCGCCAGCGGGTGGCGCACCGCGCCCGCGACCGTGCCGCCCTGCGACTTGACGAAATTGCCGGTCTGCTCTTCCAGCGAATAGCCGAAGGCATAGTCGGCCGTCAGGAAGAACCAGCTGTCGCCGCCCTCTTTCACCAGCGCGCCGCCGGTGCCCACGGCCAGCGCATGGGTGTCATAGGCCCAGTGGAAGCCATAGGGGGTGCATTGCACCCCGGTCAGTTCCGTCGTGGCGGCGCCGGTATTGACGGTGATCTTCTTCTTTTCCTGGCTCAGCGCCTGCACCGCCAGGCCGACCGAGGAGGTGGTCAGCTCCATGATCGCATCGACCTGCTCGGTGTCATACCATTGCCGGGCGATGTTCGAGGCGATGTCGGGCTTGTTCTGGTGGTCGGCGGTGACGACCTCGATCGGCGCGTCCAGCACCGTGCCGCCGAAATCCTCGACCGCCATCCGCGCGGCCTCATAGGAATACTTGCCGCCGAAATCGGCATAGACGCCCGACTGGTCGTTCAGGATGCCGATCTTGACCTTGCCGTCCGAAATTTCGGCCAGGGCAGGCGTGGCAATAAGGCCGACCGCGGCGGTCGACAGCAGAATCTTTCGCATTATGTCCTCCCAAAGGCGCATCCCTTCCGCCGGCCGCCTCTGCCTGCCGGGTGGGAATGCTGTCCTGTTACCCGCGAGGGGGCGACTCTCGCCTTGCCCCTCTCGCATCGAACGATGCCGACAATTCCGCTTTGACACAAGTGTTCAGAGAGGTTTAATTTCTTACAGGGTGTGTGCGTTTTCGAACAGATGGCCAATCTCAGCTGGGACGACCTGCAATTCTTTCTCGCGGTTGTGCGCGAAGGCCAGCTTTCGCGGGCCGCGCGGCATCTGGGCACTTCGCATGTCACCGTCTCGCGCCGCATCGACCGGCTGGAGCAGGCGCTGAATACCCGCCTGTTCGAGCGCAATCCCCGCGGCTACGAGCCGACCCCGGCCGGGCAGCGCCTGATCGAGGCGGCCGAGCGGATGGAGGAAGCCGCCGGGCTGATCCCGCTGGAGCAATCCGCCGCCACCGGCCAGACGCGGCCGCTGCGGCTGGCCATGCCCGAGGGCTTCGACAGCCTGTTTTCCACCCATCTGCTGCCGGCCTTTGCCGCGGAGTTTCCGCTGATCTCGCTGGAACTCATCACCATGCCGCAGGTGCTGTCGCTGTCGCGGCGCGAGGCGGACATCTCGATCACGCTGGACCCGGTGACGAGCGGCCCCTATCGCTCCGAGCGGCTGGTGGATTATACGCTGCATCTTTACGCCACGCGCGAGCATCTGCGCAGCCTGCCGCCGATCGCCAGCCCCGAGGATCTGCCCCGGCTGCGCTTCGTCGGCTATATCGAGGAGATGATCTTCGCCCCCGGCCTGGACTATCTGGGCGAGATCCATCCCGCGATCCGGGCCGGGGTGAAAAGCTCCAGCATCTTCAACCAGCTGGCGGCGGTGCGGGGCGGGCTGGGGATCGGTGTGCTGCCCTGGTACATCGCCGCGAAATATCCCGAATTGCAGATCGTCCTGCCCGACCGGGTCCGCCTGACCCGGACCTATTGGCTGACTTGCCACCGCGACCTGCGGGTGATGCAATGGGTGCGGGCGGTGATCGGCTTTCTGTCGGCAAGGCTGGCCGAGCGCGGCCATGAACTGTCCCGCCCCCTCGGCCATGCCGGTCCGGGCTGAGGCCCGCCGGCGCGATCGCGTCCCCAGTTCGGGCCGCCGCGTCCTGCGCTGCATGGGCGGTTTATTCTCTGGAAGCGGTCGCGCAATCCGGGGCGGAGCAAAGCCCCTGCCCTGCCCGGCGGCCATCGCCACGGCCGCCCCGGCCTGGGTTGATGCCCTGCGGGCGGGCGCGGCGGTATTCGTCGGTGATCCGCGTCATGTTCGGCTCGCCCCTTCCCTTCGTCCCCGGCAGCGCGGCCAAGCGGAGGCGCTCATGCGCCATCCGGTGCCGGGCGAAGCGGCGGGCGGTCCTTTCCGGCCCGGCCTCGGCCCCGCCGGCGGGGCCGATGGCTCAGGGAACGGCCGCAGCGGCCCCCCGCGAACCGTCAGCCGGCCAGCAGCGCGGCGTTGCCGCCTGCTGCGGTGGTGTCGACGCAAAGGTGGCGCTCATGCGCGACATGGGCAAGGTCGGGCATCGCGGTGATCAACTGCACGATCTCGCCCTCGCGCGCCGCCAGGGCCTGGGCATAGGCGCGACCCTGCGCCTCGTCGCCCCACCACAGCACGGCGGAAAGCTGCGGCAGCCGGGTCAGGGCCTCGGGGGGCAGCGCGCCATCGGCACCGACGGCCTGCCCGCCAAGCGCCTGGACCGCCGCCACCTGCGCCGCCACGGCCTGCGGGCCGGGGCCGAGGCACAGCACCGGCGGGCGGCTATGCGCCGTCAGGCGGTTCAGCTCGCCCGTGGGGCCGGGCATCAGTTGTTCCTCGATCTTCTTCGGGGCCGCGCCGGCCAGCGCGCCGCGCAGCCGGGCCTCGTCGGCCTGGCCCTGCCAGGTGCCGGCAGAGGCCGCAGGCGCGGCGGGCGTAAAGAAGCGCGGCACATAGCGTGGCCCGCCGGCCTTGGGCCCGGTGCCCGACAGCCCCTCGCCGCCGAAGGGCTGGCTGCCGACCACGGCGCCGATCTGGTTGCGGTTGACGTAGATATTGCCGACATGAATCGCATCCGAGACCTCCTGCACGCGCGAGTCGATGCGGGTGTGCAGCCCGAAGGTCAGGCCGAAGCCGCGGGCGTTGATCTCGGCGATCACCTGGTCCAGCTGGTCGCCCCTGAAGGTCGCGACATGCAGGACCGGGCCGAAGATCTCGCGTTCTAGGTCATTGATGCCCGAGACCTTCAGCAGGGTCGGCGGGATGAAATAGCCCCGCGACGGCGCGGCCAGCCTGTGCAGCACGCGGTTTGCATTGGCGGCGATGTAATCGGCGATTTCCTTTTGCGCGCCGGGGTCGATGACCGGGCCGACATCGGTGGTCAGATCCCAGGGGTCGCCGACACGCAGCTCGTCCATGGCGCCCTTGATCATCTCGATCAGATGCGGGGCCACGTCCTCCTGCACATAAAGGCAGCGCAGCGCAGAACACCGCTGGCCGGCCGAGCGGAAGGCCGAGTTCACGATGTCGCGCACCGCCTGTTCCGGCAGCGCGGTGGAATCCACCACCATCGCGTTCAGCCCGCCGGTCTCGGCAATCAGCGGCGTGCCGGGCGCCAGGTTCGCGGCCATGGTGCGAGCGATGGTCTGCGCGGTCTCGGTCGAGCCGGTAAAGACCAGCCCCGCGACGCGCGCATCCGAGGTCATCGCCGTGCCGACCACGCTGCCGCGGCCGGGCAGCAGTTGCAGCGCGGTTTTCGGAACCCCCGCCTGATGCAGCAGGCCGATGGCATAGGCGGCGATGACGGGCGTCGGCTCGGCCGGCTTGGCGATGACGGCATTGCCGGCCATCAGCGCCGCCGCGATCTGGCCGGTGAAGATCGCCAGCGGGAAGTTCCACGGGCTGATCGCGCCGACGATGCCACGCGGGGCATCGGAGCAATTCTCGCCCTCGGCGGCGTAATAGCGCAGGAAGTCCACCGCCTCGCGCAGTTCAGCCACCGCATCGGCCAGCGACTTGCCGGCCTCGCGGCCGAGAATGCCGAAGATCGGGCCGTAATGCGCCTCGTAAAGATCGGCCGCACGGCGCAGCACCGCGGCGCGCTCCTCCGCCGGCGCGTCCCAGATGCGCGCGTCCTCGATGGCGCGGGCGGCGGTCTCGGCATCGACCATCATCACCCGGGCGATCCTTTCCCCCGTCGCCGGGTTGACCACATCCTGCATCTTGCCCCTGGGCTCCGAGACGGTCAGCGGCATCGCATCCGGGATCGCCACGTCGCGGGCAGCGTAGATACGCGCAAGGGTCTCCTCGTCGGTCAGGTCGAAGCCGGTCGAGTTCCGGCGCGAGGCGCCGAACAGCGCCTCGGGCGCCACCAGCGAGCGCGGCGGGCGGGCGTCCGCCAGCGCCTCGAAGGGATCGCGTGCGACCTCCTCGGGCGAGACGGATTCGTCCACGATCTGGTGTACGAAGCTGGAATTGGCGCCGTTCTCCAGCAGCCGGCGCACCAGATAGGCCAGCAGGTCGCGATGCGCGCCGACCGGCGCATAGATGCGGCAGCGACCGTTATAGTCGCGCAGCACGATGTCGTGCAGCCGCTCGCCCATGCCGTGCAACCGCTGGAACTCGAAGCGGGTCTCGCCCGCCATCTCCAGGATCGCGGCGACGGTATGGGCGTTATGGGTGGCGAATTGCGGATAGATCCGGTCGGCATAGCCGATCAGCTTGCGGGCATTGGCAATGTAGCTGACATCGGTCGCGACCTTGCTGGTGAACAGCGGAAAGCCCGGGAAGCCCTCGACCTGCGCCCGCTTGATCTCGGTATCCCAATAGGCGCCCTTGACCAGCCGCACCATGATGCGGCGGTCCAGCCGCGTGGCGGTCTGGTAGAGCCAGTCGATCACCTGCCCGGCGCGCTTGCCATAGGCCTGCACCACCACGCCGAACCCGTCCCAGCCGGCCAGAGAGGGATCGGCCAGCACCGCCTCGATCACCTTCAGCGACAGCACCAGCCGGTCCTGTTCCTCGGCGTCGATATTCATGCCCATGCCGGCAGCCTTGGCTTGCCGCGCCAGCTTCAGCACCACCGGCACCAGCTCGGTCATGACGCGGGCCTCCTGCGCCACCTCATAGCGGGGATGCAGGGCCGAAAGCTTGATCGAAATGCCGGGATTCTCCTCGACCGAGCCCTTGGTGCAGGCTTTCGCGATGGCCGCGATGGCGTCGGAATAGGCGCGGTCGTAGCGCGCCGCATCCGCTCCGGTCATCGCCGCCTCGCCCAGCATGTCGTAGCTGTAGGTAAAGCCCTGCGCCTCGCGTTTGCTGGCGCGCTCCAGCGCGGCTTCGATGGTCTGGCCCAGCACGAATTGCCGGCCCATCTCCTTCATGGCGCGGCCGACGGCGGTGCGGATCACCGGCTCGCCCAGCCGCCGCACGGCGCGGCGCAGGGTGCCGGCAATCCCGGCCTGGTCGTCGTCCAGCACCTTGCCGGTCAGCATGAGCGCCCAGGTCGAGGCATTGACCAGCGAGGACGACGCCTCGCCCAGGTGCCTGCCCCAGTCCGATGGCGCGATCTTGTCCTCGATCAGCGCGTCGATGGTCATGCGGTCGGGGACGCGCAGCATCGCCTCGGCCAGGCACATCAGCGCCACGCCCTCGCGCGTGGACAGCCCGTATTCGGCCAGGAAATGCTCCATCATCGTGGGCTTGGCCTCGTCGCGGATGCGGCGTACCAGATCGGCGGCCCGGCGCGTGATCGCGGCGCGGGCCGCGGGGCTCAGCGCCGCCTGCGCGACCAGCCGGTTCAGCAGTTCCGCCTCGTCGGCGAATTTCGCCTGGGTGGAAAACGCGCCGGAAAGCTCGGTGGGGTTGACACGTATCATGCCGATCTCCTTATTCGATAGGGCAGTATTACCAGATGCCGACTAGGCGGTGCGCCTGAAAATGGGCCACTTTCTAGGCTGTTGGAACAAAATCGAGGCGATTTTCAGAATGGACCTGAACTTGGACGCGCAGGACCGCAGGATCCTGGCGGAACTCACGCAGAACGCCCGCATCCCGATCGCCGAGCTAGCGCGGCGGGTCGGGCTGTCCAAGACCCCGGTGGCGCAGCGCATCAAGCACTTGGAAGAGATCGGCCTGATCACCGGCTATCGCGCCATCCTGTCGCCCCTGAAGCTGGGCCTGACCCATGTGACCTATGTCGAGGTCAGCATGAACGACACCCGCGAGCATGCGCTGCAGCAGTTCAACGCCGCCGTCCGCGCCATCCCCGAGGTCGAGGAATGCTACATGATCGCCGGCGGCTGCGACTACCTGATGAAGGTCCGCTCGCGCGACATGGCCGATTTCCGGCGCATCCTGGCCGAGAAGATCTCCACCTTGCCCCATGTCAGCAACACCTCCAGCCATGTCTCCATGGAAGCCGTCGTCGAGCAAAACTTCCGCCCGGGGTGAGGAGCCGGCACGCCGGCGGCGAACTGCTGCAAACAGCGTCGCCTTGGCCTTGCGCATGGCGGCCTTGGCCCGCATTGATTGGGACGGTATGGGCTCCGAACCGGGCCAGCCGCCCGGCACCGCGGAAAAGGCCGCCAAGCCGGTCCGCCCCCTATCCTGAGCCCTGAGATGCGGTGACGGGGCCTGCGTCGCGCGCCACCCGTTACCGCTTGCAAGATCAGGGGCAAGCTGTCGCCGTTCCCGTATCGGATCCAGGCGGAGGATTACAGGATGAAGTTGTTTGCTGGATTGGATGTATCGCTGGAAAAGACCGCTATCTGCGTGATCAGCGAACATGGAAAGTTCATGATGGAGGCGCAGGCTGCCAGCGAGCCTGAAGCGCGGACGCGCCGGATCCGGGAATGAGAGGACACCATCGCCGCCATTGGCCTTGAAGCAGGGCCCTTGTCGCAATGGCTGCACCGAGGGCTGACCGAGGCGGGACTGGAGGTCGTGTTGATGGAAACCCGGCAGGTGAAGGGCGCTCTGCAGGCCATGCCGGTCAAGACGGACCGGCGGGACACAGAAGGCATTGCGCGCCTGCTTCATCTCGGTTGGTTCCGGCCCGTTCATCGCAAGTCGATCTCGGCGCAGGAACCGCGCGCGGCTTGGTGCCCGCAAGGCCGGTCTGCAAGGCTTCATCGCTCTGGAGCTCTCCCTGCGGGGCTGCTGCGGAACTTCGGGTGAAGGTCGGCGCGATCTCCCCTGGCAGGTTCGAACACCCTGTCCGGGAGCTGGCGGCAGACAACCCGATGCCGGTCGCCGCGACAGAGCCGATGTTGCGGGCGCGGGCATCCGCGACGGCCTGCGCGAGGTTCTGGGCCTGTGGATCGCCGAGAGCGAGGGCGCCAAATTCTGGCGCTCGGCGATGAACGAATTGAAGAACCGCGGCCTCCAGGACCACCTGATCGCGGTGGTGGACGGGCTGAAGGGCTTTCCGGAGGCGATCACCGCCGCCTTTCCGGAGGCCATGGTCCAGACCTGCCCTCGCCATGGTCTCTCGGACCAGTGGCGTTCCCATGGCTCGATGCATCTGGTTCGCCATAGCCTGAACTTCTGCTCATGGAAGGACCGCAAGGCGGTGGCAGCCGATCTGCACCGGATCTACCGGGCCACGACCGCCGACATGGCCGCAGCCGAGCTTGATGCTTTCGAGGAAAAATGGGCCGGGAAACACGCCTCCATTGCCCCGGCCTGGCGCCGGGCATGGGCCGAGGTGATCCCGTTCTTCGCCTTCGATCCGGCAATCCGAAAGGTGGTTTATACGACCAGCGCCATTGAGAGCCTGAACCGCGTGATCCGGAAAGCCATCAAGGCACGCGGATCGCTCCTGATGGACAAGGCTGCGACCAAGCTGATCTACCTGGCGATCCGCAGCTTCGAGAAGGATGGCCGCAACGTCCGGGAATGGTTTGCGGCCCGCAACCAGTTCGCCATAACGTTCGGCGAGCGCTTCGCCGCTCGCGTAGCCGCTTGAGTATCTGAAACCGCATGGGACCGGCCAGATACACAAAATGCAGGACACTCCCTCTGCGGCATATCCTGTTCCAGGCCGCCCTCGTCGCCGCACATCACAACCCCATACTGAAGGCCTTCGCGCAGCGACTGCGCGACGCCGGAAAACCGCACAAGGTCATCATCACTGCGGTCGCCCGCAAGCTCATCACGATCGTCGACGCTCTATGCAAAGCGCGCAAAACATGGGGGCTTCAAGTCGCCTGACAGATACAGTTGCTGGCAGATGCATCGCCTGCCGACCGGCAATGGTGCAAGCTGAAGCCCGGCGCGCCCGCGCGCAGGCCCGGCTTGCGGAACGCCGGGACGGGAATGCCGGGACAATGCGGGCACCGCACCCGGCCCCTATTCCTCCAGCACCTCCAGCACGCCGGGGATCACGCGCAGGGCCTGGCGGGCGGGCGTGGTCAGCGGCGCATCCTCGGCGATCTCGATATCGACCAGGTCCGCGCCATCCTTCAGCCGCAAGGCGATGGGGCCGCGGGCGCGGGCGGGGGCGTTCAACTCGGCCAGGATGCGGGACAGCGCCTCGGCAACGGCGGGCACGGCGTCCAGCCCGGCGATCTCGACCGCCAGCCGGTTCGCCCCGGCATCCGCCACCGCCTGCTCCAACGGCATGACCGAGCGCGCCAGCAGCTTGACCTGGTCGCCCGAAGGCTCGACCTGGACCTGCAGGACGACGTTCTCGCCCGGCTCAAGGTGCTGGCGATGCGCGTCCAGCGTGTCGGAAAACACCGTGACCTCGTAAAGCCCGCTCGGGTCGGACAGGCCGACAAAGGCGAAACGGGTGCCGCGGGCGGATTTCTTTTCCTGCCGATGCGCCACGGTGCCGGCCAGTTGCGCCACCAGCGCCCCGTCGGCCGCCGCCTGCGTCACCTCGGCAAGCGTCTGCACCCCCTTGCGGCGCAGCGCCGGCTGATAATCGTCCAGCGGATGCCCGGACAGGTAGAAGCCCACCGCCGCATGTTCCTCGGCCAGCTTCTCGGCCGGCATCCAGACCGGCGCGGCAACCGGCCGCGGCGGCGGCAGATCCTCGCCCCCGCCGAAAAGCGAGGACTGGCTGGAGGCCGCCGCCGCCTGCACCGCCGCCGACCAGGCGACCAGCCCGTCCAGTGATTTCAGCACCCGCGCCCGGTTCGGTTCCAGCGCGTCGAAGGCGCCGGCGCGGGCCAGCATCTCCAGCGGCCGCTTGCCGACCCGGCGCATGTCCACGCGGCGGGCAAAGTCGTGCAGATCGGCAAAGGGCCGCTCGCCGCGGGCCTGCACGATCAGGTTCATCGCCTCGACGCCCACGCCCTTGAGCGCGCCGAGCGCATAGAGGATCTTGCCGTCCTTGACGCTGAAGGTGGCCTCGGAGCGGTTGACGCAAGGCGGCATGGTCTCGATCCCCATCCGGTCGGCCTCGCGCTTGTAGACGGCGAGCTTGTCGGTCAGGTGGATATCGCAGTTCATCACCGCGGCCATGAACTCGACCGGGTGATTGGCCTTGAGCCAGGCGGTCTGGTAGCTGACCACAGCATAGGCCGCCGCATGCGACTTGTTGAAACCGTAATTGGCGAATTTCTCAAGCAGGTCAAAGACCTCTCCGGCCTTCTTCGCGTCGATTCCCTGCTGCTTGCAGCCCTCGACGAATTTCGGCCGTTCCTTGGCCATCTCCTCGGCGATCTTCTTGCCCATGGCGCGGCGCAGCAGATCGGCGCCGCCCAGCGAATAGCCGGCCATGACCTGGGCGATCTGCATCACCTGTTCCTGGTAGACGATGATGCCCTGGGTCTCGGCCAGGATGTGATCGATGGAAGGATGAATGGATTCAAGGGGTCGCAGGCCGTTCTTCACCTCGCAATAGGTCGGGATGTTCTCCATGGGGCCTGGGCGGTATAGGGCGACCAGAGCCACGATATCCTCGATGCAGGTCGGCTTCATGCGCCGCAGCGCGTCCATCATGCCCGAGCTTTCGACCTGGAACACCGCCACGGTGCGGGCGCTGGCGAACAGGTCATAGCTGGGCTTGTCGTCCAGCGGGATGGCGTTGATCTGGTTCTCGGCCCCCTTGGCCGGCTCGTAGAGCACCCGGCCGTCGGCCGCGACATGCAGCGGCCGCCCGCCGGCATTGATCAGATCGACCGCATTCTGGATCACCGTCAGGGTCTTGAGGCCGAGGAAGTCGAACTTGACCAGCCCCGCCTGCTCGACCCATTTCATGTTGAACTGCGTCGCCGGCATGTCCGAGGCCGGATCGCGGTAAAGCGGCACCAGCCGGTGCAGCGGCCGGTCGCCGATCACCACCCCCGCGGCATGGGTCGAGGCATTGCGCAGCAAGCCCTCGATCTTGGCGGCATAGTCCAAGAGACGGCCGACCACCTCTTCGCGGGCCGCCTCGCGCAGGCGCGGCTCGTCGGCCAGCGCCTTGGTGACGCTGACGGGCTTGACGCCCTCGACCGGGATCATCTTGCTGAGCCGATCCACCTGGCCGAAGGGCAGTTGCAAGACGCGGCCCACGTCGCGCACCGCGGCCTTGGACAGCAGCGCGCCGAAAGTGATGATCTGGCCGACCTTGTCGCGGCCGTATTTCTCCTGCACGTATTGGATCACCTCCTCGCGGCGATCCATGCAGAAGTCGATATCGAAGTCGGGCATCGACACCCGTTCCGGATTAAGAAACCGCTCGAAGAGCAGGCTGTAACGGATTGGATCCAGGTCGGTAATCGTCAGCGCATAGGCGACCAGCGACCCCGCGCCCGAGCCGCGGCCGGGGCCGACGGGAATGCCGTGTTCCTTGGCCCATTTGATGAAATCGGCCACGATCAGGAAATAGCCGGGAAAGCCCATCTGCTCGATGATGCCCAGCTCGAAGCGCAGGCGTTCCTCGTATTCCTCGACCGGGGCGGAATGCGGGATCACCGCCAGCCGGGCGCGCAAGCCGTCCCAGGCCTGGCGGCGCAGCTCCTCGACCTCGTCATCGGCAAAGCGCGGCAGGATCGGCTTGTGCTTCTTGACCGCGAAGGCGCAGCGGCGGGCGATCTCGACGGTGTTCTGGACCGCCTCGGGCAGGTCGGCGAACAGCGTCGCCATCTCGGCGGCGGTCTTGAAGTAATGCTGCGGGGTCAGCCGGCGGCGCGGCGCGGTCTGGTCGACATAGGCGCGTTCCGAGATGCAGATCAGCGCGTCATGGGCGTCGAAAAGCTCGGGCTTCGGGAAATAGACGTCATTGGTCGCGACCAGCGGCAGGTCCAGCGCATAGGCGATGTCGATCATGCCGCCTTCGGAACCCGCCTCTTCGGGGACCGGCTGGCCCTCGGCATCGTGATGGCGCTGCAATTCGACGTAAAGCCGGGTCGGAAAGGCGGCGGCCAGCCTTTCCGTCAGCGCGCGCGCCTCGGCCTGCCGGCCTTGCAGCACCAATTGCCCCAGCGGGCCGCCGGCGCCGCCGGTCAGGCAGATCAGCCCCTCGGCATGGCTCTCCAGCTCCTCGACCGTCACATGCGGCAGGGCATGGTCGTCGCGCAGGTAAAGGCAGGTCGAAAGCGCCATCAGGTTCAGCCAGCCCGCCTCGTTCTGCGCCAGCAGCACCACCGGGCCGGTGACATCCCTCGCCAGCGCGACCTGGCAGCCGATGATTGGCTGCACGCCGGCATCCTGCGCCTTGACCGAAAATTCCAGCGCCGCGAACAGGGCATTGCTGTCGGTCAGCGCCACGGCGGGCATGCCGTTCTGCGCCGCAAGATCGGCCAGCTTCTTGACCGGCACCGCGCCTTCCAGCAGCGAATGTTCGGAATGGGTGCGCAGGTGGATGAATCGGGGAGAATTTTCAGGCATGGCGCCAATCTAGGGGCGACCTGCCCAACTGTGCAATTGCCCCTCGGCGGAAAACCGCTAATCTTGCGCAAAAAGCAGCGAGGCGCGCAACAGTGAGCAATGTTTTCCGGGCCGAGGGCCTGGGCAAGACCTATCCCGGCGTGCGCGCCAATGACGATGTGTCCTTCGCGGTCGAGGCCGGCGAAATCCATGCCCTGCTGGGCGAGAACGGCGCCGGCAAATCCACGCTGGTCAAGATGATCTATGGCCTGGTGCGGCCGGACGAGGGGCGGATGGCGCTGCTGGGCGCGCCCTACGCGCCGCATGATCCGCGCGCCGCTCGTGCCGCCGGCGTCGCCATGGTGTTCCAGCATTTCAGCCTGTTCGACGCGCTGACCGTGGCCGAGAACATCGCGCTGGGGATGGAGAACCCGCCGCCGCGCGCCGAACTCTCGCGCCGCATCGCCGAACTGTCGCAGAGCTACGGCCTGCCCCTGAACCCCGCGCGCCGCATCGCCAGCCTTTCCGCGGGCGAGCGGCAGCGGGTCGAGATCCTGCGCTGCCTGTTGCAGAGCCCGCGGCTGCTGATCATGGACGAGCCGACCTCGGTGCTGACCCCGCAAGAGGCCGAGATCCTGTTCGCCACCCTGCGGCAATTGGCCGGGGCCGGCACGGCGATCCTGTATATCAGCCACAAGCTGGAAGAGATCCGCAGCCATTGCGACCGCGCCACCATCCTGCGCCAGGGCAAGCTGGTGGGCACGGTCGATCCGCGCGCCCATTCCGCGCGCGAACTGGCGGCGATGATGGTCGGGGCCGAGATGCGGCTGGTGGACCGATCGGGGCGCAAGCCCGCCGCGCCGGTGCTGGAGGTGCGCGGCCTGTCCACGGTCGGCGGCGAGGGCATGGCGCTGAAGGATGTCGCGCTGTCCCTGCGCTCGGGCGAGATCCTGGGCATCGGCGGCGTCGCCGGCAACGGGCAGGAGGAACTGCTCTCGGCGCTGTCGGGCGAGACCGCCACCGCGCCGGGCACCATCGCGCTGGAAGGCCGCGACCTGTCGCGCGCCGGCCCCGAGGCGCGGCGCCGCGCCGGGCTGCTGGCCGCGCCCGAGGACCGGCTGGGCCATGCCGCCGTGCCCGAATTCAGCCTGGCCGAGAACACGCTGCTGACCGCGGGCGCCCGGCAGGGGCTGATCCGCAAGGGCCTGATCGACCGCAAGGCGGCCACCGCTTTCGCGCAAGAGGTGATCCGCGCCTTCGACGTGCGCACCCCCGGCCCGGATACGGCGGCGGGCGCGCTGTCGGGCGGCAATTTGCAGAAATTCGTCATCGGCCGCGAGGTGCTGGGCCGGCCGCGGGTGCTGGTCGTCAACCAGCCGACCTGGGGCGTCGATGCCGCCGCCGCCGCCGCCATCCGCCAGGCGCTGCTGGACCTGGCCGCACAGGGCGCGGGACTGATCGTCATCAGCCAGGATCTGGACGAATTGCTGGAGCTTTCGGACCGCTTCTGCGCCCTGAACCAGGGGCGGCTGTCCGCGCCCCGCCCGACCGAGGGGCTGACGGTCGAGGAGATCGGGCTGATGCTGGGCGGCGCCCATGGCATGGAGGTGGCGCATGTTCCGGCTTGAACCCCGCGCTTCGGCGCCGCTGGTCTGGCAGGTCGCGACCCCGGTCCTGGCGGTGCTGGCCACGATGATCGTCGGCGGCGGGCTGTTCGCCGCCATGGGCTTCGACCCGCTGGCCGCGATCCGCACCATCTTCTGGGATCCGCTGTTCGGCCCCGCCGCCGGCTATTCGCGGCCGCAACTGCTGGTCAAGGCCGGGCCGCTGATCCTGATCGCCTCGGGCCTGGCGCTGGGGTTCCGCGCCGGGATCTGGAACATCGGCGCCGAGGGCCAATACATCATCGGTGCCATCTGCGGCGCCGCGGTGGCGCTGGCCGCCTATCCGCTTGACGCCTTCTGGATCTTCCCGGCGATGATCCTGGCCGGCGCAGCGGGCGGCTGGGCCTGGGGCATGGTCCCGGCCATGCTGCGCAACTGGTTCGGCGCGTCCGAGATCCTGGTTTCGCTGATGCTGGTCTATGTCGCGCAGCGCATCGCAGCCTGGATGGCCTTCGGCCCGATGAAGAACCCCGAGGGCTTCAACTTCCCCGGCTCGCGCAACCTGCAGCAATATGACCCCGCCGCGAACCCCGAGTTGATCGCCAATTCAGGCCTGCATTGGGGCGGCGTGGCGGCGGTGCTGGCCCTGGCGGCGATCTGGTTCGTCATGTCGCGGCATGTCCTGGGCTTTCACATCCGCACCGCCGGCGCCGCGCCGCGCGCCGCCCGTTTCGCCGGCGTGCGCCCCGAGCGGCTGGTGGCGCTGTGCCTGGGCGTCTCGGGCGCGCTGGCGGGCCTCGCGGGGCTTTTCGAGGTCGCAGGCCCGGCCGGGCAGATCACCGAAAGCTTCGGCTCGGGCTACGGCTTCACCGCGATCATCGTGGCCTTCCTGGGCCGGCTGCACCCCTTGGGCATCCTGCTCGCCGGGCTCTTGATGGCGCTGACCTATATCGGCGGCGAGCTGGCGCAGATGATGCTGAACCTGCCCGCGGCGACGGTGCAGGTCTTCCAGGGGATGCTCTTGTTCTTCCTGCTCGGCTTCGACCTGCTCACCCGCTACCGCATTCGGAGGCGCGCATGATCGACCCGCTGTCCGTCTTTATCCTGCTGCTCGGGGCGGCGACGCCGATCCTGTTCGCCGCGCTTGGCGAACTGGTGGTCGAGCGCGCCGGCGTGCTGAACCTGGGCGTCGAGGGCATGATGATCACCGGCGCGTTGGCCGGCTTCGCCGCCGCCCATGCCAGCGGCAGCCCGGCGCTTGGCTTCGCCGCCGCCGCCCTCGCCGGCGCGGCGCTGTCGATGGGCTTTGCCGTGCTGACGCAATTCCTGCTGTCGAACCAGGTGGCGACGGGGCTGGCGCTGACGTTGTTCGGCCTGGGCCTGACCGCGATGTTCGGCAAGCCCTATGAGGGGATGAAGGCCCCGGCGATGATCTCCGGCCCCCTGGGACTGAACTGGATGATCTGGCTGGGCATCGTCCTGGTGCCCGCGGTCTGGTGGTTCCTGGCCCGCACCCGGCCGGGCCTGATCCTGCGCGCGGTGGGCGAGAACCACGACGCCGCGCATGGCCTGGGTTATCCGGTGCGGCGGGTGCGCATCCTGGCCATCGGCTTCGGCGGCGCGCTGGCGGGCATGGGCGGCGCCTATATTTCCATCGCCACGGTGCTGCAATGGACCGAGGGCATGACCGCCGGCGCCGGCTGGATCGCGCTGGCCATCGTGGTCTTTGCGCAATGGAACCCCTGGGGGGCGCTGGCCGGCGCCTGGCTGTTCGGCGGCGTCACCGTCCTGCAGCTGCGCCTGCAGGCGGCGGGCGTCGCTGTGCCGGTGCAACTGCTTTCCATGGCGCCCTATCTCGCCACGATCATCGTGCTGGTGCTGATCTCGGCCCGGCAGAAATTCGGCCGCTCGGGCGGGGGTGCGGCCCCCGCCAGCCTGGGCCGGCCCTTCCACGCATTAAAATAGCCACAACCTGCAAGGAGCATGACATGAAACGCAGAACCCTTCTTGGCAGCGCCGCGGCGCTGGTGGCCAGCACGGCCCTGCCTGCCTTGGCGCAAGAGGAAAAGCTGAAGGTGGGCTTCATCTATGTCGGCCCGGTGGGCGACGGCGGCTGGACCTATCAGCACGACCTGGCCCGGCAGGCGGTCGAAAAGGAATATGGCGACCGGGTCGAGACCACCTATATCGAATCCGTGCCCGAGGGCGCCGATGCCGAACGCGCCATCACCCAGCTGGCGCTCTCCGGCCACAAGCTGATCTTCACCACCAGCTTCGGCTTCATGGACGCGACGATCAACGTCGCCAAGAAGTTCCCGGACGTGAAGTTCGAGCATGCCACCGGCTACAAGACCGCCGAGAACGTCGCCACCTACGACGCCCGCTTCTACGAGGGCCGTGCCGTCATGGGCACCATCGCCGGGCGCATGACCAAGTCGAACAAGATCGGCTATATCGGCTCTTTCCCGATCCCCGAGGTGGTCCAGGGCATCAACAGCTCGTATATCCACGCCAAGAAGGTGAACCCGGATGTCGAGATGAAGGTGGTCTGGGCCTATAGCTGGTTCGACCCCGCGAAAGAGGCCGACGCCGCCGCCGCGCTGATCGCCGAGGGCGTGGATGTGATCCTGCAGCACACCGATTCCACGGCGCCGCTGGCCAAGGCGCAGGAGGCCGGCGCCATCGGCTTCGGCCAGGCCAGCGACATGGCGGCCTTCAAGCCCAGCCCGCGGGTTTCCTCGATCATCGACAACTGGGCGCCCTATTACGTCAAGCGCGTGGGCGAGGTGCTGGACGGCAGCTGGACCTCGCATTCGGTCTGGCTGGGCATCGGCGATGGCGAGGTCGAGATCGGCGAGATCACCGAGGCCGTCCCCGCCGAGGTCAAGGAGGAGGCGCTGGCGCTGAAGGACAAGATCGCTGCGGGCGAATACCACCCCTTCACCGGGCCGCTGAAGAAGCAGGATGGAAGCGACTGGCTGGCCGAGGGGCAAGTGGCCAGCGACGAGGAACTCTCCTCGATGAATTTCTATGTCGAGGGCATCACCGCGCCGATGCCGAAATAACCCGCGGCACAAGCGGCAAACCGGGGCCCTGGCCCCGGTTCACCCTGCGGAAAGCCTATTCCAGATGGCTTTCCAGGAACCACAGATCCTTGTCCGCCGTACGCGAGGCGGCGGTGAACAGGTCGGCCGTATCGGCATCGCCGGCCTCGTCGGTCGCGTCTATGGCGGCGCGCACCTTCTCGCCATAGTCGCGCATCCGCTCGCAGACGGCCTTGATATGATCCTCGGCCTTGGTCAGGTCGGTGGGGTATTCCTTCAGCGTGCTGGCCTTGGCCACCTTCTCGACCGTGCCGACGGCCACTCCGTCCAGCACCTGCACGCGCTCGGCCATCATGTCCACATGCTCGTCCAGCCGCGCCTTCACGGTGTCGAACAGCTCATGCACCGCGATGAAGTTGCGGCCCTTGACGTTCCAGTGCGCCTGCTTGATCGCCGCCGACAGCGCCAGCGCATCGGCAAGGCGGGCATTCAGCTCGGCGATCGCGGTCTTGCGGGCATTGTCGCTCAACCCTTTGACATTCACGGCCATGAAACTCTCCTTCGTCAGGTTCGCCCTTGAAACGAAGGCAGCCGCGCGGCGGTTCCCCGCGACGCTGGGTCAAACCGCCGCAGCCAAGGAAAAGGGCGGCGCCTTCCACCGAAAGCACCGCCCCGAAAAGCTGCTCAGAGCTGGATCAGACCGCGCCCTGGATGAATTTCACCGCATCGCCAAAGGTCTGGATGGTCTCGGCGGCATCGTCCGGGATCTCGATGCCGAACTCTTCCTCGAAAGCCATGACCAGCTCGACGGTGTCCAGCGAATCGGCGCCGAGATCGTCGATGAACGAGGCGGTCTCGGTGACCTTCTCTTCATCGACACCCAGGTGCTCGACGACAATTTTCTTCACGCGATCAGCGATATCGCTCATGTCTCTTCCTCGTTTTCGCGGGCAATCCGCCCAGATGTTCCAGCGATTGCCGGTCAGAGCCCAGGGCGGTTCCCCTGCGGCCTTGTTTGCGGGATATAGCACGGGAACGTGATCTTGCAACCCGCATAAACCATCATCAGATCATCGCCATGCCGCCGTTGACATGCAGCGTGGCGCCGGTGACATAGCCCGCTTCGGGGCTGGCCAGATACAGCACCGCAGCGGCGATTTCCTGGGCCGAACCCATGCGCCCGGCGGGGATCTGCGCCAGGATCCGGCCCTTCTGCTCGTCGTTCAGCTTGTCGGTCATCGCCGTCTCGATGAAGCCCGGCGCGACGCAGTTCACCGTGATCCCGCGCGAGGCGACCTCATAGGCCAGGCTCTTCGACATGCCGACCAGCCCGGCCTTGGCAGCGGCGTAATTGCCCTGCCCCGGATTGCCGGTGGCGCCCACGATCGAGCCGATGTTCACGATCCGGCCCCAGCGCGCCTTCATCATGCCGCGCAGGACAGCCCGGCACAGCCGGAAGCTCGAGGTCAGGTTGACCTCCAGCACCTGTGCCCATTCCTCGTCGGACATGCGCATGAACAGGTTGTCGCGGGTGATCCCGGCATTGTTGACCAGGATGTCGACCGAACCCATGGCCTCGGCCGCCGCCTTGGGCAGCGCCTCGACCGCCGCCGCATCGGCCAGGTTCGCGGTCACGACATGCGCCCGCGCGCCCAGCTTCTCGGCCAGCTCGCGCAACGGCGCCTCGCGCGTGCCCGACAGCGCCACCGTGGCGCCGGCGGCATGGAGCGCCTCGGCCACGGCACCGCCGATCCCGCCCGAAGCGCCGGTCACCAGCGCATTCCTGCCTGTCAGATCAAACATCAAGCTCTTCTCCGTTTTCCAAATACCCCGGGGGAATCCCGCAGGGATGGGGGCAGAGCCCCCTCATGCCTTCAGCGCCGCGATATCCGCCGGAGCGCCTATGTTCCTGACCGCGGCATCCTTGGCGATGCGCTTGATCATGCCCGACAGCGCCTTGCCGGCGCCGATCTCCCAGAACTCGGTGACGCCGGCGCCCGCCAGGAATTCGACCGACTCGCGCCAGCGCACGGCGCCCGTCACCTGCTCGACCAGCAACCGCCGGATGGCGCCGGGCTCGGCCACCGGCTCGGCGCGGACATTGGCCACCAAGGGCACCGCCGGCGCGGCGATCTCGACCGCAGCCAGGGCCTCGGCCATCGCCGCCGCCGCCGGCTGCATCAACGCCGAATGGAACGGCGCCGAGACCGGCAGCATCAGCGCCCGCTTGGCGCCGCGCTCCTTGGCCAGCGTCGCGGCGCGCTCGACGGCAGCCTTGTGGCCCGAGATCACCACCTGCGCCGGGTCGTTGTCATTGGCGGCCTGGCAGACCTCGCCCTCGGCCGCGTCGCGCGCGATCTGGTCCACCGCGGCGAAATCCAGGCCCAGGATCGCCGCCATGGCGCCCTGGCCGACCGGCACCGCCTCCTGCATGGCCTGGCCGCGCAGGCGCAGAAGCCGCGCGGTATCGGCCAGGCTCAGGGCACCGGCCGCGCAAAGCGCCGAATATTCGCCCAGGGAATGGCCGGCGACGAAATCCGCGTCCCCGATGCCGAAGCCCTCGGCCTCCAGCGCCCGGAAGGCCGCGATCGAGGTCGCCATCAGCGCCGGCTGGGCGTTCCGCGTCAGGGTCAGCGTCTCGATGTCGCCGTTCCAGACCAGCTCGGACAGGCTCTCTCCCAACGCCTCGTCCACCTCGGCAAAGACCTCGCGCGCCGCCGGATAGGCCTCGGCCAGCTCGCGCCCCATGCCGACGACCTGCGCGCCCTGCCCCGGAAATACGAATGCCCGCATCGCGGAATCCCTTCTGTCTTATGTCCTTGCGACAGCCTTAGCCCGCGACGTCCCTTGCCGCAACCGCGCCGGTCAGCGCGGAATCACGATCTCGGCCCGCAGGCCGCCCAGCCGCTCGCCCCGGCCCAGCCGCAGCTGCCCGCCATGGGCGCGGGCGATGTCGGCGGCGATGGACAGGCCCAGCCCCACGCCCTGGCCGCGATTCTGGTTGCGGGCGGGATCGAGCCGGGTAAAGGGCTTCAGCGCCTCCTCGCGCCGCTCGGGCGGGATGCCGGGCCCGTCATCCTCGACCGAGATGCGGAAATAGCTCGGCCCCAGCGCCGCCTCGACCTCGGCACGCTCGCCATAGCGCACGGCATTGCCGATCAGGTTCTCGACGGCGCGGCGCAGGCTGTCGCGGCGAAAGGTGGCGCGGCCTGCCTCGTCGCCGGCCACCGAATGCAGGACAACCCGCTGCCCGCCGCGCTGCGCATCGGCGACGATGCCACGCACGAAATCCAGCGCCGGCACCGGCTGGGGCGGTGCGTCCTGCGCCGCGTCGCGGGCATGGTCCAGGAAGGCATCGACCATGGTGCCCATGGCCGCCACGTCGCTTTCCAGCGCCGCGATCTCCTCGGGCTCGGGCGGATAGTCGGGGCTCAGCATCGACAGGCCCAGCCGCAGCCGGGTCAGGGGCGTGCGCAGGTCGTGGCTCACGCCCGAGAGCATCTGCTTGCGCTGCTCGTTCTGGCGCTCGATGCGGGCGCGCATCTCCAGGAAGGCGGTGCCGGCGCTGCGGATCTCGCTGGCACCGGCGGGGCGATAGGGGATGATCCGCCCCTTGCCGTATTCCTCGGCCGCGCGCGCCAGCCGCTTGATCGGGCGCAGCTGGTTGCGCAGGAAGATCGTCGCGATGGCGGTCATCAGAAGCGAGGTGCCCACCATCAGCACCAGCAGCTGATGCGGGTTCGAGGCGCTGACCCGGCTGCGCGGAAAGACCAGCCGGTAATGCCCCCAGCGGCCCTGAAGCGTCACACGCACCTCGCGCCGGTGACTCAGGTCGACGGCGCGCACGGCGGGCACCTGCCGGTGCAGCTCGGCGATGACGATGCGCCCCGACAGGTCGTAGAAGGTCCGCCAGTCCGCGCCCGGTGGGGCGGGCAGGAGCAGCTTCAGCCCCAAAGGCCCCGCGACCTCGCCCGCCGAATCGCGCGCCGCCGCGATATCGGGGACCGCGTCGATGCGGGCCGCGACCAGCGCGACCTCATGCGCCATGCCGGCGGTCATCTGCCGGGTCACGTCCTCGAAATGGCGCTGCAGGAACATGATGGTGACGACGACGGTCACCACCACGACCGGCAGGAACAGGATCAGCGCCGCCCGTCCGTAAAGCCCGCGCGGCATGGTCCGTTTCAGCCAGTCGAAATTCATTGCCTCATGTCCCACCCGGCCCTTGGAATATGGGCCCTGCCATGGCTAGGTTATCGCCATGACAAGCGCCGAGAAAGCCCTGCGGATCATCACCGCCGACAATCCCTCGCCCTTTACCGGGCCGGGCACCAACACCTTCCTGCTGGGACGCGAGCGGATCGCCGTGATCGACCCCGGCCCGGACCTGGCCGCGCATCGCCTGGCGATCCTGGCCGCGGCCGGCTCCGGCCGCATCAGCCATATCTTCGTCACCCATGCGCATCTGGACCATTCCGGCGGCGCCCACGCCCTGGCCCAGGCGACCGGCGCGCCGGTCCTGGGCTTCGGCCCCGCCGAAGCCGGCCGCTCGGCGGTGATGGCGCGGCTGGCGCGCGAAGGCGCCATCGACGGCGGCGAGGGGCTGGACCGCGGCTTTGTCCCTGACATCGCCCTGGCCGACGGCGCGGTGGTCGAGACCGAGGAATGGCGCCTGACCGCGCTGCACACGCCCGGCCATTTCGCCGGCCACCTGGCCTTTCGCCAGGACGAGACGATCTTTTGCGGCGACGTGGTGATGGGCTGGTCCTCGACCATCATCTCGCCGCCGGACGGCGATCTGGCGGATTACTTCCGCTCGCTGGCGCGGCTTGATTCGGCGGGCGCGCGCCTGCTGCTGCCGGCGCATGGCGATGCGGTGCGCGATCCCGCCGCGCGCCTGGCCGAGCTTGCCGCGCATCGGCGCGAGCGCACGATGCAGATCCTTGCCGCGCTGCGCGACGGTCCCGCCACGGCCGAGGCGCTGGCGCGTCGAATCTACCGCATCCCGCCGGCAATGATTCCCGCGGCGACGCGCAACGTGCTGGCGCATCTGATCGCGCTGTCCGAGCTTGGCGCGGTCTCGACCCCTGGGCTGATCGGCTCGGATTCGGTGTTTGCCGCGCATTGACCCGGCCGGGCTTAGGCCGGCCGGGAATTTTTCGGATGGATGAAAAAAATCCGCAAACCCCTCTGGACGACCCCAAAGAGCGAGGCTATACACCGCCCCGTGTTCCGGCGTAGCTCAGCGGTAGAGCAGTTGACTGTTAATCAATTGGTCGTAGGTTCGATCCCTACCGCCGGAGCCAAATAAAACAAGGGCTTAGCTAGAAATAGCTGAGCCCTTCTTCGTTGCCGGGGCACAATGGGGGCACATTCCCGTTGCGCTAGGCGGCTCTTTCCCGCTGCCATTTCGAGTTGTAGCGCCTCACAGGCTCGGGGTTGTAGCCGCGCATATAGTCAGCCGCCCATTCGTGATAGGCTTCCGTCCTGTGCCGTTCACGCTCGCACCGCAGGCATATGGTGCTGGACGTATAACGCTCGGCAATGTGACCATACTTGCAGGGTTCGCCGGTAAAGTAGCGTTTCGCGCCTTGGCTGATCGCATGTGCCCGGCTGATCTGCGGCCCGTCATAGCAGGTCACGGGCGGATCACAGACGGCAACCTTATACTTCACGCCCATCAGAATGCCCCATCGTCGTTGCCCCAGTTCACAAGCCGCAGGGCAGCATCAGGATCAATGCCCGCCTCTTTCGCCTGTGCCAGCCCCTGCACCAGCGTTGCCATCGCGCGGGCACGGCCCGACACGTCATAAGCCTGCACAGGGCGCATCACGTCGATCTCAACTTTGCCGCCCAGCTTCTCGCTGGCTTCCTCGGCCATCAGCATCGCCATCGGCTGCAACGTCCAGCCTGCCAGATGCCGCTGCACCTCGCGCACCATCGGCCCCGTGGTCGCCGCATCAAAGCCACCCGGCAGGATACCGAACGCGGTCAGGACGCTATCACGCGCGGCCTTCCAGTTCTGGGTTGCCATGCTAGCTTCTAGGTTCGGGGTCAGCCCCTGCGGTCGCCAGTCGCCATTGGGGGCAACGCTACCCTGTGCCGCCACATTGACAGACTCACGCAGCAGGACGCGCCCACGACGCCCTTTGAAGCCCCGTGCCAGCGTTTCCAGATCGGTGCCGGTCGATTCCGGGAATGGGACCACAGACGAACCCAGCGGCGCGTTGGCATAGGTTTCCGATAGCGCGGTTTCCAGCACATGCAGCATCTCGGCAGTCAGCTTTGCGCGGCGCAGCGGGCTGGTGCCGGTCCAAGGTGCCGACGAATCCACGCCGATCTTGAAGTGCAGAACCTCAGACGCCAGCGCGGTCACGGAACGCCCGCCGCCCGCATCGGGGATCGTCAGCCGGTAAGCCTTGATCTTGCCGTTAGCCGTGCTGAAATCGTAATCCGAAACAGGCTGCAAGCCATTGTCCGAGATATACCACAAGGACTCGCCCCGTAGCGCCAAGGAACGCGCCGCCTGCGCCATGACAGCCCGGGTCAGTAGATCGGTGCCCTGAACGTCAGATGCCGCCAGAGCGCCCTCCCAGAGGCCCACAGCAGCTTGCACGGTTGCAGTCAGATCAGCCAGACCGGTTTGCCCGGCGATCCAGTTTTCCCGCAGAGCCATCACTTGGCCGGTAAAGCCGTCCTGCACGGAGCGGGTTTCAGGGGCAGGTTCAGCCTTGCGCTTGAACAGATTAAACATGCGAGATACCCGCCTTTCTATATTTGGTCAGCAGATCAGCAGCGCCGGAATTGGAAAGCGCGGTTGCATCCCTGCGCCGTGACCAGCTTTCGGAAATGTCGCCGCCGATGCTCACCGAATAACGGGAATAGCCGCGCATATCCTCGCTGGCATAATATGCAGCCATCCGGCGATAGGCTTCCTCAATACCCGGCGTTACGTCCAGCCCGCCAATGGTGCATTGCACGATATGCCGACCGGCAGTCAGGTGAACCTCGCCAAACTGGTTTACTGTGGCAACCTCGCCATCAACCAAGTCGATAACATACGGATTATACGGAGGACGCCAATCCACAGCGCAAGGGCAGTTAACTTCAAAGGCAACCACAGCAGTAGACCAGCGCGTCGCAACGTAGCTTTCCAGTTTTCCCCAGATCGCAGCAGGAATACTCCCGTCAACATCAGCAGGAGCATCGGGATAAGAAATGGATAGTTCATTCTCGGCCTCAATATAAAGACTGGTCATCAGCGCCACCTATATGCAGCGGGTTTAGCAGGAACGATCAGACCGCTATCCAATTGCCGCAGGTCCAGCGCGGTATTCGGATATGCAGGACGCGTCACAAGCGACAATTCAAACAGGATTGCGGCGAATATCCAGCGGATGAGCGCATTGCCGAGTGTCTGGTCTTCCTCGACAGTTTCTTCCGGCAGCGGCACCACTTCACGCGGCGCCACACGAAAGCCGGGCGAGATGCCGCCAATCAACCCCGCAGAGAATTGCGCGTTGAAGTCAGACCACCAAGTCGATTCCTGAATTTCCGGCGTGATAATAGCCTCGAACCCTAGCGCCTCGTCAGTGTCATTCAGTAGGAAAGTGCCAGCCTTTTTGCTGGCAAGCGGTTTCCCGAAGTCATGCCCGATCAGGAGGTGAATGTCGCGCTCAGGATCATCAACGGCATAGGAAAAGGCTTTCGGCGCGAACGCTTCTTTTCGCGGTTTCTTGCCGTTTCCGCCGCTGTGGATCGTGGCGAGGGATTTATACGGGAACCGACCGGATAGCCTCCGGGTGCCGTCGCCAGCAGCCCGGAGTTCCAGCCCGCCCGAATAAACGGACAGGCTTTCCATTATTCGACCGTCAGGATGCGGGTTTGCAGGCCGCGCGTCGCGGTGAAGTCCAACGTCACGATACCGGTCAGCACCAATTGCCCAGACGCCGCTTTCGTATACGGATCGCGAATCAGGTCAACGGCACCGTAAAGGCCAAGAACAGCCGGCGCCACGCCCTGAACTGTCGTGGTCAGGATCGCGGTATCTGCGGGGATTTGATTCGCCAGAACAGGCTTGATCCCGTGCGACGCCATCCGATCCAGTTCCGTGACGGCGGTTCCGCTGACGTAAGCACCATCAAGCCCCGCCCAGATCGCAGGCGGGAACGCGAGTCGAACCTGCGAAGCGTCGGTGATCGCGTTGGCCTCCATAAATTCAACGACTTCCGCGCGGAAGTTCGCCCACGTCGCCAGCGACGCAACATCCGTGCTGGCAATGCCATAGGTCGCCGCGCCGGGGATCAGGCCCAGCGGTTGACCTGTCGCGCCCGTGCCGTTGATAACCGCGTCATCCAGAGCCGCGGCAATTGCGGCAGACATATCGGCCCGAATTGCGTTCTCGATCCCGGCAGTCTGTTTCAGCGACTTGCGCGAAATCACCATCTGAGCGCCGAGATTGTGATCCGGCTTCAGGGTAATCTCGGTAGTCGCGGCAGTCTGGGGCGCACCAACGTCACCCAATTCCGTGCCAGCCCAGCCAGCAACAGCCCCGGCGGTAAGGAACGGATATTCGACCGCGCCGAACGGGATATTGACCGACTGAACGCCGATTTTAGACGCGACACTTTGCGGGAAGATACGCCCGACCAGATCGCGGGTTTGCTTCGGTTCATAAAGCCCAGCGGCAACGGTTTCGCCCGCGCGCTGTTCCAGAACTTCCAGCGGCACCGGAATACCTTGGAAACTTCCCTGCGACCGCAATTCCGCGACAACCTCGGCAGTGCGGCCCGACAGTTGCGCGCCGTGGTCCAGCGCCTCAGCAACCTGCCGCGCTTCAAAACCGGCGATCAGGTCGCCCCATTCCTTGCCTTCGCGCTTTTCGAGTTCCGCCCCGGCTTCGCGACGCTCGGCATCTTCGGAAATCAGCGCAGCACGATACCGGATTTCGTTATCCTGATAACGTTTATCGAGTTCGTTCATTTGACGAATTTCGGTTTCGTCAGGTTGATCTTTACCCGACAGTTCAGCGAGTTTCTGGCGCAGTTCACTCTGCTCACGCTGAATCTTAGTGCTATTAAGCATTACTTCATCCTTTTACCACCAATTGGTAACAGGATAATATCAAACCCAGTCTAATCCTGCGAATAGGGCCGAATCCTCTTCAGCAGCCTCAAGCGCGATCATTCCCGTATGGGTCATATTCAGAATGTTGTCGGTATTCGTGATAAAACCTTGCCGCAAACAGCTATTCACAACGGCAACAGCATTCACGACAGCGCGGAAACCAAAAAACTGCCGCATCTCATCCTTTTCATAAGGTAGATGCCCGCCATTATCAGCAATTCGCGACAATAGCTTTTGTTCCGGCTTTTGCATGATAACATCGCTGTCCTGCCACGTCGGGATAATCATTCCGCGATCATACAGCACTTGCCGATCAGCCTTTACCTGCGCAATCAACGCCTCGCGCAGTTCGTCCTCGCGCCCGATCCATTTATCGAAACCATCCATTACATGCCACCCCGTAGCAAGCGCGACCATTTCTGCTTTTCAGGATCAATCTTGCCGCCAAAGACTTCCGCCCGGGTCTTGGTCGAGTGGCACCGCTTGCAGAGCATCTGTAAATTAGCCGGGTCATATTCTGCACCGCCATTCCGCACAGGCTGGATATGGTCGCATTCCAGAATCCCGGCAGCACCGCATTGAACGCATTTGTAATTGTCGCGCCGCAGGATTTCCCGCCGTAGCCTGCGCCAACGGGCCGTCTGGGTCACATGCCGGGAATGCCGATGCCACGTCATCAGTTAGCCCATGCAATACGGGCAGGGCCGCGTTTAACAGCAGCGCGGCGCTGTCCTTCAGCAACCGCGACCACAAGCGCACTGGCGGCATCAATACGGCCAAGGCTGCGTTTCTTGGTCAGCTTCTCATTGCCGCTATCATCAATGACCACGATAGCCTCAGACATGGCCGACCGTAGCAGCAGGCTGGGCAACGTCCTGACCTTCCCATCGAACAGGGCCGAACGGAACCGTTCAACATCCTCGCCGCCGTCCTTGAATCCGTTTCCGCGTGGCACGAACGGCATTCGCATCCCGGCAGCCTGCATCGCTTCCCGAAATTCAGCCTCACGGAACCTGTCGCCCACGATGCAGGCGATAGGATAGCCGTCCGCTACATCCAGCATACGCCGCAGCCAGTCAGCAGGCGGAACGATCAGATCGCCAAGCGTCCACAGTTCGCCCCGGTCAGCCATATCCACATACCTACGCCCGACGCCATCAGCCGCGCCCCTATCGGCAAGGCTGGGGTTGCTAGGGAACGCCCCCCACACCTCGGCACGGCCCGTCTGCGGCCAATACAGCGCCCCTGCCGTCTGGCTACGGGAACCGCCCAAGTCCGCACCAAAGATGCAAATACCTTCACGCGGCGGCAGGGTTGCAACCTCGGCAGCAAGCCATTCGTCTGTCGTGACCAGAACAGAACCTGTTTCCACGTTCACGCGCTGATTCAGGTTCAGGTTGCGATAGGACGCCAGCGCCGAACCGCCCCTTGCAATCGCCCGCGCAGCCTGTGCCTTGAGCCAGTCAATCGTTGAGCCGATACCCTCAACAGCGCCGGGGTTCGCGATCTTGATAGCGTCCACATCATCAGGGGCGCAGCCTTCCTCTGGCCTATGCTCCTGCACATATGTTCCCGGCGGGGGCTGATCGAGCCAGCGGGAAAAAGCGTTGGCATCATCCGGCGCACTGGTCGAGATGATGAACGCCCGGCCATCACGCTTCCCCAGGCCCGAAAGAATGGCGTTCTCAAGTTCCTGGCCCTTGTCGGGATTCCACGATGCACGCTCGTCCAGAATTGCCATTGTAGGGGCACCGCCGAGGATAGACTTACCATCGGCAGGGATCACACGAACAATGCCCCCGCCTGAACCGTGGTATTCCGCCTCAAGCCGTTGCCCGCGCCGAATGTCGAACAGTTCCCGTTCCTCATCAGGCAGGCCCTCAATGAAGCCTAGAACGAAATTGAAAGCTACCTTCCCTTGATCCCGATTTCTCGCTACGAGTAATACTTCTCGCTTCGGCTGCGGATCGTCATGCAACGCGCCCATGACCTCAGCCAGCGCCAACCCCGCGCACAGAGCAGTTTTTCCGTTGCCGCGCCCGATACTAAGGCACGCCACCATCACGTCAGGTTTCAGCGCACCATTAAGGAATTGCCTTTGATACTTAGCGAGTTTAACCTTATTCCCGGCCAGCTTACCCTCGGGAATATGAAGGTTCTCAAAGAAGCGAATTGCTAAAGAGGCTTGTTTCGTTGGTCTAGCCATCTATCTATACATTCAGAATTGGGAATGTGAACAGGACAGGCCCCCCGCGTGTCGCGCGCCCCAAAGGTTGCCAACGGTGGCCCCGCTGCCAATCACGCCGCAGAGCCGCACAGTTGCCCCGCTGGCTGGCATCTTGCTGCGCCCATGACCCACGACGCCACACATCACCGAACCGCCCTGTTGCGCTTCTGTGCAGCCCTACGCACAAGGCCCTTCCACTTGCTCATCGTGGCAGTAACGGCATGAGTGCCGGGGATGTTCTTATGCGTTCCGTCGCTTGACGTGCTGATGTAACCAAACTCACGACGCGCGGCATATGCAGCCCTGACACCCAACGCGATCTTGTCGCCCAATTCCACATTACCCAGCACGGCCTCATCATTGGGCCGGGGATCAGGGAATTGCTCATCATTCGCGCCCTTGGTGATGTTCCGATCAGGCGACAGCACTACACTATTGGCTAGGTTGCCAGTATCACGCGGCACAGCTTGGCGAACCTCTTCAGCCAACGTGCGGGTGGCGTCCTTGAAGATGTCTAGGCTGTCAGCCTTAGCCCGCTCGATCCACTGTTGAACAGCCTTTTCGAAATCCCCAGCCATGTGCATCTCCTTAACTACGGACCAGTATACCAAAGGCACGGCATGGCTGCGATTAGGGCGGGATGGAAAACCCCGCACTAGGCGGGGTCTCTATGGATCGATTATCTGGGTATCCACTGTTTCCATTCATACGGCCACGCGGCATAACGAACGTGATACGCGCCTCTCACTTGGTCGGCATCAGTCCAAACCACAACTAGACTTTCACCGTCGTCAATGATGATGTCATACTTCTTTGGCGCAAGTTCGCTTTCCACGAATATTTCGCCAGTGATTCTTTGGGTATTATGGTCAATGATTTTCTCGCGTATATTTTCCGGGAAACCACCGCCCACAATCGTAACTTCGTAGTCCTCTGCACTGTCGCCAGTCAGTCGTTTAAACTTCATCTTCATTTCTTCCCTCAATAAAATTCTGGGATAGCGTGACAGCGTGACACCCCTATAGGGGTGTGTCACGTCACGTCACGCCTATTTCCGGTTTCTTGTCACGTCACGTCACGGTCACGTCACGCTTGTCACGCCCGGAAGCGTCAGGATGTAGGGCGCTTCCATCTGGTTTAGCAGACCTGCCGCAATAAGTTGCTTTTTTGCGCGTCCCCAAGCCTGCCGGTTAGCTTCTGGGCTGCCGCCCTTCAACCTATTGAACTCATCCCGCCATGGCGCTTCCTCCATGCCTTCGGGTCCGCAAAACTCTTGCACAGCGGCCCACGCGTCCATGGCTAGCTGCCCATCCACTTTAACCGCTATACCTGCGGGCTTGGTCTTTTTAGGCGTTCCCGCATGCACAGGGACCAGCGATGCCCCTACAGTGACTAATTCAAACGCCATCGCATCGGGTTCGGCTGCATCCTTCATGGCCGTGCAGTCCAGATTGATATTCCCATTTGCAGCCCGCGTTACCCGATGCTCTGCATCCACTGATGCAAGCAGGTTGATTGACCCCATGGCGCGATCCTCATTCCCATGTCCGCTATGGTGAACAATCACGATAGCGGTGTCAGGGAAGAACTCGCGTATACGGTCACAGCCTGCAACAAAGGCCTGCATATCTTTCTGGGTGTTTTCATCCCCGTGGAAGTTGCGCTTCAACGTGTCGATCACGATCATTGCAGGCGCACCACCCGCAGCTTGCCTGATGACTGGAATGATATTGGCAACGCCGTTAGGGTTGATCATGGTCGGGCCGCTAGATAGCAGCACGTTTTCCATGGGGTCAGCGCCGTTATGTTCAGCCCACGCCGCAAACCGTGCGCGAATACCATAGCGGCCTTCGCCTGCGATATAGACAACCTTGCCGGGCTTTACGGGGTGCCCGTGGTAGGGCGTTCCGGTTGCGATGCAGCAAGCCATGTCGATAGCCACGAATGATTTCCCGGATTTCGGCTTGCCAAAGATTACCGACATGCCATGCTGCGGGATAATATCTCCCACAGCCCATTGAATAGGCGTATCGTCAATTTCCGATAGCGGCGTCAGACTCCACGTGTTGTTATTGGCGTTTACAACCACAGGGCCGCTTAGCGGCACGGCAGGCTCTTCTTGTTTGCGAATCTTATCGCGCAACTGAACAACCTCAGCCAAAGGCTTGTCGCTGGCCAGCACGTCACGCAGATCAACCCGCACAGCTTTGCGGAATGCATCCCCAAAGGCTTCAACGGCGCTATCGGTTTCTGCTCGGCTCATGGTAATTACGCGGCTCAATGGACCACCTCCCACTCAATATTACTGTTGTAAAGGGTTACGTCTGGCAAAAATAAGTTTTTGATGGATTCCCATTGCAGAAGATCAGCCATCAAAAGCCAAAGGCGGGCAATATGTGCCCGCTTGCGTAAAAACTTTCCTTGCCTGCTCTTGATGCTTTGCGCGATCTCGTCAGCTTCCTGCTGGCAGTCATTCGCATCGCAGCCCTCAATGGTCAGGTTCCCCTCGCCATCCAAGGCGATCTCTCGCAGCAGGTGGGCCGCCTGATTGTAAACCTCCACCTCATCGCGAATATGGCCGGGGTGAATCGCTTTCCGGCTGACTATTGCCTCAGCCACTTCATCAATCGCGGGATGATAGAAGAAAGCCCCCGTTGGCGGATGGGCACCTAATGTCTCAATGAACTTTCGGTATGTTTCGTTCCACGCGGTCACCCGCCGCCTTGCATTATCCGCCAGAGCGTCTATATTACTCATATGTGATCCCTATCACTTTATGGGGCTTCCCAACCCCGTTGCGATCCTACAAAAACTAAGGCCGGGCAGCTTGAGGGAGCGCCCGGTCTTCTCTTTTTATCAACCCATTGCTTTCAAGTTCATGCGCTTGCCTGCGGGCTTCTCTGGCGCAACCAGCTTTTCAATTTCAGAAGCAGCAGTCCGAATCTGGGCAACGTGATATCCATTTTCATCGCCTTTGATGTGAATGCACTGATTGCGGATATCTTGCAGCAGTTTCTCGATCTTCTTGATATCCATCACGCCGCACCTCGCGCCTGTGCGAAGTAATCCGCAATCACGCTTTCCGGCCAGAAGTGCTTGCCACCCACAGCCGCAGGCTTCGGAAACTTCATCGCCTCATCCTTCAACCAGCGATAAATTGTGACCCGGCCCACCCCGATGCGCTTGCACAGTTCAGCCGTCCCAATGTGTCTTTCCAGCATGTCAACCCCATCTTTGCCCTTGACAAGCAGAATATAGCGCATGAATACAAAAGAATCAAGTAGGCCCCTTGACAGCTGTATTTATGTGTTATAAGAGTAACTCCCCTCACGATTCGGCCAGCGTTTGCAGGTGATTCGCCCATGCCTCTAGTGCGGCGCGTTTCTCGGCAGCGTAATCGTGGCGGTTGTAGACGCGCCTGATGGTCGGTTGCCCGCTGATGTGGTTCGTTATCCGGTCGATCAGGCTTTCCGCCACGCCAAGACGCGCCAAGCCGGTCTCAACCGTTCTGCGCAGGTCATGTGGCCGCCAGCGTTCAATTTCTGTCCCGGCCAGTTCAATCATCGCGGAAAGGGCGTCGTTCGCCTTATCGTTCAGGTTGGTGATCGGGCTGGTGCCGTTGGTCGTGAAGATAAGCCCGGCGTCGCCCATGATGGGAATTGCTTCCAATTCGTCCAGCGCCGCCTGTGTAAGCGGCACGTCATGGGCAAGTCCGTTTTTAGAACGCGCGGCAGGAAGGTGCCACATATCCCCGACTATCTCCGCTCTGGTCATACCCACAACCTCACCATGCCGCTGCCCGGTCAGCAGCAGGAGCCGCAGTGCCTGCCGGTAAGGGGCAGCCATGATTTCGGTCGCCTGCAAGAACAATGAGATTTCAGCATCGGTCAGGAACCTGTCGCGGGATTCCTCTTTCGTGGGCATCTTCATGCGGTCTGTCGGAGCTTGGTTGATATAGCCATGTTCTGCGCACCAGTTGAAGAACTTGCGCACATGGGCAAATGTCCTGTTAGCCGTAACCTCTCGACCACTGGCGACGATATTGAGTAACAGGCGGGAAACATCGCGCTTGGTGATGTCCCGCACGGGGCGGTGCCCCCATTCCTTCACGATAGAACGTTGCAGGAAGCCAAGGGCGTTCTTGCCGCTTTTCAACGTGGATAGATGGAAGCGGTCAAACTCATCGACCACGGATGCCACCGTGTCCGTTTTGGCCTGTTCCTTATCCCCCTGCGGGTCTTTCCCGTCCTGCACATCAGCCATGACGTTGCGGGCTGTGGTGCGAGCCTCTGCAAGCGGCATATGGGGATACTGGCCAAGTGTCATGCGGCGCATCTTCCCGCCCGTCCGATAGCGCACCGCCCATGACTTCCGCCCTGTCGGCTGCACAATAAGTTGCAAGCCCGGCGTTAAATCGTCGCTGATCTGTTGCCGCTCATCTGTCGGCTTGATTGCCGCAACGCCCCTGTCTGTCAAACGTGCCATTGAAACCCCCTTTAGCTGTGCCCCCAAAGATATGGGGGCACACTTGGGGGCACAAGATGCAGATTTAGAATGAAGCAGGTTGAAACTGAATATCTATCTAATTTGTTGTTTTTACTATTATTTTGCGATACATCTGCATACGGGTGAAACTATGTGGAATCGCATCGCAGTTGACTGTTAATCAATTGGTCGTAGGTTCGATCCCTACCGCCGGAGCCAAAAATCCTTAGATTTCAGCTACATGCGGCACCGCCCTAGGCGGTCCGTCCGACCGTCCGAATGCGTCCGCGTCGGACGGTCTTGCGATGTTTCATTCCCGGCCCCCACAGCCCGTGGCCAGGCGGGCCGGCGTGACCATCCCCGTGCTGCCTGCGCCGGTGGTTCGTGATGCTTGCCCCCCCGACGCCCTCCGACGCCCCCGGCCGCGGTATCCGGCATCCGCCGCGCTTGGCAAGCCGAAGGGAGACCACCAAGGCCCTCGCCCCGCCCCAGGCCTTGCTTGCCACCGGACCATGCCATGCGCCGGGTTTCCTTCGGCAATGTCTTCGAAGCGCGCCCTCCCGCGCCCTGCCATCCCCGACCGGCACGCGCGGGGGCTTTCGCCTCGGCCCTCGGGCGGAGTGCCAGTTCCGCGGGATGTATCCTCTTGCGCGGGCCTCCGCTCGGGGTCGCCTGCCGCGGACCGTCTTGCGGTCGCCGGGCTTGACATTTCGCGCCCGGCCCCGCCGTTTGCGGGCCATTGCAACAACAAGAGACGGGATTGATGGGACTCGAACGGATAGAAGAAGTCTTGGGAAGGATCGGCGGGATCGTCTGGGGGCCGTATCTGCTTATCCCCCTGCTGCTGGGCACCGGGCTTTACCTGACGATCCGCCTGCGGGGCATCCAGCTTGTCCGGCTGGGCGCAGCCCTGCGCCTGGGCTTGCTGAAGCGCAAGGATGACGACGCCGAAGGCGACATCTCGCAATTCCAGGCGCTGACCACCGCCATGGCCGCCACCGTCGGCACCGGCAATATCGTCGGCGTGGCGACGGCCATCGCCGCCGGTGGACCCGGCGCGCTGTTCTGGATGTGGGTCACGGCGATCCTGGGCATGGCCTCGAAATATGCCGAGGCCTTCCTGGGCGTGCGCTTCCGCACCACCGACGAGGTCGGCGAGAAGAACGGCGGCCCGCAATACTACCTCGAGCGCGGCATCCCGAACGGCTTCGGCAGGGCTCTGGCGCTGTGCTTTGCCATCTTTGCCGTCTGCGCCTGTTTCGGCATCGGCAACATGACCCAAGGCAATTCGATCGCCTCGAACCTCGAGCGCAGCTTCCTGATCCCGACCTGGATCACCGGCATCGTGCTGGCCGGCCTGACGCTGGTGGTGCTGGTCGGCGGCATCAAGTCCATCGGCCGCGTGACCGCCGGTCTGGTGCCGGCGATGATCCTGTTCTACGTGCTGGGCGCGCTCTACATCCTGCTGGTCAACATCCAGGCGCTGCCCGCCGCCCTGGCCGAGATCTTTTCGCAGGCCTTCACCGGCACGGCCGCGACCGGCGGCTTCCTGGGCTCGACGATCATGATCGCGGTGCAGTTCGGCGTCGCGCGCGGCATCTTCTCGAACGAATCCGGCATGGGCTCGGCCGCCATCGCCGCGGCTTCGGCGCAGACCACGCATCCGGTGCGGCAGGGGCTGGTATCGATGACCCAGACCTTCATCGACACGATCATCGTGGTGTCCTGCACCGGGCTCGTCATCATCACCACCGGCGTCTGGAAGCAGGTCGATCCGCAGACCGGGTCGCAGATCTCGGCCTCGATCATGACGGCAGAGGCCTTCAGCCACGGGTTGCCGGGGCAATGGGGGCACTGGATCGTCACCGTCGGGCTGGTGCTGTTCGCCTATTCGACCATCCTGGGCTGGGCCTATTACGGCGAGCGCAACCTGGAACGGCTGGTCGGCCATCGCGGCGTCCTGCCCTTCCGCATCCTGTTCTCGCTGGTTGTGCTGCTGGGCTGCACGGTGCAGCTGGGCGTGGTCTGGAACTTCTCGGACGTGATGAACGGGCTCATGGCGATTCCGAACCTGATCGGCCTGCTGATCCTGTCGGGCCTGATCGCGCGCGAGACCCGGTTCTACCTGCGCCACGATCCCCGGCTGGAGGCCAACCGCCAGCAGATCGAGGCTTTCATGAAGGGCCAGCCCAGCTGGGAGGAATGGAAGGCAAGCGAGCGGTCCTGACGCATCGCCGGGCCGAAACCCGGGGCCGACCGGACCGCCGGCCGGCCCTGCGCGGACCGCCTTTCCCTGCGCTGCCCCTTTCTGTTCTTCTGCTGATTGGTCTTTGTTGTCGGGGGTATCAGGCTGCGATCTGGCGCAGGACGAGGAAGAGGATGGCCGAGAGCATTGCCGCGGCGGGGACGGTGACGACCCAGGCGGCGGCGATGGTCAGCACGTGCAGCCGGCGCACCAGCTTGCGGCGCCGGCGCTCGTCGGGGGGCAGATCGGCGGCGGGCAGGTCGGCGGGCCGGGGAACGGCCATGCGGGCCTGCCTCAGCCGCCGCTCGGCATCCCATTCGCGGAAAAAGCCCACGCCGAAGATCGCGCCCACCGCGATATGGGTCGAGCTGACCGGCAGCCCCAGCGCGCTGGCCAGGATGACCGTGATCGCCGCCGACAGCGCCACGCAATAGGCCCGCATCGGGTTGAGCCGGGTGATCTCGCTGCCGACCATGCGGATCAGCCTGGGCCCGAACAGGCTCAGCCCGAAGCTGATCCCGAAGGCGCCGATCAGCATCACCCACAGCGGAATGGTCACCTCGCCGCTGAAATCGCCGGTCTGCACCGCCTGCACGATGGCCGCCAGCGGGCCGACCGCATTGGCCACGTCATTGGCGCCATGCGCAAAGCTCAGCAGCGCCGCCGAGGCGACCAGCGGGATGCCGAACAGCACCTTCAGCGACTTGTTGCGGTTCTCCAGCCCCGCGGACTGCCGCCGCGTCACCGGGATCATCGCCAGCCAGCAGCCCAGCCCCACCAGAAGGCCCAGAAGCAGCGCCGCCCCCATCGAGATATCGACCAGCTGCCTGAGCCCCTTCATCACCAGATAGGCGGCAAAGGTGCCCGCCATGATGCCGACCAGAACCGGCACCCAGATCCGGGCCGCCGCGATCTTGTCCTCGCGATAGATGATGCGGCTCTTGATGAACCACAGAAAGCCCGCCGCCACCACGCCGCCCAGCAGCGGCGAGACCACCCAGCTGGCCGCGATCGCCGCCATCTGCTCCCAGCTGACCGCGCCGAGGCCGGCCCCGGCCATGCCCGCGCCCATGACCCCGCCCACCACGGCATGCGTGGTCGAGACCGGCGCCCCGATCCAGGTCGCCAGGTTCACCCACAGCGCCGAGGCCAGCAGCGCCGCCATCATCGCCCAGACGAAGGTCGCGGACGTGTCCAGCGCCTCGGGCGCGACGATGCCCTTGGCCACGGTCGAGACCACGTCGGCCCCGGCGATCAGCGCGCCGGCGCTTTCGAAGACCGCCGCGATCACGATGGCCCCGCCCATGCTGAGCGCATTGGCCCCCACCGCCGGGCCCATGTTGTTGGCCACGTCATTGGCGCCGATATTGAGCGCCATATAGGCGCCGAACACCGCCGCCGTGACCACGATCAGCGTCTCGCCGCTCTGCCCCAGCAGCACCGCCGCGGCCAGCCCGGCCAGGATGACGAAGACCAGGCCGATCCCCGGCGCCACCAGCGGCCGGGCGATATAGGCCGTGGCCGCCTCGATATGCGCGAAGCGGCCGAGATCGCGGTCCAGCGTCTCCAGGTGCCGCGGCTCGAAATCCTTGTCAGACATGTTCCGCCTTTCTGCTCCGGCCGGGTGCTAGGCGGGAATCGGCCCCATATCAAGACGGCGCCGGCACCGGAAGAACAGATCCGCCCGCCACCGCCGCCAGCCAGGCCCGCGAAAACCGCCCCGCAAAAAACCGGGAGCCGGGGGCCGAGACGTCGCGGGAGCGGCAAGGCCGGAGAGCAGGCGGTCCGAAAGCCATTGGAATTGCCCAGCCTTCAGACACGGGCTAGTCTTTCCGGACAGGCGTCAACCGCATCCATTCCGCCCGAACCGGAGAATCCAAGGTGACGACAGTTATCGGCTTTCTGAACACGATCTTCTGGGGATATGTCCTGATCTACGGCCTGCTGGCCGTCGGGATCTATTTCACCATCCGGCTGCGCTTTCAGCAGATCCTGCACCCTGTCGATCCGACGATTCCTGCGCCCCGTCAGCTACCAGAACTTCCCGGTGGCGCTGGTGCCCGGCGATCTGGCCGAGGGCTGAACGATGCCCCTGCCCGTAAGCCGCCGCGCCTTCTGCGCGCATCACTACCGCGACGATCCCGACCTGGTCGAGCGGGGCGGCAGCCGCACATGGATCACCCGCGGCGTGAACCTGGTGATCGCCGTCACCGAGGCGCAGCCGGGCGCGGTGCTGGCGCGGCAGGGACAGCCCGACGAATACATGGCCCTTCTGCCCGACGGAACCGAGGCTCTCCTCACAGCCGGCAAGCAGCACATCCCCTGCGCAGACGAAATCCTTGCCATCATGCCGCCCGCCGCATCAGCCATCCATCTGCCCAAGGGCGGGCGCATCGTCCGCTTCTTCACCTCGCGCGCCACGGATCTGGCGGCGCTGGCGGTGAACGCGGGGGATTATGCCGGCCGGCCCGACAGCGACGTGGCTCCGCTTTGCGACTGGCCTGCCCCGCCCGACGGGTTCCGCATTCGGGTCTATGATCTTGCACGCCATCTCACGGCCGATGGTCCACGCATCCAGCCAAGGGTGTTTCGCCGCACCAACCTGATGGTGAACGTCTTCGCACCCTGGCACGACCGGCGCGATCCCGCCTCGCTCAGCCCACATTGGCATGAGGATTTCGAGCAGGCGTCGCTGGGGCTACAGGGACATTTCATCCACCACATCCGCTATCCTTGGGGCAGCGACTCGACACGCTGGCAAGCGGACGAGCATATCGCCTGCACCAGCCCCTCGGTCGCGATCATCCCACCCCCCGCCATCCATACGACGCAGGATGTGGGCGAGGGCACGGCTCGGCTGGTCGATATCTTCGCTCCGCCCCGTGCCGATTTCGCCCTGCGGCCAAGCTTCGTCCTGAACGAGGCCGACTATCTCGTGCCGGAAGGCCTGGAAGCTGCCGCCAAAAGGTCGGGCGGCGCGATGTCAGCATGGCAGACGGGCACATAGCCCACTCTCGATACGCCTCCTGTCGCGGGCAGGATGGCATAACCCCGAGCGAGGTGATCAAGTGATGCCCGCCCTCGGCACGACTTGCTCAACCGCGCGACGATCATGCGCAATGTCGGGGCCCTCTGCATCATCAGAGGCACCTATCCGGAGTGATCCGCGAGCGTTCCAATATCCGGCAGATCGTGCTGCCCGAAAGGCGGTGGCAGAACTGTTCCGCCCGACAGTTACACGCAGCGATTCCTCGCGGCCCGCAACTGCATTAGTGAGCATTGGAAAGGCAACGATAGAACAGTCCGCTCGCAACCGGGGTAGAGGCGTTAACCTTTGGCTCGTCCTGCCCAATATGGAGAAGCGCTGGCCAAAATTCACCTAATATACTGTTATATATTGATTATCAGCGAATTATGACAGCGGTGGTTGCGGGGGCACGCAACTACCGATGCCGACATTCCTTGGCAGTAGAAATCTAGAGCGTTTCAGGTTTTGACGGAAGCGTATCCTGCGCTTTCGAGATAATTGCTGCATTCGGTTGGTTGGATTGTCGAGACGAGATGTCCGACGTGGCGCCAGGTATCCTCGATGGTGCGCTTCTGGGCGGCTCGCATCCAGTGCTTGATCTTGGCGAAGGCCTGCTCGATGGGATTGAGATCGGGCGAGTAGGGCGGCAGATACCAGAGCCTGGCACCGGCTGCCCGGATCCTCTGTTTGATGGCGGCCGATTTGTGGGAGCCGAGATTGTCCATGACGACGATGTCGCCGGGTTCGAGCACGGGGACAAGCTGTTGCTCGACATAGGCGCGGAAGCACTGGCCGTTGATCGGCCCGTCGAACACGCAAGGTGCCGTGAGCCTGTCGCAGCGCAGCGCGCCGAGGAAGGTCCGGGTGCGCCAGTGGCCGTGCGGGGAGAAGCCGCGCAGGCGCTTGCCCTTCTGCCCCCAGCCACGCAGGGGGGCCATGTTGGTCTTGATCCACGTCTCATCGATGAACACCAGCCGCCGTGGATCGAGATCGGCCTGAAAGGACCGCCAGCGCCGTCGCCGCCGCGCGATGTCGGCGCGGGCCTGCTCAAGGGCGAACAGCGTTTTTTTTGAACCGGAGCCCCTCGCGGCGCAGGAACTTCCACACCGTGTCGTGCGATACCTTCACCCCGCGCGCCGCCAGTTCATCCTTCAAGCCATGCAGCGTCAGATGCGATGTCTGGTTGATGCGCTGCACGATGAACGCCCGGTGTGGCTCCAGTACGCGCTTGCGACGCCCACCCATCTTGCCTGGCGCAACCGAACCGGTCGCCCGGTAGCGCTGGTGCCACTTCACCGCCGAGGAAACGGCAAAGCGGGTCGCAGCCGACCGGCAGCTCTCGTCGGCCTCGATCGCACCGACCACGCGCTCACGAAGATCATTGGATAGAGGTGCTGTCAAAAGATGCCGGCCTCCTTCCCAGCAAGCATCTTGATGATGTGGACGCCGTCGGCCGCGCAGCCGCGTGTATTGTGCTGAGAAAGAATGGAACTGGGAAGGAGCATCGAAATGCACATACGAACAATGGGCCTCGATCTTGCGAAGAGTGTCTTCCAGGCTCACGGCGTGGATGACGCCGGTAATACCGTTCTGGTGAAGAAGCTGCATCGCAAGCAGATGATACCCTTCTTCTCCAAACTCGCACCATGCCTGATCGGAGTGGAGGCATGTGGAACGGCGCACTATTGGGCACGGACGCTCATCGCCATGGGGCATGAGGTTCGGATAATGCCGCCTTCTTATGTCAAGGGATATGTGAAGCGGGGTAAGAGTGACGCCCTGGATGCCGAGGCTATCTGCGAGGCCGTGCAACGTCCGACGATGCGGTTCGTGCCGGTCAAGACCGTCGAACAGCAGGGCATTTTGATGGCGCATCGCACCAGAGCGCTGCTTGTGCGCCAGCGTACGATGGCAGCAAACGCATTGCGTGCTCACTTGGCCGAGTTCGGATTCGTCGCCAACCCGGGTGTCGCCAATCTGGTGAAACTGGCGGATCAAGCCTTCACCGATGAGGTTCTGCCTACCTACGCCCACCGGGCCCTCGAAATTCTGATCCGGCGAATGGCGGAGCTGACTGAAGAGATCGGAGAGCTCGATCAGGAATTGCGTACATGGCATGAAGGAAGTGGCGTCAGCCGAAGGCTCACCACCATCCCTGGGGTCAGGATGCATTGATTTCTGTTGCGCTGCGTGATTCACGCCTCCGAAAACGGAGCGGTGACATGAGCGATCTCTTCTGGCTGACCGACGCGCAGATGGCGCGCCTGGCTCCCTTCTTTCCCAGGTCGCACGGGAAGCCCCGGGTTGAAGACAGACGGGTGCTGAGCGGGATTATTTTCATCAATCGCAATGGCTTGCGTTGGCGCGATGCGCCCGCCGCGTATGGCCCACATAAGACGCTCTACAGCCGGTGGAAGCGTTGGAGCGAAAAGGGCATCTTCGCGCGGATGATGGCCGGGCTGGCGGCGGAACACGGCGAGAAAACGACCGTGATGATCGACGCAACATACCTCAAGGCCCATCGAACGGCGACCAGCATGGCCGCCAAAAAGGGGGGCGTGGTCGCCTGATCGGTCGAACCAAAGGCGGTATGAACACCAAGCTGCACGCCATCTGCGACAGTCAGGGGCGACCGATCGACCTGTTCGTCACCGCTGGACAGGTCAGCGATTATATCGGCGCTCGGGCCCTGCTGAGTGGTCTGCCAAACGTCAAATGGCTACTCGGGGATCGTGGCTATGACGCTGACTGGTTCAGAGAAGCGTTGCAGGACAAGGGGATACGTGCCTGCATCCCAGGCCGGAAGAAACGCAAGACGCCGATCAAATACGATAAGCGGAGATACAAGCGGCGTAACCGCATCGAGATCATGTTCGGCAGGCTCAAGGACTGGAGGCGCGTCGCGACCCGCTATGACCGATGCCCCAAGGTGTTCCTCTCAGCCATCGCCCTCGCGGCTCTCGTCATCTATTGGTTATGAATCCTGACCCTAGAAATGCGGCTTGGGACAGGACGGACGGTGTCGGTGAAGGAGATCAGAAGCAGCTTTCTGGGTATCCGTCCTTTGCGTCCCATTCAGATTTGCGGTTTCCGACCTGCGGCTGAGGGGCGATTTTTCTTCTGAAGTTTCAGAAGGGTGTCGGAATGGCGGAGATGGATTTGTTGGGCAGTTCGAGGTTGGGGAGGCTCGACGGAGCAACCGGCATTGGCCTGACGATGTGAAGGCGCGGATTGTCGCAAAGACTTTCAAACCTGGGGCGACGGTGGCGGCTGTAACACGGCGTCATGACGGGCAGCCCCACCACCATCTTTTGGAATGGCGAAGCCGTGCAGGCGGAAGCTCTGTTTGAGGGGCTGGTGGCGCGGCCGGTTGCGCGGCGCGTTGCGAGACCGACTGCGGCGGGGTGATCCGTCGGGTATATTTTGACTTGTTTTAATGGGCTTTCCGGTCCGGATCGGATAGGGAGGCATATGTCGCAGCCTATCGATCTCAGCTTGTTTCCCGATCTGCCTTCCGAGGTAAGGAGGGCATTTGCGGCGATGCAGTTCGAGCTATCGGTCGAACGGGCGGCCCGCCAGCACGAGCAGGCGGCGGTGGTCGAGAAGGACACCTTCATCATCGAATTGAAGGCCCTGATCGAACGGCTGGAAGGCCAGGTTCAGGATTACCGGCACACGAAGTTCGGGCCTAAATCGGAGAAGCTGGATCCGGCGCAGCTGTAACTAGCGCTGGAAGACCAGGAGACCGCCATCGCCGAGACGCAGGCGCAGGCGCAGACCACCGCGCTCGAAGCGAGGATCGCGACCAGGGAACCCGATCCCGAGAAGCGCCAGCCTCGGGGGGCTGCAGCCGCAGCTTACCCTTCTCTGCTAAGCGGGTCGAAACATGGCTCAGAATGATGCATTGCAAACCGCATTCCCTGCCGATGGGAAGAAGTGACGATATTCCAAAAACTAAGACGGAGAAAATGGCCCGAAAACCCGGTGCTGCCGGCTTGTTCAGGCAGCCTGATTCCTCAGGGAGTTTTCGATGTAACGAAGCGCCCCGAGGGCCATATCGGCGGTTACCCGCGCAGCGACAGCGTCACCTTGCCCAGAGGCGATCCTTGCCAGATGCCTGTGTAGCGTCTCGACGGAAAGCACGCCATCTTCCCTCAACCTAACAAGGGCGATCTGCCCGATGGTGAAGGCTGCCATGTCTGGATTGGCCACGTATTCCGGGGCCCGGCGGGGCGGCCGCATGATGGTTGCGTCGCTCATCAATCCCTCCTTGCATTGCAAAGCCGTCAGCCCAAAGATCGGTCTGGCGCTCAATATCCAAGCTGAACAATTTATTACGCACCAACCGTGCGCCCTGCGCGGTCGCTCTAGAGGATGGCGAACCGCGTTGTCATACGCCGAATGGTGTATGCAGCTCAGTTTCGGTGTGCCGCGGCGATGATGCGATCCAGAATGAGGTCATTGCGCTGATAAAAAACCAACTCGGCCGCATCGGTGACGGGCTCGACGGTGATCAGGGGATTGATCCTTTCCAACTGCCTGCACGCAGCCAGATCGATGCCGGGATCTTCGGTGGGCGCCAGATATCGCATGGGTATGAGCAACTCGCGCAGCGCGGTGTCCATGCGGTGGCGTGAAAGCTGCAACTCCCGAACAAAGGTCGCGTGGCCCTGTTTCAGCAGATGTTCACAGGCGTTCCGGATCAATGCCGTCCAATCGGGGTTGCGCACCGTTTGCTGGTTCAGCGGCGTATGGCGGAAGGCGCGTTCCAGATACCAGTCCAGGCCGTGCTGGCGCATCATCCGGTGTCCCGATTTGGCCATCAGTTCGGCGACCCATGGCGCACTGTCTGCGAGTTGCAGCATGATGCGTTGAATCTGCGGCAAGCGCTGGACTCCCGAAGGGTCGATCCCGGACGAGAAACCGACTGCCAGTATCCCGTGGAAGCGCGTGGGATTTGCCACCGCTTCGACGACCAGAGGCAAGGTGCCGCTGGCCAATCCGACGCCAAGGCAAGGGCGGCCGATGACCTGGTCGAGAAAGACCCGCAATGCGACAAGATTGTCGCTCATCACATCAAGCGAGGAGTCCATGGTGCTGTTCCCGTGACCGGGTCGCGACGGAACATAGAGGCAGATGCCCGCGTCGCGCAGCCGGGCCTCTCCATCGCCCGGCAGCAGATAGGTCATCGGCAATCCCCGCAGCATGACCACGGGGATGCCCCGCTTCGCGCCCATCCAGGTCCAGGCGATCTTGCGGCCATCGGGCATCTCGATCAGCTTTTCGCGGCCCAGGGGATCGTGCCAGACAGGGGCTTCGCCCCGAAGCCCGACATGTTCACGGCTGGCGATCATGGCCAGCAGGCGCATCAGGTCGATATTCGAGGGGGCGCCCATCTTGGCCATGATCGTCTTGATCTGGGTGCGCACCGTCAGCAGCGACACGCCTCGCTCTATCGCGATCGATTCGAGGTTGCGCAGACGAAAGAACAGATGCGCGACCTCGGATTCGGCCTGCGTCAGGCCGAAGGCCTGTTGCAAGCGCTCGGCGATCCGCGGCCCCCAGGCGATTTCCAGGGAACGGATGGCGATATGGGCGCCGCTCTGGCCCGGCACGCGGATCAGGTAGCCCTCGGCCAGGAAGGATTCGCCATAGCCCTCGGTGGCCGGCAGGATCGTCAGGATTGCTTGCGCCGCGTTGCCCTGACCGGTGGCGGCACGCAACAGGGCACGATAGTCCTCCAGAGAATTCGGCGCGATGACTGCAGCGTCCATGAACGCGCCCTGGCGCTTGCCGAACGCGCGTTCGCCCGCAATGTTGATGACCGCGACATTGCCGTTTGGAGACAGCACAGTCGCCGGTCCCGGCACTTCGGAAACCGCCAGTTTCAGCGGGTCGTTCTCGGTCGGGACGTCCAGCTTTTCCAAGGTGTTGCGGAAGGTCAGCAACTGGCTGAACAGCCCCTTGGAGACTTTGGGATGCTCGGCATCTCCGCCGGACGATGCGAGCTTGGCTTCCCAACTCGCCACCATCTCATCGAAAGCATGCTCATCGATGATCGAGCGATAGGTGCTGGCGATGATGTTCAGATCGATATCGTCGTCCGAACTCTGGCCTTCGCTCAACTGAGGCGACAGAAAGAAATGCTGATCGGCCAGTAGCGTCCTGGATTTGGAATCGGGCATGAGCAGGCCTTTTTCAGGCGGACCCTTCCCACATTGCATTTTGCCCGGCTGCTTTCAACCGGGACGGACGTGGTATCGGAATGACGCCAAGGGCGGCGCTTCAGCGATCCCGCCTATCTTTGACCCTCACCACAAACTTGGCACGGTTCATCCCCTGACAACGGGGCTTATCGTAGTTTAGCGTATTCTGGCGTAGGTTCCGCTCCAGGGCATGCAACCAACGATACTTGCGATTGGTCGAACAGCAGGTGCCAAAACTTGCCGCGTAGCATATCCGCACTGGGCATCGGGACGATGCCGATCAGGTCAAACGGCCCGAGTAAGCCGTTCCGCGCGACCTTTCAGCCTGCCGCCATCGCCAGGCGCGCGGCCCGGCGTTCGGCCTGCACATCCGGGTCGGGGTCCAGTCCCGCCGCCAGCAGCGCCTGCGTATAGGGTTGGCGCGGGTTGTCGAAGATCTGGCGCACGGTGCCTGCCTCGACCACCCTGCCCTTCTGCATCACCATGACGTGATCGGCGAAGTCGCGCACCACCGGCAGGTCATGGGCAATGAAGATGAAGGCGATGCCCAGGGACTTGCGCAGCCCGTCCAGCAGCTCGATCACCTGCGCCTGGACCGACACGTCCAGCGCCGAGACCGCCTCGTCGCAGATGATCAGTTCCGGCTCCAGCGCCAACGCGCGGGCGATGGCGATGCGCTGGCGCTGCCCGCCCGAGAACTGGTGCGGATAGCGCCCGGCCATCTCGGGCTTCAGCCCGACCTGATGCAGCAATTCGGCCACGCGGGCCTTCCATTTCGACCGGGGCAGGATGCCGGGATGGATGACCCAGCCCTCGGTGATCAGCTGCCAGACGGTCATGCGCGGGTTGAGGCTTTGCGTCGGGTCCTGGAACACCATCTGCAAGTCGCGGCGCAGCGCGAACAGCTGGCGTTCCGGCATGGAAAACAGGTCCTGGCCCTTCCACAGGGCCTGGCCGCCAGTTGGCTCCTCCAGCCGCAGCAGCATCTTGGCCACGGTCGATTTGCCCGAGCCGCTTTCGCCGACGATGGCCAGGGTCTCGCCCGCCATCAGGTCGAAGGAGACATCCTCGACGGCGGCGAAATCGCCATAGACCTTGCGCGCATTGCGCACCGACAGCACCGGCTCGGCGGGCGGCAGCGGGTCGTGCATCGCGCCCTTGCCAGGCGCCGCACCGATCAGCTTGCGGGTATAGGGATGGGCGGGGTTGCGATAGACCTGCCGCGTGTCGCCGGTCTCGACCACCTCGCCCGCATTCATCACCACGACGCGGTCGGCGATCTCGGCCACGACGCCAAGGTCGTGGGTGATGATCAGCACGCCCATGCCGGTTTCCTGCTGCAATTCCTCCAACAGGGCCAGGACCTCGGCCTGAACGGTCACGTCCAGCGCGGTGGTGGGCTCGTCCGCGATCAGCAGGTCGGGCTTCAGCGCCAAGGCCATCGCGATCATCAGCCGCTGGCGCTGCCCGCCCGAGAACTGATGCGGATATTTCCCCATCGAGCCCTCGGGGTCCGGGATGCCGACGCGGCCCAACAGCTGCAAGGCCTCGGCCCGCGCCTTCGACCGGGCCATGCCGTGGGTGGTCATCGTCTCGACGATCTGCCAGCCGACGGTATAGACCGGGTTCAGATGGCTCAGCGGGTCCTGGAAGATCATCGCGATCTTGTGGCCGTTGACCTTGCGGCGTTCCGAGGCGCTCAGCTTCAGCAGGTCGCGGCCCTCGAAGATGATCTGGCCGCTGGTGATCCTGCCCGGCGGCATGTCGATCAGGTCCATGATCGCCGAGGACGACACGGACTTGCCCGAGCCGCTTTCGCCCAGGATCGCCAGCGTCTCGCCCCGGTCCAGATCGAAGCTGACATTCCTGACCGCGCGGACGGTGCCGGCCGCCGTGTGAAACTCGACCGACAGGTCTTTCACCTGCAACATCGGCTCAGCCATTCCTGCGCCCCCTCATTTCAAGCCGCCAGCGTTGGGTCGGGTCCAGCGCGATGCGCATCCAGCCCGACAGCAGGTTCAACGACAGCGTGGTCAGGATGATCGCAAGGCCCGGCCAGAAGGACAGCCACCACGCGGTCGTCAGATATTGCCGCCCCTGGCTGATCATCAGCCCCCAGGTGATTTCCGGCGGCTGGATGCCGATGCCGAGGAAGGACAGAGAGCTTTCCGCCAGCATAACGAAGGCGAAATCCAGCGTGGCGATGGTCATCAGCGTCGGCAGCACCACCGGCAGGATATGGCGGAAGACGATCCGCCGGGACGAGGCGCCCATCACCTTGGCGGCCTGCACGAACATCCGCTCGCGCACCTCCAGCACCTCGGCGCGGGTGGTGCGCAGATAGACCGGGATGCGGGTGATCGCCAGCACGATCACCAGGTTCAGGATCGACGGCCCCAGGATATACAGCACCACCACCGCCAGCAGCAGCGACGGAAACGACATGATCACATCGGCCAGCCGCATGATCACCTGCCCGGTGCGCGGCCCGGCATAGCCCGCGACCAGCCCCAGCACCGTCCCGATCAGGGCCGAGAAGAACACCGCGCCCCCGGCCACCATCATCGTGTTCTGGGTCGCGACGATGATCCGCGCCAGCAGCGGGCGGCCAAGCGCATCCGCGCCCAGGATCCACAGCCAGCCGCGTTCCCACTCGAAGGGCGGCGCGTTGCGCCCGCGCAGGTTCTGCTTTTGCGCCACCTCGCCCAGCCACGAGGGGCCGATCAGCGCGAGGACCAGCACCAGCGTCAGGAACAGCACCGCCGCCAGCGCGAACTTGTCGGCCCAGAGCATGCGGGCGAAACGGACCAGCGGCTTCGGCTCGTCGGGAATGATGTCGATGCTGGTCATGGCTCAATACCGGATGCGCGGATCGAGCAGCGCATAAGCCAGGTCGATCAGCAGGTTCATGATGAAGATGGCGATGGCGGTGACCATGATCGCCGCCAGCACGACGTTGAAATCGCGTTGCAGGATGGAATCGATCATCAGCTTGCCGACGCCGGGAAAGCCGAAGATCGTCTCGATCACCACCGCGCCGTTCAGCAGCGCCGCCGCCTGATCGCCGATCACGGTGATGACCGGCAGCATGGCGTTGCGCAGCGCGTGGACGAAGATGATCGGGCGCGTCCTCACGCCCTTGGCCCGCGCGGTCTTCACATAGGCCGAGGACAGCGCGTTGATCATCGAGCCGCGCACCACCTGCACGATCAGCCCGAAGGGGCGGATGAACAGCACCCCGATGGGCAGAATCCAGTGCCAGAGGCTGCCCGTCCCCGAGGTCGGCAGCCAGCCCAGCCCCACGGAAAAGACCACGATGGCGACGATGGCCACCCAGAAATCCGGCGCCGAGGCCCCGATCAGCGAGGTCAGCGAGGCGATGCGGTCGAAGAACCCGCCCACCCGGAACGCCGCCAGAGAGCCGACGACGATGGCCGCCCCCGTCACCAGCGTCATGGTGATGACGGCCAGTTGCAGCGTCCACAGGAAGGCCTCGCTGACCACCTCGAAGGCCGGGCGCGCGCGGCGCACGGAATCGCCGAAATCCAGATGCAGCAGGTCCCAGACATAGCGACCGAACTGCACCAGCAGCGGATCGTTCAGCCCGTGTATCTCGCGGAACTGCCGGCGCATCTCCTCGGAGGCTTCCGAGGGCAGGTAGAGCGCCGCCGGATCGCCCGTCAGCCGCGACAGGAAGAAAACGGCGACGACCAGCAGGATCAGCGAGATCAGGCTGGCGAAGGCGCGTTTGCGTATGAAACTCATCATGGCCGAAGGCTCCGGTCGTTTGGGCGGGGATGGCCCCCGCCCGGCTGTCAGGTCACTTGAAGGCGATATCCGCCAGCGGAAGCTGCGAATTCGTCGCCATCGTCGGCTTCCAGTCCAGGCGCTCGTTCACGCGGCTGAAGCCGACCATGTGGAACAGCAGCAGGTCGGCCACCACCTCGTCGTGCAGATAGGCGTGAAGCTCCTTCCACAGCGCCTCGCGCTCGTCCCCGGTCGCGGCCTGCGCGCGGTTGATCAGATCGTCGACCTTGGGATCGCTGATCCCCGACTGCCGCCCGTCCGAGGCATATTTGAAATACATCGAGAAGGACGGATCGCCGCGCGAGTTGTCATGCATGGCGACGACCACCATCGGCCCGCGGCCTTCCGGGTAAGGCTTGGAGTAAAGCTTCTCGAACTCGGCCACTTCGTAGAATTGCAGCTCGACGGTGAAGCCCGCCTCTTGCAGCATCTGCTGGACCGCCTCCAGGATTTCCACGTTGTTGGGGAAATTCGCGGTGCGGCCGATCAGAGTGATCGGCGTATCGACGGCGACGCCGTCGGCCTTGGCTTCCTCCAGCAGGCGCGCGGCCTCCTCGGGGTCGTAGGGCCAGACCTCGACGCTCTCGTTCCAGCCAAGCGTGGGGGGCGGATAGACGGCGCTGGCCAGCAGCGCGCCCTCGGGGACCAGCGTGCCGATGAAGGCCTCGCGGTCGATGGCCAGGTTCAGCGCCTTGCGCACCCGCAGGTCGTCGAAGGGCGCGACCGAGTGATCCAGCCGGCCATAGACCGTCTCGCTGTCCAGATAGGAAAAATCGGTCGCCGGATTGGTCGCGTCCAGCGCCGCGATCGAGGGCGAAATGTCGGCCTCGCCCGTCGCCACCATCGCCGCGCGAACCGCAGGATCGGCCCGGAACAGATAGGTCGCCCCGGTCACCGCGGGCATCTCGCCCCAGTAATCGTCGCGCTGGCTCAGCACGATGCGCTGGCCCGGCGTCCATTCGGTCAGGGTATAGGGGCCGGTGCCGATGGGCTCGCGCACGAATTCGATCGGCGTTTCCTCGGGCACGATCGAGATCAGGGTCAGCAGCAGGGGCAGGATCGGCTGCTGGGGATCGGCCTTGAAGTCGATGGTATGGTCGTCCACCACCTCGGCCTCGATGGTCATGCCGCCGAAATAGCGCGGCACCTCGCAGGTGATCGAGGGGTCCATCGCCCGGTCGAAGGAATGCTTCACGTCACGCGCGTCGAAACCCGTCCCATCGGAAAAGGTCACGCCCTGCCGCAGGTGGAAGCGCCAGGAACCGTCCTCCAGCTGTTCCCAGCTTTCGGCCAGCTTCGGCTGCAACCCACCGCCCTCGCGCAGGTCCAGGAAGGCCAGCGTCTCGTTGATGTTCTGAAGCGTCACCCGCCCGATATTCGAGCGCGTGGACATGCAGGGCTCCAGCAGGTCCACCTCCTCGTTCAGCACGATGCGGACGGTGCTGTCCTGCGCGAAAGCCGGGGTCAGCATCGTCGCGACGGCAAGCGTCCCCCATATCAAGGATCTTTTGATCATTCGTTCCTCCCGTGGATATCGGATCAATTCATTCGACGGCTCTTGCGCGGCGCGAGGCGCGGGACGCGATCAGGGCCGCAAGGCAGATCAGCACGCCGCCGATCCAGACCGAGGGCTTCGCCACTTCCGAAAACAGCAGATAGCCCAGCACGGCGACCAGCGGCAGCCGCAGGAAATCGACCGGCGCGACGATGGACGCATCGGCCAGGCTGAAGGCATGGGTCATCAGCGCCATGCAGCCTGCGCCCAGAACGCCTTGCAATGCCAGCAGGCCCAGCTGTCCGGCGCTCGGCATGGTCAGGAATGGCAGCGCCAGCAGGAAGGCCAGCGGGACGGTCAGCAGCAGGTTCCAGATCACCAGCGTCGCCGTCCGGTCGCCCGAGGACATGCTTTTCAGCATCAGCTGGATCACCGCCTGCACCACGGCCCCGATCAGCGCGAAGCCGATCGCCGGCGTCAGGCCGGCACCGGCCGGTCCGGCCACCAGGAACGCCCCGCAAAAGCCGGTGGCGACGGCCAGGATCTTCAACCCGCCCAGCCTTTCGCCCAGCATCAGCGATGCGCCAAGCACCACGAAGATCGGCGAGGTGAAGGCGATGGCCGTCACATCCGTCAGCGGTCCCTGCGCGAAGGCGGCAAAGAATGCGACCAGTGCGACCAGCTTCAGCGCCGCACGGATCAGATGCTGGCGCAGCGGATAGGCCGATTCCAGCACCGAGGGCCGCATCACCGCCATCGGCAGAACCGCCAGCGCGCCGAACAGGGCGCGGGTGAAGGCAATCATCATCGGATGAACGCCGCCGTCCAGCTGCCGCACGATGGCGGCATCGACGGCAGAAAGCGCGGCACCCATCGCCGCCAGCCCGACCGCCAGCATCGCTGTCCCGCCTCGTGCAACCGTCCAGGCCATGCCCCCTCCGAAAACCCGCGCCGACACCCCTCCAGCACGGTTGCCGAACCATCGGACAGGCCATCAATTTTGTCAATAAAAAATCCCCAGAAGATCACGGCCTCATGATGCTCGCATTTATATAACTGTTTTTACTTAATTAATTTACACAACGCGCAACGCATTCATTCAGTTTTTAATCTTTCAACTTGACAACTGCTTTCGTTATGCGCTGTCTTCCCGTCAATTCGACGCAGGAGGAGCATATGCGACCAGAGGATATCGCGCAGCGCATGGACGGGCGCCTGACCAGCGCCGCGGAGGGGATGCAGCAGGCATTCCTGCCCTCGCCCATGGTGCAGAATCATGCCGCATTCCTGTCGCTGGCCGATGACGGCGCGCTGATCTGTGCCTGGTTCGGCGGCACGCTGGAGGGCAAGTCGGACATCTCGATCCATGCCTCGGTGCTGCTGCCCGGCGCGGATGCGTGGGGACCCGCGCAAAGGCTCAGCCACGATCCCGATCACTCGGAACAGAACCCGGTGATCTTCGCTGCACCCGATGGCGGGCTGTGGCTGTTCCACACCTCGCAACCCTCGGGCAATCAGGACCAGTGCCGCATCCGCATGGCGGCGCTCAACCGCGACGGGGTGGCGATCACCGCCGAGGAGGGGCGCTTCCTCGACCTGCCGCGCGGCTGTTTCGTGCGCGCCCCGGTCCGGCTGCGCGACGACGGCGCCTGGCTGCTGCCGATCTTCCGCTGCGTTCAGCGCCCCGGCCGGAAATGGAACGGCAGCCACGACACCGCCGCGATGGGCGTCTCGATGGATGGCGGGCAAAGCTGGCGGCTGGAGGACGTGCCGGACTCTGTCGGCTCGGTCCATATGAGCCCGGTCGATCTGGGCGAAGGGCGCATGGCCGCCTTCTATCGCCGCCGCCAGTCCGATTTCGTCCACCGCTCGGACAGCGCGGATGGCGGGCACAGCTGGGCCGCGCCGGTGGCGACGGACGTGCCGAACAACAATTCCTCGATCGCCGCCATCACCCTGCGCGACGGGCGGATCGCGATGATCTGCAACCCGGTCAATGCCGCGATGTCGCCCGACCGCCGCGCCTCGCTGTATGACGAGCTGGGCGAGGAGGACGACCGCCCGGACGCCGATCCCGCAGGCGGCTGCACCCCGATCTGGGGCGTACCGCGCGCGCCGGTGACGATCTGCATCTCCAGCGACGGCGGGCGAACCTTCCCGCGGCGTTACCTGGTCGAGGACGGGCCGGGCACCTGCACCTCGAACGATTCCACCGACGGGCGCAACAAGGAAATGTCCTATCCCTGGCTGCTGGAGGGCCCGGACGGCACCCTGCACCTCGCCTATACCTACCACCGCCGCGCCATCAAATACCTGCAACTGCAACCTGGCTGGGAAAGCCGCCTTTCGGAGGCTCTGACATGAGCGACATCATCGGCATCACCATGGGCGACCCCGCCGGCGTCGGCCCCGAGATCAGCGTCAGGGCGCTGGCCGACATGTCGCCCGAGGACCGGGCGCGGACGCTGATCTATGGCAACCGCGCCACTCTGGAGGCCGCGAAGGCGGTCGCAGGCATCGAGCTGGACCTGGCCGAGCGGGTGGTGAACATCGACTATGACGGCGCCCCCCTGCCCTGGGGGCAACTGTCCCCGGTCGCGGGCGACGCGGCCTTCCGCTTCATCGAACGCGCCGTCCAGGACGCGCAGGCCGGCCGGATCGGCTGCATCGTCACCGCGCCCATCAACAAGGAGGCGCTGAACGCCGCCGGCCATCACTATGACGGCCATACCGGCATGTTGCGCAGCCTGACAGGGGCCGAGGCCGCCTATATGCTGCTGGCGTCCGAGCGGCTGAAGGTCATCCATGTCTCGACCCATGTTTCGCTGAAGGACGCCATCGCCCGCGCCACGACCGAGCGGGTGCTGGCCACGATCCGCGCGGGCAACGCCCATCTGAAGCGCATCGGCGTCAGTGCGCCACGCATCGCGGTCGCCGGGATCAACCCCCATTGCGGCGAGAACGGGCTGTTCGGGACCGAGGACGCCGACCAGATCGCCCCCGCCATCGCCGCCGCCCGCGCCGAGGGGATCGACGCCTACGGCCCGATCTCGGCCGATACCGTGTTCCACCGCGCCTATTCCGGCGCATTCGACCTGGTGGTCGCGCAGTATCACGACCAGGGCCATATCCCGATCAAGCTGGTGGCTTTCGACACGGCGGTGAACGTCTCGGTCGAGTTGCCCATCGACCGCACCTCGGTCGATCACGGCACCGCCTTCGACATCGCGGGCCAGGGCGTCGCCGATCACGGCAACATGAATTCCGCCATCGCCTATGCCCGCAAACTGGTTTCCGGAGGATCGAGATGAGCTTCGCCATCGAGGGCGTCTATTGCGCCGCCGCCACGCCCCTGAAAGCCGACGGCACCCCCGACCTGCCCCTGTTCGGCGCCCATGCCAAGGCACTGATCGAGGAAGGCTGCCACGGCATCGCCATGCTGGGCTCGACCGGCGAGGCGAACAGCTTCTCCGTGCGCGAGCGCATGGACCTGCTGGAAGCCGCGATCGCCGGCGGCACCCGGCCCGACCAGATGCTGCCCGGCACCTCGTCCTGCGCGGTGACGGATGCGGTCGAGCTGACCCGCCACGCGGTGCAGGCGGGCGTCAAGGGCGTGGTGCTGCTGCCGCCCTTCTATTACACTGCCTTCAGCGATGAAAGCCTGTTCCGCTTCTATGCCTCGATCATCGAAAAGGTCGCGGATGATCGGCTGAAGGTGATCCTCTACCACATCCCGATGCTGACCGGCGTACCGATCAGCCATGAATTGATCGCGATGCTGGTCGAGGCCTTCCCCGATACCGTCATCGGCATCAAGGACAGCGACGGCAAGATCGAGAACATGCACGCGATGGCCGCCCGCTTCCCCGGTTTCGCCGTGCTGGCCGGGGCCGATCCGCTGCTGCTGCCGGTCCTGCAAGGCGGCGGCGCGGGCTGCATCACCGCCAGTTCCAACCTCGTCGCGCGGGAATTGCGGGTGGTTTACGACCATTGGAACGACCCGGCGAAGGCCGCCGAGGTGAAGGCCGCGCAGGACGTGATCGTCGCGTGGCGCAACCTGACCAACAGCTACACCCAGCTTCCCACCGTCAAGACCATGCTGGCCCGGCGCCGCGGCGACATGGGCTGGATGAACGTGCACCCACCCTTCTCGCCCCTCTCCGAGGGCGAGGCCGCGAAGGTCTGGGCCGTCATGGACGAATTGGAGAGCAAGGCATGAGCATGAGCCGCATCATCACCCTGCATCAGCCGAAACGGCTGGAAATCGGTGCGGGCGCCTCGGCCCGCACCGGCGCATGGGCGCATGACGCGCGGAATGTCCTGGTCATCGCCAGCCCGCATACCGCCGGTTTCGCGGACAGGCTGGGGCTTGCGGGCCAGGTCTCGGTCTTCGACGCCATTCCGGGCGAGCCCGACATCGCGACCTTCGACGCCGCCATCGCCGCCGCGCGCGAGGCCCGGCCCGACCTGGTGATCGGGCTTGGCGGCGGCTCGGTCATGGACGTGGCCAAGTTGGTCGCGGCGATGTGGGACGGCGAGCAGTCGCTGGCCGATGTCGCCGGCCCGAACCGGGTCTCGGGGCGCCGCTCCGGCCTTGTGCAGGTCGCGACCACGGCGGGCACCGGGTCCGAGGCGGGCATCCGCGCGCTGATCACCGATCCCGGCAAGGGCAACAAGATCGCGGTGGAAAGCCCGCATCTGATCGCCGACCTGGCGGTGCTGGACCCCGAGCTGACCTTCTCGGTCCCGCCTGCGGTGACGGCCGCGACTGGGATCGACGCGATGGCCCATTGCGTCGAGGCCTTCACCAACCGCAACGCCCATCCGGTGATCGACGGCTTCGCCCGCATGGGGATCGGCCTCGTCGGCCGCTACCTTGCACGCGCCGTCCGCGACGGTTCCGACACCGAGGCGCGCGAGGGGATGATGCTGGCATCCTTCTACGGCGGCATCTGCCTTGGCCCGGTCAACACCGCGGCGGGACATGCGCTGTCCTATCCGCTTGGCACGCTGCTGCACCTGCCGCACGGGCTGGCCAATGCGATCATCTTCCCGCATGTGCTGGCCTTCAACGAACCCGTGGCCCAGGCCAAGACCGCCGAGATCGTGGCCGCCCTGGGACTTGGCGAAGGCGATCTTCTGACCCGCGCCCATGCCTTCTGCGCGGATCTGGGGGTCGAGATGCGGCTGTCCGCGCATGGCGCGACCGAGGACCAGCTGCCCCGCTTCGCCAGTGACGCCCATGCCATCCGCCGCCTGATGGACAACAACCCCCGCGACATGACGCCCAAGGAGGTTCTGGCCATCTATCGCGCCGCTTTCTAGGGCGCGCGCCGATGAAGCTGTGCATCATCGCCGACGACCTGACCGGCGCGCTGGACAGCGCCGCGCCCTTCGCCGGGCGCGGGCTGGCAGTCCAGGTCGCGCTGTCGCCCGAGGCGGTGGCCTCGGTCGCGGCAAGCGGCGCGCAGGTGATGGCGGTCAGCACCCGCTCGCGCGATGGCACCAAGGACGCGGCGCGCAAGGCGATGGCGCAGGTCGTGGCGGCGCTGCCCGCAGGCGTGCCAGTCCTGAAGAAGATCGATTCGCGGCTGAAGGGGCATGTCGCCGCCGAACTCGCGGTGCTGGACCCGGCGCGGATGCTGGTCGCCCCCGCCATTCCCGATTTCGGGCGGATCACGCAGGCCGGCCATGTCGGGGGCTACGGCGTCGCCCGGCCCCTTTCCATCGCCGAAGCCCTTGGCCCGCTGGCCGGCCGCGCCGTCATCCCCGACGTGACCAGCGCCACTGAGTTGGCCGCCGCGCTGGACAGGACGCAACCGGGCGACCTGCTGGTCGGCGCGCGCGGGCTGGCCGAGGCGCTGGCGATCCGCATGACCGGGCAGCCCGCAGCCACGCCGGTCCTGCCGCGCGCCGCGCGCAGCCTGCTGGTCATCGGCTCTCGCGATCCGATCACGGTGGAACAGGCACGACAGGTGCAGGCCTCGGGACTGGCGGCGGTCCTGCCCGCCCCCGCGGGCGAAGCGGTACCAGACGCCACCGCGCCGCATCTGCTGGTGCAGGCAGTGGCGGGGCAGGCCACGCGAACCGGATCGCAGGTCGCCGAAGCCCTGGCCCGCAGCGTCCATCCCCGGCTTACCGCCGGTCGGCAGGCGCTGCTCTTGTCCGGCGGCGCGACTGCCGAGGCGGTGCTGGCGCATATGGGCATCACCTCGCTGCGGCTTGCGGGCGAATGCCTGCCTGGGTTAGCTGTGGCATATGGGGGCGAAATCAGCATCATCGCCAAATCCGGGGGCTTCGGCGCGGCCGATACCCTCGCCACCTTGCTGGAGATGTTTCGGGGGCAGAACTGATGGCGGAGCCGGAAAAGCGGGCGCGGAAATCCCTCAGCGAGATCGTCTTCGAACGGATGGAACGGGCGATCAAGTCGGGCTCTTATCGCCCCGACGAAAGACTGCCGACCGAACATGACCTGGCCGCCGAATTCGAGGTCTCGCGCCCCGTGATCCGCGATGCGCTGAAAAAGCTGCGCGAGCGCGGCCTGATCTATTCGCGCCAGGGCGCGGGCAGTTTCGTGCGCACCATCGGGTTGAAGCAGCCGCTCGGCTTCGGGCCGCTGGAAAACGTCTCGGACCTGCTCAGCTGCTATGAGTTCCGCCTGACGCTGGAACCCGCCGCCGCCGCCTGCGCGGCCGAGCGGCGCGACGACGCCGCGCTGGAACGGATCGCCGCCGCGCTGGAGCTGATGCGCGACGCCACCAACCGCCAGAGCCACCGCGAGGATGCCGATTTCCAGTTCCACCTGGCCATCGCGATCGCGTCCGAGAACAGCTATTTCTCGATCGCGATGGAGGCGCTGAAGGACCATATCGCCGTCGGAATGCGCTTCCACGGCGCCTCGGTCAAGCGCGAGGCCAGCGGGCTGGCGCGGGTCTTCGACGAGCATGCGGGGATCTTCGAGGCGATCCGGCTGCAGGACGGTGCCCGCGCGCGCGACCTGATGCGCGATCACCTGACCCATTCGCGCGACCGGCTGTTCACAAGGCGCAAGCCCGCCCTCGTCTCCGACGCCGGCAACGGCCCGCCGCTGGCCACCCAAGGCCAGCCCTGACAGCGGGCATGCCGTGTTTCCGCTGTTCGCAAAATTCCTCGACCTGCTTTTCCTCGCCCAGACCCCGCAGCAAGAGCGCAGCGCCAGTTAAAGCAAATCGGGCAGACAGAGCCCCGGACGCTCCTCAGCTAGTCGGGGTCCCGGCGTACGACCCATAGTGCCCGATCCAGCTCGCCTCGTAATTTGTCAACGGCGGCGCAAAAGTCGGCCATGGCGGCGGAGCAAAACCAGGCCAGTTGGTGAGGGTGTGCGCCATGGCACGCGCGCTTTCCACATACCCAAGCGTTCCGGGGCGGCTTCCTGGTTGCGCGCAGAGCCGGCGAAAGAGGGCCCGTCAAAGCCAACAGCCCGGAAGTAGGCAGCCTTCGAGATCGAGCGAGTGTATCGGTCACCCACTGGATCAGCACGAACCCGGTCGACGCCGAACTTGCGAGCCTGGCTGACTGCCCACGAAGAATGCCCGCAACAGCGTTTGCCAACCCAGTCCAGGATCGATTTCCCGCAGCACCACAGCGGAATCGTCACCGGACGTCAAACCCGATCGAGAGCACCTTCGCCACCGTCCGGCACCGCACCCGGCGAACCAAGGGCTGCCTGAGCCGAAAGACCGGGCTCGCCATGGCCTTCCGGCTGATGATGTCGGCGCAGAAGAAATGGCGAAAGCTAGACGGTCGGAACCGCCTGCCCGAGGTCATTAGCGGGGTTGAGTTCCGCGACGGCGTCCGCCACATTCAAGCTGCCGCCTGATCAAGCGTCACCAACTTTCGCCCATATCTCGGGGTCAGGCCACCGAGGGTCTTCAGCCTGCGTGCGAAATTGTAGGCTGAGCTGCTGCCGGTTTCGTGGACAGCGGGTTTAACACGTTGCTGAAAAACGCCGGGGTCGACGCTGGACGCAGAACATGATTCACGGTTCCTGCAAGACGAGAGGGAAAGTGGATGCGGGGATCGGACGAGGCGAGCGGTTCGCTTTTCAGCTATGTTGATCTTGAGCAGCGTATCCCTGCCCGGCATCCGTTGCGCAAGATCCAACAGGTGGTGAATGACGCGCTCGTCAGCCTCGATGGTGAGTTCGATCGGATTTATGCCATGGGCGGTCGCCCCTCGATCGCACCTGAACGTCTGATCCGGGCCAGTCTGCTGCAAATCCTGTTCTCGATCCGCTCCGAGCGGCAACTGATGGAACAGATGCAGTATAACCTGTTGTTTCGCTGGTTCGTCGGCCTCGGGATCGATGATCCAGTCTGGGTCCCGACGGTCTTCACCAAGAACCGCGACCGGCTGCTGACGATCGAGATGTCGCGCAAGGTAATGGCGGCAATCCTCGCGCATCGCGACGTGGCACCGCTTTTGTCGGACACCTGGAGGATGCCGCCGTAGCGGCCGAGATGTCGGCGCACGCATTCTCCGGATCGGCTGTCCTCGAAGCGATAGGCCACCATGGGTGGCCCGCTGCCGCCGAAGGTGCTGTCGTCGCGGGCATAGGCCCAGAGCCAGGCCTTTTTCACCGCGCCGGTGCCGGGCGCGAGGGTCGGCAGGCTGGTTTCATCGGCGAAGACGCGCGGGCCCTTCAGGATTTCGCCCAGCACATGCGCAGCGAGGATCTCCAGCTCGAAGCCGACCCGGCCCATCCATTGCGCCATCAGACGCCGGTCGATCTCCACCCGGTCGCGGGCATAGATCCCTTCCTGCCGGAACAGCGGCAGGCCATCGGCATATTTGGAGACCGCGATCTGGGCCAGCAATGCCTCGGTCGGCAGGCCGCTTTCGATGATGTGGGCCGGGGCGAGCGCCTGGACGACGCCATCCGCGTCCTTGAACGCATATTTCGGGCGGCGGGTCACGATGACACGGAACCTGGCCGGAATGACATCCAGCCGCTCCGAGATGTCTTCGCCGATCAGCACTTTCTTTCGGCCCGCGTGTTCCGGCAGGTTCTCGGGTTCGATCACCACCTCGACCCGCTCGAGATGGGGCGCAAAGCCCTTGCGCGGCCGCGGAGCCTGCTTCTCGCCCGAGGTCCGGCCTTGACCTGTCTACGACTTCAGCGCCGAGATGCCGGTCTCGATCTCCTCGAAGACGAAGGCCTGCTGCGCCTCTTCGTCAGCACCAGCCCCAGCAGTGCCAAGCTTCTCGGAGCGTCGCCCGAACCGGGCCCGGTCATAGGCCTTCAGGATCTGCATCAGCCGCTTGATCCGCGCGTCGGCATCGAGGCTGCGGGCCTTCAGGGCCGCATTCTCGTCCTCCAGCACGGCCGTCTTCTCCGCCATGGCGCGGACCATGGCCTTGAGCAGGTCCATGTTATCGGGCAGGGAAAGATCGTCGGTGCGCATGCCGCTGAGGATAGCAACGACTAATTCAGCGGCCTGCTAAACCGCGACAGGTCCAGCCCCCTCGAAAATACCGAAGAAGCGCAACTGTGTTGGGTCTTCTGCGGCACATAAGTGCCGTACACAGCAGCTATCCAACCCATCATTTAAAAATCAACGCGCCCGGGTTCATGATCAGCTTTGGATCCAAACTTTCTTTAAATCTCTGCATCAGAGCAATCTCCACAGGAGTCCGGCAGTAGGTCAGCCAAGGCGCTTTGACACGCCCGATACCATGCTCTGCAGTGATGGTTCCAGAATAACCCCGAAGCAGGTCATAGACCATCGTCTCGATCCTGGCCTTCGCTTCATCCCTGTCGGCACAAGCGACCAGAAGATGGACGTTGCCGTCCCCGATGTGGCCGACCTTCAGCGTACTTGCCGGGAAAGGCAGGTCCTTCAAACTTTGATCAACCGCATCGCAGAACCCACCAAGCTGGGACGGCGCAATCCCGATGTCGAAATTTACATGCGGGCCGAAACTCGCATCAACCTCACCAACCACTTCACGGATCTGCCACAGCGCCTGTGCCTCAGCCAGAGATTGCGCAAGTACGCCGTCCTGCACCAGCCCGGCCTCATGCGCGGCTTCGAAAAAGCCTTCCATCTGCACTGTGTCCTGAGGCTGGTCGCACGCGGCCTCGATTAGCAGATAAAAGCCGTGCCGCTCGTGAAACGGCGAGCGGGCAAGACCATGCTGGCAAACATGGTCCCAATAATCCGGCCACATTCCCTCGAACGCGGCGAGAGCGTCTTTGAAATGGCTGCGTGCCAGCGCCAGACATTTCAGTGCAGCTTCATGGTTGCGTAGCCCCAGCAGCGCGGTGGAATACCCCGGCGTCATCGGGCGCAGTTGTAAAACCGCGCGCGTGATGATCCCGAATATGCCTTCAGATCCGATGAAAAGCTGTTTCAGATCAAGTCCGGAATTATCCTTGATGGTCTTGCCCAGCCTGCACATGATCGAGCCATCGGGCAGCACAGCCTCCAGCCCCAGGACATTCTGCCGGGTCATCCCATGGCGGAGAACCCTGACCCCGCCAGCATTTGTCGCGATGGTTCCGCCAATGGTCGCGCTGCCGCGCGCGCCGATATCGACCGGGTAATCAAGACCCTGTTCACGGGCGGCCTCTTGCACGACCTGAAGCGGGGTTCCTGCGTGGACGGTCATGGTCATTGCGCCGAGATCGATCTCTTCGATCCCAGTCATGCGTTCACAGTTGAGCACCACGGATCCCGGCAGCGCACAACCGCCTCCTGACAGGCCCGTTCGTCCTCCCTGCGGAATGATCGGAAGGCCGTGCGCAGCGCAGATCTTGACGGCGACAGATGTCTCAGCAGTATCGGCGGGCCTCAGCACGACCCCCGGGGTTCCAAGAACCAGCCCAGATTGGTCTGCGGCGTAACCCGCGCAGGCATCCGGGCCGGTCAGGATGCCGCGGGTGCCAAGGGCCGCTTCCAATTCTGTCAGCACGATGCCCATGTCGTCTTGCATCACCTTTCCCTTCAACTATGCTGTCGAACTTGCAGTGTTTTCTGTGCAGGTTCCCCGTGATCTCCAGTGCGATCCTCGCTCGGCTTCAAGGCCTGCGCCATTTCGTCGAGGTGGCGCGGCAGGAATCCTTTCGTGGCGCGGCCGACAAGCTGAATGTCGCACCCTCTGCCGTCAGCAAGCAGATCAAGAACCTCGAGGAGAATCTGGGGGTCGAACTGTTCAGCCGGGCACGGGGCCGCGCCGGTCTTGAACTGACCGAGGCTGGGCGCGTGCTGTTGTTCCGTTGCGCCTCGGTCATCAATGAACTGAACATCGCCCGCGAGGAGCTGGACCAGTTGCAGGGTCTGCAACTGGGCCATCTGCGGCTGGGCGTCAACGAAGTGGTCGCCACCGACCTGTTGCCGGGGATGCTGCGCAATTTCAACCGCAACCATCCGAACCTTCAGTTCACCATCATGGTCGAAAACACGCCGGTGCTGCTTTCCTGGATGCGGGATGGCGATATAGATATCGGGCTGGGCTATAATGTTCCGCCCTCGCCGGATATTGAAACCCTGTCCACGCTGTATCGCCGGGTATATCTGGTCACCGCGCCGGATCATCGCCTTGCAACGCGGCGCAAGGTTCGCCTTGGCGAGATCGCGGGAGAAAAATTCATCTTCCCCGACCCGACGCTCGCGCTGCACCAGATGTTGCACGATGCCCTCGAACGGGGCTCGATCAGCGTTCGAAACGTCATGACGACGAATTCCTTCACCCTGCTGCGACAGATGGTGCAGAACGGCATGGGGGTCAGCGTGGTCATCGGGCGTTTCCTTCAAAACAAGGGCGAAAACATTGCTTTCATCGAAATCGACGACCCTGCCTTCGTGCAAAAACCGCTGACCTGCTGCCGTCTGGCAGGGCGCGCGCCGACGGCATCGTCGGTCGCTTTCGCCGCCGCCGTCAGGACATTGTTCGCGCAATATGGCGGCTGAGCCGCTCATCGCCGGGCAAGCGGAGAACGGTTGTAGTTCTTGTAGATCAGATAGCGCGCAGGTGTGCGGCCAAGGGCGCCGAACCATTGCGGCACATGGGGCCCCATCCAGATCGCGTCACCTGCCTCGACGGGATACCAGCGATCATCCAGCCGATAAACACCGCCGCCGTCCAAAAACAACAGCCCATGTTCCATGAAATGCGTTTCCACATAGGCCAGCGAGGCGCCGGGATGGAAGGTCATGACGTTGAATTCGGCGTCAAAGGCCGGATCCGTGGGCAGCAGTTTCTGCACGATCAGCCAGTCATTACCGCGCAGCGGCTGCCCCGTCACCGCGTCCACAGATCCGTGCAGGGCCGCAGGAACCGGGCCCGAGGCAAGAAAGCACCATTCGAACAGCACCAGCCGCGATCCCTGCGTGATGCGCAATGCGGCCGTATCCTCGGGCGGCAGAAAGGCGAAATCTCCTGTATTCAGGGTCGTAGAGGCATCCAGTTGAAATTCACCCTCGAGGCACAGAAGGAATCGCGCAACGCCCGGCAGCGCCGGTGGCGCCATGCAATCGGCCGGAAAGCGCAGCAGAAACATCGCGAATTTCGCCCCCATGTCGGGCGAGATCAGGCAGGAAAATTCTGCACCTTCCCATCCCGGCTGGATGATCCATTCGTGGCTTTCGGGGGTCAGCAGCGCATGCCGGCTGCGAATGTCAGAGCGCGTGGCGCCAAAGTTCGGGGTCATGTCAATGTCCTTCCGGCGCCCTGCCGGCATAGGTCAGGATCAGGTCACGCAGAAGCGCCGCCCGCCGTTCCAGCGGCGACACGAGGATATGTTCATTGGGCGAGTGCCAGTGATTTCCGATCACGCCCAGCCCGTCCAGCGTTGGCACGCCGATCGCACTGGTGAAATTGCCGTCGCTGCCACCGCCCGACCGGGTTTCGATCAGGGGGAGGCCGAGGGTCTTGTTGATCGCCTGTGCAGTTCGGAACATCTCGATGTTCTGCGCGGTGCGCTGGAGGCAGGGCTTTTCGATCTCGCCGCCGGGATAGAGCCGGATGTCGGGATCGTCGGCCGTCAGGCCAAGGATCGCGTCCTCGACCTGCTGACCCAGCAGATCATCGGTAAAGCGCAGATCGATATCGCAGCGCGCCTGTCCGGCCACGACATTGGGCTCGGTGCCGCCGACCACACGACCGACATTGACCGTCGTGCCGGCCTCCAGATCGGTCATCGCATCCAGTTTGCAGATCACCCGGGCCAGTTCGGATATGGCCGAGCGTCCGTCGCGAAAGGCCGAGCCGGCATGCGCCTCGCGCCCCTCGATGCGGACCGAGAACTTGGCCCGGCCCTTGCGGAAGGTGATCGCCTCGTCACCCCGCGCCGGCTCGGGGATCAGCGCCGCACCATGCTGGCGGGCCAGATCCTGAATCATCCGATGCGATGTCGGAGAGCCGATTTCCTCGTCGCTGTTATAGATCATCGTGACCGGCCCCGGCAGAGACCTGCCCGAGGCGCGGATATCGCGCATCGCGCATAGGGCCAGAAAGCCGCCGCCCTTCATGTCGGCGATACCCGGTCCGAACTGGCGGTCGCCATCGCGGCGCAGCGCGACCGTTCCCGGCTGGCAGACCGTGTCTATATGGCTGGTGACAAGAACGCCCGGACCCGGGCCGCCCTCGAACCGTGCAACAAGGTGGTCGCCCATCCCGTCCCGCCCCGGCACCCGTTGCAGGCTGGCCCCCAGCGGGGCCAGTTGCGACGCGATCAGGTCAACCAGCCGCGCGATCCCGTCAACATGGCCGGTCAGCGTGTCGATGCGGACCCAATCCATCAGCCCCTCAAGAATATCTTCGCTTTTCGATGTCATGGCTCAACTCAGGCTGTCGGCATAGTCGCGCCAGATCGAGGGCGCCAGCTTCAGCGTCGTTTCCGCCGGATAGTGAAGATGCCAGTAATCCGCGATCTCGGCCCCGGTTGCAGCCCAGATACCGGGCAGAGCCATCGTCTCGCGCAGGAATGTCGCCAGATTGTCGAACCGATGCCCCCATCCCGACCGTGCCGGAGAGACGCAGATGTTGAAATAACGACCCCGGCGATACTGGGCGCGCAGTTCGGCCCGCCAGCCTCGCAACAGCGCCTGCGGCCGTTCAAGCCCGGTCCCCTCGCGCGGGAACATCAGGAAGAAGGTGTCGTCGAAGTGATAGTAGTATGGCAAGGCCAGCAGCGCCTGATGCCGGTCGAAGTCGCTGACCCACCAATAGGGCGCATCGTCCGCCAGCCCGTTGCCGATATAGCGATAGCCGCGTTCACGCAGCAGCCCGGCGGTGTGATCGGTCGCGCAGCCGGTTGCCGCCCGGTCGTCGGGGCGCGACAATGCGAACCATCCCCTGGGTGCGGCGCCGATGATCCGCGACAGGATCTCGGTCGCACGCTCCATATGGGCGGCCTCGGTCTCGGGGGACAGTTGCAGGCTGTCCTCGCCGAACAGGCCCTGTGCGGCGATCTCGTGACCTTCGGCAAGAATGGTTTCGATCTGGCGGGGATAGGCCACGGCGATGATAGCCGGCACGGCAAAGGTGGCGCGGACCCCCAAGTCGTTGAATAGCTTCAGAAATGCGTCCAGCCCATGACTCATGCCGAAATGCCAGGTCGGATAGGCAAGGTCTTTCCCGGTCACCCCCTTGCCGGTGCCGGCGGGGTTCAGGTTCACGGTCAGCCCCAACGCCATCTGCCGCGCTTCGGGCCAGAGGATCTGTCCGTCACGCAGGCCGATCTCGTCACTGGTGGTATAATTGCTTTTCCACGGCATGATCTTACCTCGGCGCTTTCTGATAGGGATGGTTAGTCAGGATATGGCGGGCCAGTTCGGCGCAGGTCGGGAACCAGACGTCCGGCAGGGTCTTCATGCGCCGGATCAGGCGTTCCAGCATATCGACCCGCATCGCACGGCCGGAAACGAACGGGTGCAGCAGGAAGTTGGCATAGCCGCCCCGCCGATACTGCTGTTCGAACGCGGCCCACCAGATCTCGAACACCTCATCGACATCCATGATCCGCTGCGCATCATTCGGCGTGTCCAGCCAGCCAAAGCTGAAATACATCGCGTCATCCAGCGCATAGTGGAACGGCAGTTGCAGGATCGGGTTCTCGCCCGCCGCGTCCAGTTCGTAGAAGGGCAGGTAATCGGCCGAGGTGAACGAATTATAGACGATGCCCTTTTCCCGCAGAAGCCGGGGGGTGTGACTGGAGCGCGTGCCGATGATGGGCGTGCCGGCAAAGCCTTCCAGTGCCGCAATGGCGCGGGTCAGATGGGCGTCTTCGATGGCCGGATCCTCGGGCACCTCGTGTTGCCACATATGGTCGGCCAGTTCATGACCGGCAGCGACAGCGCGCTTCAGCGCCTCTGGGTACAGCTCGCAGATCCGGCCCGGCGTGAACAGCGTGACCTTGACCCCCTGCGCGTCGAACATGTCAAGGATGCGCCAGATGCCGACACGCCCGCCGAACTCTCCCTTGGCACGCTGGCCCCAGGGCTCGTTCAGCAGGCGGCGTAGCAGCATGGCATCGAAATCCAGCGTGAAGTTGACAGCAATCTTCACACCCTCGGGATAGGTGAAATCGGTGATCGGCTGGCGGCGGTGCTGATGCAGCGTGGCGGCCTTCAACAGCGCGTCATGGCGTTCGGTGATCGAGGTCTGGATGGTCAAGACGGTACGCTCCCATAAGACGATGCGCAGCGGCCGCGCGAGAGGCCGGAATGATAGAAAACAGCCGCCTCGGCGGCCTTGAGACCGGCGATGACGGGGTTGATGACCGGAACACCGGTTGCGGCCGACAATTGTCGTGGCAGGTCGGGCGCGAAGGACATCGCGAAACAACCGATCACCAGCACCTCGGCACCCTGCTCGACACAATTGCGGGCCTGGGCGATGACCGAAGGCAGGTGCGGGTCGGGATCGCGCACCAGATCGGCGACCGAGCCGCTGACCAGCGCCTCGGTGACGAACATCGGCTCGGCCCCGATGGCGCGGACCCGGCGGCGCAGGCCCGGCGGCGTCGGGTTCGACGACAGCACGGCAAACCGCCCGCCCATCTGCACCGCGGCCAGGAGGCCCGCCTCGCCGGGGCCGATCACCGGCAGGCCCGATATCTCGGCCAGCGCCTCGACGCCGGGATCGCTGAAGCACCCGATGACCACGGCATCGATCCCCCGGTCCTGCCAGCCCCGGGCGCTGTCCTGCAAATGCGGGTACACCATCGCGATATCTGTCGCGGATTGCACCGCCGCCGGCCCGCTCTCGGGTGAGGCGATGTGGATATCCGCCCCCGGCGCCCAAAGTTTCAGCATCGACAAACGGCGCGCAATCTCGGCCTCGCCGGCGCTTTTGTGCAGCGGGCTGACAAGCTGGTAGAGAATGCACGGACGGTCCGGCAGATCGGTCATAACGGGTGCTTTCGCAGTTGGGGTCGATTGGTCAAAAGGCGCGTTGAAGCCCGACGAGGCGTTGAACAATGGCAACACCCGCAACGGACAGCAGGATCGAGATCGTCGCGGCGGCAGCGGCAGTCGGCTTGAATTCGTAGGTCAGGAAATCGAACAGCGCGAGCGGCAGGGTATTGCCCCCAAGCGGCTTGAGCAGCAGCGAGACCGTATAAAGGTCAAAGCTGTTGATGAAGGCAAAGATCCCGCCCATTGCGACGCCCGGCATGATCAGCGGCAGGATCACCAGCCGGAAGGTCTGCCAGCCCGTCGCGCCCATGCTGGAGGATGCCTCTTCCAGCGAGGGCGGAACCTGCCGCAATGCCGCTGTAACCGACACATAGGCATAGGGGAAGGACATCAGGATATGCCCCATCTGCAAGCCCGTGACCGTCTTGCCAAGATCGATCTTGTAAAGAAAGAACAGTAGCCCAACCGCCGTCAGCAGTTCCGGCACCAGCAGCGGCAAGGTCATGCCGATCTGGAACCAGCCCGACAGCCTGCCACCGATGGCCTGACCGGCCAGCGCGGCCATCACGGCCACGACTGTCGTCACCAGTGCCGTTATCGCGGCAATCCGCAAAGACATCAGCAGCCCGTCAACAAGATCCTGCCGGTTGAAGAATTCGCGATACCATTGCAGCGAAAACCCCTGGGGCGGGAATTCGATCATCAGCCCGCTGGTAAAGGATGCGCCGATGATGGTGATCAGCGGCATGATCAAAAAGACATACAGCGCGACGATCAGCAGGGCGAACCCAAAGGACGCCACGCCCTGCCCCCCGAAAATGCTCGAACGCTCGCTCATGCCCGCGCCCTTTCCATCAGTTTCCAGGTCAGCGCGGTGAAGATCGCGACGATCAGCAGGGTCGAAGCCGACAGCGTGATGGCCAGCGCCGATCCAAGCGGCCAGCGATAGGTGCCCGTCAGTTCGGCCACGATCAGCGTCGGCATATAGCTGACCATCTGCCCCCCAAGCAGCGCAGGGGTCACAAAGGCGGCCACCGACAGCACATAGACCAGGATCATCCCCGGATAGATCCCCGGAAAACTGAGCGGCAGGATCACGTTGCGAAAGGTCTGGGCGCGTGTCGCCCCCATCGAGGCGGCGGCCTCGGTCAGTGCCGGCGGGATATTGCGCAGCGCATTGTTGATTGGCAGCACCATGAAGGGCACGAAGACATGCACCAGCGCCAGAATGACAAGGGTCTGGGTGAACAGCAGACGCAAGGGCATGTCGATGATGCCCAGGGCGATCAGGCTCTCATTCAGCGGCCCGTTCAGCGCCGTGACGATCATCCAGCCGAAGTTGCGGACCAGAACGCCCGTCATCAGCGGCGAAGCGATCAGCGCATAGAGCAGCACCGCCTTGAGCCCCGTTGCTCGCGACAGATGCCATGCGATCGGATAGCTGACGATCAGGCACAGCACCGTCACCGCGCCCGCCGTCATCAGGGATCGCAGCAGGATCGCCCAGTAATAGCCGTCGGTCAGGATCCGGCCGTAATGCGCCATTGTATAGTCGTCACCGAAAGGGCCGGTGGTTCCAAGGGTGCGGAAACTCATCTCGACCATGTTGGTGATCGGCAGGATCATGAAGACGAAGATCAGCGCGACTGCCGGGATAGCAAGGGACAGCCGAAGCATGCGCCGCCGTGTCATGGTGCAACCTCGGACATCAGCCATGCATGGCCCAGATCGACGACCACGCCCATCTCGGCACCGATGGCGACGGGATGATCCGGCGGGGCCGTCAGCCTGAGGTTACCGCCCGTGGACAGGACCAACTCGCAGTGAAGCGACGCGCCCAGAAAGGCCGATTTCACAACCGTTCCGACAAAGGCCCGCGGCTCGTCAGGGGCGGCAAAGCGCAATGCTTCGGGGCGCAGCAGCAACTCGGCCGTGCCGGCAATGCCGGGGATCCCCGCCACCTCAAGCTGTGCGCCGGCGACATCGACGCGATAGTGCCCCGCCCTGATCGCCGCATACCGCGTGCAGGTCAGGAAATTTGCCTCGCCAGTGAAATTCGCGACGTAGCGTTCGCTCGGAGATTGATAGATCTCGCGCGGGGTAGCAAATTGTACGACGCGGCCGGCCTTCATCACCGCGACCATATCTGACATGGCCATCGCCTCGGATTGGTCATGGGTCACATAGAAGGCTGTAATGCCGGATTGCTGCTGCACATCGCGGATCAGCCAGCGCACCTCGTCGCGCAGTCTGGCGTCGAGATTGGCCAGCGGCTCGTCCAGCAGCAGCAGGCGCGGCTTCATGACCAGCGCACGGGCCAAAGCTACCCTCTGCTGCTGCCCACCCGAAATCGCACGCGGAAGCCGATCACCCAGACCTTCGAGTCGCACCAGCCTCATCACCTCGGCAACGCGGGTGGCGATCTCGGCCTTCTGCACTTTCTTCAACCTCAGTCCGTAGCCGATATTCTCGGCTACGGTCATATGCGGGAACAGGGCGTAGTTCTGAAACACCACGCCAAATCCACGACGGTTGGCAGGGGTGGCCAGAACACTGGCGCCCTCAATGGTGATATCCCCTCCATCGGGTTCCAGAAACCCGGCAAGACAGCGAAGCGTCGTGCTCTTGCCGCAGCCCGAAGGCCCCAGCAGAGTGACCAGTTGACCTGATCCTGCCGTCAGGGACACTCCATCAAGGGCGATAAAATCTCCATACTGCTTGCGCAGATTCCTGACTTCAACCGTCGCCATAGTTCAGATGGTCCGTTCCCAGAGGTCGTTCAGCCGCGGCGTGATCGCAAGGGTGTCATCCCAATCGAAACGGATCGCCTTCGAGACAAGCTCGGGCTGGAGCGGCCATTTGTTCAGTGCTTCAGGCATCTGCACCGTCGTGTTGACCGGCGCGATCAGCCAGTTCTCGGCCATCCACAACTGGATTTCCGGGCTGAGGACAAAGTTGACATAGTCGAAGCCGAGTTGTTTGTCCTCGCTGTGCTCGAACACGCTGAACGAGTGGTCAAAGACCATCATGCCTTCCTCGGGCACGACATAGTCCACCGGGATGCCCTGATCCTGCATGGCCTTGACTTCGCCGACGTCCAGTGGGGCGACGGTGATCTGCCCTTGGATCAGCAGCGGTGTCAGCTGCGCGGAATAGCCAAGCTGCGGGAAGGGAGCGAGTTCCTTGAACTTGGCGACGGCCGTCTCGATATCATCGCGCCCCGAGCCAAAATGCTCGCCCGCCCAAAGCGCCATCATCGTTGCGGCAGAGTTGGTGATCTGATACAGGCCCAGCTGTCCACGGAAACGGGGATGCCAGAGATCGGCCCAACCGCGCGGCGGCTCTTTAACCAGGTCGGTGCGATATACCAGAACCAGCGGCGCCAGCATGCCGGTAACGGCCGTGTTGCCCTTAAGAATGGCGGGAGTGATCACGTTGGCCATATTCGGCACGTTTTCAGGCGTCAGCGTCGCAAAATAGCCGTCGTTGCGCAGCATTGCGGTATATTTCTCGTTCAGCATCACCGCCGGGAAGGGCGGATTTTCAGGGCCTGCGGCGCGGAAGTTTGCAATCCACGATGTGCCCATGCCGATATCAAGGCTGAACGGCCGGCCGACTTGCTCGGCAAATTTCGGCATCACATGCTGGCGCCAGTCGTTCTCCCAGCGTCCACCGAACATGTTGACGACGAAGGGCTTTTCCTGGGCGAAAGCTGGAACGCCGAAGCTGCTGGCCGCGACCAGGCCCGCTGTCGAACGGATGAAACCGCGTCTGGACAAGTTCATTTCATTTTCTCCTGTTGGATCTGCCTCGCGACTACCCGCGAGATCTTTTCAATAGGCCCCGCAAGGGGCTGGCTACATCTCGATCCGTTCTGGATCGAGATGCAGGTCAATCAGCAACGGGCCCTTTCGTTGGCGGATGGCTATGCAGGCCTGTTCAAGCGTAGTCTCGTCGCGGACAGAGACGGCATCCATTCCCAATGCGCGGGCCACTGCGGCAAAATCGGGATGAACGATCATTGAGAGATCGGTCGGCAGCTGGCGGTTCGTGAACTGGACATGCTCTGCGCCATAGCTGCCGTCATTGCACAGGATGATGACCAGATCTGCACCATCACGAACCACCGTGGCCAGTTCGCTCAGCCCCGAGAGCAGGAACCCGCCATCCCCTGCGACAAGAACAGTGGGGCGGTTCGTGATCGCGCTCATCGTGCCGATGGCCTCGCCCAGACCACAGCCAATGGCACCGAAATGGCTGGTATAGACCAGATCACGTGGACGCGTGACTGGCAGGTGCCGCCAGGCGGTGGTGACGAACCGGCCCAGATCCGCGACCAGAACGCGATCTTCAGGCAAGGCGTTGTTCAACCGACGCAAGGCGGGCACGAAATCCACCGTGCCCTCGGCCGTGGGCGCAGGCGCGGGCAGGATTTCGCGGGCACGTGCCTCATCGGCCAGCGCCGCCGCCAGCGCGGGATCGACTGCCCGAGAGCCCGGGATCTCGGCCATATCCAGCATCTCGATCATCGCCTGCGCGGTGGCCGCAATATCGCCGATCAGCCGCATCGTTGGCCGGTCGAGGCGCGGTGTTTCCTCGCCATCTGGCAGGATCTGGACGACACGCTTGCCCCTGGTATAGGCGCCGTCCTCGGTCGTGTGCTTGCTGAGGCTCGCACCGAAAGCCAGGATACAGTCGGACTGCATGATCGTGGTGATGGCGGTCGGATGACTCAGCCCGCCGCAAATCCCCAGATCGAAAGGGTGCCCCCGGAACAGGCCCTGAGCCTTAAGTGTCGTGGCGACGGGGGCCTCGATCCGGTCGGCCAACGCGATCAGGGCGTCACGCGCGCCAATCGCGCCGCGCCCCGCAAGGATCAGCGGTCTGCGCGCCGAGGCAAGGATGCCGGTCGCATCTTCAAGCGCCTGCCCAGACGCGGCGGCCAGGGTAACAACTGCGGGGGGCGACAGGTCTGGCAGACCATCCACTTTTGCCCATTGCAGGTCGACGCGCATGTTAAAAACCACTGGCAACCGCCGGATCGCCGCCAGATGAAATGCCCGCTCGAGGTCTACCAGCGCTGTGTCGGGGCGGCGCATCTCTACGAACAATGCACCCGATGCCGCCACGACCTCACGCTGGTTGATCTTCTGCAGGTGCTGCATGTCGCCCGGCGCGGTATCGCCGCAAAGCACCACCAAAGGGATCCCGCCCTTCACCCCCTCGGCAAGCGCTGTCACGACATTGGTTAGTGCTGGTCCGTGAGTGATCGTTGCCACGCCGATTTCGCCCGCTGCCTGGGCGTGACCGATGGCGGCCAGAACCGCGTTCGCTTCATGAGTGCAGGCGACATAGGTGCCGAGACCCGCAGCGATATAGGCGTTGACCATGAAAAGGTTGGCGTCGCCGACAAGCCCATAGAGTCGAGTCGCGCCCAATCGGGATACCCCATGAGCCAAAGCCATGTGCAGCTTCATTCCGCCCTCACCACGAGTTTAAAGTCGATGGTACCGACGCTAGCGCGCGAGGATTGGTGAGAAAAGTTCATAATAATTTACATTAAAATTCTTTTTCGGAATTTATATGGCAAGACTCCGCCGAAGGCCGTCTGACGGACCGGCTGTCTGTAAGAGCCTGAAGCTATGGCAGACCATAGCATCATGTCCCAAGTTGAGGTCCTCTCGGTCATGGATACCGGGCGGCGTCGTCGTTGGACCGAGGAGGAGAAGTTTCGCATAATCGAAGAGAGCTACGCGGCACGGCGAAGGGCGGCAGCCACGGTGCGGCACTACGAAATCTCCCGCTCGCTTCTGACTGGGTGGCGTCGGGAGGCACGGGAGGGTCTGTTGGCCGCTGCAGATAGCCCTCGCAATTGACCAGCACATCAAGCCGTTTCAGCGCGCCAAAGAACGCATCGACCGCCGCAATGTCGCACGGATCGATGCAGACCTTGCCGAAACGCTGCATGATGAAGCCGATGCCCTTTTGCTCGATGCCAATCCGGGGCGGGCGCGCAACTGGTGGGTTCGTGTTGGCGCAAAGGACAGCGACACGGCGCTGACGGTGGCCTCAAACCTTGTCGCAGCCGCAGGCCTAGGTCATGTTGACAAATGGCGGAGCCAGAGCCTGATGCAGGCGACGTCGACGAAGCCAAGGAAGCTTTCGGCGGTTTTGTCGTAGCGGGTTGCAAGGCGGCGGCTATTTTTCAGCTTGTTGAAGCAGCGCTCGACCATGTTGCGCAGGGTGTAGATGGTCATGTCGACAGCCTTGCGCACCCTTCGGTTCCTTCGCATCGGTATCATGGGCAGGGCGTTGCGGCTCTCGATGTCTTCCCGAATTTTATCAGAGTCATAGCCCCTGTCGGCGACCAGAACTGCTGGTTGCGGCAGGTTGTCGGCCATCACCATATCATAGCCGGTGTAGTCGGAATCCTGCCCCGGCGTGATCTCGGTCTGACCTGCCACGGGATTTTTCCTCCAGATGCGATTAGAGTCCGGCCCAACTTGAGGACGGACAATGAAGCGAACGCGATTTACGGACGAGCAGATCATCAGCATCCTGGCCGAGCATGAGGCCGGTGCGAAGTGTGCCGATCTGTGCCGCAAGCACGGCATGTCGGAAGGCACCTTTTACAACTGGAAGGCCAAGTTCGGCGGCATGACCGTGTCGGAGGCGAAGCGGCTAAAGGCGCTCGAGGACGAGAACGCGAAGCTGAAGAAGCTGCTGGCCGAACAGATGCTCGACCTGGCGGCAATGAAGGACCTGGTTTCAAAAAAGTGGTAGGGCCCGCCGTGAAGCGCGAAGCCGTCGCATATCTGCAGGCTGAGCACGGCCTGTCGGAACGACGGGCCTGCCTCATCGCCGGTGCGGATCGGAAGATGATCCGCTATCAGTCACAACGCCGGCCCGACACGGAATTGCGTGGGCGGCTGCGAGAGCTCGCCAATGAGCGCCGTCGGTTCGGCTATCGGCGACTCTTCATCCTGTTGCGACGCGAGGGGGAGCCTTCCGGGATCAATCGGGTCTGGGGCGACCCGTCCGGGCCGCGGCTCTGGTCCGATCTCGACATGGTCCTGCAGGCGACCTTCCCGCATCCCGCCGGGCACGACCTGCCCGTGCGCGCCGCCGCCATCGACACCGGCGGCCACCACACGAAGATGGCCTACGAGTTCTGCCGCACGCGCCTCGCGCGCCGCATCTGGGCGATCAAGGGCCGCGGCGGGCCCGGTATTCCCGTGTGGCCGCGCCGCCCGACGCGCACGAACAAGGGCAAAATCCCGCTCTTCATCGTCGGCGTGGACGCGGTGAAGGACGCGGTCTACGCCCGCCTAAGGCTCGCGGAGTCCGGCCCCGGCGCCATCCACTTCCCCCGCCGCCTCGATGCCGACTACTTCCGCCAGCTGACCGCCGAGCGCGTCGTCACCCGCTTCGAGCGCGGCCGCCCGATCCGCTCCTGGCAACCCAAGCGCGACGGCGAACGCAACGAGGCCCTCGACACCTTCGTCTACGCCCACGCCGCCCTGCACGGGCTGATCAGCATGGGGCTCAGGCTGAACGAGGAGGTGGACGGGGTGAGTAGGCAGTGTCCTATGGCGAGAAGCGCACCATCCCCGGTGCGCTCCCAATGGATGGAACGGTGAGGACCCGTGCCCTCGATTCAAGCCGCCACCAATGAGACAACACTCGTTGAGAGCGTCGACGCAGCGAAGTCGCGCAGCAGCAGGGTGCGACGATCTTCGCTCCCGCCTTGCTGCTGGAGGGTTCGCTCCAGATTCTGCAGGCGCTCATCTCTTTCCGCGTCCGCAAGAAATTCTGAGAATGCCACAACCCGGCCTTCGCTGACAGCGACTGCTTCCTCGACGATAGCACGTTCCATCGGACGCCCCCGGGCAACGAGCGCACGCAGTGCGGATGGCTCGGCTTTCTCGAGCGCGTCTTCGAAGGCGATGGCAAAAGTCGTCTTGAATGGAATGTCCGACAACCCGGCCCTCTCGGACACGTAGGTCGCGTAGCTGTCCTGCGGCGTATCTGCGAGAAACACACGCAGACCGTCCTCGGAAGAAAGCCCAGACTCGAATAGAAAGAGCTGCCGCCGCGCCATTGCCGTTGGCAGAGTCAACGTGCTTGCATCTTCGACAGCTACCGCCTGCGGCCTGACGCGACGCAGCGCGCGCCCTTGGTCTAGCTTTTGCAGCAGGGACCGGGTCGCATCATCGGCCACACCCTCCGCAATCGCGCCATCAAGAACATGGCGTGCCTCGTCGGTGCGTCGCATGTCGTCAGCCAGAACCGTCGCTAGCTGGTTGCGCGCATACGGTTCTTCGGGGAACAGAGCTATCGTCTCCCGCAGGAGGGCCGCTGCTTCTTCCGCTTTGCCGGAATAAACCGTCAGCACCGTCGCAAGCTGGGTGCGCCACTGATGGTTTTCAGGGAAACGTCGGATCGCTTCCCAGCCAACAAGCTCCGCATCGGCAATGCGACCAGCGGCAGCCAGCGCATCCCGCATAAGGGACCAGGCGAATACATTCACTGGGTCATAGTCGAAGGCAAGGTTCGCGAGCGACGCGGCCAGTGCACCCCTCTCCGCTTTCTCAACCTGCGGGCCATTCTCAAGCAGCCGCATTCCAATATTGCAGGCCGTCCGGACAAGATAGAAAACGTCGCCGGTCGTGTCGGCATAGCGCCTGTGACCCTTCATCAGCGTGTCGATGCGCGGTGCCACGTTGGTCAGTGCGCCGCCAATATCACGCAAAATCGCTTCACGCGCTTCCCGGGCAGGCGGCTCATTTGCTCCCGCGCCCCTCAGGGAATGATCCCCGGGGTGGATATCGACATCCTCTCGCCACCAAGCGGCGATGGGAAATGTCGTCTCGGCACCTTTCGTGCGTTCCGACAGCTCGCGCTCGGCAGCCGTGATGGCGGCTTGGACGCGATCCGTCCAGAAGCCGGCATCCCGCGGGAAGTCACCTTCAAGAATGCGCCATTCACGCTCGAAGGCAGCCGTGCTCGGCCGCTGTGTCACGGCCCAGCGCGCAAGTCCCTGAAGCGCAAAGTCCTCGTTTGCATCGAAATCATCACCCAGCGGAAGGCGACGCAGCCCCAGGAGCGCGACCCGCAAGTAGCTGGCGTCGTAACGTCCAGCGTCGCCGCTCTCCGCACAGACTGACAGCCAGAGCGGCATCAGCCGGCGCGGCTCCAGGCCATGATCCGCAGCGACGTCCTGGCTGAGCGCGAGGATGCGGAAATACTCGCGACGCAGGTCAAGACCGCGATCCACGACGAAATTCTCGAAAAAACCGCTCCAAAGAACATAGCGGCGATGGAGGTCCGCAACCGTCTGCTCGGGCAACAACCGCCGAATGATGGTGACAAGCGTTACGAGTTTCGCCAGCTCGATGCGAAACGAACGGCCTTCCTGCTGCAGGAGCGTTGAGCGGAATTCCTCGAGGAGCTCGGCGCAGCCGCGGTCGAAGCCGCGAACGACATCAGAGTCGCGAGGTTCCGAAGCTAGAATTGTGTCCACAGCGTCTTCAGGCTCAGCAGCCGAAAGCCGCGCGAGCGACGCCGTCCCATTTAGGAGAGCCCGAAGTGCGGCCTTCCCGTCATCCCGTAGCTGGGCTTTCCATTTTTCCAAGGCTGAAGGCGTCGCCATGCTCAGATCCCGACTTCGCCAAAATCCGTGCGCCCCGTTTCCGTTCGCAGGGTATCAAGGTGGCGACCGCGCGCGACCTCTATGTCGGGAACATCCGCTCCCGACCATTCGGCCAGCCGCTTTACATGCCTCCAGGAATAATCGAAGCGGATGTGGAGGATCTCACGCACGCTCGGCTTTTTCGGATTGCGCTCGCGCAGGTCCACCGTGAACCCATGGCTGGTGGAGCGCGGAACGGGAAAGAACGCAGGGTTGTCCTGGCACTCAAGAACGGTCGCCAAAGAGAAACACCGATCAATCCCCTTTGCATGAGCCTGCTTGATGACTTCATCAGCGGTGTATTCCATGAGCGCAAACCTGTACGGCTTACCCGGAACAAACGGGTAATGGTGGTATAATCCAAGACGGTCAATAATTCTTTGCAGCCAGTCCGCTTCCTTCAGATCGTCCGAAACCTCACTCTTGAATGCGGAAAATGAAGGACGCTCGCCCGGATAATTCTGGAACTAATCCGTGAGCGCCGAGAGCCTGTGATGATCGCCTGTCCGGAGAGCTTCAACCAAGCTGTCGAAGTCGAGTCCTCCTTGCGGTTCCAAATGGCGGTCAATCCGCTCGAGGCGGATGATCTTCTGCACTGGTTCCACAGTAGCAGAAAGTAGTGCCAAATCATTGGTAGCTTCATCGAAAGTCGATGAGTTGTGGCCCCGCGCCAGCCCCTGAACGCTATCAACGAAGTAGCTGTTCACCACCATACGGACATCTTCTGATAGCGGTTCGTAGGTCTCCACGTCGTCCCGCCGCTGATCAGAGACGTTTTCTTCGATCAGATAATTGCGGCCGACGCAGCTTTCGTCCACGTCGGATGCCCCGGCGAGGGAAACAGCCGAAGCATTCAGTTCGGATCGATTGAACTGCATGCCGCTCCTCAAATACAACCCCAACACAAATGGGCGCCGGTGAGCCGACGCCTCCATCCTCTATCTATTCGACATCCGAGCCAATGAGAAGCCCATGCAGGTCGGCGGCTCTCCAACTGCCCGCCGATGGTGCATCGAAGGGCACGCGCATCGGCGACCCACTACAAGAACCGCAATTCCCAAACATTCCCAATAGCTTGAGGGTCCGTTTCGGGCGATTCTGTCGCCCATGCGGACCTTCCTTCATCGCCTTCTCGGCCTCGCGCGCGCTCGCGGCTTCGACGCTGCGGGTGGCGGACGGCGTTGGGAGGGGGCGCGGACGGTCGACGGGCTGAACGCGGCGATCCTCGCGGGCGCGACCACGGCGGCGCGGCGGGCCGGGTGGTATGCGCGGAACAACCCGTGGGTCGCGGCGGCGGTGGACAGCCTGGTGGGCAATGTCGTCGGCGCCGGGATCAAGCCGCAATCTACCCATCCCGACCGGGCCGTGCGCGAACGCCTCCAGGCGCTCTGGCTGCGCTGGACCGATCATGCCGCCCCGGACGGGCTGGCCGACTTCTACGGGCTGCAGGCCATGGCCGTGCGCGCGATGGTCGAGAGCGGCGAGAGCTTCGCCCGGCTGCGCGTCGCCGGCGAGGCCAGCACCATCCCCCTCCACCTCGAGCTTCTGGATCGCGAGCAGGTTCCGATGGACCTGCACCGCGAGATCGGCGGCGGGGCGCGGATCCGCGCGGGCATCGAGTTCGATACCGCCGGTCGCCGGGTCGCCTACCGGGTCTTGTCCTCCCGCCCGGGCGATCCGCTAGGGTCTCTCCGCATTGACCCGCTCCGCTTCCCCGCCGCCGATTGCCTGCACCTGTTCAAGCCGCTCGCCGCGGGCCAGCTGCGCGGGATCACCTGGCTCGCGCCCGTTCTGCTGCGGCTGCACGAGCTCGACCAGTTCGAGGATGCGGCGCTGGTCAAGGCCAAGGTCGCGGCGCTGTTCACCGGCTTCATCACCGATCCCGACGGCACGGCGGGTGGGCTCTCGGGCACCAACACCGGTGGCGCGCTGACGGTCGGCATGGAGCCCGGCAGCCTGATCCCGTTGCCACCCGGTACCGACATCCGCTTCTCGAACCCGACCGAGCACGATGCCTACGCCCCCTTCGTGAAGAACCACCTGCGGGCCGTCGCGGCCGGGCTCGGGCTGCCCTACGAGCTGGTCTCGGGCGACCTGGAAGGCGTGACCTATTCCTCGATCCGCGCCGGACTCATCGAGTTTCGCCGTCGGGTCGAGCAGCTCCAGCACAACGTGGTGGTGCACCTGTTCTGCCGCCCGGTCTGGGAGCGGTTCGTGCGGCTGGCGGTGCTGACGGGCGAGCTGCCCGCGCGGGACTTCGACCGGAACCCCGAGGCGTATCTGGGGTGCGAATGGCTGCCGCCGAAGTTCGACTACGTCGATCCGATGAAGGACGTGCAGGCCGAGATCATGGCGATCGGCGCCGGGCTCAAGAGCCGGTCCCAGGCGATCTCCGAGCGCGGTTACGACGCCGAACAGGTGGATGCCGAGATCGCCGCCGACCGCGAGCGCGCGGTGGGGCTGGGGCTCGCCTTCGGCAAGACCGCGTCGCCACAGCAGAAGGAGGCGGCCGATGGCTGAGACCGAGATCGCGCTTTCCACGACCATAGTGCCACCGGGCCGGTTGGCAGAAACCGTCCAGGACAGGAACGGATTTCTCACCCGTCACGCGACGCTCGCGCCCGCCACGGCCGATCCCGAGGCACGAACGGTCGAGGTGGTTTGGTCCACCGGCGCGCCGGTGCGCCGCCGCGACATGGCGGGTCAATACATGGAGCGGCTGAGCCTTGCACCCGAGGCCGTGGACCTGTCGCGCCTCGAAGGCGCCAGCGTGCTCGATGCACATCGCCAGACCGCCGTCCGCGACGTGCTCGGCTCCGTCCGCAGCGCCGCAGTCGACGGAAAGCGCGGCACGGCGCTCATCCAGTTCTCGGCCAGGCCCGAAGTGGAGCCGGTCTGGCAGGACGTGCTGGCAGGCATCCTGCGGCATGTCTCGGTGGGCTACTCCGTCGAGGACTGGGTTGAGAACACGGAGAACGGCGCGCGCGTGCTGACCGCCGTGCGCTGGACGCCCCACGAGATTTCCCTGGTGCCGACGCCCGCCGATCCCGGCGCCCACATTCGCATGGAGACAGAGATGACCGACACGACCACCCAAGAGGCCGTCGACACGGCGCGGACCACCGAGACCCGCGCCGAGGCCAATGCCGAGATCCGCTCCATCGCCCGCATCGCAGGGCTGGACCAATCCTGGGTCGACGGTCAGATCGATGCCGCCGCCGATGCTGATACCGCGCGCCGCGCGGCCTTCGAGGCGCTGGCGAAGCGATCCGCGCCGTCGATCCGGACCGAGCAGGTTCGCGTCGAGATGGGCGAGAGCCAGGACGATCCCGCGCTCCGCACCCGGCAGATGGGCGAGGCGCTCTATGCGCGGATCAACCCGCGCCACGAGCTCTCCGAGCCCGCCCGGCGCTACGCCTATTCCACGCCCGTCGACATGGCGAAGGAACTGCTGACGCTCCGCGGCGAGTCGACCATGGCGCTGTCGCCCGCGAGTCTCGTCACCCGCGCGCTGCACACCACCTCCGACTTCCCCATCATCCTCGGGGACACGGTGGGCCGGGTGCTGCGCGACGCCTACCAGGCCGCGCCCTCGGGCATCCGCCGCCTCGGCCGCCAGACCACGGCGCGGGACTTCCGAGCGGTGAACAAGATCATGTTGGGCGAGGCCCCGCTGCTGGAGAAGCTGAACGAGCACGGCGAGATCAAGGCCGGGACCATGGCCGAGGCCCGCGAGGCCTACAAGGTCGAGACCTGGGCGCGGAAGATCGGCATCACCCGGCAGGTGCTGGTGAACGACGACCTCGGCGCCTTCGCGGACCTCGCCCGCCGCATGGGTCAGGCCGCGGCCGAGACCGAGGCGCGCATCCTCGTCACCCTCCTCGAGGCGGGCAGCGGCAACGGGCCCACGATGTCGGACGGCAAGACGTTGTTCCATGCCGACCATGGCAACAAGGCGGGCACCGGCGCGGCGATCTCCGACGCCACGCTGTCCGCGGCGCGGCTGGCGCTGCGCACCCAGAAGGGCATCGAGGACCGCACGATCCGCGTGACGCCCCGCAACCTCTTGGTGCCGCCCGCGCTGGAGACCACCGCCGAGAAGTGGCTGGCGAGCATCGCCCCGGCCACCGCTGCGGACGTGAACCCGTTCTCAGGCTCGCTGTCGATGGTGGTCGAGCCGCGGCTGTCGAGCGCCACCCGCTGGTATGTCACCGCCGACCCCGGCGAGATCGACGGGCTCGAGTTCGCCTATCTCTCGGGTGCCGAGGGCCCGCAGGTCGAGAGCCGCTCGGGCTGGGACGTGGACGGCGTCGAGATCCGGGTGATCCTCGATTTCGGGGCGGGCTTCATCGACCACCGCGGCTGGTTCATGAACGCAGGCGCGTGATGGCCGACCTCGCCCAGCTCACCGCCTGGCGGGACGCCCTGATGGCCGCGCGCTACCGGGGCGTCCGCACCGTCGAATACGACGGCAAGCGCATCACCTACGCGAGCGACGGCGAGATGGCCGCCGCGCTCGCGGACCTCAACCGGCAGATCGCAGGGGCGACCGAGCGTATCTCGGTCGTCCGGATCCAATCCTCGAAAGGGCTCTGAGATGAAGAACTACCTCCAGAACGGCCACATCGTCCGGGTCACGACGCCCGCGGGCGGCATCGCCTCGGGCGACGCGCTGATCGTGGGCAGCATCTTCGGCATCGCCGCCTATTCCTCGGCCGAGGGTGACCCGGTCGAGCTCTCCACCACCGGCGTGTTCGAGGTGCCGAAGGCCAGCGCCGCGGTGCTGACCGTCGGCGCGCGCGTGGCGTGGGACAACACGGCCAAGGAAGTCACCACACCGGCCGTGGGGCGGTTCCCCATCGGCGTGGCGGTGGAGGCCGCCGGGAACGGCGTCACCAGCGTCGCGGTGCGGCTGGACGGGATCGCGATGGCGGCGGCCTAAGGATCGATCAAGCCGCTGTAACTGCTCGCTTTCGCCGCGCACCTATGGATCGCTGCTCCGCGACGACACAGCGAGGAGGGCCCGATGAGCCAAGACGAGAACGATAGGGTTGTGAGCGCTTTCATCAGCAGCAAGGCCGAGTTCGACGGCTTGCTGGAGAGGCTCGCCGCCCTGTCGGCCGACCATTTCTGCGTTTCCCCCGATGATGTTCACTGGGGCCATGTCGGCACTGTGGCGGATGCCGTTCTGCTCCTGCGACAGGCACTGGCGCAGCTAGAACCGGGTCAGCCTTCGGCCTCGTCGAAGTAGTCGGTGTCGACCTTCTTCAGTTCGAGAATGCGGTAACCCCTAACCGCCACGCCGTATTTCACCAGCAGCCGGGTCAGTTCTTCTCCATCTATCAGTATAAGGCGCTTCGGGCTGCGCTGCGCATATTGGATCGCAGCCGGCGCGAAGTGGCTGGTGGTCACGAACACGCCCTTCGTGGCACCGCGCTCGTCCAACGCCCCGGCGAACTCGCGGATCTTCTCCACGCCGATGCTGTTACCGGTCGCGTAGCGCTTGGCCTGGAGGTGGATGATGTCGAGGCCGAGGACGTCCTCGTTGATCACGCCATCGATCCCGCCGTCGCTCGTTCGGCCGAGCCGCTCACCCGATCCATTCGCGCCGTAGCCCATCCCCAGCATGAGATCGACGATCAGCTTCTCGAACGCGGTCGGATGCATCACCAGGATGCGTTCCAGCAGTTCTTCTCGTAGCGCGGCGTTCAGATCCTCGAATGCCGCCTCCACCCGTTCCTCGGGGGTCCCGGCCGCAAGATCCTGCGTCGGTTCTACTTCAGCCGGGTGATCCTCATTGGCCTTCGTTCGGAATTCGTCGAAACCGTCGAACTGGGACAGGAACGCGATGTCGATCCGCTCTGGCGGGCTCGACAGGACCGATTTCCCTTTGGGCGTGATCGCGAAGTAGCCACGCCGAGGGCGCTCAACGAGGCCAGACTTCACAAGGTAGGTGACCGACCAGTGGACCCGGTTAGCGATCTTCGCCTGGCGGCCACTGGGCAGCAGTTCCTCGCGCTCCTGATCGGTAAGGGCAAATTCATCGGTAATCCGACCCACGGCATCCGCAACCTTGATCTCCCCAGCATCGGCAAGGCGAAGGACGGGCAGCATCAAAGTCTGGAAATCTGGAATCGGCATATCACCACTCGGAGCAACTATCTTGCTCGCGATTATGTCAGGGCAACTCCTCGCGCACTAGCCCGGGATTGTGGGAACGCCTGCGGAACATCAGCCCGGTCCTGTGTCGCATCCGTGTTGCACGGAGGAATCGGGCTTAGTCGTAAGCCTTTGGAATCTTTGGGGAGTGTTCGGGACGGCCTTGCAACACGACGCGACACGCAAAAGCCGCCCGGAGGGCGGCCTAAGTGTTTGATATATTTTCGGGAATTTTGGTTGCGGGGGCGCGCAACCATCTTTATCGGCGCTCCCCCGCACCAAACGTAATCCTCCTAATTAAACAACTTGAACCAGATGGTTCTGCACTTTTCAGAGCTGCGGCTTAGCTTCCGTTAGACGAACTTACGTGTTGTCTTCCGTATTCGCGGCGTCGGGGGCAGAGATAGGCCGGCCTCCCTCTTGCGCACCTAGTTCCCGGTGTCGCGGCAATCAATGCATGCAGAAAATGATGCCCAGTGATTGACGCATCGCATGAGGCAGCCTAAATATGTTTGTGACCACTCACTAACTAACGAGGTGCCCCGTGCGAAAGCCAGCGGAGCTTCGCAAGGCCGAGATCGTGGCCACCGTGCTCGACCTGGCCGACCGGATCGGGCCGGACCGGGTGACGACGGGGGCGGTCGCGTCGCAGATCGGCGTCACGCAGGCCGCGCTGTTCCGGCACTTCCCGACCAAGGCGGCACTCTGGCAGGCCGTTGCCGAGCATGTAGCCGAGGGGCTGGCAACGGCGTGGGAGGATGCATTGTGCCTCGGAGACACGCCGGTCGTCAGGTTGCGCGCCCTGATTTCCGCGCAATTCGCGCAGATCGACGCGACCCCCGCGCTGCCGATGCTGCTGTTCTCGCGCGAACTGAACGTCACCAACGCAAAGCTGCGCGCCACCTTTCACGGCAGGCTCACGACCTTCCACAGCCTTCTGGCGATGGAGGTCGGGGCCGGCCAGAAAACCGGCGCGTTGCGCGGCGACATCGCCGCAAACGATGCGGCGGCGCTGCTGACGTCGCTCGTGCAGGGCGTGGCGATCCGCTGGGCGCTCGGCACTCGCGATTTCGACTTGCGAGCCGAGGGGCTGCGCCTGTTCGACGCACAGTGCCGGCTTTTGGCTGCGGAAGGAGAATAGACGATGCGGCGCATTTGGCTGTCGAGTCTTCTTCTGGCGGCGGCTGTCGCTGCCGGCTTTCTGTTCTTCACCGAACGCCCGCTGACGGTGGTGGTCGTTCAGTCCGAACATGATGTGGACCTTCGCATCTACGGGCTCGGCACCGTCGAGGCGCGCATCCTCAGCCGCGTCGGCTTCGAGGTGGGCGCCGCCCTGACCTCGCTGGCCGCCGATGCAGGGGACAGCGTCACCAAGGGGCAGGAACTCGCCGTCCTTCACTCGGCCGAGCAGGAGGCGCGTGTCGCCCGCGCGGACGCAGCGGTGACGGCCAATGAGGCCAATCTTGCCAAGGCCACCGCAGCCGTGGTGCGCGCCCGTGCCGTTCTGGCCGAGCGCGAAGCGGCGAACCGCCGCCAGCAGGGGTTGGCGCAGCGCGATGTCGCCTCGGTCCAGCGCGCCGAGGAGGCGCAGCGCGACGATGATGTGGCCCGCGCCGATCTGGCGGTAGCCGAGGCCGATGTCGCGGTGATCCGGGCCCAGGGCATGGATGCGGCGGCAGCCCTGCGGCAGGAGGAAACCCTGCTGGCCCATCACCGCCTGATCGCGCCCTATGATGCGCTGGTCGTTGCCCGCCATGCCGAGGCGGGAACCGTGGTCAAGGCCGGCGATCCTGTCCTGACCCTGATCGACCCCGCGACCGTCTGGATTCAGGCCTATGTCGACGAGGAACGCGCCGGCCAGCTTGCCCTTGGCCAGCCCGGCACGATCCGCCTGCGCTCGCAGCCCGCGGCCGAGTTTCACGGCACCATTGCCCGCATCGGCATCGAAAGCGACCGGGTGAACGAGGAACGCCGCGTCTGGCTGACCTGCGCCGACTGTCCCGCGGAGATGTTTCTCGGTGAACAGGCCGAGGTGCGCATCCTGACCGGCACCCGCGCGACCGCGCTGATGGTACCCGAACTGGCGATCACCGGCTTCGACGGGCATCGCGGCACGGTCTGGACGGTTGTGGACGGACGCCTGACCCGCGCGGAACTGACCTTCGGCGCCCGCGACAATCGCGGTCGGGTCGAGGTCATCGGCGGCCTGCCCGAAGGAGCCACGATCGTCGCCCGGGTGCCGAAGGGCGCGGCCGAGGGCCGGCGCGCGCGCATTGGGGAGGCGCCATGAACCTCGCGCTCAAGGACATCCGCCACGGGCTGTTCCGCTTCGTGCTGACCTGTTTCGGGCTCGGGCTGCTGATGACGGTCGTGCTGGCGATGATCGGCATCTACAACGGCCTCGTCTCGGACGCGCTGGCAGTGGTGAAGGCGCCCGCCGCGGATGTCTGGGTGGTGGAGGCCGGAACCAAGGGCCCCTTCGCCGAAGCCTCCAGCATTCCCGCCGATACGCGCGATGCGGTGGCGCGGATGCCCGGCGTGGCCGAGGCCGGCGCGGTCAACTACCAGAACGTCGAGGCGCCGCATGGCGGGCGCACCCTGCGGCTCTATGTTGTCGGCTACGAGCCGGGTCGCCCGGGCGGGCCGCGGGCAATCGCCGAGGGGCGCGGCATTGGCGCCAGTCATTTCGAGATGGTGGCCGACCGCAAGACCGGCCTTTCGCCGGGGGAGACCATCCGGCTCGGGCGCGACCGCTTCACCGTGGTCGGGCTGGTGGAAGGCGCGATGAACTCGGGCGGCGATCCGGCGGTCTATGTCACCCTTGCCGACGCGATGGCGCTTCAGACCGAACTCGACCCGGCCGCCCAGCGGGTACAGGCCGCGCGCGGGGCTGTCTCCGTCAAGTCCGCCTCCGTCGCCGCGGTCATCGCCCGCATGGCACCGGGCGCCGACGTGGGCCTGCTGACCGCGACCGTGCGCCAGTGGAAGCACCTTGCCGCGATGACGCAAGGAGAACAGGAGGAATTGCTGCTGGCCTCCGTGGTCGACAAGGCGCGCCGCCAGATCGGGCTGTTCCTCGGCATCCTTCTGTCCGTCAGCGCCGTGGTGATCGCGCTCATCATCTACACGATGACGATGGAGAAGCTGAAGCAGATCGCCACGCTGAAGCTGATCGGCGCGCCCGACCGCACCATCGTCGCGCTGATCGTGCAGCAGGCGCTGATCCTCGGCGCCTCGGGCTGGGCGATCGGCCTGATATTGATCCTGACCGTCAAGGACTACTTCCCCCGCCGCGTGGTGCTGGAGCCGTTCAACGCCGTGGTGCTGGCCGGCATCATCGCTGCGGTCTGCCTGCTCTCCTCGGCGCTCGGCGTGCGGGCGGCGATGAAGGTCGATCCGGCCACCGCGCTCGGGAGCTGACATGGCGCTCGGCGACATCCTCATCGAGGTTTCGGGCGTCGCCAAGCATTTCGGCGAGGGCGAAACCCGCGTCGATGCCCTGCGCTCGGTTGATCTCACCGTGCGCGCCGGCGAGGTGATCGCGCTGCTCGGGCCGTCAGGTTCGGGCAAGACGACGCTACTCAACATCATCGGCTGCATCCTCGCCCCATCGGCGGGACGGGTGGTGCTGGACGGCGAGCCGGTCTTCGACGGCAAATGGCTGCGGCGCGACCTGAGGCGTCTCAGGCTCGACAAGATCGGCTTCATCTTTCAGAGTCACAACCTACTGCCCTTCCTGACGGCGCAGGAAAATGTCGCGGTCGTGCTCGATCTTGCCGGTCTGCCCGCCGAGGAAGGCCGGACACGGGCGCGCGAACTGCTGGACTATCTGGAAGTCGGCCATCGCGCCACGGTCAAGCCGGCGCTGCTGTCGGGTGGCGAGGCCCAGCGTGTGGCGATCGCCCGCGCGCTGGCCAACCGCCCCCGCATCATCCTTGCCGACGAACCCACCGCAGCCCTCGACGGCGCCCGCGCCGGGCTGGTGATGGACCTCATGCGCAAGCTCGCGGTCGAGCAGGAAGCCTGCATCGTGACCGTCACCCATGACGAAAAGATCTTCGACCGTTTCGACCGCCTGATCCACCTGCGCGACGGCCATCTGGTCAGCACATGACGGGCAGGATTCAGGAGGCAGACATGACCACAAGACCCCGCACGCCGATCCTCGCCCTTGAAAAGGTATAACCAAGATGCAGCCGACATCCTATTCCAGAACCCAGATCGCCCTGCACTGGACGATTGCTGCCCTCGTTTTTTTCCAGATCCTCATGCATGACGGCATCGTCAAGGTATGGGACGGGCGGATGGAGGGCACGCTCCCGAACCAGCCGACAATCAATCCCCATGCCATTGCCGGCGCGCTGATCCTCGTTCTCGTTCTGTGGCGGCTGGTGCTGCGCCGTCGGCGCGGCGTCCCCGGCCTGCCGGAAGGCGAGCACCCGGCCCTGAAAGTTCTGGCCACGGGCATGCATGCGGCTCTCAACCTCCTGCTGATCCTGATGGCGCTTTCGGGAATGGCGGCGTGGATTTCCGGCGTCGAGGCGATCGGCGAAGCCCATTCCATCGCGCGGCTGGCGCTGGTTCCGCTGGTCCTCCTGCATGTCCTCGCCGCACTTTACCATCATTTCTGGCTCAAGACCGATGTGCTGCGGCGCATGCTTGGCCGGGCCTGAGGCGGGGTCCGTTCCGCGCGCCGCAACCCGCAACCCATGGCAGGCCGGGCCACACCCGCCCGGACGCTCCCCAAACCCCGAACTTCGGAGGCAGACATGACGAGACGACCGCGCAGCCAGACCGTTGCCGCCGCCGTCGCGGTAATCTTCGGCCTGCTGACCATCGTTTCGGGCGGCAGGGCGCTGTTCGGCGGCGTCGATATGGGCGCAGTGGTGCCATTCGTGCTGTGGTTCAACTTCTTCGCGGGCTTTGCCTATGTCCTGGCCGGGATCGGCCTGTGGCGCGGCGCGGGCTGGGCGCCGATGCTGGCGATTGCCATTGCCACGGCCACGGTGGCCGTCTTCGCTGCCTTCCTGTGGCATGTCGGTGCCGGCGGCGCATGGGAAGCACGCACCATGGGCGCGATGATCCTGCGCAGCGCCATCTGGATAGCCGTCGCGGCCTTTGCATTTCGGTGCCATAAGCCATCCGATTGATACTCACCCAGCCAGCGATGGCGGCTGCCAGCCGCGACCTCGCCAGCCAGGAGCCTGACATGAAGCGATTTCCAACTATTGACCTGTCACTGACCCTATCGCTCGTCACCGTGCTCGGCATGGCAATGGCGGCGGCCGGCAGGTGGCTGCCAAGCGGAGCTTTCGACGCTCTGGAGCTGCCGGGACTGGTGCTGGTCTATCTGGCTGGCGGCCTGCCCACCGGCTGGCGCGCACTGTCGGAACTGTGGCGCGCGCGCGTGCTTGACATCGACCTGTTGATGATCGTCGCGGCAATCGCCGCCGCAATCGTCGGCGCCCCGTTCGAGGGTGCGGTACTGCTGACGCTGTTCAGCATCTCGACCACGCTGGAGGAACGCGCGCTTGGCCGCGCCCGCCGCGCCATCGAGGCGCTAATGGCGCTGCGCCCCGAGACCGCCTTGCGCAAGACCGCGGGCGGCGCTGTCGAGGAAGTTCCCGCCGGGGTGCTGACCGTTGGCGAAGTGGTGGTGCTGCGCCCCGGCGCCCGGGTGCCCAGTGATGGCGTGGTCACCGCCGGGCGGGGCGGCATCGACGAGGCCAATATCACCGGCGAATCCATGCCGGTGTCGAAAGAGGCCGGTGCGCAGGTGTTCGAGGCCACAATCAATCTGGACGGCGTGCTGGAGGTCGAGGTTACGCGCAGCGTCAGCGACAGCACCATCGCCCGCATGATCCGGCTGGTAACCGAGGCACAGGCCGCCCGCGCGCCCTCCGAACGGTTCAGCGAATGGTTCGGGCAACGCTACACGGTCGCGGTGCTGGCGGGTGCGGTGATCGCCTTTGCCACGTTCTGGTGGCTGGGCGGCGACTGGGAACTGGCGCTTTACCGCGCCGCCACGCTGCTGGTCGCCGCCAGCCCCTGCGCCATCGTCATTTCCGTCCCCGCCGCGATCCTGTCGGCCCTTTCGGCGGCGGCGCGGGGCGGTGTTCTGTTCAAGGGCGGCGGCGCGCTGGAGACGCTGGCCGAGGTCGATATCTTCGCCTTCGACAAGACCGGCACCCTGACCACCGGCCGCGCCGAGGTGACGGAAATCGTCGCGCTGGATGGCGACCAGGCCGGGTTCCTGTCGCTGCTGGCTGGGCTGGAGGCGCATTCCGAGCACCATATCGCCGCCGCGATCCGCCGTGAGGTCGCCAGCCGCGGGCTTGATCCGGCGCAGGTGGCCGATGTGAACGCCCGGCCAGGCATCGGCATCGAAGGGTCCGATGCGCTTGGCCCGGTTTGGGCGGGCAATGCCTATCTTGCCGAGGACATGAAGGCCGCAACGGATCACCCCGCGTTGCAGGCGCTGGCGGATGGCGCCAATACGGTCGTCTATCTGGGTCGCGGCGCCACCGTGCTGGGCGCCGTCAGCGTGGCGGATGAGGCACGGGCCAGTTCCGCCGGGGCGATCGCGGCCCTGCGCGACAGTGGTGCCCGCCGCATCGTCATGATGACCGGGGATCGCAGGTCGGTGGCGCTGCGCATCGGCGCCCGGCTTGGGCTGGGGCCCGAGGAGACTCACGCCGAAATGCTGCCACAGGACAAGGTTCGCGCGGTTGGCGAACTGGCCGCAACCGGCCGCGTCGCCTTTGTCGGCGACGGCGTGAACGACGCCGCGGCGCTGGCCCGCGCCGATGTCGGCATCGCCATGGGCGCGGCCGGGTCCGAGGTGGCGCTTCAGGCCGCCGATGTGGCGCTGCTGTCCGAGGATATGGAGCGGCTTGCGGACGCGCACCGCCTGTCGCGCCGAACGTCAAGGGTGATCCGGCAGAACCTGACCTTCGCCATCGGCGCCATGGTGGTTCTGGTCATCGGCGGGCTGTTCTTTGATCTGCCGTTGCCGCTGGTGGTGATTGGCCATGAAGGCGGCACCGTGCTGGTGGTGCTGAACGGGCTGCGGTTGCTGTCGGACCCGATTCGCCGGCCGAAGGCGTCTGTTGCCGGACAGGCGCTGACGGGTGTCGCGCAGCCCACCTAAACCGTAGGGATGCGCTCACCCCCGAAAGACGCGCAGATGCGGAAACGCGCCCTTTTCCAGATAGGCTTCCTCCTCGGGCGTCGATCTGCGGCCAAGGATGGCGTTGCGGTGCGGGTGGCGGCCAAAGCTGGCGATGATGCGGCGCACCTGCCCCGCTTGATCGACGAGCGAGGCATAGAGCGGCCGCAACGGCGCCGGCGCGCGGGCGGCGATGTCGCGGCGCAGGGCGATCAGCCGGTCGATGCGGGCCAGATGGTCCGACCCCTCTGCATGGCCCAAAGGCTGGGTGAAGGCGATCTGGAACCACGGCAGGCCAAGTGCCGCCCAGTCTCCGTTTTCCAACCCTTCCAGCGCCTGCGCCAATGCCGCCGGGTCTTGCGCCCAGGCCCGCGGGCTGCCCCGCCACAGCGAGCGCGGGAACTGGTCCAGCACCACGATCAGCGCCAGCCGGCTCTCGGGCGTCCCTGCCCAATGATCGAGGTCCCCCGCCGCGCCGCGTTCGGTCAGCGGGCCAAAGCGCGCCGCAATCGCACCATCCGCGCCGCCATGCATCCGCCAGCGCCAGTGCTCGGCATGGCGGTCGGGGTCAATGTCCAGCGCGCGGCCCTCGGGGAACCAGAAATCCAGAACCTCGCCGATCTGTCTGGCATCATTGCTATCGGCCATGTCATCCCCCCATTGAAAACGCCCCCGCGCCATGGGCACGGGAGCGGATTTGCCGATGAAGCACAAGCGCGCTCTATGCCGTCGCGGGCACCGTTGCCGGCACAGGTCGGCGCCCGCCGGGCCCGCGCGGGACGCGCAGCAGGCGCATAGCGTTGGCGATCACCACCAGTACCGAAAGCTGATGGATCAGCATGCCCTCGGCCATATGCACATCGCCGTTGAACACGCCCGCCAGCAGCCCGGCCACAGTCAGCAGCGCGATGGCCAAGTTCTGGCGCATATTGCGCAGCGTCGCGCGGGAAATCGCCATGGCCTCGGGCAGTTTCTCCAGATCGTCGGCCATCAGCGCAATGTCGGCGGTCTCGATCGCCACGTCCGAGCCCACGGCCCCCATGGCAACGCTGGTGTCGGCGGCAGCCAGCGCCGGCGCGTCGTTGATGCCGTCGCCGATCATGGCGACATGGCGGCCCTCGGCCTGAAAGTGGCGGATCAGCTCCAGCTTGTCCTCGGGCAGCAGCCCGGCATGAACCTCGTCGATGCCGATTTCGGCGGCGATGGCGTGGGCGGCCTGCGGCTGGTCGCCGGTCAGCATGGCGATGCGCCCCACCCCGATATCGCGCAGCCGGGCGATGGCGCTTTGGGCCGAAAGCCGGGGCTGGTCGGACAGCCCGAAGATGCCCGCGATGCGCCCGTCCAGCGCCACGATGATCGGCGTGCAGCCGCGGCCCAGAACCCCGGCCAGCGCGGCCTCGGCCTCGGCGTAGAAACCGATGCCCAGCCGGTCGAACAGCCGCCGGTTGCCGGCCGCGACCTGCCGCCCCTCGTGGTGGACCACCAGACCCATGCCAGCCACTTCCTCGACCGTCTCGGGCGCGGGAATCTCGCCCTCGGCACGGCCGGCCTCGATAATCGGGCGGCCCAGCGGGTGGTCCGAGCCGGATTCGGCGATCGCCGTCCAGTGCAGCAATTCGGCACGATCGATGCCGCCAAGAGGCACGATCTCGACCAGGCTGGGGCGGCCCTCGGTCAGGGTGCCGGTCTTGTCCAGCGCCAGCATGTCGATGCGGCCGGCGCTTTCCAGATGCTGCCCGCCCTTGATGAGGATGCCCGAGCGCGCCGCCCGCCCGATGCCGGCGACGATGGAGACCGGCGTCGAGATCACCAGGGCGCCCGGACAGGCCACCACCAGAAGGGTCAGCGCGAGGCGAATATCCTGCGTCACCGCCCAGGCACCCAGCGCCAGCATCATGATGCCGGGCGTATACCATTGGGCGAAACGCTCGATCATGCGCTGGCTGGGGGCGCGTTCCTCCTGCGCCTCTTCGACGCGGCGGATGATCCGGGCCAGCGTGGTATCGGCGCCGATGCCGGTGGCGCGGATGCGCAGCACGCCATTTTCCGCGATGGTGCCGGCATGGACGTGGGAGCCGGGGGCTTTCTCGGCCGGGATCGGCTCGCCGGTGATGGCGGCCTCGGACACGGCGGCGTTACCGTCGATCACCTCGCCATCGACGGGGATGCGGTTTCCGGCGCGCACGAGCACGACCTCATTCGGCTGGACGGCACTGGCGGCAATCTCGACCGGCTGGCCGTCGCGGATCACGGTGGCGACCTCGGGCGCGGCCTTCAGCAGATCGGCCAGTGCGCCACGGGTCTGGCGCAGGGTGCGGGCCTCAAGCCAGGCGCCGAAGCTGAACAGGAAAGTAACGGCGGCCGATTCCCAATATTCGCCGATGAACAGCGCGCCAATAGCCGCAACGGTCACCAGCAACTCGATCGAGAAATGGCGAATGCGCAGCGCGTGGTACGCCCGCCAGGCGATGTCAGAGCCGGCGACAAAGGCCGCCACCAGCATAGATGCCGCCCAGAGCCCGCGCAGGTCGAACCCGTAAAGGGCGATCAGGCCCAGCACGATCAGGCTGCCGCTGATGATGGTCAGCCACTTCCTGCGGCTGGCCGGCTGGTGAAGAATTGTCAGGATAGGGGTCAACATGCGGGGCCTCATGATGTGAAGGCCCGGCAGCGCGGGCAGGCACGGCCGGGCTGGAAGGGATGGGTCAGAATGCGGCGGGGCGGGCCTCGTAGCCGGTGGATTTCACCACCGAGACAAGGGCCTCGACCGGGGCGGATGCGGGGTCATGCTCGACCTCGATGCGGCCGGTGTTGAAGTGCACCTTGGCGGCGGTCACGCCAGGAGTTGCCGCCAGCGCCTTTTCGATTTTGGTGACGCAGGAGGGGCAGGAAAATTCGTCGCTGCGCAGGATGGTCTTGGTCATGGCTGGTTCCTTTCATGTCGCCGCCCGGTGGGCGGTCATTGCTTGTGAACTCAAGATATGCTGTCCTTTCAGGATCAGGATTGGCAACTCAGGCAAAGATTCATTGCATGAATGCACAGGCGCAGGATTGGGACGATCTGCGGTTGTTTCTGGCCGTGGCACGGGCGGGGTCGCTCTCGGGGGCGGCGCGCAGCCTTGGCGTTACCCATTCCACCGTCTTCCGCCGCATCGGCGCGTTCGAGGCGCGGCTGGGGGTGCGCCTGTTCGACCGGCTGCCCGGCGGTTACGCGCTGACCCAGGCCGGCGAGGAGATGCGCGATTCCGTCATCCGCATCGAGGAAGAAATCACCGCGCTGGCGCTGAAGGTTACCGGACAGGACCAGCGGCCCACTGGGACGATCCGCATCACCACGACCGACCTGCTGGCGGTGGGGGTGCTGCCCCGCCATGTCGCCGCCTTCCGCGCCGAATGGTCCGAGATCGAGATCGAGGTAATCGTTGCGGATACGGTGCTGGACCTGACCCGGCGCGAGGCGGACGTGGCCCTGCGCATCGGCAATCCGGGACAGGAAACACTGATCGGGCGGCGGGTCGGGCGGTTGGCCTTTGCCGCCTATGGTGCGGCGGACCGGCCGCCGGGCGATCCTGCCAAGGGTGACTGGATCGGCTACGGGTCTGCGCATGGCCCGCTCAGCCGCAATCTGACCCGCTGGTGGCCGGATGCGCGACAGGTTTACCGGACAAACTCGATCATCGCCGCCCATGCCGGTGCGAAGGCGGGGATCGGACTTGCTGCCTTGCCTTGCGTGATTGCCGATTGCGACCCCAGCCTGATCCGCGCCGCCGCGCTGCCCGAGGATTTCATGCTGGACCTGTGGTTGCTGATTCACGAGGATCTGCGCCAAACCGCGCGCATCCGCCTGTTTCTGGACTTCATGGCGACGGCCCTGGCGGCCGATGCCGACCTGCTGGAGGGGCGCTGCCCGTGCAAGACAAGGCCGGCGCAGGCGTAACGCCCGCGCCGGCCCATGCCTGCGCCCGTGGCGTCAGTCGATCATCTGCCAGCCCGGATGCTCGAAATGCTCGCCATATGCGTTCAACGCCTGAACGATCGTCACCGCGCCAGTCTCGACCTCGCCGGCCTCCAATGCCGAGATGCCGGTCATCACCTCACCAAGGACGATATGGAACTGCTCGTCCACCTCGGGTTCCAGCACACAGTTCTCGACCATGAAATCGACCTGCTTCTGGACATCGGCAGCGACCCCATTCGCGGCATCGGCCGGCAGGGTGCCGTTGTGGATCGCGTCCAGGTTCGCGGCCATGGTTCCGTGAATCGCGGTCATGCCGGTGATCATGTTCTGATCGCCCTGCCATTTGGCGCCATCGTTCAGCGTGATCTCGATAGCCCCCGCGCCATGGCTGTCATGATCATGGGATTGCGCGGCTGCAATGCCAGCTGACCCCAGCGCAAGGGCGAGAGCAACAGCGACGGCGGTGAAAGATTTTACAGTCCTCATAGTGATCTCCTGTATCTGCCAAGTGGTTCTGGCCGCAGCGGGCATCGACAGACGCCGCCGGGCTTGGGATAGACATAGGCTGTCCGTTTTCGCACGAGAATTGACGAAAACTGCAAAGACCCATTGCACGAATGGACAGACCTCAGGCACGAACCAGACCCTCGCGGCCTGCCGCCGATACCATCGGGCTGTCGAACAGCGCCCCGACGGCATGGGTCCGGATGCCGCCTGCCTCGCGCATCAGAAACAGCGCATCGAGGTCGAGACGCGCGGCGAGTTCGCCGCCAGCTTGCGGACCCAGCACCATCAGCGCGCTAGCCCAGGCATCGGCCTCCGCACAGGTTCCGGCGACGACCGTAACCGAGGCCGGTGACGAGCGCAGCGGGCCGCCTGTCGCGGGGTCCATGGTGTGTGACAGGCGCTGGCCCCGAACGGTCACATGATGCCGGTAGTCGCCCGACGTGGCGACGGCAGCATCCATCAGCGTCAGGATGGAGCGGGGCGCGCGGCGTTCGGGATCCGGCGTCTCGACGGCGACCGTCCAGGGCATGCTATCGGGCCGTAGTCCGGATGCACGCATTTCGCCGTCGATGCCGACGAGGAAAGCCGTGATGCCGAAGCCTTGCAACGTCCCTGCCAGCTTGTCCACGCCGAACCCCTTGGCGATCCCGTTCAGGTCCAGCGTGATCGGCGTGTGTTTCCGGACTAGCCCGGCCGCGCGGTCGATCTCCAGCACCTCATGCGCGGGCCAGCGCGCAGCAGCCATCACCGCGCGGATGGCCCCGGCGCTGACCGCCTCGGGTCCAAACCCCCAGGCCCGCACCGCATCGCCCATGCCGATGTCAAAAGCACCGCCCGATAGAGCGCCGATCCTTACCCCAAGATCGAGCACTTCGGCCAACCCAGCGGGAACGGCCACCCAGACATTTTCGGACGTCCGGTTCAGGCGCATCAGGTCACTGTCGGGTTTCCATGTCGACATGGCGGCATCGACCTCCGCCACGGCCGCCTGCAAGGCCGCCTGCACCGGGGCGGGGTCCAGCCCGGCATCGGCATGGAAAAGCGCCGACCAGCGTGTCCCCATGGTCGGGCCATTCAGCGCGTGGCGGATCGGGTCAGTAGACGTCTTCGGCATAGCGTCCCTCCGTTTTCAGCGTGAGCGGGGTGAGGCCGACCGGCGCGAGAATGTCCGTCAGCGCCTCGGCCACGCCCGCCGCCATGTCGCGCCCGCCGCAGACCATGATGCGCGCCCCGTCCCGGATCAGCCGGATCAGTTCAACGCTCTCAGCGCGCAGCACGTCCTGCACATAGCGCGGCTTCGCTCCCCGCGAGATGGCGGTGGTCAACTGGGCAAGACGGCCATCGGCCTGCCAGGCGGCCAGATCCTCACGATAGAGGAAATCGCTGTCGGGGTGGCGCATCCCGAAAACGAGATGAACCGGCCGCTTCCCACTGTTGCCCCGGATGAACCCTGCAAGCGGGCCGATCCCCGTGCCGGCGCCGATCAGGATCAGCGGCGGCTTTCCTCCTTCGTTATGGAAAGCAGGATTGTGCTGGACGAAGGCGTGGATCGCCTGATCGGGCTCCAGTGCCAGAAGCTGCCCGGAGCAGAGGCCGCCGGGATGCTTGCGCACCACGATCTCGACGAAGCCGTCGCGCCATCCGGACGCCAGCGAGTAGAAGCGCGGCAGATCCGCACCCTCGGGCAGAACGCCGAGGAGATCACCGGCCTGAAACCGGCCAAACCCCCGACCTGTCAGCCGTTGCAAAAACGTCGCCTCGGGTAGGGCAAAGCGCAGGATCGTGGTCGGCGCCTGCACCTCCGCCCCGTAATCACGGCGCGAGATCAGGGTGAGCCGCCCCGTCACGGGCGGGGTTGGCACATGTTCGAGCGTAAGCTCGATCCCCAGCGCCGCCCCCAGCGCGCGGCCCCAGCGGGCGAAATCCTGCGGCGACTGGCGATCGACCGTGTCGAAGGGCATCAATTGCGCCCAGCCTTTGGCAGCAGCCCGACTCCCGACTTCATCGGCGAACGCGCAGAACGCGGGAAAGCTGCGATCGCCGAAACCAAGCACCGCAAGCGGGGCCTCAGGGACAGATTCCAGCGCCGCGAGGCGTTCAATGAACCCCTTCGCCGTGGCGGGAGCCTGTCCCTCGCCCCAGGTGGCGGCAAGAATGACGAACCGTTCGGCCTGCGGATAGCGCGCCGGCTCGAAACCGGACATTGGCGCGACATGAACATGCTGGCCCGCCGTGGTCAGCGCATGTTGGAGCGTCGCAGCGAAACCCCAGGTGCTGCCGCCCTCCGAGCCCACCAGCAAGATGGTCGCAGCGCGGTTTGCAGGATGATTGCCACGGAGACGCGGTCTTGACCGCCGCCCCGCGAACCAGAGCACAAGACCACTCACCCCCATTGCCGGCACGCCGAGCGCCAGCACACCCAGCACGAGGCCGAGAGATGCGGCCCCCTGCCCGGTATGCAGCATGTAGATGGTTTCAGATATCTGTTCCCACATCGTCAGCTCGGCCCAGGCCAGAAGCTCACCCGTCCCCTGATCGAGATAGCCGGTGCCGCGATCCGTCTTCAGAGTGAAGGCGTCCGTGGCGTCGCCAGGATAGGGAAAGCTCAGCTCGCGCAACTCCGTGACAGCAATCACGGAGAGCGGCTCCATCGCAGCAAGCGAGACCCCAGTGCTTCCGCTGACCTCAGTCGGAAAGGTCGGCGGTGCGGCTCCATCCGGCAGAAGATCGAAGGTCGAGGCGGCCATCCACAGTGCAGTCGCCGAGGACAAAACCAGCCCCGTGACCGCCACGCGGGCGATCCCGGTATGGATGCGGCTCGACGCCGGCCCGCGCAAAGGGGCGAACCAACGCCGCCAGCCGCCCATGCGCCGCGCGACTAGCATCGCGCCGGAGACCGACAGGATCAGCATCGCCACGGCGCCAATGGCCATGGCGATACGACCGGCATCGCCTAGGAATAGCGAACGGTGAAGGTTGGTCAACCAGCGTTTGACCGGATCGGGATCGGCGCTGGCGATACCCTTGCCGGTCGCCGGGTCGATTACCGCCGCGCCGGGCGTGCCGTCGTCGAACCAGAACGCGGTGATCCGGCCCGACGGCGCGCGCCGGATCTGCTCCACCCCCGGATAGGCAGCCAGGATACGTCCTGCGAGATCGGCGACGGTCAGCCCGGCCTCGGCCTGCGGCGTGGAAAGCCGCTCGGCCGCGGGAAAGACCGAGAGCGCCGCGCCGCTCAACGCAAGGGCCATGACGAGAATGAGGGCCAGCAGACCCGACCAGCGATGCAGCGTGCGGATCATGGCGTTGCCTCACATGTCGTAGCGGAGGCTGGCGACATACCTGCGGCCGGGCGCAGGCTTTCCCGCTCCTGCCGTCGTCAGCGGCACGGCGATGTCGTTCGGGCTGTCGCGCATTTCCTCCACGGCGGCGTCGACATGCAGCGTATAGCCCGCATCGAACAGCGCATCGGCAAGGTCGAGGGTGATTTCGAGTGACCGGCCCGCGCCGACACTGGCGCCGGTGATGCCGTCGACCTGCGCCAGGTCGCCGCCGGTGGCGCGATACCAGTCGCTGAGATGTTCGTAATACTTCGACTTGCCGCCGGCCATCCACAGGGTTCCGGCATACGCCCCCTGCGCATCGGTGACGTAGAGGACGAGATAGGCGCCATCGCCGCCGTAAGTGTTCAGGGTGGTGGTGAGGGTGACCGGCCGGGCCATGGCAAGGCCGGGCGCTACAATGGCCGAGGTCAGTGCAAGGGCTGCGAGGATGGATTTCATGATCCTGCTCTCCTTTGTCCAATGCTTCAGTTCACCCGCACCATCGGCGGGGTGCCGTTCTGGAACAGCGGATTGGCGGGCGGTGTCGCCGGAGCGGCGGCGGGTGCGCGGTCGCGATCCCGCGCGCGGTCGTCTTCGCCGTCGCGGTGGCGCAACTTGACGACCTGCAACGTCGCGGGATCCAGTTTGGCCTTGATGCGACGGCCCTGGGCATCGCGCCCCTTGACCTCCCAGCAGCCGTCGTCGGCCTCGATTTTCTCGACCCGCCAGCCGAGGCCCGTCGCCGCCTGCATCGCCGCCTCGCGCTGCTGCCAAGCACTGCGCGGCACATGGCAGTCGTCGTCGGCAATCGCCGCCACGGCGGGCAATACCGCGAAAGCGGCTACGGCGAGCAATAGAGTTTTCATGGTTCGAATGTCCTTTACGATCATCTCGGGGGGACTTTCCCGGCTATGGCCGAGGCGAACGCCCGTGTGGAAAGAGGTCAGCCTCCGTAGCGAGGCGGACCCTTGTGGCCATCAGTTGCGCTTTTCGGGCTTGGTGCCGTCGCTCCAGCGTTTGACCTTGCCGTCGATCACCTCGAGGGTTCCGGGATCGACGGTCATCTTCAGGGTGTTGCCACCCTGGTCGATGACGTTCAGCTCGTAGCAGCCATCATCAAGTTCCATTTTCGAGATGCTCCAGCCGAATTCGTCGGTCACTTGGATAAGGGCTTCCCAGGACTGCATGTTCTCGGTCGGCACGTTGCATTTCTCGTCGGCGAGCGCGGCCCCGGCGGGGATCGCGAGGGCGAATGCGGTGGCGGTCAGGATGGTTTTCATGGCTATGCTCCTCAGCCTTGGTTGCCTGATGAAACCAATCTGGAGGGCGCGGCTGACGTGATCCTGATCGCCGCGGAAAACCTGCGTCAGCTTTCCGTCAGCCTGCCCCGACGAACCGCAACGGTCGCGCAAAACAAACCGGCCCCGCCAGACAGACGGGGCCGCAACAACAGTGGGAATGCGTAATGTTCAGGTCACGTCATTTGCGCCAGGGGGGCGCTTTCGGCCCGTGACCATGGCACGGGGCAGGTTCTCCCGATGGCGCCATGAGGTGAGCGCCACACCTCCGACATGCAGGGCCACGAGGACCAACGCCAGGTTGGCCAGCGTTTCATGCACCTCCTTCAAGGTCTTGTCCCCCCTGACTTCCCGGCCGCCATGCTCGCCCACAACCCTCACGGCACGGGCTTCCTCGATCGACTGTTCGAGCAGCCAGCCGCTTAGCGCGGTGCCGGAAAGCGTAACCATAAGTGCCACGATCATCGCGGCGCCGGCCGGGTTGTGCCCGAGATGGCGCCGCTCCCGCCCGCGCAGCATGTCTCCGAGATAGACCAGCGTTGCGGCAGGGCCACGCATGAATTGCGCGAAGCGGGCATGGTGACTGCCGACAAAACCCCAGATCAGGCGGAGCACAAGCAATGCCGCCACCGCATAGCCGGCCGCCTCGTGAAGCGGCCGCACCTCGTCAGCCGCGAGCCATGCCACTGCAAAGGCGGCAACCAGGCCCCAATGAAAGCTGCGCACCACCGGATCCCAGACCCGCACCATGCGCGTGGTATCGGCAACGTCCGAAATACCGCCGTCCCTTTTCGCCTCAATCATGTTTGCGTCCCCTGCCCTCACGGAAGTGCCGTTCACCTCCGTCCTCGTATTCGACCTCGATTACCTGAAGCGTGCCGGGATCGACCGTCACCTCGATGCGGCGTCCTTCCCGGTCCGTGCCTTTTATCTCGTAGCAGCCGTCGTCGATCTTGATGCGCCGCACCACCCATCCGTTTTCTTCCGCGAGCCGCACCACCGCGCTTCTTGGCTGCCAGTCTGCCAGCGGCACGGCACAGTCGTCGCCGGCAAGTGCAGCCCCGCACGGAAGGGCCGCGAGAAAGGTCAGAATTGTCAGCGATCTCTTCATGGACCACACTCCGCATAACGGCCATCGGATGACATTCTGCGTCGCGAACCTGACGGGATGCTGAAGCCTGGGGCGTCCCGCCATCAGCTTTGCGTCAGCCCGGATCGCCATAATGGCCAGAGGCAAATGAGTAGGAAGATCATGCGAATCCTGCTGATCGAGGACGACACCGTTCTGGGCGCCGCCGTGCGGGACCAGATCGCCGCGGGTGGCCAGTCGGTGGACTGGGTCACGCGCCTGGATGCGGCCGGCGATGCGATGGCCGGCGCCGGCTATGATCTGGTATTGCTGGACCTCATGCTGCCCGACGGACGCGGCATCACCTTCCTTCGGTCGCTGCGCGCCGGCGGCGACGTGACGCCGGTGATCATCCTGACCGCGCTGGACCAGATCTCGGACCGGATCGAAGGCTTGAACGCCGGCGCCGACGACTATCTGGTCAAGCCCTTCGATCTGGCCGAGCTTTCCGCGCGCATCGGCTCGGTCGCGCGGCGCTATAGCGGCAATCCCAACCCGATCATCGTCCACGGCGCGCTTGCCGTCGACCTTGCCTCGCGCAGCATCCGCCGCGACGGCCGGCCGGTGCAACTGACGGCGCGCGAATGGGCGCTGTTCGAGGCGTTCCTCACGCGCCCCGGCCAGCTTCTGTCCAAGGCACAACTTGAGGAAAAGCTTTATGCCTTCGATACCGAGGTGGAAAGCAACACCATCGAGGTCCATGTCAGCCGGCTGCGCAAGAAGCTGGGCGCCGAGGTGATCGAGACCGAGCGCGGATTGGGCTACCGGCTGGGTTCGCCATGACGATGCCACGCAGCCTTCAGATGCGGTTGGGGGTGTCTCTGGGCATCCTTCTGACGCTGCTGTGGATCGCCGCGGCCGCCACCACGGCGGTCATGCTGCGGCACGAGATGGACAGGATCTTCGACTCGTCACTACAGGAGGCGGCGCAGCGCCTGTTGCCGCTGGCCGCTGTCGAGATCGTCGGACGTGAGGAGGAAGGTGTGACGCAACACCTTGCCGACCTGCGCGACCACGACGAATTCCTCACCTATATCGTGCGGGATGACATGGGGAGAATCCTTCTGCAATCGCATGAGGCCGACCCCTCCATCTTCCCGGAATGGGATGGGCCGGGCTTTCACACGACCGCAACCCATCGCCTGTATGGCGAGGACGCCCTGCAAGGCACGATCCGCCTCACGGTCGCCGAGCCGCTTGCCCATCGCGCGGCGGCGGCACGCGATGTCTGGGCGGGCCTGGGACTGCCACTGCTGGTGTTCATCCCGGCCGCGCTGCTGGCGATCGTATTGACCGTCCGCTCGGGCCTGGCCCCGCTGCGCCGCTACCGCGACCGGCTGGCCGCGCGTTCACCGCGCGACCTTGCCCCCGTCGCCTGCAACGATCTCCCCGTCGAGGTCACCCCGGTGGGGCTGGCGGTCAATGTGCTGCTGGCGCAGCTCAAGTCCACATTCGAGGCCGAACGCACCTTCGCCGCCAACGCAGCGCATGAATTGCGAACACCGCTGGCAGGCGCAATCGCGCAGGCCCAGCGGATACAGGTGGAAACGAAAGATACCGGCGCCGGCCACAGGGCCGCCGAGATCGAGGCCTCGCTGAAGCGGCTGGCCCGGATCGCCGAGCGGCTGCTGCAACTGGCTCGGGCGGAGGGCGGGCGGTTGCGGCTCGATCACCTATCCGATCTTCGCATCACCGCCCGTCTGGTCGTGGACGATATCGAGAGGACCGCACCGAACCGGATCGCACTCGCTCTGCCGGAGCACCCGGTAATGTCCGACCTCGACCCCGATGCGTTTGGCATCATCTGCCGCAACCTGGTCGAGAACGCCCTGCGGCACGGCGCATCTGACGAGCCGATCGAGGTAAGCCTCGGTGAGGATGGCACGTTCCGCGTCGCCAATGACGGCCTTGTTGTGCCGACAGAAGCACTTGGCCGGCTGGCCCGCCGTTTTGAGAGGGGGACAACCGGAACGGAAGGCAGCGGGCTTGGCCTTGCCATCGTCGCCAGCATTGCGGACCGGATTTCGTCAAAGCTCACCTTGCAGTCGCCGAGACCGGGAAGCTCGTCTGGCTTTGAAGCGGCGGTGGTTTTGCCGACAGCTTCAAAGCAACCAATACCGCCCAGCCAGGCGAGCGCAGTCTTTCGTTGAGCCGATAGCCGGCCAGCAGATCTGAAAACTATTGGGCTGGCTGTGTCCGCCGGAACAGGATGCATCTGTATATAAGGGGCGCAGAATGTTGATCTCGAAAGGACAAAGCCTAGCGCGCGCCCGTGGTGACAGTAGCCCTGCCGACAAAGGCGGACGGGGCAGCATGACCAGAAAATTGGTTACATCTTCGGATGCTATTGAATTTCGCCACCTACGTTACTTCATAGCCGCTGCCGAGCACGGCAGCTTCCGAAAGGCAGGAAATTCACTGGGTCTGTCGCAATCGGCAATCAGCCGCTGCATTGCCGACCTCGAAGTAAGCGTCCGGCCTGAGCGCTACCCGGGCCATTTCCAAGGCAGCAGGTCATCGACCTTTGTGATCTTGTAATCAGGGATACGGGCCAGGGTGTCGGCGAGCCAGGCATGGGGATCGCTGACGTTGAGCTTGGCTGTTTCGATCAGGGTGTAGGCGATGGCGGCGGCCTTTCCACCTGCCTCGGAACCGACGAATAGGTAGTTTTTCCGCCCGAGGGCGATGGCGCGCATGCCGCGTTCGGCGGCGTTGTTGTCGAGTTCGAGGATGCCGTTGTCGAGGTAGGGGCGCAGGCGTTCCATCCTGGTGAGGGCGTATCGGATGGCGGCCGCTAGCGGGGATTTCCCCGAGATCGTGGTGAGTTGCATGGCCAGCCAGACTTCCAGGTCATCGAAGACCGGGGCGGCATGTGCCTTACGGAGTTCGGCGCGGCGGTCCGGTGGCGAACCTCGGGCTTCCTTCTCGACGGCATAGAGCCGGGCGATGCGGCCGATGGCCTCCTCAGCGATCGGCGAACCTTGCGATCGGTGGATGTCCACGAACTTGCGCCTGACATGGGCCATGCAGGCGACCTCGCGGATGGCGCCGGAACGGTAGAGATCCTCGAACCCGGCATAGCCGTCGGCATGCATCCAGCCGCGGAAACGGGCCAGATGATCCTTGGGGTGCTGACCCTTGCGGTCGCCCGAGAAGCGATACCATGCGGCAGGCGGAGCATCGCCATCCCATGGGCGCTCATCGCGGGCATAGGTCCAGAGCCGGGCCGTCTGGGTCTTGCCGGTGCCGGGCGCCAGCATCCGCACCGGCGTATCGTCGGCGAAGATCGCCTCGGCCGACAGGACATGGCGCCCGATGGCCTCGGCCAGTGGCTCCAGAAGGGTGGTGGTCTTGCCGACCCAGTCGGCCAGGGTCGATCGGTCGAGATCGAGCCCTTCGCGGCCGAAGATCTGGCTCTGGCGATAGAGGGGGAGATGGTCGGCATACTTGCTGACCAGCACATGGGCCAGCAGACCCGGCCCGGGGCGACCGCGCTCGATCGGGCGCGACGGCAGCGGGGCCTGGACGAAGCGTTCGCAGCAAGCGCAGGTCAGCCGGGGGCGGACAATCCGGTTCACGATGAAGCGCCCAGGAACATACTCCAGCTCTTCCGTGACGTCCTCGCCGATCCGGCGCAGGCGACCGCCGCAATCGGCACAGGCATCGGCGCCGGGCATCAGTTCCACCTCCATCCGGGGGATATGATCCGGGATCGGACGGCGCTTGGGTTTGCCCTTCTCCTCGATGTCCGGCAGACGCATCCGCGCCGTCATCGCGGCGGCCGCGATCTCGCTGGCCTCAAGAGCCAACTGAAGCTGTTCTGCCGTCTCCGAGGACGCGCCGAACCGGTGTGCCCGGTGCCCGGCCAGTTGGTGCCGCAGCCTCTCGATCAGGATCGCCTGCGCCTTCACCTCGGCCAGAAGCCGCGCGGTGAAGCTGCGCAACTCCTCGGGATCTTCCGGCAGGGTCAGGGTCTGATCGAGCATGCAAGGAGTTTATCCCACGGGATTCCTTATGGGAATCATTCTCTTGTGGCCCCCCCTGATTATCCCGCTGCCAAGGGCCGCCACGTTCGCTCCGGGGCACGCCAGTCGATCCCTTCCAGGAGCATCGACAACTGCGCCGGTGTCAGCGCCACCTTCCCCTCCTTGGCCGAGGGCCAGACGAACCGGCCCCGCTCCAGCCGCTTCATGAACATGCAGGCCCCCTGGCCATCCCACCAGATGACCTTCACCAGATCACCGCGACGGCCGCGGAAGACGAAGAGATGCCCGCCGAAAGGATCCTGCTTCAGCACCGCCTCGGCCTGCGCCGCCAAGGAAGCAAAGCCCTTGCGCATGTCGGTGACCCCGGCAGCCAGCCAGACCCGCGTGTTGGCCGGAACCGGGATCACGCCGAAAGTCCCCGGATCAGCCGCGCCAGCGCCTCCAACCAGTCCGGCACGATCATTTCGATACCATCGGGCCGACCGCTACGGTCGGTGCGCTCCTGCCACTCGTTGATCCACGAGAAGCGATGCCGACGGCCTTCGACCGGCTGGCGGATCGAGGTGGAAATCGTGGTCGATTGCAGCCGGTCGAGCGCCGCCTTCAGGCGCTGATAATCGCGCAAGCCGGTGCCGCGCCCGACATAGGTGAGGATCTCATAGGGCGTGGCGGCCATCAGCCGAGAGGTGCGAAGGCCACTGTCGCGGGCTTCGACGATCTGACTGGCCGCCCAGATCAGGATATCGGCGTCCCAGATCGTGGCCATGCCGTGATCGGGAACAGCCTCGACCCGGATGGAGACATTGCCGGCTGCGAAGTCGATCGGCGCGATGCGCTTCGACTTGGCGAGGGAGAAGAAGGGATAGGCCATGAGATCCTGTGCGTCTCGTGGCGCGAAATCGCCGGGGAGCGCCCTGAACAGATCCAGTTGCCCACGCTCGGAAAGGGATCGACGTCGCACCGTCATGAAGGAAACCGCGAGAGATCAGCGGGCGTAACGACCGGCCTGCGGGCCGGACGGAAACGCATGACGCTTGGCGGGCAGCACGGAGCCGCGCGGATCGGAGGTCGAGGTCACCGCGCCGCGTTCGGTCCAGGCTTCGAGATCGTCGATGGCATAGACGACGCGGCCGCCGAGCTTGCGATAGGCTGGCCCGGTTCCATAGGTGCGGTGTTTTTCGAGCGTCCGGGCCGAGAGGCTCAGAAAGGTCGCGGCCTCCTTGGTCCGTAGAAAACGCGGCGGCAGGACGACGGGTTCATGTGGCATGATCGGGCCTCCGTGGTGTTGCAAACGGCCACTGCGGATCAGCGGCGGGCAATGACCACGGTGGCGAAGGAAGACCGGCGAGGTGCAGGGCGAAGTTGGGGGGTATCGAAATCGCCCACCATCAGGGGCGAAAGATACCCCCTCCGTATCCGCGACGAGAGCAGCACGGAACTATTCTGAGGGCGATAGCTCGATTTATTCTCCCCCTCACGAACGCCACCGGCATCGAAGTATTCGGGCCGGCGATCCCGAAAAGCCGAAAAGCACACAATTTCAGCTTGCTGTAAGAAATTCACCAACCGGCACAGTCATCAGGTCAGGAGAATATCGGCCCCGAGAGACCGATTTCGGGCATCTTGGAACTGGGGGCAGTGCTCAGCCGCTCCCGCATAACCCTCGAAAACAACGGGAAAATCCGGCCGCGGCCGGATCGGGAGACACCTTTCGCGAGGGCAAGTGGCGGAGCGGATGGGCCTGGCGTCCAACCTTCTCTATCTTCTAAATTATTGTTTTAAAATAATTTTACGACCCGCGCGGCAGCATGGACCCATCCGCAACGACTGCTGCGCGGCGCGGATTGACCGCGATAGGGAAGCGGCCGCGGCATTTCAGTCGCGGCGGGAAACCTCCTTCTGATATCCGCGCTCGCGCTCCGGCCAGGTGCTCTTGATATAGGCGAGGACAGCCTGGATCTCGGCGTCGCCGAGGACATCGGCAAACCCCGGCATGTCGCTCTCATAGCCGCCCCCGACAATGGCGGCCGTGCCTTCCTTGACAATGCGGAACAGGATGTCATCGGGATGGTGCCATGTGTGGCCGCCGGCATCGTGCGGTGGCGCCGGGAGACGCCCGGACGGAAGCGGCGTCTTCCAGTCCGGCTGCCCCTCGAGCTGCGCACCGTGGCAGGACGCACATTGGTCTGCATAGACCTGCCGGCCCTGTTCGATGACTTTCGCAGAAGACGCGGTGGTGGATGCAGTACGGACCTGATGCCATCCGACGAGGATCGCCAGGATCAGGCCGCCGAGGAGCAACCCGAGCCACAAGATAGTACGAAGTTCTTTGCGCATGAGTTGAATGATTGCTGGTGAAGAATTTCAATCGGCTACATGCCGAAATTGAACTTCTGCCAGAGGCGTGACGCCGGAGGCAATGGACATTCCTGTGACCAGCGCCTATCTTCCCGGCATGTTCGCCCGTCTCGTAGCCCTGCTTGCCGTGCTCGCGATCACCGCCATGACGACGGTGACGTCCGCGCATGCGGCGCGCTTGAGCGCAGAGCCGGATCACGCGGTGCATGTCACCGAAATGATGCAGGTTGCTGTCGGCAGCGAAAATCCCTGTGATGGCGACCAGCACTGCGGATCGGGTCACGTCGCAAGCTGTGAGATGCTTTGCGCCGGCCTTTCGGTCTCCCTGACATCCCCGAGCGAAAGCTCAGGCCGCGATTACGCGCCTGCCAGCCATGACCTCCCCACCGGCGTGATCCTTGCCGGTCGGGCGCCCGGGTTGAACGAACGACCTCCCAAGCTCCGTCTCCTCTGATCGCGCCCGGGCTGAGGCCTGTGGCGTCCCATCGGCTTTGATGAACGGGACTGGCTGTCCCGAGGAGACGACCATGAATACCATTTCACGACGCGGCTTTCTTGCCGCTGGCGCCGCCATGCTGGCTTATGCGCAGTTGCCCCGGATCGCGGCAGCGCAGAGCGTGGCCCCGCTGTCTTTGCAAGCCGCCAGCCGGGTGCTGGACATCGACGGCCGCGCGGCCGCCGTCTGGGGTCTTGCCGGGCCGGCCGGACAGGGCCTGACGCTCGACCCCGGCGAACGGTTCCGGGTGGATCTGCGCAACGATCTCGATACCGCCACCCTGATCCACTGGCACGGCCAGATCCCGCCCAACGCGCAGGACGGTGTGCCCGACATGCCGCTGCCCATGCTCGCCCCCGGCGAGACCCGCGCCTATGACTTCGCGCCGCTGCCCGGCACCTACTGGATGCACGCGCATGTGCCGCTGCACGAGATGCGCCTGCTGGCCGCGCCGCTGATCGTGCGCAGCGCCGAGGATATCAGCGCCGACCGGCAGGAGGTGGTGCTGTTCCTGCATGATTTCTCGTTCAAGGCGCCCGAGGAGGTGCTGGCCGAGATCCTCGGCGGTCACGGGACCGCGGGCGGTCACGCTGGCGGCCAAGGTGCAGGCATGGGTGGCATGGCCGGCATGAACCACGGCGCGCTGGGGAACATGCCGATGGGTGGCATGGATCACGGCGCCATGGGCGGCATGATGGGGACGGGCGCCATGGGTGGCATGGCGATGGACCTCAACGATTACGACTGGGACGCCTATCTGGCCAACGACCGCACGCTGTCGGATCCCGAGGTGGTGCAGGTCGAGCGCGGCGGGCGCATCCTCCTGCGGGTGATCAATGCCGCCGCGGCAACGGTGTTCTGGATTGAGACCGGCGAGCCGCAGGCCCGGCTTGTCGCGGTGGACGGACATGCGGTTCAGCCCGTTCCGGGGACGCGCTTCGGCCTGGCGATGGGCCAGCGGCTGGATCTGGAGATCGACCTGCCGCAGCAGGGCGGCGCCTGGCCGATCCTCGCGCTGCGGGAAGGCGCGCGCGAGCGCACCGGCCTGATCCTTGCCACGCAGGGCGCCGAAATCCGGCGCATCGACACCATGGCAGAAGCCGAAGCCCCCGCCTTCGACACCGACCTGGCGCAGGAGCAGCGCCTGATTGCCGCCGACGCCCTGCCGGATCGGCCGGTGGACCGCAGCCACATGGTGATGCTGGGCGGCTCGATGCAGCCCTATGTCTGGACCATCAACGGTGCCGTCTGGGGCCAGCATCGCCCGATTGCCGCGCGCGGCGGTGAGCGGGTGGTGCTGTCCTTCCACAACATGTCGATGATGGGCCACCCGATGCATCTGCACGGGCATGTGTTCCAGGTCGTCGGTCTGAACGGACGTGCCGTCCGGGGCGCGCTGCGCGACACGGTATACGTGCCGCCGATGTCGATGGTCGATGTGGCGCTCGACGCCGGTGAGGCGGCGCGCTGGATGCTGCATTGCCACCACATGCCGCATCTTGAGACCGGCATGATGACCGAATTTGCCATCAGCGCATGATCGTATGATGCTGGGGGCGCCCATGCCAGCGCCCCCAGCGGGAAAGCTGCAAAGGGCAATATTCCAAGCCTCCTGATCGCCTCTTGACCTTCCAGCGGTTGGAAAGTGCAGAACAGGTGAAACGCAAGCTCAGGATGAAACGCCGAGGAGGCGTAAAAATGAACAGCAAGATCGAACACGATCACCAGAACCACGCTCATTCGGCCAACGATCACGCACATGACCACGCCGCCGCGTCGGACACAGCCCACAAGGTCAAGGACCCGGTCTGCGGCATGATGGTCGATCCGCACATGACCGAGCACAAGGCCGAGCACGCCGGGCGGCCGTATTACTTCTGCTCGGCCGGGTGCCGGGGGAAATTCCTGGCCGATCCGGAGCGCTATCTCGGTCCGGCAGCGGCGGCCACGAAGGCCGAACCGGTTCCGGAGGGGACGATCTACACCTGCCCGATGCACCCCGAGGTCCGGCAGGTCGGCCCGGGGTCATGCCCGATCTGCGGCATGGCGCTGGAGCCGGTGCTGGTCAGCCTCGAGGCCGGGCCGAACGAGGAACTGATCGACATGACGCGTCGGTTCTGGATCGGGCTGATCCTGACGCTGCCGGTGTTCGTGCTGGAGATGGGCGGCCACCTTCTCGGTCTGGACCACCTCATCAGCCAGCGGACGTCGAACTGGATCCAGATGCTGCTGGCGACGCCTGTGGTGCTGTGGGCGGGCTGGCCCTTCTTCCAGCGCGGCTGGCAGTCGCTGGTCAACCGCAGCCTCAACATGTTCACCCTGATCGCGATGGGCACCGGGGCGGCCTGGGTCTACAGCATGGTGGCGACACTCGCGCCCGACATCTTTCCTGACCAGTTCCGGCAAGCCGACGGCTCGGTCGCGGTCTATTTCGAGGCGGCGGCGGTCATCACCGTCCTTGTCCTGCTCGGGCAGGTGCTGGAACTGCGCGCCCGCGAAAGCACCAGCGGTGCGATCCGGGCGCTCTTGGACCTTGCCCCCAAGACCGCGCGGATCATTCGTGACGACGGCAGCGAGGAGGAGGTGCAGCTCGATACCGTTCATGTCGGCGACCGGTTGCGGGTCCGGCCCGGCGAGAAGGTGCCCGTCGATGGCGAGGTGCTGGAAGGCCGCAGCGCTGTCGACGAGTCGATGGTGACAGGTGAGTCGATGCCGGTCACCAAGGAGGTCGGCGCCACCGCCATCGGCGGCACCATGAACCAGTCCGGCGCGCTGGTGATCGAGGCCCGCAAGGTCGGCCGCGACACCATGCTGTCGCAGATCGTCCAGCTTGTCGCCGAGGCGCAGCGCAGCCGCGCGCCGATCCAGCGGCTGGCCGATCAGGTCTCCGGCTGGTTCGTGCCGGCGGTGATCGTGGTCGCGGTGCTCGCCTTCGTCGCCTGGTCGATCTGGGGGCCGGAGCCGCGCTTCTCCTTCGGTCTCATTGCCGCCGTGTCGGTCCTGATCATCGCCTGTCCCTGTGCGCTGGGGCTGGCGACGCCGATGTCGATCATGGTCGGCGTCGGCCGTGGCGCACAGGCGGGCGTGCTGATCAAGAACGCCGAGGCGCTGGAGCATATGGAGAAGATCGACACCATCATCGTCGACAAGACCGGCACGCTGACGGAAGGGCGCCCCGCCGTCACCGCCATCGTGCCGGCGCCGGGGTTCACCGAGGAAGAGGCGCTGCGGCTTGCCGCCAGCGTCGAGCGGGCCAGCGAGCATCCGCTGGCAATCGCCATCGTGCGCGCCGCCGAGGAACGCGGCATCGCGATGGCACCGGTTGCGGATTTCGACTCGCCCACCGGCAAGGGTGCCTATGGCACGGTCGAGGGCAAGCGCATCCCCCTCGGCAACGCCAAATTCCTCGCCGAACAGGGCGTCGATGTGGCGCCGCTGGCCGAGGAGGCCGACCGGCTGCGCGAGGATGGGGCGACCGCGATCTTCATGGGCGTGGACGACCGCGTCGCCGCGATCTTCGCCATCGCCGATCCGGTCAAGCCCTCGACGCCCGAGGCGCTGGCGGCGCTGAAGGCGCAGGGCATCCGGGTGGTCATGCTCACCGGTGACAACTGGACCACGGCCAAAGCCGTCGCCCGCCAGCTTGGCATCGACGAGGTCGAGGCCGAGGTCCTGCCCGACCAGAAAAGCGCGGTGGTGCAGCGGCACAAGGCAGCGGGCGAGGTGGTGGCGATGGCGGGCGATGGCGTCAACGACGCCCCGGCGCTGGCCGCCGCCGATGTCGGCATCGCCATGGGCACCGGCACCGATGTGGCGATGGAAAGCGCGGGGGTCACGCTGCTGAAAGGCGATCTGACCGGCATCGTCCGCGCCCGAAAGCTGTCGGAAGCGGTCATGGGCAACATCCGCCAGAACCTGTTCTTCGCCTTCATCTACAACGCGCTTGGTGTGCCGGTCGCGGCGGGCGTGCTCTATCCGTTCTTCGGCATCCTGCTGTCGCCGATCATCGCCGCCGCCGCCATGGCGCTGTCCTCGGTCAGCGTGATCGCCAATGCAGCAAGGCTGCGGAGGGTGAAGCTGTGATGTTGGCGGAGCCATCAGCCGGCCCGCACGGGCGCCGGCTCACCCCTTTCCTGCGTCGCGCCCGGACCGTGACGGTGAGACAATGAATCCATGCAACGAGGTTTGACGATGAGAGACAATCGCAGCATCAGCCGACGCGCCATTCTTGCCGCTGCCGGCGCACCTCCCTTGCTGATGGCCACCGCAAGCTGGGGGCAGGCAGAGCCTCTGCCGCTGGTGAACGTCAGCAAGGATCCCTCCTGCGGCTGCTGCGACGGCTGGGCTGCGCATATCGAAGCCGCAGGGTTCCCGGTGCGGGTGGTGGAATCCGCTGATATGGCCAGCCTCAAGCAGCGGCTCGGCGTGCCGGCCGATCTGGCATCGTGCCATACCGCCGAGGTCGACGGCTATGTGGTCGAGGGCCATGTGCCCGCCGAAGCGATCCGCCGCCTTCTTTCCGAGCGGCCCGAGGCAACAGGGCTGGCCGTTCCCGGCATGCCCGCCGGCTCGCCCGGCATGGATTTCCCCGGCGTCGACCCCGAGCCCTATGAAGCGTTCCTGTTCGGCCCGACCACCCGGCGCTTCGGGCGCTTCCTCGGCCCGCGGGAAATCTGACACGGGGTATACCGACATGACCGCCCGGCTTGCGAATGATCCGAAACAGCACCTGACCGAGGCGGCTTGCCTCCGTCAGCGGGGCTGTCTCGCGGCGTCGAGTAGGAGACGGCGCATGACCGGGCAGGCGCATTCTGCTTTCCGGGCGGGATACAGCCGATGGCGCCGGTTCGCGATCTGCATCCTGCTGCTTGCCATCGGCGCCCTGGTTCTGCAGGTCCCGGTACATGCCGGCCCCGCCCGACACGCCATCCACCAGCAACAGGCCGCCGCCACGGCAAGCCACTGCGCCGAGCACCACATGCCGGACGGCCATGGCGCAGGTTCATCCGCGGGCTGCGTCAGTGATGACATCGGCTTCAGTCTGGCCGACTGCTGCCCGACCTGTCTGACCGCCGCGGTTCTCGTCGCGCCGCCGACGGTCGGCCCGCCCGTGCGCGGTGAGGTTTTCACGGTTGTGCGCCCTGATCCGCACGACCGATCACCCGAAGGCATCCTGAGGCCGCCACGTCTCATCGCTGCGTGATGCGCAGGGATCGGCGCGAGAACGAGAGATGTCTCCGGCCGCTCCGGCGCAACCCGAAAGACCAGCGACCACAACGGAGACCTGCGTCCGCGAATCCGGGCCGGCGCTCCGGAAACCAAAGGATGAAATCAATGAACAGAACCGCAATCGCACTTTCCGTCGGCATCCTGGCAGGCCTGCCGGGCACTGCCCTCGCGCAGGCCGGGCACGACATCCACCATCCGGGGACCCCGCCCGCGCAAGCGGAGCAGGCTCCATCGCCGACGCCTCCCTCGGGCCAGATGCCCGGCATGCAAGGGATGATGCCCGAGCAGTGCCAGGCCATGGTGCAGGCCATGACCCCGGAATGCATGGGCGCGATGCAGCAGATGATGCAGGGAATGATGAACGGAGGGATGATGGGCACGCCGCAGGCCGCGACGACCCCGGCGAAGGAAAGCCTGCCCGACTTCACACAGGCCAACATCGACGCCATGAACGCAATGCACGGGCCGATGATGGACGGGGTCATGGCCGACGACCCGGATGTCGCCTTCGTCCGGGGCATGATCCCGCATCATCATGGCGCGATCGACATGGCCAGGATCGTCCAGCAATACGGGGACGACCCGCAAACCAGGAAGTGGGCCGGCCAGATCATCGCGGCGCAGGAACTTGAGATCGCCGAAATGCAGGCCTGGCTGGTGGCGAACGCCGGCGAGACGCCGGCGGCGCTGGGTCAGACCGGCGGAACCGTCTGGTCCGCCAATGAAGGCGGATATTCCATCAGCGCCATCGATCTCGGCACCGGAGCAGTCGATACGGTCTCGATCCCCGTCGCACCGCACAACGTCGATCTGACGCCGGACGGCAAGCTGCTGCTGGCGGTCGGCGATCCCGCCGCCGAGGGAGATCACGGGTCCGGCGGGCACGGTCACGGCGCGGAAGGCGCGGCCGAGGGTCAGTTGGTCATCCTCGATCCGCGGAACCTCTCGGTGCCCACGGCGATTGTTGCAGTAGGCTTGCATCCGGCGCACGTGGTCGCTGACCGGCAGGGGCGCGCTTTTGTCTCGCTGGCCGGCGGCGACGAGATCGCCGTGATTGACCTTGCAAAGGCCGAGGTCATCGGGCGCATCGCGACCGGGGATTATCCGCACGGCCTGCGGCTCAGCCCGGACGAGGCCGAGCTTTACGTCGCCAATGTCGAAGACGGGTCCGTGTCCGTCATCGACACGCAGGCGCTTTCCGAGGTCGCGCGCATTCCGGTGGGCGCGGCACCTGTCCAGGTCGGGTTCACGCCCTCGGGCGCTCAGGTCTACGTCTCGCTGCGGGATGAAAACCGCGTGGCGGTCATCGACACATCGTCCCGTGAGGTGACGAACAGGATCGACGTTGGACCGAACCCGATCCAGATGTTCGTGACCCCGGACGGAGCCCATGTCTACGTGGCAAACCAGGGCACCGACGCGGAGCCGAACGACACCGTGTCCGTCATCGACACCGCGACCGGAGAGGTGGTGAAGACCCTCACCACCGGCGGCGGCGCCCATGGCGTCTCAGCATCGGCGGATGGGGCATTCGTGTTCGTAACCAACATTGCCGACGATACCGTGTCGATCATCGACGTGGGGAGCCAGGAAGTGGTCAAGACAGTGCCGGTCGGCGATCGGCCGAATGGCATCGTCTACGGCGGCCCGACCCGCTGAGCGATCGGCGCCGGAGCCCGCTCCGGCGCCAAGGCAATCGAGACTACCTCACCAAACCAGACCCTTCCGGCACTGCTCGCGCGGCTCTCCATCCGCGCGAGCAAACCCGAGGAAAGGAGGAAAGACATCATGCGAACTGTTCTTGTCGTGGTGATTGCCGCGATCGCCACAGGCGGTGCCTGGTGGCTCTGGGGCCAGCCCGATGCCGCAAACCCGGCAGAAGAGGGCCAGGCTCTTGTTGCTGTAACTCTGCCGGCCACGCTGTCACCCGAAGCCGAAGTCGGTCAGCAGGTATTCGCCGCCAACTGCGCATCCTGCCACGGCACCAACGCTGAAGGACGTGCGGGGACCGCGCCCCCGCTCATTCACAAGATCTATGAGCCGGGCCACCACAGCGACATGGCTTTCGTCATGGCAGCACGCAGTGGAGTGCGCGCCCATCACTGGCCCTTTGGAAACATGGCCCCGGTGCCGGGACTCACGGATCCAGAGCTGTCCAACATCATCCGTTTCGTGCGCGAGGTTCAGGTTGCAAACGGCATTCGCTAAACCGCTGATCTTTGGTGACCTGGCCGTGATCGAGTCCGTGTCCCGGCTGGGGCCGTGGCGCATACTTCGCCACCGATCGTCGAGAAGGCCAAGGACCGCCTCGTATGGCAAATCGACGTGATCACCCAGCAGGCCGTCAGCACGGTACCGGACGGAGATCGGTCGAGCGGCATTCTCTACGGTGGTCCGGCCCGCGGCGATCGGCGCCCGGCATGCGCACATAGCCCTCGAATCGGGGTGGTGTCATCGAGTCCTCCCTCCGCCGCTCAACCCACCTTCGTTCCCCAGAAGGACGTGTGATCGGCGGCGAAATACCCGTCGGCGGCACGAAAGGTGCCCTGCAGTTCGACCGTGTCGCCTTGGGCGAGCGGCACCATGGTCTGCAGCCAGAGCGCCGTCGCTTCGGAGTTATGCGCGCCGGAAACCTCGCCCCGCGAGCCCCGGATTTCGGTCGAGCCGTTCAGCACCAGCCGCCCGCGCATCCGCGCATTGGTGCTGGAATTGATTTTGTAGAGCAGCGTCGCGCCGAAGAGGTAGGTGCCAGCGACGGGCGCGACGAAGCGGTTGTTGGCTGCGTCAAACGCCCCCTGATCGTTATAGTCGGTGTTGTTGATGCCGATTTTCGTCCAGCTGTCGATGGCGACGTAGTTGTCGTAGTTGGTGTAGCCCTTGAAGCGCGGCAGCCGGGGCTGGTCGACGATGCCGGTGGCGTTGTCGACAATCAGCCCGTCGAAGAAGCTGCTGCCGTCGGCGGAGACCGCCAACCGGAACCGGTCAGAGCCGAACAGGCCGACCAGCGCCTTGGTCACGAAGCCGGTCTGGAGGGTGAGGCCGAGATCGTCGGCCGCAGTCTCCTTGTTCATGGTGTAGAACAGATCGCCGGTCCCGCCCTCGGCGATGGTCTTCGCGGTCCAGAGCGCCGCATTGAGCTTGGCGGAGAACGGGTTGGCCGGGTCGGCGGTGGTGCCAACGCCAAGCAGCGCCATGTTCTGCAGCGTCGCAGGCGTAGTGCTGTTCCAGCCCGAGCCGTCGTAGACCAGCAGCAGACTCTCGTCCTCGACCCATGCCCGCCATCCGGCCCGCGGCGGCAGGCGAAGCCAGGCACCATCGGTCCAGAGCGCGACGTTCAGGTCCCACCCCGCCCACAGGCCGGTGGCACCCGAGGCGACGATGTAGCGGTCGCCATCGGCGGGGCTGGCGGGCGGTGCAGTCAGGTCGCGGTCATGGACGGAGAGATGGACGAGCCCGTCGAGGAGGCGCAGCGCCTCGTTGTGGGTGATGTGCTTCTGTGCCTGCGCCGCGAGGATGTAGGGCAGCAGGAGATGGGTCGTGGTGTCGGACATGGGATGGCCTCAGAACGTGAGCGTGATGGTCTCGGGCGCGCCCCGCCCCACGAGGGCGGAGAGCTGGGAGATGCGAATGGTGAGCGTGTCGCCAGGCCCGAGCGGCGCGCCCCAGTCGGCGGTCTGCTGGGCGGCGGTGTAGAGCGCGTTGGTGGCGCCCGTGCCGAGCACCCGCTTCACGGTGGCGCCGTCGAGGATCTCGACCTCGTAAGCTTCAACTTCCTCGGCGAGCGGCACTTCGACCGCGCCCCAGTTGTCGGCCGAGAGCACGCGGGACCGCCGCGTCCAGCGGATTGTAAGGTCGCCCAGTGTGCGCGGCGTGCGCCATGGCTGCTCCACATGGGCGACCGAGAACGGCCGCAGCCCCATGCCCACCGGTGTGAAGCTCTGCGCCACATAGGTGTCGTCGCTGACCGGGCGGCTGGCCGGGCCGATGCGCCAGTTCCACGGGATGCCGAGATCGGCCTCGGCGATCGGCAGCACGGCAAGGCTCTCGTCCAGCACCACGACCCGCGCGCCTGCCGGGGCCGGGTTGCCCATCGCCCCCTCGGTGCCGCGCTGGCCACGCAGGAGCCGGGTCAGGCGATAGCGACCAGGCGCCAACAGTTCGGCTGCACCCGCCTGGACGATCTCACAGAAACCCGGCGTGCTCTCCACCGCCAGCGCATTGGCGCCGCCGAACAGCGTCAGGTCGGTGACGCTTTCCAACGTGCCGGTCAGCAGATCGATCACCAGCGCATTGCCGAGGTCGAAGCGCGAGACCGGCCCCGCGTAGAAATCCGAGAACAGCGTCCCGATCCGGGCGCGGCTGCCAAAGCTGGTCAGCAGTTCGAAGCCATCGGCCGAAGGGCTGCGGAACACCGCCATCTCGCCGGGCCACGGCACGGCATGGGCTGCGATGAGCGGCCGATGCGCCGGCTGGTCCTCGGTCAATTGCGGCAGGTCCATCAGCACCGCATCCGGCGCGCCGAACACCACCGCCCGCGTCAGCGAGGCCGCGCGGGGATCGCCCGGCGGCAGATCGTAACTCGCGCGATCCTGGCGGACCGCCTCGATGCCGCGCGCCTCGGCGTCGGCGATGGAGACTAGCCGTAGGTCGACCAGCCGCCCGTCATGCACGAGCCGGATCGCGTCGGCCGGATCGAGCGCGAGACGCGAAGGCGGCAGACGGAACGCCGCTGTCTCGCGACCGACCCATGCTTCCATCAGCGCGCGGCGGCAGCGGCGCCCGGCCTCCTCGGGCGGCACCGCCATCGGGAAGGACTCGGAGGCAATCCGCGTCGTGTCGACGGTGATGCGCCGCGCCTCGACGAGGGCGGCGTCGTAATCCTCGTCGGCACGGGCCAGCTGCCATTTCAGGACCTGCGGCAGTTCGGTCTCCTGGCCGCGGGTCAGTTCGAGGACGTCGCCCTCACGGGCAGCGACCAGATCGTCGGGCGCGACGGTCGCGACGGAGGCCCGCCCGCGCATGACAAAGCGGATCACACCCTCGGTCTCGACAGCGTCGAAACCGAAATGGCGCGACAGCGTGGTGATCGAGGCGCGCGGGCTTTCCAGCGCCCCGATCACATAGCCTTCGACCGCGCCCCAGAGGCCGGAGACGTCGATGCGGGATTCCGGCATGCTTGCCCGCAGACAGAGGTGGCGGACGAGCGCGGCCAGCGACACAGCGCCAAGCCGTCCGGTCAGCCAGTGGCCGAGCCGCCAGTTCGCGCCGTCGGTCCAGACGTCGGTCAGCGCCGGAAAGAACGGATAGGGCCGCGCGTCCCAGGTCCAGGCGGCGCATTCGGGGACATGCACCATCCGGCCGCCATAGACCGACGAGATCGGGTTGTTCGCGGGCTTGCCCCACCAGAGATAGCTCGCCTCGAGATAGGCGCGCTGGATCGCGTCGTCGCGCCAGCCGCGCGAGAAATGCGGCGTGAAGCTCTCGGAAGACTTCGGGTCGAAGAAGACATTGGGCTGGTTGGTACCGCGGTCGATGGCCGGGCAGCCGAGCTCGGTGAACCAGACGGGCTTCGACTGCGGTGCCCATGCGGTCGGCGTCGCGCTCTCCACGCCGCCCTGGCGGCTATAGTGCGCGTTCGACCACCAGGCGCGCAGGTCCTTGTAGCGGAACACCCACGGCTTTCCGGCGGCGCCGTCGGTGATCGGAGTCCGCAGCTGCGCGGTACGGTCGGCGGCGCTGGCGTAGAACCAGTCGAAGCCCTCGCCACCGGCGATATTCGCCTGCAGGTAGGCCCGGTCGTGGATCGCGGGCCAGCCCTCGGCCGCGTCGGCATGCTCGAATCCGTCCCGCCAGTCCGACAGCGGCATGTAGTTGTCGATACCGATGAAGTCGATCTCGGGATCCGCCCAGAGCGGATCGAGGTGGAAGAACACGTCGCCGCTGCCATCGCCCGGCTGGTGCCCGAAATACTCAGACCAGTCGGCAGCATAGCCGATCTTTGTCCCGGCCCCGAGAATGCTGCGCACATCGCCAAGAAGATCCCGATAGGCCTGCACCGCGGGGTAGCTGCTGGCCCCGGAGCGGATGGTGGTCAGCCCCGGCATCTCGGTGCCGATGAGGAAAGCATCGACCCCGCCCGCCACCGTGCAAAGATGGGCGTAGTGCAGCACCATGCGGCGCAGACCCCAGTCTCCGGATGGCCCGGTCCATGAAACCGACTGACCCGAGACCGCAAAACTCGTGGGCGCCGCCGCGCCGAAGAGCGTCGAAACCTGCGTAGCGGCGGTGGCTGTCTTGTCCACGGTTCCGGCGAAGCCCGCCGCAGGTGAACAGGTGATCCGTCCTCGCCAGGGGAAAGCGGGCTGACCCGTCTCGGCGGCGTTGTCGGACCAGGGGTTCGGCAGGTTGTTCCCGGGCGGGACATCCATCAGGATGAACGGATAGAAGGTGACGCGCAGCCCGCGCGCCTTCATCTCCTGGATCGCCTGCACCACGGCGAAGTCGGACGGCGTGCCGCCATAGACGGGGCGATTCTGATCATCGCGGCTGACGAGAAAGGCATTGGCGCGGCCGACGCCATTGACCGACCAGCTGCGCGGCGTGGTGGATTTTGCCGATACCTCGACGCCCGGCCGCACCTTGCAGGTGCCCGCGCGCAGGTCGTCACCGAACCAGGCGACGACGAGGCTGACACTCTCGACCGCCGGGGCCATCGCCTGCAGCCGGTCGAGCGCCACCACCATGTCCGCCTCGTCCGGCAGCGCGTTCAGGTTCTCAGATACCGTCGCGCCGCCATCGGTCTTGCGGATCGCCTGAGTGGCATAGGTGAACTCGCCCGAGGCGGGGATCATGGTGACGGCGCGGGTCAGCCCCTCGGCGGTGTCGGGATCGGCAAGCGGCCGGAATACCTCGAAAGAGAGCTGCGGCAGGCGGTTGCCGTAGCTGGAGAGCGGCAGTTCCTCGAAAACCACATAGGCCGTGCCGCGATAGGCCGGCGTGTTCGCCGCGCCCATCTTCGCGGCGATGAACGGATCGGCCGCCTGCGCCTCGTCGCCCGGATACCAGCGCCAGGTCACGCCGGTCAGGTCCATCGGCTTGCCGTCGGCCCAGATGCGGCCGATGCCGGTGATCTGCCCCTCGCAGAGCGCCACGGCAAAGCTTGCATAGTACAGATATTCGGTCGTCTTGACCTTGCCGCCCCCGCCGCCCTTGCCGCCACCCTGCGTGGTGGTCTTCGTCTCCTCGCGGAAATCGGTGGCCCAGATGATGTTGCCGCCGATCCGCATCCGGCCATAGAGCCGCGGGATCACGGCCCCCTCGGTGGAGGATGTGATGCGCAAGCTGTCGAGCCGCGCCCCTTCGATCCGCTGCGTCGGCGCGAGCGAGGAAACGATCCAGCTGTCGACAACCGAGCCGATGGTGGAGCCGATGAAGCCGCCGATGGTCGCCGCACTGACACCGAGGATCGCGCCACCGATCGAACCGCCAATGGCGGCACCGGCGGCGCCGAGAATGAGGGTGGCCATGTCGTGGTCTCAGCGTTGCGGAAACAGGAAGACGAAGGCGATGCGCCGCCGCCAGGCTTGGGTCAGCGGCTCCTCGATCACGCCGAGTCGCTCGTAGGCATGGAGGAAGGTGTCGGGGCCAGTCAGGATCCCGACATGCTTTGCGATGGCGCGCGACCTCATCCGAAAGAGAACCAGCGCACTGGGACCGGCATCGGCCGGGGCGATCTCCGGCATCATGCGCCGCGCGCTTTCGGCCAGCACCTCGCGCGGACCGGTCTCGCCCCAGTCCCGACTGTAGGGCGGGATCGGGAATGGCTCGGGGCCCACGACTTCGCGCCAGACACCCCGGGCGAGACCAAGGCAGTCGCAGCCGACGCCCTTGAGGCTCGCCTGGTCGTGATACGGCGTGCCGAGCCACGACCGTGCCGCCGCGATGACCTTGTCGGGATCGGCGGTGTTCACAGCACACCTCCGTCGTGACCACCGTCCTTGGTGGCATAGCGCAGCACGGCATCCTGGCCGGGGATGTGCGGGAAGCCGCGGAAACTGGCGCTGTTCGCGAACTTCGCGCCGCAGGTCTCGATCCGCTTGTCGCAGCCCGCGCGGATGGTGAAACCGTCGTCCTCGCTGATGGCCCGCACCGGGGCCTCCAGCAGGGTCAGCACGGCGATGCCATCCGTAAGGTCATGGACCAACACCTCGGTGCGCCGCCCAGCGTTTGCGCCGGAGGTCCAGTCCAGCGTCCCGAATGTGAACCAGCCCGCCTCGAAGCCGCCGAGACCGGAGGCGGTGAACGCGCGATCCCGCAGCAGATCGACCGCAGCACCCGCTCCCTTGAAGGCCGGGTCCTCCAGATCGACGCCACAGCGCGCATCGCCGAGCGCCGCGTCGCAACTCGCCTGGAATGTCCGCCCGACCGTCTGGCCCAGCACGTGCGCAAGCGAGCGCACCTCCGCCACGAAGGCGAGCCGCCCCCGCCGGATCTGGCCGATGGCCCCGCGCCGCATCAGCACGCGCTGCGCGGTGTCGGCCCAGTTCACCCGCCAGACCTCGACCGCCGCGTTGTCCCAACGGCCATCGAGGATGTCGGTCTCGGTGATGCGGTCCGAAGTCAGCACGCCTTCGGCGTCCTGCGCATCGACCGACAGGTCGGAACCCGAGCGCACCTCGGAGGCCGTCAGCCCGCTCTCGGGTTCGAAATCGGTGTCGTCGAAGCTGAGCGTCCGGTCGTGATCGGTGAAGCCGAAGGTGACACCATCGGCCCGCGTGATCCGCCAGCACCAGGCGAGCGTGGTCGTGCCCTCGTCGAGATGGGCCTGCAGAGCGGGCGAGAGGGATTTCACTTCCGCCCCCAGCCGCGAAGCAACGCCAGAGAGGCCAGTGCGGACGAGACGACACCGCCGCCAGCGCCGGTCAGGGCGTAGAGGTTGAAGGGCCTCAGGTCGAAGGTGCCGGTTGCCAGATCGAAATCAGCCAGCCCGGCCATCGCCAGACCAGAGGCTGCCAGACAGGCAAGGTAGATCAGCCCACGCGCGAGGTTCCAGTTCATGACGTTGCCTTTCCTTTGAAATGGTCCAACAGCCTCCGCCACCAAGACGGAGCGAAAATGGTTTGCGTCGGCACCGGCACGCTTGCGGGATGCAGCAGCGCCAGCGCCTCGCCCTCGGTCAGACGCCGGATCGGTTTCGAGAAATCGACCCGGCCGTTGCGGTCGACCGACCAGACGGGGATCGTTCCGGCGGGATAGCGGCCCGTGGCGAAGAGATCGCGTTCTGCCTCGCGGCGCGGGCGGATCGCGGCGGGTTTGAGCCAACCCATGAAGGCTGTTGCCGCAGCTGCCCGGTCGCCCGCGTTCAGGTGCCGGGTCAGCGCCGCCTTGGCGATGCCGCCCGTGTTGTAGTGAAACGAGACCAGCGCATCGAATTCGTGCGGTTCGAGCGGCACCTTCACGGCACGCAGGACGGCGGCCTCGTAGCGCGTGAGATCGGCGCGGAATACCCGGAACGCCTCGCGGATCCCGGCATCGAGATCAACGGGCATGCCGCGCGGCATTGTGGCGGGATCGGGCAGACCGGCTGCGGCCGTGTGGCCGATGCCGGAGGTCCAGACCTGTTTCACATCCGTGTAGGGTCCGGGCACGATGCCTTCGTGCCGGACGAGGGCCAGCAGCCCCCGGTCAGTCATCTGCATGGAAATCACCCCAGAAGCGAGAGGATCAGGATCAGCGCGGCGATGGCGATGCCGACGCCCAGCCGGTGGCGGAAGGCCTGGCCGGGATCGGACGGGTCGCAGCGCAGGGAGCGCGCGAGGCGGAGAAGGTCATGCATCGCCATCGCCTTTCCCGGCATGGCGCAGACGGGCGAGCAGCACCTCGATGAAGGCGGGACCGAAGACGCCGACCAGATAGGCCGCCGATCCGGCCGCGCCCCCGGCCGGGATCGCCTCGGGCGGCAGGCCGAGCCAACGGGTGATGATCGCCATCGACAGGCTGCCCATCCCGGCCGCGATCAGACCGCCAAGCAGGATGTGGCGTAGCGCATCGCGCAGCCGCATCTTCGTCGTCAGCGCATTGGTCGCCCCCCCGAGCGCGCCCCAGGCGGCGAGGATCACCGCCGTGGAGGCGAGCAGTTCCTTCAGCGCTGCCGCCAGAAATCCGGTTTCGTCGTTCATCGTCGGATCTCCAGAAGCGGGATGGAGGTGATCGAGCCCAGCCGCTCGAGGTCGAGCGTCACGTCGAGCACGTCGGTGTCGAAGCGGACCGGGACATCGAACTCGAAGCCTGCGGTGACCGCGACGCCAGCGCTCGGCGGGGTGGTGAAGGTGATGACGCCGGTCGTGGTATCGACGGACCAGCCAGACGCCTGCGGTGCGCCATTCAGGGCGATGGTGACCGAGCCCGCGACCGGCTTGGTGATGGTCCGCACCCACGACTGGCTGCCCGAGGCGTATCGCTTCACCAGCTGGAAGGCGGTCGTCGCGCCATTGCCGGTGCCGATCGCCTGGTCGGTCGGCGAAGGCGTGCCCGAGGGAAGGCAGGATTTGTGATCGCCCCAGTCCTTGAACCGGAAGCCATGGAGGCGACCGTTCCGCGTCTCGAAGAAGGCAACCACGGCGGCTAGATCGTCGGCCCGGCGGATACCGTAGGCCACGTCGTAGCGACGGCGCGAATTGGCCCAGCTGGCGTTGCGCTCTTCGTCGCCCGAGGCAAGTTCGACGATCTGGGTGCGCCGTTCGGGCCCGCCGCGCGCGCCTCGGCTGATGTTGTCCGGGAACCGGACCTCATGGAACGCCATGGGTTACATCCCCCGGCGCCCGAGCGAGACCGCCCGGGCGATGTCGGCCGCGACCTGCGTGCGGGATTGCCGGAAACTCTCGGCGTCGCGGGCCATGATGGTGACGTAGATCCCACCGCCCGTGCCGTAGCTCTGCGCATCTCGCCGGGAGAGCACGCGTTCGCCGCGCTGCAGGATCGCAGGCACCTCATCATGGCGAAGCCCCACCGCACCGCCCGAATGCATCCGGGGTGCGGCGGCGAAGGCCATGGCCGGGACCATGCGCGAGGGGCCGGACGATCCGACGATGCCGCCTGCGTGCAGGATATTGGCGAAGATCCCGCCCGCGCCGCCAAGCGCGCCCGAGAGCGCGTTGGCGATGGGACCGAGGATGAACCGCCGCGCCGCGAGCTTGGCGAGATCGGCGATGAGCGAGGTCACCAGATCGCGGAAGTTCAGCTTGCCGGTCTTCACGAACTCTCCCACCGCGTCCTCGGCCGACTGGAAGGCGCTGACGAGGCTCTGGCCGATATCGCCGCCAATCTCCCGAGCCCGGCTGGCATAGTCCGAGAGCGCCGCCGTCACGGCCTGCCATCCGGTCAGCGCGCGCTCCGCCCCGTCTCCAGCAGCGGTTCCGGCATCGCGGGCAGCACCTCCGGCGCCATTGGCCGCGGCAGCGGTGTCGTCGAGCCCGGCCGCCAGTGCATCGGCGGAGGTCGCGGCATCTGTCAGCGCGGTCCCAGCTTCCGTGCCGGACCCGGTCACGGCATCCTTCAGCGCCTGCCAGGCGGCAAGCGGCCGGGTCGCGGCATCGGTCAGCATACCCGCAGCCTCGCGATAGGCATCGGCCCGGGCACGCGCGTCATCCGCCATGGCACCGAGCCCGAGATCGGGCGGTGCGATATAGGTCCGGGCGAGCGCGTCTGAGAACGCATCGGCCGCTGCCGTACCGGCCGCCGTCGCGGCCCCCTCGAATGGGTTGTCGATCCGGCTCAGGTCCACTGCGTCGAGCGTGCCGATCCGCACGCCGCCTTCGCCGACCGCCCATTCGGGCAGCAGGGCCAGCGCGGCGTTCAGCGTTTCGATAAAGCTGTTGATGCGCGTGACGACGCCGTTCAGCATCGCCTCGACCCCGCCGATCAGCCCGTTTGCGGCCTGGTAGGTGAAGTCGCCGATGGTGCCCGGCAGGCTGCCCCAGATCGCCACCGCACCGTCATACGCGCCCTGGAAGATTGCCACAGTGCGGTCGCCGAACCCCACAACGCCCGCGACGGTGCCGTCGAGCGCCGAGAGCGCGGCGGCCCTTAGCCCCTGCCACCCGGCCGCCATGCGGGCCAGCGCGGCATCGAGCGCGAGCCCGATGCGCGACCAGACCTCGGAGGCCAGATCGGAGAGCAGCCGGAAGGCTTCGCCGACCCCGCCCACGCGGGCGACGAATTGGGACAGCTGATAGATCAGCTCGCCCACACCGACGATCAGCGCACCGATGCCGGTGCGAATCAGCGCCCCGCGCAGGACGACGAGCGCGGTGGCGAACCCACGCACCGACAGCGCGGCGGCGGCCAGCCCGGCGACCCAGCGGCCCGCGAGGAAGGTCGCGAAGGTCACGGCATAGGTGGTCAGGCGGCCGATGTTGTCGAAAAGCCCTCGGATTGCGATGCCGAGCGGACCGGTACGGCTGGCAATGGCGGCCATGGCGTTTGCGATCGCCTCGAGCGCGGGTGCCGCGGCGACGGCAAGCTGGTTCGACAGCCCCCGCCAGATCAGCCCAAGCCGGGAGAAGGCATCGTTCGTGCGCTCGATCTGGTCGGCGTCCTGTTCGGAAACGACGACGCCGAAGGCAAGCACGTCCTCGGTCGCCTTGCGCAGTGTCGCGGTGTCGATGCGCGACATGGCGATGGAGCCTTCCTCGCCAAAAAGCTGACCCGCGACGGCAGCACGCTCGGCGGCAGGCACGAAATTCTCGATGGCGGCGTTGATCGCGCCGACGCGCTGGTCCAGCGGCAGCGCGATCAGGTCGTTGGCCGAAAGACCCAGCCGGTCGAGCGCGTCGGCCGCGGGACCGCTCCCGGCGGCCGCCTGGCTGAGACGGCGGGTCAGGTCCTTGGTGGCCTGCTCGATCCCGGACATGGACACGCCCGCCAGCTCGCCCGCGCGTTCCAGGGTCTGTATCGAGGCGACGGTGGTGCCGAGCGACTGCGCGAGTTTCGCCTGCGCATCGACGGTCTGGAGGCCCGACCGGATCATCGCCACGCCAGCGGCGGCAGCCGCTGCCACGGCAGCTGCGGCGGCCACACGCACCCGGCGCGAGAAGGCGGCGAGCCGGGCGTTGGCCGCCTCCATCTCCCGGCTGAGCCGACCGAAGCCTCGGGCACCGGCTTCGCCGACGCCTTCCAGTTCGGCGCGCACCTGCCGACCACCGACCGCCGCTAGGCGGACGCTGACGCGTTTTTCAGCCATTGGGGCGTTCCATCTGTTCGTTGAGTTTGGCCACCATCGCCGCTTCGATGATGGGCAGCAGTTCGGCCGCAGCGAGCGGCCGCACGCCGAGGGCGTCGCCAAGGGCGAGCGCCGCCGACATATCCCAGCCGATCACCGCGCCGGGCAGAACCCGGAGTTGGCCGCCGAGGCGGCCGACCAGGTCCCAGACCTGCCAGCCCTCATAGGTCAGCGGCCGGTTTAGCCGCGCCGGGCAGTCCGGGCACGTCGTTTGGCAGGCGTCGCAATATCGATCGCCCCCGCCGAAGGACCATTCGGCGAGAGCGCGGAGGCGTTTTTTTCCTGTTCCAGCACGCCACTGGCATCGAAGTGCTCAGGTGCACGTTCGAAAACTCAATCGTTTCAGATCTTTGAAAGCTATTCACCAAATCCGCGCAGTCATCAGGTCCGGAGAATATCCCGCCTGAGAGACCGCTTCCGGACGGCCCGGCAGCGGGGGCAGTGCTCAGCCCCACCCGCATAACCCTCGAAAACAACGGAAAAATCCGGCCGGGGCCGGATGGGGAGAACGCTTTCGCGAGGGCAAGTGGCGGGCCGAAGCCGACGAAACAGAGAACTACACCTACGCCATAGCCCTCCAAAATGACCTATAAGGCTTTGGCTGCTTGGGCTCCGCGCCCCTAGGGTCAGGATTCATAACCAATAGATGACGAGAGCCGCGAGGGCGATGGCTGAGAGGAACACCTTGGGGCATCGGTCATAGCGGGTCGCGACGCGCCTCCAGTCCTTGAGCCTGCCGAACATGATCTCGATGCGGTTACGCCGCTTGTATCTCCGCTTATCGTATTTGATCGGCGTCTTGCGTTTCTTCCGGCCTGGGATGCAGGCACGTATCCCCTTGTCCTGCAACGCTTCTCTGAACCAGTCAGCGTCATAGCCACGATCCCCGAGTAGCCATTTGACGTTTGGCAGACCACTCAGCAGGGCCCGAGCGCCGATATAATCGCTGACCTGTCCAGCGGTGACGAACAGGTCGATCGGTCGCCCCTGACTGTCGCAGATGGCGTGCAGCTTGGTGTTCATACCGCCTTTGGTTCGACCGATCAGGCGACCACGCCCCCCTTTTTGGCGGCCATGCTGGTCGCCGTTCGATGGGCCTTGAGGTATGTTGCGTCGATCATCACGGTCGTTTTCTCGCCGTGTTCCGCCGCCAGCCCGGCCATCATCCGCGCGAAGATGCCCTTTTCGCTCCAACGCTTCCACCGGCTGTAGAGCGTCTTATGTGGGCCATACGAGGCGGGCGCATCGCGCCAACGCAAGCCATTGCGATTGATGAAAATAATCCCGCTCAGCACCCGTCTGTCATCAACCCGGGGCTTCCCGTGCGACCTGGGAAAGAAGGGAGCCAGGCGCGCCATCTGCGCGTCGGTCAGCCAGAAGAGATCGCTCATGTCACCGCTCCGTTTTCGGAGGCGTGAATCACGCAGCGCAACAGAAATCAATGCATCCTGACCCTAGAACACCTCGTTCGATGTTTATCGCCGTACTTGAGGACCGTTTGCGGTTTCTAGCTGATGGCTCGGGAGCATCCCATCGCTCTTCAGTTTGTGGACGCTATGCTAAAGCCAGTCCGATGGAGGCGGTCCTGCCGTGACCGCTTCGTCGATGGTCCGGATGCTACGTACTGTATTGAGGCCGGATCACGAACAGCCTATCCTCTTGCCTCAGGGGGAGGCGTCGAATGCAGCTCAAGTCTTTTCGCGTAAGGAATTTTCGATCCATCAACGATAGCGGTGAAGTTGATGTTTCTCGTATTACGGCGTTACTAGGTCGAAACGAGAGCGGCAAGTCGAACGTCTTGCGGGCGCTTCATAGTCTAAACCCAGCAGACGGCTTCAAGGCGCTCAATCCCATCAAGGATTTTCCGAGACATCGTAAGCTTTCAGAATGCAACGACCACACCCCGGTTGTCGACTCCACATGGCAATTGAGCGAGTACGAACAGCGCCGCCTAGCTGAGATTTGGCCGGCCGCTGAAGGCGTGACTGAAGTCACAGTTGGCCGTCGATATGGTGACAAGCGTTATGTTGGCATCGACGCACCAGAAGCGACTTTCGATCTAGCCGCGATCAAGGCCGACGCGCGTAAGATTGACGCGGCGGTGAAGGCGAAAGCGTCGAAGTTGCCGGACGATGCAAAGGCCGAGTTGAAGCGTGCTTCAGACGCATTCGTTGCCGCTATCGGTGCCGGAGCTACCGCCGTAAAATGGGCCTCAACGGCAACCTCGGCGCTTGCCGCGCTTCGGCAGGCGCTTGCAGCGGCCGATACTGAGCTTACCGACGCCCAAGACCAGAAAATCGTCGCGCTGGAAGAAATGGCCGAAGCCATCCCCGGAAACGAGGAAGCGCACACAAAGGCTCGCAACTGGATTATCGAACGCCTACCGAAGTTCATGTATCTTGAAGACTATCCAGAAATAGAAGGCCATCAAGATATTTCTCAATTCCTCAAACGTAAGACCGAAGCACAGCAGACCGCGGCCGACATAAACTTTGAAAAGCTTTGCAAGGTCGCTGGTCTTAGCCCTGAAAAGCTCCACGAACTGTCGCAAAGCAACGGCCAAGAGACGCGCGGACAGTTGGCTAACCGCGCTGGTGCCGTCGTCACGACCGCTATTCGCAAGCGGTGGAAAGACCGCGAACTAAAGGTTCGCTTCAATCTAGATGCGCACCATTTCGATACGCTGATCTCCGACCCAAACAGCACATATGATGTTGAGGTGAACCTTGACGAACGGAGCCGTGGGTTTCAATGGTTCTTCGCGTTCTACATTGTGTTCGCGGCAGACACGGAAGACGGGGATGCGGACGGCGCGATTTTGCTTCTGGATGAACCCGGCCTATATCTTCACGCGAGGTCACAGGCCGATTTGCTTCGCCACCTAGAAGACGATTTCTCCAACCAAATCGTCTACACAACGCATTCGCCGTTCATGGTCCCAACGCACCAGTTGGATTGGGTGCGGACGGTTAACATCGCCGAAGACGACGGCACGACCGTCTCCAACGACCCGAATGGAGACGCCCGCACATTGTTTCCTCTGCAAGCTGCGCTTGGATACGACCTTGCCCAAAGCCTGTTCGTCGGGCCGAACAACTTGGTCGTTGAGGGCGTCACCGATTTTTGGATTCTGTCGGCAGTTTCTGCGTATCTGAACGACCAAGGTAAAGTCGGCCTTGATGAACGGCTGACCATAACGCCAGCCGGAGGCGCGCAAAAAGTCCACTACATGGTAGCGCTGCTAACGTCGGAACGACTGAAGGTCTTGGTTCTCTTTGATGAGGAAAAAGACGCGAAGGCAACACGAGACGATTTGGTCAAGGGCAAACTTATCCGGTCCGATAACGTAGTGTTCGCCAGCGAAGCCTTTGAAACACCACCCGCTGAATCTGATATTGAAGATATATTGGACCCGGCGGTTTACGAAGCCCTTGTGCGCGAAACTTATGCAAAGGAACTGAAGGGCAAGAAGTTAGAGCTTAATACCCATATTCCTCGCATAGCCCGTCGCTTCGAAGCGGCATTCGAAGCGCTCTCGATTGGCTTTCATAAAACACGACCGACAAGGCTGTTCCTGCAAAAAATGGCGGACGACCCGTCATCGGTCTTGCCAGCGGCAATTGAAAGTCGGTTCGAACGCTTGTTCAAAGCGATTAACAGTGCTCTCGAAAAACACCTTTCAAGGTAGTCACGCGTCAGAGCGTTTAGGATGTGTTCGGGGGGAAACATGAATCTGGATGACGGGCATGCGTATCGCGTCGGGAGCCATTCCGAATCATGGAGCGATCTGCCTGCGGGTGACGACGAGCTAGATAAATTCATCGCGTCAGCGCGAAAGCGGATCGAACCTTGGTTATCCGCTGTTTTTCAGGCCGAACATTTGAATCTTTTGATAGGTAGCGGCTTCACGACCGCCGTGGGATATATAGCCGGAGTCAATGCCACAAGCATGGGGAAGGTTGTATTCGGGAGCGAGTTCGACAAGCAGATCGACGACTTCTCTGCGAATGAGGCGGCACGCATGGGGCGTGGTTCGGCCAATATCGAGGATCAGTTCCGGGCAGCCCTTTCGGTTTATGAGGGGTTGAAGATCATCAATCCGGCTAAAGCCGCCACCCTTAAATCCGCGATGGATGTACAACTCCGTAATTTCCTTGAATCACTTCTCAAAACTGAAGCCGGGCTGATCAGCGGCGATCCGGCAAAGCGAGTCATTGCAGAAGGGGCAGTTCAGTCGTTCCTACTCAGCTTCGCCAGTCGCGCGGCTTCGCGCGAGAGGCTTCATGTCTTCACTACGAACTACGACAGGTTGATTGAGCACGGTTGCGACCTCGCCGGGCTTCGTATTATCGACCGTTTTGTTGGAGCGCTCACGCCTGTTTTCCGGTCAGCCCGCGTCGAGGTTGATGTGCATTACAACCCGCCGGGCATTCGCGGGGAACCACGCTTCATGGAAGGCGTCATCCGCCTGACCAAACTTCATGGTTCTCTCGACTGGCTATTCAGCACGACAGAACGGAAGATTTTGCGGAAGGGCATACCCTTTGGTGCCCCTACCGATCACACCGATCTGCCCAAAAACCCGGTCGATACGGTGATGATCTATCCGAACCCGGCGAAGGATGTCGAAACGACACAGTATCCGTACGCTGAGTTGTTTCGTGATTTTGCCGCCGCAACGTGCAGGCCCAACGCGGTTGTCGTCACTTACGGCTATGGCTTCGGGGACGATCACATCAACCGCGTGTTGCTCGACATGCTGACGATCCCATCAACCCATCTCGTGGTGCTCGCCTACTCGGCGGATGACCGCTTGAAAGGCTTTCTTTCACGGATTCGCGAGGCGCAGGTATCGCTGTTGATCGGTCCCCATTTCGGCGATCTCACAACATTGATTGAAAACTATCTCCCGAAACCAACGCTTGATTACATCACCGGGCGCATGACCGAACTCTTGAAGCACCGCCCGCCAGAGCATCCGTCCGCACCAGACGCTGCTGCTGCTGCTGCTGCGGCCACCGATGAGTTCGACGAATTGTTAGGCGGCGGAACAACAGCATGACCACGCCCATAGAGTCCATTGCTGGCTTGGTTATCGGCGCGGTTGAGTCTGTCTCGCCTGATGAAATCCGCATCCTGCTCGAATTGGATGCACCCCAGGCAACGGCGCTGAACACAGGAACACCTGCCGCATTTCCTCGCCTCAATGGCTATGTCCTTATTCCTAACGAGGCCGGCGCGACGGTCGCCTACATATCATGGATCGGGATAGAGCGGTCGCCCTATCCCAAACGGTCGGGCTTGAAAGATTTCGGTCTGATCGACCTCCCGTTTCCACTGCGAAAGATGTGCGTCTCGCCTGTCGGTACACTCACGTCTCGGCGGGACCGAGCATCGAAGCAGACAGTGTATGAACTGTCGCGCGGCGTCGCCGCGTTTCCGTCAGTGGGCGATCAGGTACTCATGCCGACGCCTGAACAGGTCGAGGCTATCGTTGGTGCGAAGGAGTCGGATCGGCGTGTCCGTATCGGGACTTCGGCCCTTGCATCGAGCGCCGAGATCAAGGTCGATCCCGACAAGCTGTTCGGCAGACATCTCGCCGTGCTCGGCAACACGGGCAGCGGCAAGTCCTGTACGGTTGCCGGGCTGCTCCGCTGGTCGCTCGACGCGGGAGCAAAAGCGATGAGTGACGCGGGCCGAAAAGGCCATCCGAACGCGCGCTTCATCGTTCTTGATCCCAATGGCGAATATGCCAAAGCCTTTGCGGATCGAAAAGATCAGCTCCGTCTGTTCCGAGTCCCACCAGTCGTTGGATCTGAAAGAGAACTGGATGTTCCGGCATGGCTTTGGAGCGGCCATGAATGGACTGCCGTTGCCTATGCCCAGCCGGGCGCTCAACGTCCGCTTCTGTTGCGCGGGATACGAGAACTGAAGAGCGGCCATCATGAAGATGTACCGCGAGAAGCCACCATCAAGCGGCATCTGCTTGTTTCAAGTGGCCGCATTACCGCTATGCTCAATATGGGAAGCACCGCCTTCGCCGGAGCGGTCGGTCCCCGGTTTGATTGCGCGCGCTTGCTGGGCGGCATCGGCGAGGATTCCGCGCATTTTGCGGCATCGGTCGACGACCCAGCGATGACGCTGCTGCAAACGCTTTCTGCAACAATCACTGAGATTGTTGACTCCCGGCGATCGGGACCGACCTATTTCAATGACTTCTTGGTCAGCGATCTTGAGTCGGCCCGTGACGCCATCGCTGTTGTTACAGACGCCCTACCGGATATTGTCGGCGCAGCCGCCGCAATCAGTGAAGACGCTCCTGTTCCCTTCGATGTCTCACTGCTTGCCGAACATCTGGATCATCTGGCTGCCGAGCAAGGCGGAAATTTCGCAGCATTCATTAGCACGCTTGGCCTTCGTATTCGCAGCATGCTCGCGGATCAACGGCTTGGAAGCGTCATTGGGAAGGCACCGCCAACCAGTTTTGAGGAATGGCTAAAAAGTTACATCGGTGATGACGGCGCACGCAATGGCCCACTAGCTGTCGTCGACCTCTCCTTGGTCCCCTCCGAGGTCGTGCATGTCGTTGTGGCCGTGCTGGCGCGGGTGATTTTTGAATCTCTGCAACGCTATCGGCGGCTCCATGCAGAGGGGCTATCACTGCCCACAGTCCTCGTGCTGGAAGAAGCGCACACATTCATTCGACGCGGCAAGGACGACGATGGCCCAGCGTCCAGTCCTAACCAGCTCTGCCGGGAAATTTTCGAGCGCATTGCCCGCGAGGGTCGCAAATTCGGCCTAGGTCTGGTGCTGTCGTCGCAGCGACCATCAGAGCTTTCGCCGACCGTTCTGGCTCAGTGCAACACCTTCATTCTCCATCGTATAGTCAACGATTCCGACCAAAACCTTGTCGCGCGTCTTGTACCAGACAACGTGGGTGGGTTACTGCGCGATCTACCCAGCTTGCCATCAAAACAGGCGATCCTGCTGGGATGGGCGACGCCTATTCCCGTGCTGGTCGAGATCGACGAGTTGGCAAAGGAGCATCAGCCCCAATCTGCCGACCCTGATTTTTGGGATGTTTGGACAGGTGCCAACAAGCGCGAAGTTGATTGGCATCAGATCGCCGGGCACTGGACAGCCCCTATCGAAGGTGACGCTCAAAGTATGGAACCGCCAACAGCATCTACCGAGGGTGCGGTTCCCATGGACAATTCCAGTTCTCCCGATCTGGATGACGAAATTCCTTTCTGAGGACTGAGACTTAGGGTCAGGATGCATTGATTTCTGTTGCGCTGCGTGATTCACGCCTCCGAAAACGGAGCGGTGACATGAGCGATCTCTTCTGGCTGACCGACGCGCAGATGGCGCGCCTGGCTCCCTTCTTTCCCAGGTCGCACGGGAAGCCCCGGGTTGATGACAGACGGGTGCTGAGCGGGATTATTTTCATCAATCGCAATGGCTTGCGTTGGCGCGATGCGCCCGCCTCGTATGGCCCACATAAGACGCTCTACAGCCGGTGGAAGCGTTGGAGCGAAAAGGGCATCTTCGCGCGGATGATGGCCGGGCTGGCGGCGGAACACGGCGAGAAAACGACCGTGATGATCGACGCAACATACCTCAAGGCCCATCGAACGGCGACCAGCATGGCCGCCAAAAAGGGGGGCGTGGTCGCCTGATCGGTCGAACCAAAGGCGGTATGAACACCAAGCTGCACGCCATCTGCGACAGTCAGGGGCGACCGATCGACCTGTTCGTCACCGCTGGACAGGTCAGCGATTATATCGGCGCTCGGGCCCTGCTGAGTGGTCTGCCAAACGTCAAATGGCTACTCGGGGATCGTGGCTATGACGCTGACTGGTTCAGAGAAGCGTTGCAGGACAAGGGGATACGTGCCTGCATCCCAGGCCGGAAGAAACGCAAGACGCCGATCAAATACGATAAGCGGAGATACAAGCGGCGTAACCGCATCGAGATCATGTTCGGCAGGCTCAAGGACTGGAGGCGCGTCGCGACCCGCTATGACCGATGCCCCAAGGTGTTCCTCTCAGCCATCGCCCTCGCGGCTCTCGTCATCTATTGGTTATGAATCCTGACCCTAGACGCCGCCTGTTCCAGAATCTTCCGATAGCCCTCACGCGATAGCCATTGCGCGCGTTCGAGATGGCTTTGCCAGCAACGGCGGGTGCGAAGTTTATCGGCGACCGGATCACGGTGCAGCACGATCCGCGCGACTTCCTTCCAGTCCGCCCCCTCGGCCTTGGCGTCGAGCAGCCGAAGATAGGTCACGAAATGCCGTTCGTCATAGACGGTTATGGTATCGCCGGTCGGCGCTTCATCATCCACACCGGGATCGAGTTCGACGGGAACCCGCATAGTCATTCCCCGTATCCGAGAGAGCTTTGTCTGCGGTGCGCCCCCGCAAACGATTCTCTCTGACTCTTGGTGATCGGGGAGTTCGAAACCGCTGTTACACGGCCCCATGGCCTTTAGCTCGGAAAGCCTGTTGTATACGCCACAGGCTCCCCGACCATAGGTCAAGGAGTGCGGTGCCGTAACGGCCGGCACCAAACGGTAACAGAGGGGTTTCGACGCCCCGGAGCAGCGCGTCTGCTCCACTCACATTATTAGCCGAACCGCGTGGGAATGTCTCTGGCTTTTCGGCGCGGCAGGCAGCGAGCCCCTGAAATCCCTCACCTATTAGCGGCGCACCGCCCAAAGGGGGGTGCCGCCAACGCATAGGCGCAAATGCGGCACGCTACGCGCCGCCGATCCCTCGCCATGGTTCGCCACAGTCCGCTGCCGCCCCCGGCAGCCCAATCCCGACTGGAGGTGATCCATGCCCAACCCGCTTGCGGGCCTGCCGCCGCGCCTGTTGCGCACCAAGGAGGCCGCGCGCTTCCTCGGCATATCCATCCGCACCCTTGAGAAGCATCGCACCTACGGCACCGGCCCGACCTATCGCAAGGTCGGTGGCCGCGTCCTCTACACCGTCCGCGATCTGGAGGACTGGAGCGCGGTCGGCGAACGTAAATCCACCCGCGACAAGACCGCCGGCATCGTCTTTCCGGCGCGTCCGCTCACACCCGAAGAACGGGACGAGTGCTAGATGCTGCGCGAGGACGATCACGCCCCCGCACCGCCGAACGACGACAGCGAGCGCAGCCGCCTAGACCCCTTCGTGGTTGCCACGGGCGATGCGCCGCCGCGCGATCAGCGTGACTTGATGGAACGGCCGTTCTTCTCGCTGGCAAAGACCCCGCGCACCAAGCCGATTCTCTACAAGGCCGCCGATATAGAGGTGCAGGTGTTCGGGATGCCCGAACACGGCATGGCGACCATCTGGGATGCCGATGTGCTGATATGGGCGGCCTCGCAGATCGTCGCGGCCGAGAACAACGGCCTCACCACGTCGCGCTTCTTCCGGTTCACGCCCTACTATCTGTTGCGTGCCATCGGGCGGCCGACCGGCAATCACCAATACCGGCTTTTGAAAGCCGCGTTGGCGCGGCTGCAATCGACCGTCATCGCCACCACCATCCGCAACGGCCCGCATTGGCGTCGCCGGCAATTCTCGTGGATTAACGAGTGGGAGGAAATGACGACGCGCGCCGGGCGCGTCGAGGGCATGGAATTCGTCCTGCCCGAATGGTTCTACAACAGCGTCATCGACCGTTCGCTGGTCCTGACCATCGACCCTGCCTATTTCCGGCTGACTGGCGGCATCGAGCGATGGCTTTACCGCGTCGCCAGAAAGCACGCCGGGCACCAGCGCCACGGCTGGATTTTCGAGGTCGCGCACCTTCACCAGAAATCCGGCAGCCTCGCCCGGCCGTCCGACTTCGCGCTTGACCTGCGCCGCATCGCGGCCCGCCAGCAGCTCCCCGGCTACCTGCTCCAGATCGAGCGGGAAGACGGCCGCGAGCTGCTGCGCATCCGCCCCGAAAACCTGTCAACAGGCACTGTTGATAACCCTGTTAATGCCATCGGCAGATCAGGCGCACGGGGTATCGGCAGATCAGGCGCATCACTATCGGCAGATCAGGCGCACGAACCGCAGCTAACGCTTTGGCCTGAAACGCGGAATCCGACCGCTAACTTATCTAACAGAGAATCTAACTCTTTTTCTTTGACGCGCGCGCAGGCGAAGCGTGGTGCCGGTTCTGCCCGAAGGGGCGAGCCATGACGGCCGCGCTCGACGCGCTGCGCCCGCGCAGCCCCCAGCACATCACCGGAGACGAACAATGACCCGTCGCGCCCACCGCAGCGCGCACGGCCGTCCGCTGCCGGACGGGCCTGCGCCCTTCACAACATTGGTCGAGCTGACCTTCGAGAAACGCAAGGTCGAGCACTGGATACGCTTCGGCCGCAAGAGCTACGAGCAGATCATCGACCGCCGCCGCAGCGTCGTCGGCTTCGCGCCGGGCAGCGTCTTTGCCTTCGTGCGATGGGCAAAAGGCGAGCACGGCACTGTCGTTTCGCGCATCGACATTGTGCGCGCCATCGGTCGCGGCGAGCCGTTCCAGACATTGCCGTTCGTGCGCCCCGGCGGCGAAATCCTGTTGCGCCTCGACGGCTGGCCGAAGGTGCAGCGTGCGCTTGTCGCTATCGACGCCGTGGATGCGCTCGGCCTCGATCCGGCCGACGCCTCTCCGGAGCATTGGCGGCACGTCCATAACCGTTTGACCGCCAATCTGGAGCCGCACGCCTACACCCCCGAGCGACATGCCGCTTGGCTTCATCGCCGGAGGATCGACCCATGACACGCCGCCGCACCCTCACGGTGACGGCGCTGGCGGTGCTCGGCATCGCCGCTGCCAGCGCGGTCGAGACGCCGCCGAAACTGATCTGGAACGCCACGGCCAGCGCGCCCCTCGGCTTCTACACCGTCGAACCGGCCGAGCGGATCGACGTGCCCGAGCTGGTCGCCGTCATGCCGCCCGAACCGCTCGCCGCTTTCATGGTCGAGCGCGGCTATATCGCACGAGGCGTCTCGCTCTTGAAGCGCGTCTTGGGCCTGCCCGGACAGCGGGTTTGCCGCGCTGGCCGCACGATCACGGTGAACGGGATCGAGATGGGCGAGGCGCTGGAGCGCGACAGCTTCGGCCGCGATCTGCCCATCTGGCAGGGCTGCCGCGTCATCGGCGACGACCAGCTTTTCCTCATGAACTGGGAAGTCCGCGACAGCCTCGACGGCCGGTATTTCGGACCCATCCCCGCAGTTTCCGTCATCGGCCGAGCGGTCCCGCTCTGGACCGATGAGGAAGGCGTCGGCCGCTACGAGTGGCGCGCGCCGACCCACTGAACCACCCCCCGAAAATCAACCGCAGGAGATTTCCCATGGCAGAGATAGGCACCTTCACCCGCACCGAAACCGGCTACGCCGGGAAGCTTCATTCGTTCGGCCTCCGTGACAAGCTGTTCATCGTCCCGGCCAAGCCGAGCGACGTGAAAAACGCGCCCGACTATCGCGCGCGCCTCGATAGCGACGACGGCCCGGATGCCGGCCCCGCATGGAAAGACTCCAGCGAGAACGCTGGCGAGTTCGTGTCGATGCGATTGGAGGGGCCAATCTTCCCGTCCCCGATCCGCGCCAAACTGTTCCAGTCCAACGACGATCCTTCGGTCTGGACCCTGCGTTGGAAGCACGCCCGGAAGATCGAGGATGAGGAATGACGGCCGCGCGCGTCCGGCCTGTCATCCGGTCCAAGATCGGCATCCCTTTGTTCGCGGGAAAACCGTCTCATCCCTTCGTCCCGCTCGGCGACCAGACGGCCGGCGCGCGCAGCGAAGGTCAGGGGCGGCCATCGGCCGGCGCTTGCGCCTCGCCCTTGACCGCAGCGAGCACGATGGCAGACTGGCGGCGAAGCGGAGACAGGCAGGCATGGCGTTGTGCCGTCCTGCTGCTGGCGGGGGCGCTTTCCGTCTGCATCGGATCGAGCGTCGCTGTCGCACAATCCGCGTCGGTCGAGCGCCCGGCCGCCGCCCATCCCTATGCAGCCCATATCGCCGAGGCGTCGCAGCGTTTCGGCATCCCCGAGCACTGGATTCGCGCCGTGCTGCGCGCCGAGAGCGCGGGCGATGTGCGCGCGGTTTCGTCGGCCGGGGCGATTGGATTGATGCAGGTGATGCCCGACACATGGGCGGGCCTGCGCGCCCGCTATCGTCTCGGCCGCGATCCCTACGCTCCGCGCGACAACATCCTCGCCGGCACCGCCTACCTGCGCGAGATGTTCGACCGATACGGCAATGTCGGCGCGATGCTGGCGGCCTACAATGCCGGTCCCGGCCGCTACGACGAGCACCGCGCGACGGGCCGACCTCTTCCCGCTGAGACACGCGCCTATGTCGCCGCGCTCGCCCCGATCCTTGGCGGCGCGGCTGCAACCGAACCGCCGTCATCCGCACCGCCACCCCCGCCCGATTGGCGCGCGGCACCGCTGTTCGTCATGCGGTCGGGCGACGCGCGGCCTGCCGCCGCGCCGCCGTCCGAGGCGCAATCCGCCGACGGCCGCGCTGCCGTTCCGGCGCGCGATCCCGTCGATGCAGAGTCGCAGGGCGACAGCATTTTCGTGGCGAGCGCCAGCGACGGGGGAACGCCATGAGGGCGGCGTTCCCGCGCTCGGCGGCGCTAATTTCGGCATCCGGTCGGGCAGGTTTGCGCCCGGCAGGATTCCCGGCAGGAGGGGCAGAAAAGACAGAAAGGGCGGAGGGCAAGATTAAAGAAGACGGCACCATATCGGGCCGCTTCTGGAAATTATTGTTGTCTGCACACTGTTTAGATGGCCGGTTCCGGCACCATGGTTTTGAGGGGCGGCGTGCCGCGATTTCGCGCAAAGCCTTGGCTTTGCAGGGTTTCGAGCGGCACCATAGGCCCATATCGGCCGTTTTCCGGCGGTTTTGGCTGGAGTCGTGCCATTGAGCGCCGACGACGAAAACCGCTTCCGTCCGAAGCCCGGCCGCATCCGATCCGACACGCCCAAGGCCGGCAAGACCAAAAGCTTTTTCACGCAGGTCAGGAAAATCACCCGGCAGCATCAGGCAACGGCCTCCCGCGATCCTTCCATGCCGTCATCCGTTCGCCCGTCATCGCCGGGCCGTTCCCGCGCCGTGGTCGCCAGCGGCAAGGGCGTGAAGCGCGGCCGGGGCGCGAGCTTCGTGCGCGCCCGCAATATCTCCGGCCATTGGCATCATCGCCAGCCCGGCAGTCGCCGCGTGATCGTCAAGCAGCGCAGCGTCCGGGCCGCGTGGAAGGGCGGCCGCGCCCGCGCGCATCTGCGCTATGTCCAGCGCGACGGCACGTCACGCGATGGCGAGCGCGGCCAGCTCTATTCGGCGACCGAGGACCGCGCCGATGGCGACGCCTTCCTTGATCGCGGTAAGGACGACCGCCACCAGTTCAGATTCATCGTCTCGCCAGAGGACAGCGCGGAGCTATCGGACCTCACGGCCTACACCCGCGATTTCATGAAGCAGGTGGAAGCCGACCTCGGAGCGAAACTCGATTGGGTTGCCGTCAATCACTACAATACCGGCCATCCCCATGTGCATGTGATCGTCAACGGCCGCGACGATACCGGCGGGGATCTGGTCATCAATGGCGACTACCTTTCCGCCGGCCTGCGCGAGCGCGCCAGCGAGCTTGCCAGTCTCGAACTCGGCCCCGTCACCGAGATCGAGCAGACCCGCAAGCTGTCGGCCGAAATCGACCAAGACCGTTTCACCCGGATCGACCGCGCCATGGTCGAGGAAGCCGATGCCCGTTTCCTCGACCTGCGCCATGAACCGGCAGAGCCGAAGCGGCAGTTCGAGCGGACGCTGCGCCTGCGCCGTCTCGGCAAGCTGGAGAAGATGGGGCTGGCGACCGAGCACGCGCCCGGCGTTTGGGAATTGAGCAAGGACATGGAGCCGGCCCTGCGCGAGTTGGGCGAACGGGGCGACATTATCCGCACCATGCAGAAGGCGCTCGGCCCGCAGGGCGGCGAACGCGATCCCATGAGCTTCCAAATCCATGACGGTGCGCCAGAGACGTCCATCGTCGGCCGCGTCGTGGACAAGCACCTGTCCGACGAGCTGGGCGAGAACCTGACAATCGTGGTGGACGGGATCGACGGGCGGACGCACCACATCGCCGGCATCGCGCCCGAGCGGCTGGAGGACGCTCGCATGGGCAGCATCATCCAGATCGGACCGGCCGAGGTGGCAACCCGGCCGTCCGACCGCACCATCACCGCAATCGCAGAAGACGGCATCTATCGGCCGAGCCGCCATCTGGAACAGGCCAAATTCGAGGGCCGCGTTCCGGGCGGCGACTATGAGGGCTATGTCGATGCCCATGTGCGCCGGCTGGAGGCGCTGCGCCGGGCCGGGATCGTCGAGCGGATTGACGCCGACCAATGGCGCATCCCCGATGATCTGGTCAGCCGCGCCGCCGCTTATGACGCCGGCCGCGACCGGCAGGCCAGCGTTCGTGTCCTGTCCCCGGTCGATCTAGGTAAGCAGATCGGATCGGATGGCGCGACATGGCTGGACCGGCGATTGGTCCATGGCGAAACCGCCGACCTTGCGTCGACCGGCTTCGGTCAGCAGGTGCGCGAGGCGATGGACCAGCGCCGCGAGCATCACATCGAACAGAGCGACGCCACCCGAGCGCGGAACGGCCGCATGTTCTACCGCCGCAATCTTCTCCCCACCCTACTCGAGCGCGAGGTTGCCCGTGTCGGTGCGGAGATGGCAGAAAGCAAGGCGCTACCGTTCCGGGCCGCCGCGGACGGCGAGAACGTTAGCGGCAAGTTCACTGGCACCGTGCAGCTATCGAGCGGCAAGTTCGCCGTGATCGAGAAATCCCATGAGTTTACCCTTGTCCCATGGCGGCCCGTCATCGACCGCCAACTCGGTCGCGAGGTCATCGGCGTCGTGCAGGGCGGATCGGTATCGTGGCAGTTGGGAAGGCAGAGGGGGATTTCGCTGTAACGAGGAAGCGAGAGCCGGATAAGTGACGGCGCATCCGTGCCATTATCTTTGCCAAATTTGTAAATTCAAGCAACTGGCGTAACGCAACGTCACGTTCCCAAGGTTCGCAGACTGTCGATAACAAAGTCGGCGCGCTGCTCAATTCCCACCAGCGGCAGCTCGACTATCTTATATCCAATCCTCCTATAAGTCTCAGCCATAACCTTGGCGGTCGCCTCGGCCTCTTGCCTGTCCTGTTTGCGCTCAGTGTCCTGCGTGAAGATGGCGTCCCAATACGGGGCAAGGAAAACCCGCTTATTGTAAGGGTAGGTTTTGGCCGCCGCTTCGAAATGAGCAGGCACAGGTAGGCCGCAGAGTGTGAGATAACCAACAACATCCGGTATTCCACGATCCATAAGGACAGGCTCATCACTTTGAAGAGCGTCCTGATAGGAACGCAGTTCCCAGCCCAACATGAGTTCGGCGAAGAGTGCGCGATCCGCCCAAGGCAAAGCTTTACCGCCGATCTTGATCTGGTCTCGAATGATCGCCCTGCCGGCCTCGGGCATGGTGCGGAAGCCGCGCAGTGCCATGGCATCGATCAGACTGCTTTTGCCGGAACCGGGACCACCGGTTACGACGATCATGTGTTCAGCATTTTTCATCTATGCCACGAAGATCGGATAGAGTGAGACAACCAGCAGCGTTGCCATGGTAAGATTGAAGGCGCGCAGCTTCGCAGGCTCCGTAAAAAGCCGGCGGAGGCCCACGCCGAACGCAGCCCAAATACCGACGCAGGGCGCGTTGATCACTGCCATCAGCAGCGCAGCTGCGGCCACGGACGACAGCGAGGGGGAACCCGGAAGATAAGTGGCGACGGCACCGAGCGCCATGACCCATGCCTTGGGGTTGACCCATTGGAACGCAGCAGCGCCAATGAAGCCCAAGGGTCTGGCAGCCGATCTTTCTGCATCCTCCGGTGCTGCGGCCCCGGCGATCTTCCATGCCAGATACAGAAGATAGGCGCCGCCTACCCACCGCAGGACGATGTTGAGCATGGGATACGCCTCGAAAATCACTCCAAGGCCCATCCCGATGATGACGACCATCGCGGCGAAACCAATGCTGATGCCCGCAATATGTGGCAATGTCCGCCGAATGCCGAAATTAACACCGGATGCCAGCACCATCATGTTGTTCGGTCCGGGCGTGACCGATGTTACGGCTGTATAGAGACACAGCGCCAGAAATGCTTGCAACCCGGACAAGTCGGGCGAGGTTAGCTGTGAAACATCTGTCATGACTTGACGCGATCCGCCACATCAACGGGAAGTTTTCGGCGCGACTGGCACCAATGCTTCGACCGGCCGCCATCCTCCATTTTCATGATCCGCCTCATTGTTGAGGCTTCAGAAATCGGCCGACCATGGTCGTGATCAGTTTTCGGCTCTCCTCGAAGTTAAGGTCCGCTGTCATCAATGGCAGCATCGGCGCGGCATCAAGGACCGCCACCAAAACCGCGCTCGTGTGCTTCGGATCAAGAGCGGAATCGACTTCGCCACGTGCCTGGCCGGCTGTCAGCGCTTCTGTCAGCAATGTTCGAACACCATCGGTGTTCTCTTTGAGGATGGCTCTGATTCTTTCGTTGCGTCCCGCTTCTGCCAACAGCTCGAACAGAATGCGGCAATGACCGAGATCGTCCCACCCCTTCATGCTCCACAATTCCGATAGCAGAACAGTCGCCGTCTGTTCGCCTTCGGGGTGCCCGCTGAAATGGCTGTGGAGGCTGGCAAGGTATTCATCCGCCATCTGCTCAATGATAGCGTCCTTGCTAGGGAAGTAGTGATAGAGGTGGCCTGGGCTCATCGCCGCCTCTTTGCAGATCATCGAAATCGACGCGCCTTGCAGACCATGGCGCAGGAAGCATCGATGTGCCGCTGCGAGAATCTCCTGCCGTCTGCCTTCATGCTGCTCGGGAACGCGCTTGCGGACCATGGGGCCTCCATAAACATAGAATGATCGCTCTAATATAGCTTGACCGCACGCCGATCATAACTAGAGTGAGCATTCAATCTATGTCGGAACGGCTGGTGGGTCCAGTCCTATGCTGCGTCAGCCGGTCCGATTTCCAAGGTGCGAGGCCACATGAACAGACCCCTTCCGATCATAGCGACCAGCCTGGCTTGGCTACTGGCGGCTTTCTTTCTCTTCGGCGCTTACGGCAACATCTTCATCTCAGAGGAAAATGCGGCGGCCTATGTGGCTTGGGGTTACCCCGACTGGTTCCACTACATCACCGCCATTCTCGAACTGGCCGCTGGGCTGTTGCTGATCCGCGCTGGCTCGCGGCCCTATGGAGCCGGCCTTGGCGCGATGGTGATGGCCGCTGCTTCCCTCACGACACTGCTGAACGCCGATTACGGCCATACAGTCGCTCCCAGCATTGTCCTGCTCGTCTCGCTGGTCGCGCTGGGCCTGTCCTTGGCCGTCCGGCGCGCAGCCGACTGAACCTTCCCCTTTCGGAGAATCCCCGATGAATAGCTCACCAACTCCGGCCGGTTCGGCCGATCCCGCAAATGCGCCTGCGGCGCATCTGGACGGATGGTCCGATCTTCTGTCCGGCCGCCACCTCGCCATTGTTCTGGTCATGGCTAGCGGCGTGCTGCTCTATGCCATGAACCTCTATTTCACCGCCGCACTGATGCCCTCCATCGTCGCGGATATTGGCGGGCAGCAATATTATGCCTGGGTGACGACTGCGTTCGTTATCTCGGCAATCGTAGCCTCACTGTTTGTCAGCCGTATCCTCGACTGGAAGGGGCCGGCGCTTGCCTATGTTACGGCGTTCGTCGTCTTCGGGCTCGGCGCAGCGGCCAATGCCGCCAGCCCAACGATGGAACTGCTGATCGTCGGTCGTGTCGTGCAAGGACTGGGCGGCGGTTTGTTGGCAGGGCTTGGCTACGCGGTGATCCGTGCCGCACTCCCCGAACGCCATTGGGCGCGGGCAACCGGCGTCGTGTCAGCCATGTGGGGCTTGGGAACGCTGTTCGGGCCGGCCCTTGGCGGTGTGTTCGCGGAACTCGGACTCTGGCGCTGGTCCTACGGTGTGCTGGCGGTGGTTTCGCTGCTGTTTGGAATCATCGCGCAGCGCGCGTTCGGCCGTATGGCCGGCTCGGGGCATCGTTCGCCTGTTCCCGTTGGCTCTCTCATTCCGCTTGTCCTTGCCACCATCGCTATCAGTCTCAGCGCCATCGTGCCGATAGGCTGGCCGACGCTGGCAATGGTCGGGATCGGTTTAGTGCTGCTCTGGCTGTTCGTCGTCGTGGAGCGGCGGGCAAAAGAGACCATCCTTCCGCATATCACCTATCGGCGCGGCAACTCTCTGAAATGGGTTTATCTCACCGTCGCTGCGCTCAGCGCGGGCGTGATGGTGGAGAACTTCATTCCGCTGTTTAGCCAACAATTGGCGGGCCTCTCCCCGCTGATCGCAGGATTTCTCGGCGCGGTTCTCTCGTTGGCGTGGGTCATCGCTCAGCTTTTCGTGGTGTCGGTCAAGAGTGAGAGCGGCCGCCGCCGGGCTATCCGCGTCGGCCCATTGCTGCTGACGGCCGGGCTGATCGCTTATGGGCTTCTACAGGTCTCCGGTGCCGATATTGCGATGGTGCTGATTTGGGCGGCCGTCCTCGCTTTCGCTGGCATCGGCATCGGACTGGCATGGCCGCTGCTCGGTGTGGCCGCGATGAGCAGTACCCACGACCCCGCCGAAGGGGGTAAGGCTGCCGCTGCGATCACCATCACACAACTTATTGCTTTCTCGATCACCTCTGCGCTCGCCGGCACGCTGATGGCGGCAGGCGGGGAATCTGCGGTGGATTCAGCTCGCTATGTTACGCTCGGCATCGCGCTTCTTACCCTGTTGGGCATCTTCGCCGCTGGCGTGGCAACGAGAAAGTAGCCTGCCACCATGCGACGGCGGCATCTGAAATATGCGCAACTGGATAGATCGTCGCAAATCCTCGGCGGTCGCATTCCCCTCGCGTCGCTGATCCAGACGTTGGCCGTCGCCGAATATCTCAACTTCCGTCACGCCGCCAATGCGCTCGGCGTGGCGCAATCCAGCGTCAGCGCGCGTGTGAAGACGCTGGAGGAAGACCTTGGCGTCCTCCTGTTCGAGCGTCATGCGCGGGGCGTGCGACTGACTGAGGCCGGACGCCACTTCGTCGAGCGGATAGCTGCCGGCGTCGATCAGCTTGACCATGCGGTGAAGACCGCAAGCATGACGGCGGCCGGCAAATGGGGACGCCTGCGCATTGGCATCCACGCCCTGATACCGGGCAGCTTCCCCGCCGAGCTTATCGCGCAGTATCGCAAAACCCATCCCGGCATCGAGGTCGAGATGACCGAAGGCACGGCCCGCGATGCGGTCATCCAGCTTCGCGCCGACCGGCTGGATGTGGTGTTCGTCGCGGGCAAGCTTGAATCGCCCGACTGCCATACCCGCCCGATCTGGACCGAACCCTTAATGGTCGTGCTGCCGGAACAGCATCGCCTTGCCGGGCAATCGGCAATCACATGGGCCGATCTGGTGGGCGAGACCTTTCTCGTCCGCCATGGCGGCACTGGCCCACAGGTTCATGACCATATTGTGCTGCGCTTCGCCGGACGCTGGCCTCCGCCGTCAATCCTGCGCTTCGAAGTGGGGCGCGGCACGCTGCTGTCCATGGTTGGACAGGGTTTCGGCATCACCATCGTCGGCGCGGCCTCGGCGCTGCTACCGACAACCGGCATCGTCTTTCTGCCCTTCGCCGACGAGCCAGAGCCGGTTGTTTTTACCGCCGTCTGGTCGCCGTTCAACCGCAGCGCCGCACTGCAAAACCTGCTCGACCTCACAGGCAAAATGAACCGTGAAAGCGTTTCGCCCAATCGGTTGCGCGGTGGCACTCGGACGGCACGATAACGGTGAAGGCGATCCGTCCTATTTGCCGCCGATAGTATCCGGCAGCCCTCCCGCATCCTCTTTCCTGTTGCCCATCCCAACTTTGCCTATCTCTGATCGGCTCCGTCTCTTTTGCCGACTGGAGCCCGTATGCGCGGAGGCCGAATCCTTTGGGGTCAAATCGCTGTCGTCTTCACCATCGTTCTGGTGATGACGTGGGCGGCGACGCAATGGGTTGCCTTCCGCCTCGGCTTTCAGCCGCAGCTTGGAGCGCCATGGTTCGAGCTGGCGAGCTGGCCCGTCTATTATCCGCCCGCGTTCTTCTGGTGGTGGTTCTCCTTCGACGCCTATGCACCCGCTATCTTCGTCGAGGGCGGCATAATCGCGGTATCAGGTGGCTTCCTAGCGATCGTGGCCGCCATCCTCATGTCGATCATCCGGGCGCGGGAAGCACGCAACGTCGCCACATACGGATCGGCGCGATGGGTCGAGGATCGGGAAATCCGCAGCGCCGGATTGCTCGGTCCCGATGGCGTGGTGCTTGGCCGATACGACAGGGACTATCTGCGCCATGACGGCCCCGAGCATGTCCTATGCTTCGCCCCGACGCGCAGCGGCAAGGGCGTCGGACTGGTGGTGCCGACGCTATTGACATGGCCCGCATCCGCCATCGTCCACGACATAAAAGGCGAGAACTGGACGCTGACAGCGGGCTTTCGAGCAAAGCATGGCCGCGTCCTGCTGTTCGATCCGACCAATGCGAAGTCGTCGGCCTACAACCCGTTGCTGGAGGTCCGGCAAGGCGAATGGGAAGTCCGCGACGTGCAGAACATCGCGGATATTCTGGTCGATCCCGAAGGGAGCTTGGACAAGCGCAACCATTGGGAAAAGACCAGCCATAGCCTGCTGGTCGGCGCGATCCTGCATGTTCTCTATGCGGAGAAGGACAAGACTCTGGCGGGCGTCGCCAACTTCCTGTCCGATCCGCGCCGCCCGGTCGAGGCGACCTTGCGCGCCATGATGGACACGCCGCATCTCGGCGAGGCCGGCGTTCATCCCGTCATCGCATCGTCGGCTCGCGAGCTGTTGAACAAATCCGAGAACGAACGGTCGGGCGTGTTGTCCACCGCCATGTCGTTTCTTGGCCTCTATCGCGATCCCGTGGTGGCGAGGGTGACGGCACGATGCGACTGGCGCATTGCCGATCTGGTCGGCGGCCGGCTGCCGGTCACGCTCTATCTGGTCGTGCCACCGTCCGACATAAACCGCACCAAGCCGCTCATCCGCCTGATCCTCAACCAGATCGGCAGGCGGTTGACGGAGGAATTGACCACCTCCGGCACGCGCCATCGCTTGTTGTTGATGCTGGACGAGTTTCCGGCGCTCGGCAGATTGGATTTTTTCGAGTCCGCCTTGGCCTTCATGGCGGGCTACGGAATCAAAGGCTTCCTGATCGCGCAGAGCCTCAACCAGATCGAGCGCGCCTATGGGCCGAACAACGCCATTCTCGACAACTGCCATGTGCGCGTCAGCTTCGCCACCAACGACGAGCGCACCGCCAAGCGGGTGAGCGACGCGCTCGGCACCGCGACCGAGCTGCGCGATTCCACCAACTATGCCGGCCATCGCCTTGCGCCGTGGTTAGGGCATCTCATGGTATCGCGGCAGGAGACGGCCCGGCCATTGATGACGCCCGGCGAAATCATGCAGCTTCCGCCGACCGATGAAATCGTCATGGTCGCGGGCACGCCGCCTATCCGCGCGACCAAGGCCCGCTATTTCGAGGACGCGCGGTTTCAGGAGCGCATTCTGACCCCGCCCGATCTAGTCGCCGCTCCGCTGGCGCCCAGCCGATCCGCCGATGATTGGTCCGGCCGCGTGGTCGCGGAGGAAAGCCGTTCCGCGACGGTCGCCGCAGACGGGGCCGAGGGCGATCCGGCCAATGCCGGCATCCGCCGCGAGCCGGAATTGCCAAGCCAAGAGGAAATCATCCCTCCGCCGCCGTCGCCCGAACAGGAGTTCGAGTTTCTGGACGACGAGCCGGACGTTGACGCGGCCAAGGCCCGCGCCATGCGCCAGCGCATGAGAATGGTGGCGCGGCAGGTGGCGATGAACCCCGATGATGGAATCGAACTTTAAGGATACGCCCATGGCAACCAGAACCCGCCTGAATCTCTATTTCGACCCCACGCTCATTCCGCAGATCGAGGCAATGGCGCTGCGCCGCTCGGTGGCGCTGCGCCGCAATGTCTCGAAATCCGCCATCGTGGAGGCGGCGGTCATGTCCTACCTGTCCGGCGATGCCGACGATCAGCTTGAAGCCGCCATGTCTCGCCGCTTGGACAAGCTCGGCCGCCAGATCGACACGCTCGACCTAGATCTCGCCGTCCTCGGCGAGACGGTCGCGCAGTTCATCCATTTCTGGATGACCATCACCCCACCGCTCACGGGAGCCGCGCAGTCCGCTGCCCGCGCCAAAGGCGCAGAGCGGTTTGAGGGTTTCATGCAGAATCTCGGCCGGCGTCTGGCGAGCGGCGACAGCTTCCTCAAGGAGCTGTCGCGAGATATAGATGCAACCATAGAAGACGAGACGAATCCCGATCCGTCTTCTTGACCTGCCTTGTATTCTATTCGCGGTGACTGAATGGCCGTTCCGCAAAACACCGACGAACTTCTAAAAGCGATCAACACCAACTTCGACAAGTTGCGCAGGGAGCTTGCTGACATTCCGGACAACATGGTCCGAAGCAGGAGCCTTGAAGGTCACGCCAAGGGCACGATGATGAGCGTTGCCGATCTGGTCGCCTATCTTGTCGGCTGGAACGAGCTGGTGCTGAAATGGCTGGACCGAGATGCGGCTGGCCAACCTATCGACTTCCCCGAAACAGGCTTCAAATGGAACGAATTGGGCCGGCTCGCGCAGAAATTCTATCACGACTACGAGGCAGTTCCCTATCCGCAGCTTGTCGAGCGTCTGGAGGTGGCCAAGGATCGTATCGTCTCGCTTATCGAGGCGCGCAGCAACGACGAACTTTACGGACGTCCATGGTATGAGAAATGGACGATGGGACGGATGATCCAGTTCAACACGTCCTCGCCATACGACAATGCGCGGGGTCGCCTGCGTAGGTGGAAGAAGGAATCCAAGCAGGTTTCATCCTGAAGAATCGGAGGGGCAATGCGCTTGTTCGTGCTCGGAGCATCAGGCGGAGTCGGCTCTAAACTGCTGGCCGAAGCGGCCGCGCGCGGCCACCAGATTACGGCGCAGACGCGTACGGTGGGGAAAATCACGGAAACTCCGTCAGTCAAGGTGGTTGTCGGTTCGCCGACCGACGAGGCGTTTCTCCGCCGTAATCTCCATGAGCGTGATGCCGCGATACTTTGCATCGGCGTTGACAGTATCGGCAGGACGACATTGTTCTCCGACACCACACGGGCACTGGTTGCCGCTATGCAGGCCGCGAAGGTGAAACGGCTGGTGGCGATCACCGGCATAGGCTCCGGCGACACGCGGGGACATGGAGGGTGGTTCTACAATCGCGTCATCTTTCCGCTGTTCACGCGCAACCGCTATGCGGACAAGGATCGGCAGGAGGCGCTGATCGAGCGCTCCGGGTTGGACTGGACCATTATACGACCTGCGCCCTTTACGGCCCATACTGGCGATGGACCGTTGCAGATCGTCACCGATATTCCGCCCGGTTTGCAACTGCGTTCGATTAGCCGTGCCGAGGTGGCGACTTTCATCCTCGATACTTTGGAGAACGGGCAATTCAGCCATCAGAAGCCGTTCATTGGTTATCCGTGACGCAAATGAGCTTTCCGCCTAACCGGTTGTGCGGGCTCGATTCGTCGGGGGAATTGCTGATCGGGTAGACGGTCGGACAAAGCACCCGTCCTATTTGCCGCCGATAGCCGCCGATCACCGCACGCAGCTAGATACTTGTTGAACCGGCCCAATTCCGGGCTTTCTTAATCGACCCCGATCCGGGGACCGACTGTCGCGCCCCATGAAGAAACGGGGCCGACATGACCACCAACCACCAAAGACCGGAAGCCATTGCGCGCGGCGCGCGCATGTTGCGCACCGCGCTAGGCCCCGCCATTGCCCGGCTGCTCGAAGACCCGGCCGTGGTCGAAGTGATGTTGAACCCGGACGGGCGGTTGTGGATCGACCGCCTGTCCGAAGGGCTGTCCGATACGGGCGAGCGCCTGTCCGCCGCCGATGGCGAACGCATCGTTCGGCTGGTCGCGCATCATGTCGGCGCGGAGGTTCATGCCCGCAGCCCGCGCGTCTCGGCCGAGTTGCCGGAGTCTGGCGAAAGATTCGAGGGCCTGCTGCCGCCCGTGGTCGCCGCCCCGACCTTCGCAATCCGCAAGCCCGCCGTCGCCGTGTTCAGCCTCGACGACTATGTGGCGGCGGGGATCATGTCCGCCGATCAGGCCGCGACGCTACGCGCGGCCGTTTCTTCCCGAGCAAACATCCTCGTGGCGGGCGGCACCAGCACCGGCAAGACCACCCTGACCAACGCGCTGCTCGCCGAGGTGGCGAAGACGCAGGATCGCGTCGTCATCATCGAGGACACGCACGAGCTGCAATGCGCCGCGCCCAACCTTGTCGCCATGCGCACCAAGGATGGCGTCGCCACGCTATCGGATCTCGTCCGCTCGTCGCTGCGCCTGCGCCCGGATCGCATCCCCATCGGCGAGGTGCGCGGATCGGAAGCCCTCGATCTTCTGAAAGCGTGGGGAACGGGACACCCCGGCGGCATCGGCACCATCCATGCAGGCACCGGCATCGGCGCGCTGCGTCGCCTTGAACAGCTCATCCAGGAGGCTGTCGTCACCGTCCCGCGCGCCCTGATCGCGGAGACCATCGACCTTGTTGCCGTCCTTTCCGGGCGCGGTTCCGCGCGCCGGCTGGCCGAGCTTGCTCGCGTCGAGGGGCTAGGGCCGGACGGCGACTACCGCATCACGCATCCCATCCCTTCGGCAATCCCCACCAGCACAGGAGAATCTTCATGATCCGCACGCTCACGCGTGGCTATCGCTTCGCCGCGACCGCCGCATCCACCCTTGCCATCAGCCTCATGCTCGCCCCGGCCGCCCATGCGTCCGGTTCGTCGATGCCATGGGAACAGCCCTTGCAGCAAATCCTCCAGTCCATCGAGGGACCGGTCGCCAAGATTATTGCCGTCATCATCATCATCGTGACCGGCCTGACCCTCGCGTTCGGCGATACGGGCGGCGGCTTCCGCAAGCTGGTCCAGATCGTGTTCGGCCTGTCCATCGCGTTCGCAGCATCGAGCTTCTTCCTGTCGTTCTTCTCGTTCGGCGGCGGGGCGCTCATCTGATGGCGGGCGGCCTTGAACAACTCGACACGGTGCCGGGATTTTCAATCCCGGTCCACCGCGCGCTGACCGAGCATATCCTGCTCGGCGGCGCACCGCGCTCCATCGCGATTCTGAACGGAACGCTGGCCGGGGCCGTGGGCCTCGGCCTGCGCCTCTGGCTGGTCGGCCTCGCCATCTGGGCCATCGGCCATTTCGCTGCCGTATGGGCAGCGAAACGCGATCCCCTCTTTGTCGAGGTCGGGCGAAGGCATCTGCGCATCCCCGGCCATCTGGCGGTGTGAGGGCGCGGTCATGATGAACCTTTCCGAATATCGCCGCACCGCCACCCGGCTCGCCGATTATCTGCCATGGGCCGCATTGGTCGGCTCCGGCGTCGTCCTGAACAAGGACGGCAGCTTTCAGAGGACGGCGAAGTTTCGCGGTCCCGATCTGGATTCCGCCGTCGCCGCCGAGCTGGTCGCCGTTGCCGGCCGGATCAACAACGCCGTGCGCCGCCTCGGCTCCGGCTGGAGCATCTTCGTCGAAGCCGTTCGGCTTGCGGCTCCGCAATACCCGGAAAGCAAATTCCCCGATCCTGCATCCGCACTCGTCGATGCCGAGCGGAAAGCACAGTTTGAGGAACAAGACGCTCACTTCGAGTCCCAATATTACCTGACTTTCCTTTGGCTCCCGCCTGCCGATGAGGCCGCGCGCACTGAGGCATGGCTCTACGAGGGCCGCGGGAAAACCGGCGTGGACCCGTGGGAGCTACTGCGCGGCTTCATAGACCGCACCGACCGCGTGCTGGCCTTGCTCGAAGGCTTCATGCCCGAGTGCCGTTGGATGGATGACGGCGCGACGCTGACCTATCTCCATTCCACCATCTCGACCAACCGCCATCGCGTGCGCGTGCCCGAGGTGCCCATGCACCTCGACGCGCTGCTCGCCGACCAGCCGTTGACCGGCGGGCTGGAGCCGCGCCTTGGCGACGCGCATCTGCGCGTCCTGACCATCGTGGGATTCCCGACCGCGACGACGCCGGGCCTGCTGGACGAAATGAACCGGCTGCCGTTCCCCTACAGGTGGAGCACGCGCGCGATCCTGCTCGACAAGACCGATGCGACCCGGCTGCTGACCCGCATCCGTCGCCAATGGTTCGCCAAGCGCAAGAGCGTCGCCGCGATTCTGAAAGAGGTGATGACGAACGAGGCGTCCGCCCTTGTGGACACCGACGCCGCCAACAAGGCGCTCGACGCCGACATGGCGTTGCAGGAGCTTGGGGCGGACGTGGCGGGCATGGCTTACGTCACGGCGACCGTCACCGTTTGGGATGCCGACTCGCGCCTTGCCAATGAGAAGCTGCGCCTGGTCGAGAAGATCGTTCAGGGCCGCGACTTCACCGCCATGCCCGAGAGCGTCAACGCGGTTGACGCATGGCTCGGCTCGCTACCCGGACACGCCTACGCGAATGTCCGTCAGCCGCCCATCAGCACTTTGAATCTCGCCCACATGATCCCGCTTTCAGCGGTGTGGGCGGGGCCGGAACGGGACGAGCATTTCGGTGCACCCCCTTTGCTCTTTGGAAAGACCGAAGGCTCAACCCCGTTCCGGTTGTCTTTGCATGTCGGCGACGTAGGCCACACCCTTGTCGTCGGCCCCACGGGCGCGGGCAAGAGCGTGCTGCTCGCCCTCATGGCGCTCCAGTTCCGTCGCTATGCGGCCAGCCAAGTCTTCGCCTTCGACTTCGGCGCTTCGATCCGTGCCGCGTCGCTCGCCATGGGCGGCGACTGGCACGACCTCGGCGGTGGGTTGACCGATGGGGCCGAGGCGTCCGTTTCGCTCCAGCCGCTTGCCCGCATCCACGACACCTATGAACGCGCATGGGCGGCGGACTGGATTGCCGCCATCCTCATGCGCGAGGGGCTGGCGATCACGCCAGAGGTGAAGGAACATATCTGGACGGCGCTGACATCGCTGGCGTCAGCACCCGCCGAGGAACGCACGATCACCGGCCTTGCGGTGCTGCTGCAATCCAACGATCTGAAACAGGCGTTGCGGCCGTTCTGCGTCGGCGGGGCCTATGGCCGGCTGCTCGACGCAGAGACAGAGCATTTGGGATCGGCGGACGTGCAGGCGTTCGAGATCGAGGGGCTGGTCGGGACCGGCGCAGCCCCGGCCGTGCTTGCCTATCTGTTCCATCGCATCGGCGACCGGCTCGACGGGCGGCCGACGCTGCTCATCATCGATGAGGGCTGGCTTGCGCTGGACGACGAGGGGTTCGCCGGCCAGCTCCGCGAATGGCTGAAAACGCTGCGCAAGAAGAACGCCAGCGTGATCTTCGCCACGCAAAGCCTGTCCGACATCGACGGCAGCAACATCGCACCCGCCATCATCGAAAGCTGCCCGACGCGGCTCCTGCTGCCGAACGAGCGTGCCATCGAGCCGCAGATTACGGCCATTTATCGGCGCTTCGGCCTCAATGACCGGCAGATCGAAATCCTCGCACGGGCCACGCCCAAGCGCGACTATTACTGCCAAAGCCGCAGGGGCAACCGCCTGTTCGAGCTTGGCCTGTCCGAAGTCGGCCTCGCGCTCTGCGCCGCATCCGCCAAATCCGACCAGACCGAAATCGCGCGCATCCATGCCGAACACGGCCGCGAAGGCTTCCTAGCCGCATGGTTGCGTGAGCGCGGCGTCGATTGGGCGGCCGACCTGATCCCCAACCTCACCAATCTTGCCGACCGACCGGAAGCCGCCGCGCCGGCCCGGCTCGATACCCACCCCACACAGGAGATTCTTCCATGACCTGGTCCAGGATCATCGGGGCCTCGGCCCTCGCGCTGGCGCTCGCCGTGCCCGTCGCGCTTTCGCCCATGCTGGCAAGCCCGGCCCATGCGCAATTCGGCTTCGGCCGCATCGTCTATGACCCGTCGAACTACGCGCAAAACGTGCTCACGGCCGCGCGAACGCTTGAGCAGATCAACAACCAGATTCAGAGCCTCCAGAACGAGGCGCAGATGCTCATCAATCAGGCCCGCAATCTGGCGAGCCTGCCGCATTCCTCGCTCCAGCAGCTCCAGCAGAATGTCCAGCGCACGCAGCAGCTTCTCGGGCAGGCCCAAAATCTCGCGTTCGAGGTCGGCCAGATCGACCAAGCGTTCCAGAGCCAATACGGCAATGTCTCGCTTTCGGCGACCGACGCCCAGCTTGTCGCCGACGCGCGCGGCCGTTGGGAAAATACGGTTGGCGGCTTGCAGGACGCTATGCGCGTGCAGGCGGGCGTCGTCGGCAATATCGACAGCAACCGCGCCGAGATGGCCGCGCTTGTCGGCCAGAGCCAAGGCGCGACCGGGGCGCTGCAAGCCACGCAGGCCGGCAACCAGCTCCTTGCTCTCCAATCGCAGCAGCTTTCCGACCTGATCGCGGTCATCTCGGCGAACGGCCGAGCCGACGCGCTGACCGAAGCGGAACGCGCCGCCGCCGCCGAACAGGGCCGCGAGCAGCGCCGCCGCTTCCTGACGCCGGGCAGCGGCTACCAGCCGGGCAACGCGCAGATGTTCAACGGCAACAACTAACCGGGAGGCTCGCCATGGACGGCAAGATGCTGGCCCGGCTCGGGGCCGTGGTGTTCGTCGCGATTGCCTTGACAGTGACCGCAATCGACATGGCGCGGAAGGACGAACCTTCCGCGCCGCCCCCTGCGCCGGCCTTCCAGCCCCCGGCCGACCCGTTACGCGAAACTCTGCGCCGCTGCCAGCAGCTCGGCGAGGCTGCCGCCAGCGATGCCGGCTGCCTCGCCGCATGGGCCGAATCCCGCGACCGCTTCCTCGGCCGTGATCGCAGCGAGGCGCGCTGACCATGGGCAACACGGGCGTCATCGACAATTTCCTCGGCGTATTCACGTCCTACATCGACAGCGGTTTCGGCCTGCTCAGCGGCGAGGTCGCCTTCATCGCCACGACGCTCATTGTCATCGACGTGACGCTCGCCGCGCTCTTTTGGGCATGGGGCGCGGATGACGACATTATCGCGCGGCTGATGAAAAAGACCCTGTTTGTCGGCGTCTTCGCCTACATCATCAGCAATTGGAACAACCTCGCCCGGATCGTCTTTGACAGCTTCGCCGGCCTTGGCCTCATGGCGTCGGGCACCGGCTTTTCCGTCACCGACCTGATGCGGCCGGGCCGGGTGGCGCAGACCGGCCTCGATGCCGGCCGCCCGCTGCTCGAATCCATTTCCGACCTGATGGGGTGGATCGCCTTCTTCGAAAACTTCATCCAGATCGCGTGCCTGCTGTTCGCATGGGCGTTGGTCGTGCTGGCCTTCTTCATCCTCGCCATCCAGCTTTTCGTCACCCTGATCGAGTTCAAGCTGACCACGCTTGCCGGCTTCGTCCTCATCCCCTTCGGCCTGTTCGGCAAGACCGCGTTCATGGCCGAGCGCGTGCTTGGCAACGTGGTGTCCTCCGGCATCAAGGTTCTGGTGCTCGCCGTCATCATCGGCATCGGCTCGACCCTGTTCAGCCAGTTCACGGCCGGTTTCGGCGGGGCGACCCCGACTATCGACGAGGCCATGGCAATCGTGCTTGCCGCGCTGTCGCTGCTCGGCCTCGGTATATTCGGCCCCGGCATCGCTAATGGCATCGTCTCGGGCGGCCCGCAGCTCGGCGCAGGCGCGGCCGTGGGAACCGGCCTTGCCGTCGGCGGTGCAGCCGTCGCCGCAGGCGGTGCAACCATGCTCGCCGCCAAGGGCGGCGCTGCTGCCTTGTCCGGCGGGGCCGCGGCCGTCCGGGGCGGTGCGGCCACCGCAGGCGCGACAACCGCAGCCTACAGCGTCGGCTCGCTCGGCCAGTCCGGCGCGGCTGGTGTCGCTTCCGGCCTTGGCGGTGTCGCACGCGCCGCAGGCTCGGCCGCCGTCTCCCCCTTGAAGCGTGCCGTCTCGAAAGCCACCGAATCCGTCAAATCCAGCTTCTCGGCTGGCGCGAAGGCCGGATTTGGCGCGACGGGCGGCAGTTCCACCATGGGCACGGTCGGCGGCGGGAGCGCCGCCCCGGCCGCATCATCCGCATCGGCCGGCACCCCTCCCGCGTGGGCGCAACAGATGCGGCGCTCGCAGGCCATGAACCACGGCACGACGATGGCCGCCCATGCGGTGCGCTCCGGCGACAGCCACGGCTCCGGTTCCTCCATCAACCTTTCCGAAAGTGACCGCTCATGAGCATCTTCAAACGACCAGCAACCCATTACGGCAAATCGCCGGAACCCGAGACGCCTTATCAGAAGGCCGCGCAGGCATGGGACGAGCGTATCGGCTCGGCCCGCGTGCAGGCGAGGAACTGGCGGCTGATGGCCTTCGGTTCCCTGATCCTTTCGGCGGGCTTCGCCTCGGCGCTGGTCTGGCAGTCCGCACGCGGGACCGTGGTGCCTTGGGTCGTGCAGGTGGACAATCTCGGTCAGGCGCAGACCGTCGCGCCTGCCAACGCCGACTATCGGCCGACCGATCCGCAGATTGCTTTCCATCTCGGCCGGTTCATCGAGCAGGTGCGCGCGATCCCGGCCGACGCCATCATCGTCCGCCAGAACTGGCTTCGGGCCTATGAATGGACCACGGATCGCGGCGCGGCAGCATTGAACGATTACGCGAGGGCGAACGATCCTTTCGCCAAGGTCGGCCGCCAGCAAGTCGCCGTCGAGGTGTCGAGCGTCATCCGGGCGTCCCCCAACAGCTTCCGCGTCGCGTGGACCGAACGCCATTTCGAGAACGGCCAGCTTTCCAGCACGGAACGATGGACGGCCATCCTCACCATCGTGATCCAGCCGCCGCGCGACGCCGAGCGTCTGCGCGCCAATCCGCTTGGAATCTACGTCAATGCAATTTCGTGGTCGCGGGAGATGAGCCAATGAGGACGATCACCCGCACCCCGACAATCGCGGCTATGCTGCTTTCGGCCACCATGCTCGCAGGCTGCGCGACCAACCGGACGCCGCAATTCAGCTACGATACCAGCGTGCCGCCGCTGCCGACCGTGCAGGCGATAGCAACCGACAACACGCCCCGGCCTTTGCATGTGCCCCCGGCATGGACCGTGGCGCGTGGCGGAACCGCCGCAGGCACGCCGGCCGGCCGCGTCGAGAACGCCAATGCAGCCGCCCGCGTCGAACCGCGCAGGGAAGGCTACTACAACGCGATCCAGATTTATCCGTGGTCCGAAGGCGCACTCTATCAGGTCTATGCCGCAGTCGGACAGATCACGACGATCGCGCTGGAGCCGGGCGAGAGCCTGACAGGCGCGGGGCCGATTGCGGCGGGCGACACCGCCCGCTGGATCATCGGCGACACCGAGAGCGGCAGCGGTGCAAACCGCCGTGTCCATATCCTCGTGAAGCCGACACGGCCGGACATTTCCACCAACCTTGTCGTCACCACCGACCGGCGCACCTACATGATCGAGCTGCGCGCGCGGGAATCGCTCTACATGCCGGCCGTGGCATGGGCCTATCCCGCGACGCCAGCAGGCCAGCGCCAGTCCGTTCCAGCCGCACCGATTATCCCGGCCGAGGCCGCGAGGAATTACCGCTACGGCCTGACAGGTGACAGCCCACCATGGCGGCCGGTTTCCGTCTTCGATGACGGCCGGCGCGTCTATGTCGTCTTCCCGGCCGGGATCGTGCAGGGCGAAATGCCGCCGATTTTCGTGCTCGGCACGAATGGCGAACCGCAGATCGTCAACAGCCGAGTCCACCAGAACGTCCTGATCGTGGACCGCCTGTTCGGCGCGGCCGAGCTGCGCCTTGGCAGCGGCAACCGCCAGCAGGTCGTCAGGATCGTTCGCATCAACCCGACGCAGGCCGCTGCCGCACAGCCCGCCAGCGCGACCGGAGATTCCCCGTCATGACAGATAACACCATCACCGACACCGCCGCGCCCATGCGGCTGCGCGCCGAACCGCCGCGCGTCACCCGCCTGTCGCGCAAGATGCTGGCAGGCGTCGGCGCGGTCGTCTTGCTCGGCATCGGCGGCGCACTGATCTACGCGCTCCAGACCCGCGATGCAGGGCCGGGAGGCGAAGAACTCTATTCGACCGAGAACCGGCCCACGGCGGACGGCCTGTCCGGCTTGCCGCGCGACTATACGGGGCCGGTGCTCGGCCCGGCGCTGCCCGGCGACCTCGGCCGTCCGATCCTCGACGCGCAGAACAGGGGACAGCCGGTCGCGCCGCCCGTCATGGCGACGCCCGCCGTCGATCCCGAGGAAGAACGCCGCCGCGCCGAGGAAGAAGCCGCGCGCTTGAGCAATGTGTTTTTCCAGTCCGGCCCGCGCACGGGATCGCCAGCAGGGACGGCCATGCCCGGCCTTGCCGGTCTCGGCCTCGGCGGACAGCCAGCGACGCAGGACCGGCACACGGCGTTCCTCAATGGACCCGTGGAGCGGCAGACCGTCGCGCCGGATCGTGTCACGCCGCCGGCATCGCCCTACATCCTTCAGGCGGGGGCCGTGATCCCGGCCGCGCTCATCACCGGCATCCGTTCCGATCTGCCCGGCCAGATCACCGCGCAGGTGACGGAGAACGTCTATGACAGCCCGACCGGCTCGCTGCTCCTGATCCCGCAGGGCACGCGCATCATCGGCCAATACGATGACGGCGTGACCTTCGGCCAGCGCCGCGTGTTGCTGGTGTGGAATCGCCTGATCCTGCCGGGCGGCCGTTCCATCGTCCTTGAGCGCCTGCCGGGCGCGGACGCCAGCGGCTACGCCGGCCTTGAGGATGGCGTCGATTATCATTGGTGGGGTCTGATGAAGGCCGCAGGGCTGTCCACGCTGCTCGCAGTCGGCACGGAGCTGGCGACCAGCGACGAGGACCGGCTGATCCGCGCCATCCGCGACGGGGCGCAGGATACCGTCAATCAGGCGGGCCAGCAGATCGTCCAACGCCAGTTGCAGGTTGCGCCAACGCTGGCCATCCGGCCGGGCTTCCCGGTCAGGATCATCGTCACCCGCGACCTCGTATTCGAGCCGGCAGGAGGTTGACCATGACCAAGCTGAAACTCGGCCCGCTGCCCGACGACAAGCCCGTCAAAGTCACAGTGGAGCTGCCCGCGCCGCTTCACCGCGATCTGGTCGTTTATGCCGAGGTGCTGGCCCGCGAGAGCGGCCAGCCCGCCGCTGATCCCGTCAGGCTGATCGTGCCCATGCTGGAGCGATTCATCGCCACGGATCGCGGTTTCGCCAAGGCGCGGCGAGCGATGCCTCACCCCCGAATTGAGTGACAGCTTTAGCGGACAAAGCGGTCATAGCGAACTGCTGCTAACTTGCCCTAAAACTCGATGGTGACTGACGAGGCGTTGCGCTTTGCCTCGCCTTGGTAGACAGCTTCGATGTTGTTGCCATCGGGGTCCAATACGAAGGCGGCATAATAGCCCGGATGATAGGGCCGGATACCGGGTGCTCCATTGTCGCGCCCACCATGCGCCAACGCCGCGCTGTAGAAAGCATCAACCGTTTCGCGATCCTTCGCCTGAAATGCCAGATGGTGCCGCCCCGTCAACTCGCCCGAAGCGGTCGGACTGTCAGCGGAAGATACTGTAAGCTCATCGGCTATGAAGTAGCCTTTATCCGTGCTGAGAACCGGTATCCCCAGCACGGCCATCACCGCCGTATAGAAGCTCTCGCTCGCTTGCAGGTCGCGCACGACAAGCTGAATATGATCAATCAAGCGGCCACGGTGCAATTGCATCGGCTTGCATCTCTTTCTGTGAAGTCTTCAGCGCAAAATTACGCACAATTCTGAAGGACTGGTAAGCGCTCTTTTGTGTCAAGCATCAGGGGTGCCGCCAGCGCGTAGGCGAAAATGCGGCACGCTACAGGCCGCCGACTGCCCTCCATGGTTCGCTTAATTCCAGGGCCTTGAGCGCCCCGGAATCCACACCGAACCAAGGAGGATTCCATGTGCGCAGAGCGCCGTCGCGCCCACAAAGGGCGACCGCGACAGCCAGTCCCCGAGACACTTCCCGACGATCTTTTCGATTATGCCGACGAACCCACGCCGGACGGCCGGGAGCGCCGCAGGTCGCCGCTTCGCATCGTCGATGTAGAGTCGTTGCCCGTCTTCGACGACTGGCCCGAGAAGGTGCCGATCACCGAGGAAGAACTGCAAATCTTCGAGCGGTATTTCGGTGACGTGCTCGACCGGCTGTTCGGCCCAATCGACGATCCTGACAATCAGGGCTTGCAACGGTTATCCTCTGATGATAACACTAAGCCATGAGCGAGGATCGTGACCCGAGCCTCGACACGCTTCTGGACCTCGACGGACAGGTGCTCGTTGTCGATCCCGAGGGCGGCCATTGGGTGAAGTTCGTTGTCACCCGCGTTCCGGCATCGCCGGAGAAGCCGCACGGCCTCGATTACTCGCTCACGCTTCACGGGCCTTCGGGCGAACGACTGGTCGGCTTTGACAACGCCCATCCGGTCGGCCGAGGCGGGCGCGGCGAGCCGATGGACCATCGGCACCGCCTCCAGACCGTGAAGCCATACGCCTACGAGGATGCGGCCACGTTGCTGGCCGACTTCTGGCAGGCGGTGGACGCGGTGTTGAAGGAGCGAGGCGTAACATGACCACATTGAAAGTCGGGATTGCCGGCTACGAAGAGATGAAGGCCCGCACGTTGCGGATCGCCAAGGGCGAGGAAAAGCCCGCGCCTGACGATCCGAAGGTGTGGTTCACATCCATGGAATCCTTCGCGCAGCTCCTTTCGAGCGGGAACCGCGAGTTGCTGCGCGTCATCGACGAGCAGTCACCCGGTTCGCTGGAGGAACTGTCGCGGATCACGGGACGGGCGAAGCCTAACCTGTCCCGAACCCTCAAGAAGATGGCGAGCTATGGCCTGATCCGCATGGACCCCGGCGAGGGCCAGAAGCTCGTCCCCAAGGTGCTGCATGACCGCGTGGAGCTGGAATTGCCGCTGATAGAACGCCGCACGGCGGAAGGAATCCGGTCATGAATATGCAAAGTCCCCATGTCGCGCTGCGCGCCGCGCTCTACCTGCGCGTCTCCACGACGCGGCAGGCCGAGCATGACGTGTCGATCCCTGACCAGCGCAAGCAGGGCGAGGCTTATTGCGCCTCGCGCGGCTATCAGCTTGTCGAAACCTTCGTGGAGGCCGGCGCGTCCGCCACCAATGACCGCCGCCCCGAGTTCCAACGGATGATCGAGGCAGGCACGTCCAAGCCCGCGCCCTTCGATGTGGTTGTGGTCCATTCGTTCAGCCGGTTCTTCCGCGATCACTTCGAGCTGGAGTTCAACGTCAGGAAGCTCGCCAAAAACGGCGTCAAGCTGGTGTCCATCACGCAGGAGATGGGCGACGATCCCATGCACGTCATGATGCGGCAAATCATGGCGCTGTTCGACGAATACCAGTCGAAAGAGAACGGCAAGCACGTCATGCGGGCCTTGAAGGAGAACGCCCGGCAAGGCTTCTGGAACGGCTCGCTGCCACCCATCGGCTACCGCGTTGTCGATGCCGAGCAGCGCGGCGCAAAGATGAAGAAGAAGCTGGAGATCGACCCGCTTCATGCCGACACCGTGCGGCTGATCTTCCGCCTTGCGTCGGAAGGCGACGGCACGTCCGGCCCGATGGGCGTCAAGAATATCGTCAACTATCTGAACAAGCACAACCTGTTCACGCGCAACGGCGGGCGTTGGGGAATCGGCCAGCTTCACCGTGTCCTGACCCGGCGCACCTATATCGGCGAGCATCGCTTCAATCGCCGCTCCAACAAGGGTGTGGTAAAGCCGGAGGAGGAAATCGTCACCGTCCCGGTGCCGCCGCTGATCGACCTTGAGATATTCGAGGCCGTGCAGAACCGCTTGAAAGTCAACAATCCGAAGGTGACGCCGCCGCGCGTCGTCAGCGGCCCGAACCTGCTGACCGGCATTTGCCATTGCGGAAATTGCGGAGGCGCGATGACGCTGCGCACCGGGAAGAACGGCCGCTATCGCTACTATGCCTGCTCGATTCGGGCACGGCAGGGCGAAACTGGCTGCAAAGGCCGCGCGATTCCCATGGACAAGCTCGACCGCATGGTGGTGACGCATATCGAGGAAAGGCTGCTGGACCCCGAGCGGATCGAAGACGTTCTCGCCTCGCTTCTGGATCGCCGGCAGGAAGGCGTCGAGCGGCGCGGCCAGCATATTGCCGAGTTGAACCATCGCGCGGCCGAGGCCGACAACCGCCTCAAGCGCCTCTACGACGCTATTGAAGCCGGTTCGCTCGACCCGGCCGAGTCTTCCCTCGGCGAGCGCATCGCGGGCCTCACGGCGCTTCGGGATCAGGCGCGGGCCGATGCCACGCGGATCGAAGCTATGCTCGCAAGCTCCACCCACCAGCGTCTAACAGGGGCAGCCGTGCGGGAATTGGCGAGCGAAGCACGCACCCGACTTCGGCTTGGAAAGGGCGGCTATCGGCGGGAACACGTCCGGGCCTTCGCCCAGCACGTCGAGGTCGCGGATGACGCGATCTACATCAAAGGAAGCAAAAACGTCCTGTTGAGGACACTGGTAGCCACGAAAGGAGGGAAAACGGCGGGAATCGGCGTTCCCGGTTTTATACCGAAGTGGCGGACGGTGAGAACCACAGGTTGGTTTATGGGCGGAATTTACCTAAGTAATAACAACATACTACGTTGAAGCTGGCAAGTCTGTGTAACCTTGCGACACTTTTTGTGTCACCTCTCCTCGTACAGCTTCTCTGCTGACCGCTTACGCTCAGAAAGTGTTCGCCAAGCGGACTATATAGAACGAAATAGTCCCTCGGAATGAAATGCGACACTCTCCGATTATCTGCCCGCAGTGCCAAAGCACCTTTACTCCGCACCGCCGCAATCAGAAATATTGCTCGGACAATTGTAGGAAGTACTTCAATCGTAAGGACCGCTCAAACGAGTACCTTAGAGAATCCAGGGAGGACATGGAGAGAGTTCATGATCTGACAGATTCTTACATCCGCAATCATAAGCCAGATGAACGTGGCCTGTTCCTTGCCAGCCTTATTGTCGCTGCCATCGCTGGCAACCGAGGCGTGATGCGAGCATTGCAATATCGAGGATACCTTAAGACCAGCAACGAAGATTTCGGACGCTACCCTAGCATTGGAAGGCAAGCTGACCGTATTTGCCGATCTGTGTATGGGAAGGGCTTATCTGTGTTCCTCAACAAGCATGAACTCTTTGATCCTCAGAAGCTTGCCTTGTGGGCGCCAAACCCGCCTCCCCCACCCATGCCTAAAGGATGGGACTACCGGGAGCTCCTTGGCAGTCATAACGAAGCTACGGAGAAAATGGCTTACGCCGCCTAATCCGCCACCGGCATATATAGAGATAACCAAAAGCTGAGAACCCGCAAACTTTGAGCAGGCTCCCGACGGCCTTTGGCTAGTCCCAGAGAAGGGGATTGCTATCCTCACCATTGAGAGATAGCCAAAGCGCCCAACCCTAAGACGTAAGGAGGCACCTTTGGTAGTCACTCCCCGGCGGAGGATGATAATCCTCCTACCCTAGGGAGAAGCCAGAGGCCCAAACCCTGAGACCTTAAGGAGCCCTCTGGCTCTGCATTGGATCAATCCAAAACAGCAGCAGCGTTAAAGCCCATCCTTGAGAAAGCTCTAGTAACTATCTGAGCAAGCCAAGGATGGCTCTTTCGTGTTTCCAAGTCGTCCTTCGGAATCCTATGGGCGGGGTTGGGTGTTGCCCAAAAGAAGCAGTTCAACAATATTTTTACATACCAGCTAGTTAGCTCAACCCCTCATCGACGTTTATCGGATGACCACTATTCAGCGCCGAACATGTCTTGGTTCAGCAACTTCAGTGTGCTTTTTCTGCATCACCTAGATCACAAGACTCGCAAGAGCCTAAGGGCTCCGTTGCATAAGCGAGAAGTCGCTCATAAGGCATCCTCACTTTCTTGTGAGGGAAACAAATGAATCTTCGTATTGCAACCATTTTGGCTGCTTCAGTCCTACTGGCTGGATGCCACCATTACTCGCGGGACCAATGATGTGCTCGTCGTGAACTCGACTCCCTCCGGTGCGCAGGTCAAAATGAGCGATGGTCAAACCTGCACCGGCACTCCGTGTACATTCAAAGTTCCCCGGAAGTCGGAACTGAACGTTCTTTTGACCAAGGAAGGCTGCAAGCCTCAGCAGGTCCGAGTGACAAATCGTGTAGCTAGTGGGGGTGGCGCAGCGATGGCTGGCAACGTCCTTGTTGGCGGGATCATCGGTGCCGGCGTAGACGCGAGCAGCGGTGCCATGCTTGAGCTTATTCCCAACCCCGTTGAAGTTCAGCTCGAATGCCGCAGATGAGCTAAACTCACGCAAGTGTTAGTCTGAGGTAGTGTCCACCATCCGTAGTGGACACTATCGGTTACTGTCTGAGCACGGCACAGTAGTCGGACCGGGCGGATGCTTTTAGAGAGCCTGAAGCATCTCCCCGGAGCCTCTGCGGCCCTTCTAGGCGGCAACCTTCCCCAATGCCCGATAGACGGACCTCTCCGATACCCCAAGTCGCTGGGCGATAGCTGACTTTGTGAGACCCTCAGAGGCAAGCTGTCGGATGGCCTGGGCCTGCCGCATCGCCGTTGACCTGCCCCGGGATTTTTCCTCCAGATGCGATTAGAGTCCGGCCCAACTTGAGGACGGACAATGAAGCGAACGAGATTCACGGACGAACAGATCATCGGCATCCTGGCAGAGCATGAGGCAGGCGCGAAGTGCGCTGACCTGTGCCGCAAGCACGGCATGTCGGAAGGCACCTTCTACAACTGGAAGGCCAAGTTCGGCGGCATGACGGTGTCGGAGGCGAAGCGGCTGAAGGGGCTCGAGGATGAGAACGCCAAGCTGAAGAAGCTGCTGGCCGAGCAGATGCTGGATCTGGCGGCGATGAAGGACCTGGTTGCAAAAAAGTGGTAGGGCCCGCCGTGAAGCGTGAAGCCGTTGCGTATCTTCGGGCCGAGCATGGCCTCTCGGAACGGCGGGCCTGTCACATCGTCGGCGCGGATCGAATGATGATCCGCTATCGATCCCGACGCGCGCCGGATACGGCGTTACGCGGTCGGTTGCGGGACTTGGCCAACGAGCGCCGGCGGTTCGGTTACCGGCGCTTGTTCGTATTGCTGCGCCGCGAGGGCGAGCCCTCGGGGATCAATCGGATCTATCGGCTCTACCGCGAAGAAGGGCTGACGGTGCGCAAGCGGAAGGCACGGCGCAAGGCGGTCGGAACACGGGCCCCTATCCTGGTCGAGGCGCGGCCCAATGCACGCTGGTCGCTGGATTTCGTCCATGACCAGTTCGATTGCGGGCGAAGATTCCGGGTGCTGAACATCGTCGATGACGTGACCCGGGAATGTTTGGCGGCGATCCCGGACACCTCAATCTCGGGGCGGCGCGTGGCGCGAGAACTGGCCGCCCTGATCGAACGCCGCGGAAAGCCCGGGATGATCGTCTCTGACAACGGCACCGAACTGACCAGTAACGCGATCTTAACCTTTGCCGCCGATCGCGACATTGAGTGGCATTACATCGCCCCGGGCAAGCCGATGCAGAACGGATTTGTGGAAAGTTTCAACGGGCGGATGCGGGACGAGCTGCTCAACGAGACCATGTTCCGCAACCTGGCCCATGCCCGTATCGTGATCGCCGCCTGGGCTGCCGACTACAACACCGAACGCCCGCACTCGGCCTTGGACTACCAGGCCCCGGCTGACTACGCGCGGACCCTGACCGCCGCAATCGCCCGCCCCGCTGCGCGAGATGAAAGCTCCGCGCGTCGGGCGATTGCTCAACCTGCGCCAATTGGCGTAAACACTAACCGGGCTCCGGTCGCGGCTGGATGAAAGTTCAGGGGCAGGTCACCGTTGGTATCCGGCCCTTGTACCGTCCCTCTGCCTTCGCCTTGGCGATCCCTTCCCGCTGGCGCTCCAACATCATGGCCCGCTCGAACTCTGCGATTGATCCCATGATGTGCAGCAGCAGCTTCCCTGTAGCGGTGCTTGTATCAATGGCAGGGTCTAGGATGCGGAGAGCGACGCCCTTAGCTGTCAGGGTTGCCACAAGCTCCCCAAGGTGGGCGACGTTCCTTGCCAGCCGGTCGAGCTTGGTGACGACTAAGGTATCTCCTTCCCTCAGGTAATCCAAACAGGCCCTAAGCTGGGGCCGATCCCCGACCGAGCTAACCTGTTCCTGAAAGACCTTGGTGCATCCCTCACGGCTCAGCGTCTCAAGCTGGGCCTCAAAGCCTGCAACCTGTTCAGTGGTGCTTGTTCGCGCATAGCCAACGATGGCGCTCATTGTGTCATCCTCTCTGCCAATAGACTCTAGGACCTTGTGCTATGGATACTGCCAAAAATCAGCAGCCATCCATATGGCAGCCAATTCAGCACGGTCCTGTCAGTGACACTGAGGCAAGCCCATTGGCAGACCCTTGAGTGACCGGAGACGATCTCAAGGTCTCTTCTCTCCGCGAACTCCAAGGTAGGGACTATGGTGCGACGCTAGGCTAGGTAAGCTGGGGCGGGGCTTCCCCATAGTACTCGATAGGGGTCCCAAAGGGGGGTGAGGGGTTTCGCTGATCGACTTCAAAAAGCGGGGTCATTATTGCTCTTGTTATTTTTTCGTTGAGCTTTCCGGTGTTCAAACTAAAGGATCGCTGTACGAGCCCTCAGAGGGGCGTTGTTGCAGAAGTCGCGCTCGATCAGGATTCCCGCGGCGAATCCATGTGGTTAGGCTTCTGGCATGACTAAGCCTGCCCCTGTCCGCTACCGGACGACGAACTGGAAGTCCTACAATGATGCGCTGAAGCAGCGCGGATCTCTGCTGATCTGGCTGGACAAGGACATGACGTGGCTCGCGCCGAAGGTCGGTCGCAATGGTCGTCCTTCGGTTTTCAGCGATGCCGCGATCCAATTCTGCCTGATGGTGAAAGTTCTGTTCGGGCTACCGCTGCGGCAAACGACCGGGATGGTGACGAGCATTCTGTCGATGGCCGGCCTCGATTGGCCAGTGCCTGACTTCTCAACCCTGAGCCGCAGGCAGAAACGTATCACGGTGCAGGTATCGACCCGCCGTGCGCCCGGCCCCCTGAACCTGCTGGTGGACAGCACGGGGATCAAGTTTCTCGGCGATGGAGAATGGCTTGCGCGCAAGCATGGCGCGCAGCGCCGACGCCAATATCGCAAGGTGCATCTGGCGATGGACACGGCCACCGGCGACATCCGTGCTGTAGAGTTCACCTCAAGCGACAAAGGTGACAGCCCCATTCTGCCTCATTTGCTGGACCAGATCCCGCCCGATGAACAGATCGACACCGTGACCGGCGATGGCGCCTATGACACTCGGCGTTGCCACGCTGCAATCCTGGAACGCGGTGGCGCAGCGGTCATACCCATCCGCAGGAATGGGCGACAATGGCGCGAGGACTGCCCCGCCGCCAAAGCTCGCAACGAAATCCTCAAGGCCACACAGCGCCTGGGAAGGGCAGCCTGGAAACGCTGGTCCGGATATCACGCCCGAAGCCGGATCGAGGCGAAGATGAGGTGCCTGAAAGCCTTCGGGGAACGCATCGCCTCACGCGATCCGGACCGACAGACAGCCGAAGTCCAGATCCGCGTTGCACTCATGAACCGCTTCAATGCACTCGGCACCGCCGAGATCGAACGCGTGGTATGAGCCCAAAGGGGGAAGGGGGGCGTCCGGCAACTGCCTGACTTCTGCAACAACGCCCCTCAGAGGCACCGTTCATGCTTGGCAGCTGCTCAGTATAGAGTTGGCGTTCAGGCGTGGAGACAGGCGCCTCAACGGGTCACGTATCCCTTTGCCACGATCCACGGCTCTTCGGGCAACACATGCCCCACCGTGCTGCCGCATCGAGTGCTGTGCATGTGTGTGATTCCGGCAACAAACTGATTGAAAATTCACGGTGCCGTGAACAAACACTCATTTGTATGTAGAAGTGCGCAGGCGACATTTCGCCTAGTCTAACGATAGGTTTGAACAATGAAGTATCTTGTATGCGCCATGACTGCAGTGGCCCTTCTTAGTGCGTGTGGCGGCGGAGGTGGCGGCAGCGGTGGTACGCCTACGTCGTGGAGCGGCCTAGAACGACAGGGCATGGGCCTGCTAGAAGATTGGGAAAACGCTCCTTATACTACGGTTTCCCAGATGCCTCAGACAGGGACAGCCACTTACCGTGGCGTTGCCATGTATGGGGAGGGCGAAGTTCTTTCCTCCGCCGAAATGCAAGCAAATTTTGCGAATGACTCCATCTCAGGGCGTCTTCACAACTTCCAAGCACAGAACGGCACCCCAATTTCAGGTGAGGTTGCGATCCGAAACGGTGTGATCACAGGGGCTGAATATTCAGCAACTCTTGCAGGACAGCTAAGTGCTGCAGGGGAACGAGCTTCTGTTTCCGGCACGGCTTACGGTGACTTCTCTGGACGTCAAGCGGAAATAGTCGATGGGTCGATCTCCGCGCAAGTAGAGACATCTTATGGCACTGAGTATGTATCGGGCGAGATGATACTTAAGCGCTAGAAGAACAACCAACTATAATGACCGGCGCCTCGTTGCGCCGGTTACTTGATTCAGGCGCTTGCTCAATGAAAATAATCCACGTCTGGTTTTTGCGGCTCGCAATGATCTTCGTTACCTGTCCTCTGCCTGAGGCGCACGCATGGACCCGTGATCAATTCACAATAGCCCCAACCCTAATGAAGTTGAGGATGCTAGGCGAAGAAATTCATGAGCCACAGGTCTGGCAGCTTGCGGGCCGCCTTGCTTATCAGGAGGGATTCGGCAGTTCAGGGTTTCAGAAGCGAGCATCGAACTGGTCATTACAGCCAATCATAAATTACGACACAAACGTCAACAATGGCTTCTCCAACGATGCTATCAATATTGGCGGCTTGGACTTCCTTGTTGACGAGCAGTTCCGACGCGAACAAGCTCCGGTCGTTGGTGCATCACTGAGTGGAAGCCATGTATGGGGATTGTCAAGAAAGTTATCCTTCAATGTGGACCATACTGCACGGTATGTTCACGCATGGAATGGCAACTATGATAAGTGGTCAGTGGCAGTCCAGCCTTGCGTCGCTTACTTTATCGCCTCAGCATCTCGGGCTTATGCCTGTGGAGCGACCGAGCGAGCGGTGACTGAACTAACGGAAAGAAAGGAGAAATCAATTTCTCTAGGAGCGTCGACAGCATATACCATAGGAACTTACTTCCAAAGCAGTCAGATTACGATGAAGCGATCCACTATCAGCAGTGGAGTAGACTATGTACAGGACTCCATCACTTACCAGCACGAAACCCTCCTCGGCGATGGAACGCTAGTAGGCGTGAAGGTAAAGCTCTCAGAAGCAGTAGATAATGTTTTTGTGAGCCGTGAGTTCTTTCACCTCACTGCTGCAAAGATAGTAGCTGGGCGCCGCCTTGAAGCGGGATACATACAAGAAAATAGACGCGGGGGAATGTTCCTCAATGAGGCGCGGAAAGAAAAACTGCGCGGCATTATTGTCTCTGCAAGAATCTCGAACAGCCTTAGCATGCGAGTCGGAAGATTTCATAACGAAGCATCTAACTCTTTCAATAATGATCAGTTTACGGTCTTTGACATAAATATCAACCTTTTGAAATTACGTTAATGTAAGCGCCACCATATCTTGCCGCTAACCTGTTATGACAACCTTTAGCATTGCCTCTCGCAATCTCGCGAGGCTGAACCCCTGCCCATAGCCTTCACTCACGCCCTGAGGCTTCCACCCTCCGATTTGCTCCCGAATGTCTTTAGGCACCCCAGCGTCCCTGAGGCGATCCACAAAGGTATGGCGAAAGCTATGGAGTCCTTGCCCTTTCTTCGCCAGTTCCTTGTCCTTCATCCACTTGTTTAGAGCAGCAGATGCTGTGTTGGCGTTGAACTCTTTGTCTAAGGATTTTGGCTGAAAGACAGGGAACAGGTTTTCGCCCTCTGTGGTCATAGCCCTCTGGACCGCCCACAAAGCCTCCCCAACTAAGGGAACCCGTCGCTCCGACTGCTTGTTCTTGAGCCTTCTATTCTGGTTGGGGCGGATTAAGATATGCGGAACATGGTCGGACAAGAAGACGTCCTCCTTCCGTAGCCCCACAATTTCTGCCTGTCTTGCCCCGGTGTCTGATAGCAGCGAGATAGCCCAGCGCCTTTGATCATCGGTCTCCCGGCATTTTTGCTGAATAGCCCGTAGCTCGTCGGCACTATACGGTAGCCGCTTACTTGGCTGAGAAGCCTCGCCTTCCGAGACGGTGAGTCCCTCGAAGGGGTTTCCCCGTTCCAGCTTTAGCTCAAACTCCCTGATAGCTGTGTCGAGAACTGGCTTGACCTGATAGACATACTTCCGGATCGTTTCAGCAGAGACACCCCTCTCCCGTAGCTTGGCGACAAACTGGTTGGCGTGGTCTCGTCGAACATCAGTGATGATTGCATCTCCGGTGATGCCCATGAGCAGGTCCCAAGCGCGGTCAAACTGCTGCTGACCGATTTTGTTCCTTGGCCCCTTCCCTAGTTCGATGTGCTTGCCCTTGGCATCGCTGAGAGTGCGAGGGACTTGCTTTCCCATCAGCAGGTCAAGGGTAAGCCGGTTTTGGGGGCTGGGCTCCGGCTGGTACTCAAAGGGCTCGTAGGGACCGCCCGTCAGTTCATCTATCAGCCGATCAATGGTGAGAGTGTCCCGAAACCGCACCCCGTCTCCGGGCTTCACTCCGGCGGCCTCTAGACGTGCCAGCGCCGCCTTGGGGCTGACAGCTTCATCAGTGCCTCTCAGGTGATTGGCCCAAAGAGCATCCTGCCTGCGGGCGTGTTCATCTGCCCTCTTGGCGGCCTCTCTCTGGTCAACGGTCTTCAAGGAGAAGAACAGAACCGACTGAGGCTTTCCTGAAGCGTCTCGGTGCAAGCCCTCACATCCAGCCTTCACGCGGCGGCGGAAGTACCAGACATTTCCTCTCTTCTGAATGTACTTAGCGGACAAGCGAAAGGCCCCTGAGTCGAACAGCAAGACCACAGTGTGTCACCTCTTGTGTCACCTTGTGGAAGCTCAGAGAACGCTTAATCATTTGATTTCAAACAAGAAACTCAGATGATTTGGCGGACGGTGAGGGATTCGAACCCTCGAGACGGTTCCCCGCCTACACACTTTCCAGGCGTGCGCCTTCGACCACTCGGCCAACCGTCCGTGGCGGTTCCTCTAGCGCGACGGACCGCGGGGCGCAAGACGCAGTTCTCTCAAAGCTTCGAAATCCGCTTCTGCAACTCGGCAAGCTGGCGGCGGATCTCGGCCATGTCCTCGGGTGCGGAGCCCTTCTGGCCGCCACGGCGGGTCTCGTCCGTCTCGGTCTCCTCCATCTCGGGGCCGCTGCTGCCGGCGCCCCAGCCCGCCGCCATCGCCTTCAAAAACAGCTGCTGCTGGCGCTGGAGCGCCTCGAAACCCGGCATCGAGGACATCGGGTTGGGAAAGGTCGACAGATTCTCCATCATCTTCGACTGACCCTCGCGCAGCATCTCGAAGCTGGCGGCCAGGAATTGCGGTACCACCGATTGCGCCTGGGTCGTGTAACTGCGCACCAGGTCGATCAGAACCTCGATGGGTAGCACGTTCTCGCCCCGGCCCTCATGCTCGGCGATGATCTGCAACAGATATTGCCGGGTCAGGTCGTCGCCGGTCTTGAGATCGACGATGCGGACCTGCCGCCCGGCACGGATGAAGCCCGCGATATCCTCAAGCGTCACGTAATCGCTGGTCTCGGTATTGTAGAGGCGGCGGCTCGCATAGCGCTTGATCAGAAGCGGGGTCGTGTTCTCGGGCTCAGCCATGGCTCCTCCGGCAGTGCATTTGCAGCATGATGGGAAATGACCCGGAAAAATGCAAAGAAAATCGCCATCCTGCGCCGGAAGCAGGGGCGAGGCATAAGAAAAGGGGGCAGCGAACTGCCCCCTGTCCCGAAACCGTCAAGGACCGCAATCAGGCCTTGGTCACGGTGCTGGCCGAAGTCGCGGCGGCAGCGGCTTTCTTGACCGCGGCCTGGGTGTCGCGGCTGGCCTTTTCGGCGGCCTTCTGCGCGTCGGCAGCCAGATCCTTGCCGGCGGTCAGCATCAGGTCGACGGTGTCCATCTGGACCTTCTTCGCCACTTCGGCAAAGGCGGCCATGTGCTCGGCAGCCATTTCGGCGGCGGCGGTGGCGAAATCGCTCAGCGCCTTGGCGTATTCGGCCGGCTCTTCCTTGGACGAGGTCAGCTCGCCCATGCGCGCGATGGTGTCCTTGGCCCATTGGGCCGAGATCTCGGTCGAACGCTCGGCAGCGGCCAGCGCGACGCGGGCCATCTTTTCGCCCAGCGCGGTCTGCGACTTGAAGGCGTCCTGGAACGACGAGGTGTCGACCGGGAATTTCGCCATAACTTCTTGCATGGTCTTGGTAAAGTCAGGGGTCTTGGCCATTTGCTCTCTCCTAGGTCGGCGCGAAGCTTCGGCACCGGTTGAACTGTTCTGTCCAACATATACTTTCTGCACCGCAGCATTGCAAGGTTTTCTTGCTGCGGTGCAGAAAAATTTTACGCCCGCTCGTGGACGTAAAGGCCCGGCGCAGGGCCGAAGCCCTCGCCCGGGTCGCGGGCATCGACCATGCCCCCCGCCCGCCGGGCCAGCCATTCGCCCCAGCGGCCCCACCAGCTGCCCTCGTGATGGCTGGCCTTGTCCAGCCAGTGCTGCTCGCCCTGACCGAAACCGGCGTCCGAGGTATAATGGCCGTATTTCTTCTTGCTAGGCGGGTTGACGATGCCGGCGATATGGCCCGATTCGGACAGGATGAAGGTCTTGTCCCTGGAACCCATCTGCGCGATGCCGCGCCAGCTGTCCTTCCAGGGCGCGATATGGTCGGTCTCGCAGGCGATGGCGCAAAGCGGCACGGTCACGTCGCCGACATGCAGGCGGTGGCCCATCAGATCGAACCCCTCCTTGACGAAGCGGTTCTGCTGGCACAGGCCGCGCAGGTATTCCACGGCCATGCGCCCGGGCAGGTTGGTGCCGTCGCCGTTCCAGAACAGCAGGTCGAAGGCCGGCGGCGTCTCGCCCAGCATGTAGCTGCGGATCGCCGGCCCCCAGACCAGGTCGTTGGCGCGCAGGAAGCTGAAGGTGCGCGTCATCAGCTGCGCGCCCAGGATGCCGGTCCGCGCCGCCTCCTCCTCGATGCCTGAGACGAAATCCTCCTGCAGATAGGCAGTGAACTCGCCCTGGTCGGCGAAATCGGTCAGCGCGGTGAAGAAGGTGGCCGCGTTCACCCGGTCGTCGCCGCGCTGCTTCAGCAGCGACAGGGTCAGCGCCAGGGTGGTGCCGGCGATGCAATAGCCCACCGCATTCAGCTTTTTCTGGTCGGTCAGATCCAGAACCCGGTCCATCACCTCCAGATAGGCGCTGACGTAATCGTCCATGCCGGTGTCGCCATAGCTGGGGTCGGGGTTCTTCCAGGCCACCACGAACAGCGTATGGCCCTGGTCCACGATCCATTTGATCAGGCTGTTCTGCGGCTTGAGGTCGAGGATGTAGAATTTGTTGATCCAGGGCGGAAAGATCACCAGCGGGATCTCATGCACCTGCGCGGTGGTGGGCTTGTACTGGATCAGCTCGTAAAGCTTGGTGCGCGCGACCACCGTGCCCTCGGTGGTGCCGATGTTCTCGCCCACGCGGAAGGCATCGCGGTCGGCCAGCGACACGATCAGCTCGCCGCTGTTCTGCTCGACGTCGCGCACCAGGTTCTCAAGGCCCCTGACCAGGCTTTCGCCCTCGGTCTCCAGCGCCTTTTCCAGCGCGTCGGGATTGGTGGCCAGGAAATTCGTCGGCGCCATCATGTCGATCATCTGGCGGGTGAACCATTCGATCCGGCGCCGGTCGGTCATCTCGGGCAGGTCCAGCGCGCTGGCCGCCTCCTGCAGGGCCTGGGCGTTGATCTGGTATTGCCGCTTGATGAAGTTGAAGAAGGGATGCGCCTCCCACAGCGGGTTGGCAAAGCGCCGGTCCCGCGGCCCTTCGCTGGGCGGCGGCGTCAGCGTGCCGCGGGCAAAGGCGGCCTGGGCCTCGGCGAAATGGCGCAAGGTTTCGCCCCAATAGCTGACCTGCTGGCCGATCACCCGCTCGGGCTGCTCGGCCAGAAGCTTGATCCAGGCCGAGGTCGCGGTGGCGAAAAGGTCGGGGCCCGGCATCTCGACGCCGGGATTCGAGGGACGGCGCTGCGCCAGCGCGCTGATCAGGCGCTGGGTCAGCGATTCGATGCGCTCGATGTTCTGGGCCAGCTGCTCGGGCAGGCGGCTGCCGGGACCGAAGGCCGCCTCGACGAAGGCGGCGGTGGTCGGGCTCGGATGCGGCTCGGCAGCGAGTCCGGCAGACTGGCCGGTCCCCGCCGGGGCGGCAGCCTGGGCGCGGGGCGCGGCCATGGGCGGCACGCCGCCGCCCGGTCCGACGGCGCCCAGCGGACGCAGCGCCTCGTCGGCCATACTGAGCGAGGCGGTCTCGGCCTGCGCCTTCGCGGCGGCCTTGCCCGAGGGCTTGCGGCGCGGACCGGGGCGCGGATCGCTGCGACCGGCCCCCCGCCCGCGCAACGCGGGCTTGCGTGTGCCGGCCTTGGCGGCAGGCTTGGCGGGATCGGAGGCCGCGGCCGCCTTGGACCTGGCAGGCGCCGCGGGCTCCGGCACGGGCTCGGGCGGGGTCTTTGCCGCGGCCTTTTCGCGCCGCGGTCGCGCCGGCTTTTCCGAATCGGCAGGCTTCGGCTCCTGTTTCGCGGCCCCGGCGCGGCCCTTGGCCCCTGCCCCGCGGCCCCTGCGTGGTTTGCCCCCGGCTTCGGCCGCGCCCGCAGCTTCCGGTTTTTCGTCCTTGCCCGCCATAATTGACAATCCTCCCTGAACCGTAAAATCATTATGCCCAGCACAATACGCAGGTAAAGCCGTGTCCTTCCCCGGCAAGGCCGAATCCGGCGGGTTCATGGGAGAAGGTTGCAATGACGACGTACAAGGGTTTGAGAGGGATCATCTCCTATGATGCGATGGAGACGATCCGCAACACCAATGAATGGATGGGCGCCAGCGCGCGGGCCCTGGCCTCCTACCCGGCCTTCGCGCTGCTGCCCAATCCGCTGTTCAAGCTGATGTCGGCCTGGGGCCGGGTGACCGAGCGCAGCTTCGCGCGCATGGTCATCAAGCCGGACTGGGAAATCCCGCCCGTCGTCTCCGAGGACGGCCAGGACCATGTCGTCTATGTCGAGCCGGTGATTGAGCGCCCCTTCGGCGACCTGGTGCATTTCCGCGTCGCCCGCCGCGCGCCGCTGGCGCGCAAGGTTCTGCTGGTGGCGCCCATGTCGGGCCATTACGCCACGCTCCTGCGCACCACGGTCACGTCCCTGCTGCCCGATTGCGAAGTCTATGTGACGGATTGGCACAATGCCCGCGACATCCCGGTCAGCTGCGGCAAGTTCGACATCGACGATTACACGCAATACCTGGTCGATTTCATCCGCCATCTCGGCCCCGACACCAATGTCATCGCCGTCTGCCAGCCCGCGCCGCTGGCGCTTGCCGCAACCGCGCTCCTGGCCGAGGAAGACCCCAAGGCCCAGCCGCGCTCGCTGATCCTGATCGGCGGCCCGATCGACCCCGACGCGGCGGCGACCGAGGTGACCGATTTCGGCAACCGCATCACCATGGGCGAGCTCGACTACCTGATGATCCAGCAGGTCGGCTTCAAGTATCGCGGCGCCGGGCGCATGGTCTATCCGGGCCTCGCGCAGCTTTCCTCCTTCATCGCCATGAATGCCGAAACCCATGCCAAGGCCTTCCTCGACAAGATCTTCGCCGAGGCGCGCGGCCAGGGTTCCGAAGGCGACAAGCACAACACCTTCTACGACGAATATCTCGCCGTCATGGACATGACAGCCGAATTCTACCTCTCCACGGTCGAGCGCATCTTCAAGGAACGCGAGATCGCGCAGAACCGCTTCACCGTGAACGGCAGGCCGGTCGATCTGGGCAAGATCACCGATGTCGCGGTGATGACGGTCGAGGGCGCCAATGACGACATCTCGGCGCCGGGCCAATGCGTGGCGGCGCTGGCGCTTTGCACCGGCGTGCCCGCGAACCGCAAGACCCAGCACCTGGAACCCGGTGCCGGCCATTACGGCATCTTCGCCGGGAAAAGCTGGCGGTTGAACATCCGTCCGCTGGTGCTGGATTTCATCGACGAGCAGGTGCAGCCCGCCGGCCAGCGCAAGCGCCGCCGCGGCGGCCCGGTCCCGGTCGATTGCGGCCTCGCCAACCTGTCCGAACACGACTCCAAGATCGCGGTCTAGGAAACCCGGCGCGGCCAACCGGCCGCGCCCCTCTCACCCCCGCGCCAGCACCTCCTCGACTGCCGCGCCGATCAGCGCCAGGCAATCGGGCGTCGAAAAGCGGTGATCCGCCCCCTTCACCAGCGTCAGCCGCATGTCCTCGCCGCGGGCATGGTCCAGCAGGTCCAGCGCCCAGGCCATCGGCACATCGGCATCCGCGGTGCCCTGCAGGAAGCGCGCCGGAAAGGGCAGCGGCAGGGGCTGGTCCAGCACCAGATGGTCGCGCCCGTCCTCGATCAGCCGGCGGGTGATGACATAGGGCTCGCCATAGTCGCTGGGCTGCTCGACCCGGCCCCGCTCCTGCAGCGCCGCGCGCTCGGCCGGTGAAAACCCGGCCCAATAGCCGCGCTCGGTGAAATCCGGCGCCGCCGCCACCGTGACCAGCCCGGCCAGCCGCTCGGGCATGGTGCGTGCCAGCAAGAGGCTGATCCAGCCGCCCATGGACGAGCCGACCAGCACCTGCCGCCCCTCGGTCAGCCCGCGGATCGCTGCCATGGCATCGGAAAACCAGTCGCCGATGCAGCCCTCCTCGAAAGCGCCCGAGGATTCGCCATGGCCCGAATAGTCGAAGCGCAGGAAGGCCCGCCCCTGCGCGCGCGCCCAATCCTCCAGCCACAGCGCCTTGGTGCCCTGCATGTCCGAGCGGAACCCGCCCAGGAACACTATGCCGGGCCCCTGCCCCTCGATCCGCTCATAGGCGATGCGTCGCCCCTGCGGCCCTTCCATGAATTGCGTCATTTCTCCGTTTCCCAAATACCCTGCGGGGGAGTCGCGGAACGCGACGGGGGCGCAAAGCCCCCTTGCACACCTAGCCGCATTGACAACGCCCGGCAATCGCGCCACACCCGCGCCACATACCCGCAGCCGGGCGTTCCGTGGGCGCCAAACCGACGAGGAGGACTCCATGTCCCAGATCTCCCTGACCTTTCCCGATGGCAATGCGCGCGACTATCCCGCCGGCATCACTGCGGCCGAGGTCGCGGCCTCCATCGCCCCCAGCCTGGCCAAGAACGCCATCTCGGCCAGTCTCGACGGCCGCCATATCGACCTGCAATGGCCGATCACGGCCAGCGGCAAGATCGCCATCAACACCATGAAGGACAGCGAGCCGGCGCTGGAGCTGATCCGCCACGACCTCGCCCATATCATGGCCCGCGCCGTGCAGGAGCTGTGGCCGGACGTGAAGGTCACCATCGGCCCGGTGCGCGACCAAGGCTGGTTTTACGATTTCGACCGCGCCGAGCCCTTCACCCCCGAAGACCTGGGCGCCATCGAGGCGCGCATGAAGCAGATCATCGCCGCCCGCGATCCGGTGCGCACCGAGGTCTGGGACCGCGCCCGGGCGCGCGCCCATTACGAGGCGCAGGGCGAGCCCTTCAAGATCGAACTCCTCGACCGCATCCCCGAGGGCGAGCCGATCCGCATGTACTGGCACGGCGACTGGCAGGATCTGTGCCGCGGCCCGCATCTGCAGCATACCGGCCAGGTGCCGGCCGACGCCTTCAAGCTGACGCATGTCGCCGGCGCCTATTGGCTGGGCGACGCCTCGCGGCCGATGCTGCAGCGCATCTACGGCGTGGCCTTCAAGAACCGCGACGACCTCAAGGCGCATCTGACCATGCTGGAGGAGGCCGCCAAGCGCGACCACCGCAAGCTGGGCAAGGAAATGGAACTCTTCCATTTCCAGGAGGAAGCGCCGGGCATGGTGTTCTGGCACCCGAACGGCTGGTCGATCTATCGCGAGCTGGAGGCCTATATGCGCCGCCGGCTGATCCGCGCCGATTACAAGGAAATCAAGACGCCCCAGGTCGTGGACCGCATCCTGTGGGAGAAATCCGGCCATTGGGAAGCCTATCGCGAGAACATGTTCATCGTCGAGGTGGACGAGGAGGGGGCTCGCGAAAAGCGCATCAACGCGCTCAAGCCGATGAACTGCCCCTGCCATGTCCAGGTCTACAACCAGGGCCTGAAGAGCTATCGCGACCTGCCGCTGCGGCTGGCCGAATTCGGCTCCTGCCACCGCTACGAGCCCTCGGGCGCGATGCACGGGCTGATGCGGGTGCGCGGCTTCGTCCAGGACGATGCGCATATCTTCTGCACCGAGGACCAGATCGAGGCGGAATGCGCCGGCTTCATCGAACTGCTGTCCTCGGTCTACCAGGATCTCGGCTTCGGGAAATTCGACATCAAGCTCTCGACCCGCCCCGAGGTCCGCGTCGGTTCCGACGAGATCTGGGACAAGGCCGAGGCGGCGCTGAAAGGCGCCATCGAGCATCTCGGCCTGCCCTATGAGGTCAATCCCGGCGACGGCGCCTTCTACGGGCCGAAGCTCGACTTCAAGCTGACCGACGCCATCGGCCGCGAATGGCAATGCGGCACCTTCCAATGCGACTTCAACCTGCCGCAGCGGCTCGAGGCGGAATATGTCGGCGAGGACGGCATGAAGCACATGCCGGTCATGCTGCACCGCGCCGTGCTGGGCAGCTTCGAACGCTTCATCGGCATCCTGATCGAGAACTATTCGGGCAAGCTGCCGCTCTGGCTCGCGCCGCGCCAGGTGGTGGTCGCCTCGATCGTCTCGGGCGCCGACGATTACGTGCATCAGGTGGTGGCCGCGCTACGCGATGCCGGGCTGCGGGCCGAGGCCGACACCCGCAACGAAAAGATCAACTACAAGGTGCGCGAGCATTCAGTCGGCAAGGTGCCGGTCATCATGGCCGTGGGCCTGAAGGAGGTCGAGGAGCGCAGCGTCTCGATCCGCCGCCTCGACCGCCAGGGCAGCGAAAGCCAGGGGCTCGAAGCGGCCATCGCCGCGCTGCGGGCCGAGGCCACCCCGCCGGATCTGCGCTGAACACCCGGCTTGGCGACAATTTGCCGATGCGAACGCGCAAGATGACCCTACGTCACCTTGCGCGGCGCATTCGTGCTTGCGTTTTTTGGCGAATCGTTCATCCTCTCGTCCGCGTGAGCACGACTTTCTACCGCCTCCCTTCACGGGGCAGCCGGACTTGACGGGAAAGGGCTGCACGGCCTGGGCGCAATCTCGCCCCAGGATGACTTGAAGGAGAGACGGTATAATGGCTACCGGCACCGTAAAATGGTTCAACGCCACCAAAGGCTATGGCTTCATCGCGCCCGATGACGGCGGCAAGGACGTGTTCGTCCATATCTCGGCGGTCGAACGCGCCGGCCTGACCGGCCTGAACGACAACCAGAAGATCGCCTACGAACTGCAATCGGGCCGCGACGGCCGCAGCTCGGCCTCGGATCTGAAGCTGCTCTGATTCGGCGACACCCGGAATTTCGGAAACGGCCGGCCCGCATGGCGCCGGCCGTTTTCATTTGCCTCTCCCGGCTTCTTTCTTGTCCAAATATCCTGGGGGAGCGCCTTGCCTGGCCCAGCGGGGGCAGGCGAGGCGCGGGGGCAAAGCCCCCTTCCCATGCGCGCCGCCAGCCTCTATCCCCAGGCCCGGGACGGAAAGAAGGGGCGACGGGATGAACCTGGCCGAACATGTGCTCAGCGCGGGGCTGGCTACGCCGGACAGGCTGGCCATGTCGGTGCTGGGCCTCAGCCGCGCCGACCGCTGGTCGCATGCCCGGCTGCGCCAGGCGGTGCTGGGCACCGCCACCGGCCTGCTGCAATCCGGCCTCGTCCCCGGCGACCGGCTGCTGATGCGGCTGGGCAACGATCCTGGCTTTCCCGTGACCTATCTCGGCGCCATCGCCGCCGGCATCGTCCCGGTCCCGACCTCGCCCATGCTGACCGCGCCCGAGATCACCCGCATCGCCGCCGCGATCCGGCCGGCCATGGTGATCGCCGCCCCGGACCTCACCCTGCCCGACCACCCGGCGCCGGTGCTGCCCGCGGCGAGGCTTGCCGATTTCGCCGCCCTGCCGCCGGCCGGCTTCGCGCAACGCGATCCCGGCGACCTGGCCTATATCGTCTTCACCTCGGGCACCTCCGGCCAGCCGCGCGCCGTCTGCCACGCGCATCGCGCCATCCTCGCCCGCCGGATGATGTTCCAGGGCTGGTACGGGCTGACCGCGCAGGACCGGCTGCTGCATGCCGGCGCCTTCAACTGGACCTTCACCCTCGGCACCGGGCTCATGGATCCCTGGACCCTCGGCGCCACGGCGCTGATCCCGGCCCAGGGCGTCGCACCCGAACAGATCCCGCTGATCGCCAGCCGCCACGGCGCCACCATCCTTGCCGCGGCGCCCGGCGTCTTTCGCCGCATGCTGCGCGCCGACTGGAAGCCCTGGGCCGGGCTGCGCCACGGGCTGACCGCCGGCGAAAGGCTCGATCCCGGCCTGCGCCGCGCCTGGCAGGCGCGCACCGGCACCGACCTGCACGAGGCCATGGGCATGTCGGAATGCTCGACCTTCCTGTCCGGCAGCCCCACGCGCCCCGCGCCAGAGGGCACGGCCGGTTTTCCCCAGCCCGGCCGCCGCATCGCCATCCTGGACGACAGCGGCGCCGAAGCCCCGCCCGGCGCCACCGGCATCCTGGCCGTCCACCGCTCGGATCCCGGCCTGTTTCTGGGCTATCTCGACCAGCCCGAGGAGACCGCCGTCCGTTTCCGCGGCGACTGGTTCCTGACCGGCGACCTGGCCGAAGTCGCGCCCGATGGCGCGATCCGCATCCTGGGCCGGGACGACGACATGATGAATGCCGGCGGCTTTCGCGTCGCGCCGGGCGAGGTCGAGGACGCGCTGGCCCAGGTCTCCGGCATCGGCGAGGTTGCCGCGGCGGAATTGCCGGTCGGCCCCGGCTCCAGCATCATCGCCGCCTTCTGGACCGGTCCCGCCGACGAGGCGCGTCTGCGCGAAGCCGCCAGCAGCGGCCTTGCGCGCTACAAGCAGCCGCGCGAATACATCCACCTGCCCGCCCTGCCCCGCACGCCGACGGGCAAGATCAACCGCCGCGCCCTGCGCGACCTCCATTCGCGCACACGGCACGACACCCATAGCAAGGACCAGCCATGACCGAACCCCTTCCCGGCCAAGTCCGCCTCGACATCTTCGCCGACCCCGTCTGCCCCTGGTGCCTGATCGGCAAGGCCGAACTGGACCGGGCGCTGGAAAGCCGCCCCGACCATCCCTTTGCGATCACCTGGCAGCCCTTTCGCCTCGACCCGCAGATGCCGCGGGCGGGAATGGATTACGTCGCCTACATGAAGATGAAATTTACCGACGAGAAGGGCATCATCGCCGCCATGAAGCCGGTGATGGAGGCCAGCGAGCGGCTGGGCCTGTGGATCAATCCCTCGCTGATCGAGCGGGTGCCGAACACGCTCGACGCCCACCGCCTGCTGCATTGGGCCGCGCTGGAAGGGGTGCAGACCCCGGTCATGGCGGCACTGATGCGGGCGCATTGGCGCGAGGGCAGGAACATCTCGAACCCGGACGTGCTGGCGGCGATCGGCGAAGGCGCGGGGATGGAGGGGGCGATGATCCACCGGCTGCTCGCGTCGGATGCCGATGCCGATACGGTGCAGACGCGCGAGTTCCATGCAAGGCAGCGCGGCGTGAACTCGGTCCCGACCTTCATCGTCGCCGATGCCCATGTGGTGACAGGCGCCCAGCCCGCCGATCTGTGGCTGCGGGTGATCGACGAGTTGGCGGGCACGCAGCACCAATAGGTTGCGCAGATACGCACAGCCGCCGCAATATCTGGAAATCGGCGCCGGTTTCGTCTATATTTCATTCTCTCACCCTTTCCGACTGGAACCGGGCGCGCGCGGCTGTATAAGACCCGCTCGCCAATTTCCGACCACGAACCAAGGACACCCGCCATGAGCCGATTCTCTGCCCCTATCGCCGAACAGATCTGGGACATGAAATATCGGCTCAAGGATGGCGCCGGCCAGCCGATCGACCTGTCGGTCGAGGATAGCTGGCGCCGCGTCGCCCGCGACCTTGCCCGCGTCGAGAAGGAGCCGGCGCTGTGGGAGGACCGCTTCTATGCCGCGCTCGAGGATTTCAAATTCCTGCCCGCCGGCCGCATCCTGGCCGGCGCCGGCACCGGGCGCGAGGTGACGCTGTTCAACTGCTTCGTCATGGGCACCATTCCCGACAGCATGGGCGGCATCTTCGACATGCTCAAGGAAGCCGCGCTGACCATGCAGCAGGGCGGCGGCATCGGCTATGACTTCAGCACCATCCGCCCGCGCGGCGCCGAGGTGAAGGGCGTGGCCGCCGATGCCTCGGGGCCGCTCAGCTTCATGGATGTCTGGGACGCCATGTGCCGCACCATCATGTCGGCGGGCAGTCGCCGCGGCGCGATGATGGCGACGATGCGCTGCGACCATCCCGACATCGAAGCCTTCATCGAGGCCAAGCAGGACAGCGCCCGGCTGCGCATGTTCAACCTGTCGGTGCTGGTCACCGATGCCTTCATGCAGGCGGTCAAGGCCGACGGCCCATGGGATCTGCAATTCGACGGCAAGATCTATCACACCGTGCGGGCGCGCGACCTGTGGAACCGCATCATGCGCGCGACCTATGACTATGCCGAGCCGGGCGTGATCTTCATCGACCGCATCAACCAGCAGAACAATCTGAACTATGCCGAGACCATCGCGGCGACGAACCCCTGCGGCGAACAGCCCCTGCCGCCCTATGGCGCCTGCCTCCTGGGCTCGGTCAACCTGGCCCGGCTGGTCGAGGCGCCCTTTACCGCCGATGCGCGCCTGAACCCCGAGGCGCTGGACGAGCTGGTCCGCACCGCGGTGCGGATGATGGACAACGTGGTCGATGCCTCGAAATTCCCGCTGCCGCAGCAGGCGGCCGAGGCGCAGGCCAAGCGCCGCATCGGGCTGGGCGTCACCGGGCTTGCCGATGCGCTGCTGATGCTGGGCCTGCGCTATGGCGCGGCGGATGCGGTCGAGCAGACGCGGGCTTGGATGAAGGCCATCGCGCGCTCGGCCTATCTGGCCTCGGTGGATCTGGCCCGCGAAAAGGGCGCCTTCCCGCTGTTCGACGCCAAGAAATACCTGGCCTCGGGCTTCATGCGCCGGATGGATGCGGATCTGCGCGAGGCGGTCAAGCAGCACGGCATCCGCAACGCGCTGCTGACCTCCATCGCGCCGACCGGGACGATCAGCCTTTACGCCGGCAATGTCAGCTCGGGGATCGAGCCGGTCTTCGCCTATGCCTATAGCCGCAAGGTGCTGCAAAAGGACGGCTCGCGCACCGAGGAAGAGGTCGTGGACTATGCCGTGCAGATGTGGCGCGACCTTCATGGCGACGCGCCCCTGCCCGACTATTTCGTCAATGCCCAGACCCTGGCGCCGCTGGACCATGTCGCCATGCAGGCGGCGGCGCAGGAATGGGTGGATAGTTCGATCTCCAAGACCATCAACTGCCCCGAGGACATTTCCTTCGAGGATTTCAAGGACGTCTACCTGGCCGCCTGGGACAAGGGTTGCAAGGGCTGCACCACCTATCGCCCGAACGACGTCACCGGCTCGGTCCTGTCGGTCAGCGAAAAGGCCGAGGAGGCGCCGCAGGCCGACAAGGGCGCCGACGTGGTCTATCTGACCGAGCCCTTGGACCGGCCGGCGGCGCTGGAGGGCGCGACCTACAAGCTGAAATTCCCCGGCAGCGAGCACGCAATCTACATCACCATCAACGACATCGTGCAGGGCGGGCATCGCCGGCCGTTCGAGGTGTTCATCAACTCGAAGAACATGGAGCATTTCGCCTGGACGGTGGCGCTGACGCGGATGATCTCGGCCGTGTTCCGGCGCGGCGGCGACGTGAGTTTCGTGGTCGAGGAGTTGAAGGCGGTCTTCGACCCGCGCGGCGGCGCCTGGATCGAGGGGCGCTACGTGCCCTCGATCCTCGCCGCCATCGGCGGGGTGATCGAGCGGCACATGATCGCCACCGGCTTCCTGGCCGGTGAGGGCATGGCGCTGAAATCCGACCCCCAGGCCGAGGTCATGGCGGTGGGCGAACGCCCGCGCGGCCCGGCCTGCCCGGCCTGCGGCCAATACGGCATGCGCATGATCGAGGGCTGCATGACCTGCCCCTCCTGCGGCCATTCGAAATGCGGCTGACCGGTGCGGCACACTGTGCGGCCATGCATAAAATACCCCTTGCCAGGTATTCTTGACCCTTCCTGCAAGCACAAAATGACTCCCGGGAAATCCAAGTTTGGATTTCCCATTTAAAATCAAATCAATACTGAATAACCTGCCTACGGCTCCTGCCGCCGTTTCAGGCATCGCTGATACGGCCCAGCCCCCGTTGACGAAGCAGCCATCGCCGAAGATGGTCGCAACATGTCCTCTGGGGCTGGCGGTTAGGCAACGCCCCCGTCCGCCCGGCTCTCAGTCGTTTCCACTCTCTCCGGGACAGCGCCACCGTTTCCGACGCCTCGCATCCGACAGGGCGGGCGCGACCGCTCAGCGTCTATCGGTTCTGGCGCGACCTCGGCCATGCCATCGGCGCCTTGTTCGCCGGGCGGATCGCCGACCGGTTCGGCTTCGCCGCCGCCATCCTCGCCGTTGCCACGGTCGGCTTCCTGTCGGAAACCCTTGTCGCCCTCCTCATGCGCAAGAACCGCGACCGGCTTTCGCGCATCAGCCGGGACACGGGGCAAGCCGGCGGGGCTGGCCTGGCGCGGCAGGCCGGCCGGCATCGCGCTATTTCACGCCGCGCACCACCGCCTGCACGGCAAAGACCGCAGCGCGGGTCCAGCCCGATCACCGCGTCGAGATCCTCGGCCGAGCGGGCGCAAAGCGTCACCGCCGCCCCGGCCGAGGCCAGCGCTTGCCGGCCGGCTCGAAGCTTGCCGCGATCATTCCACCGCCGTCCCATAGGCGACATCCGTGCCGCCATAGCGCCGGACGCGGATATTGGCCTGCTCGGCATGGCCGACAAAGCCCTCGAGCATGCATAGCCGCGAGCAATAGGCGCCGATCCCGGCCGCCGCCGCATCGGTGGTGATGCGCTGGTAGCTATGGGTCTTGAGGAACTTGCCGACCCACAACCCGCCGGTATAGCGTCCCGCCTTCCTGGTCGGCAGGGTGTGGTTGGTGCCGATGACCTTGTCGCCATTGGCGACATTGGTGCGCGGCCCCAGGAACAGCGCGCCATAGCAGGTCATCTTCTCAAGATACCAGTCGTCGCGATCCGTCATCACCTGCACATGCTCCGAGGCGATATCATTCGCCACCGCCAGCATCTCGTCATGGCTGTCGCACAGGATCACCTCGCCATAGTCGCGCCAGCTGGCGGCGGCGGTCTCGGCGGTGGGCAGGATCTTCAGCAGGCGCTCGATCTCGGCCAGCGTGTCCTCGGCCAGGCGGCGCGAATTCGTCACCAGCACCGCCGGGCTGTTATAGCCATGCTCGGCCTGGCCCAAGAGATCGGTGGCGCAAAGCTCGGCATCGACGGTCTCGTCGGCGATCACCATGGTCTCGGTCGGCCCGGCGAACAGATCGATGCCGACCCGGCCGTAAAGCTGCCGCTTGGCCTCGGCCACGAAGGCATTGCCGGGCCCGACCAGCATATGCACCGGCGCCATGCTCTCGGTCCCCAGCGCCATGGCGCCGATGGCCTGGATGCCGCCCAGCACATGGATTTCATGCGCGCCGCCCAGATGCATGGCCGCGATCACCGCCGGGTTCGGCTTGCCCTTGAAGGGCGGCGTGCAGGCGACGATGCGCGGCACCCCGGCGACGCTGGCCGTGGCGACCGACATATGCGCCGAGGCCACCATGGGGAACTTGCCCCCCGGCACATAGCAGCCCACGGATTGCACGGGGATATTCTTGTGGCCCAGGATCACGCCCGGCAGCGTCTCGACCTCGATATCCAGCATCGAGTCGCGCTGCGCCTGGGCGAATTTCCGCACCTGCTCTTGCGCGAAGCGGATATCCTCCAGCTCGCGCGGGCTGAGCTGGGCGATCAGCGCCTCGATCTCGGCCTGCGACAGGCGGAAGCTGGCGGGCGCATAGCCGTCGAATTTCTCGCTCAGCTCGCGGACGGCGGCGTCGCCGCGCGTCTCGATATCCTTCAGCGTGGCCTCGACCACGGCGCGGGTGCGGGCGTCGTCCTGGCTTTTCTCGGCCTCGGGCTTGCCGCGCTTGAGATGGGTGATTGCCATCGGGTGATCCTCCAAAATCCTGCGCCGACTGTTCCCGGAAGGCCGGATTCGGAACAAGAAAGACCCGCATGACTGAAAATTTTTCATCCATGACCGCCAAGCATATCGCGGTTTCGGCACGATCGCGCTAGAAATGCCGTGAAATTTTTTGCAAGGCAGGGCCATGCCGAAAGTCACCGCCAAGATGGTCGCCGATGCCGCGGGCGTGTCGCTGGCGGCGGTGTCGCGGGCATTCCGCAGCGACAGCGCGCTGGCCGAGGACAAGCGCGCCCGCATCCTGCGCGTGGCCGGGGAACTGGGCTACCTGACCCCCTCGGGCCGGACGCTCAGCCGCATCGCCACCGGCACGGTCAGCCTGGTGGCGGGCGACCTGACCAATCCCTTCTATCCGGTGGTGCTGGAAGAGCTGTCACGGCGCCTGCACCAGCAGGGCCGCCGGCTGGTCCTGCATGCGGTGCCGCCCGGCGGCTCGGTCGATCTGGTGATGCAGCAGGTGCTGGACTATCGCTCGGACGCGGCCATCGTCACCTCGGCGACCATGCCGTCGCGGCTGGTGCGGGAATGCCGCAAGCAGAACCTGCCGGTGGTGCTGTTCAACCGCGTGCAGCTGGATGCGCGGATGCTGGCGGTGACCTGCGACAATTACGGCGGCGGCCGGATGGCGGCCGAGCGCCTGCTGGCCCGCGGCTGCCGGCGCATCGGCCATGTCACCGGCCTGCGCGAGACCTCGACCCATCTGGAGCGGGCGCGCGGCTTTCTGGACGCGCTCGGCCAGCACGGGCTTGCGCCCGCCTGCTCGGCGCGGGGCGAGTTCTCCTATGACAGCGCCCGGCAGGCGGCGCTGTCGCTGTTGCAGGCACCCGACCGCCCCGAGGCGCTGTTCTGCGAAAACGACATCATGGCGCTGGCGGCCCTGGACGTGGCCCGTTCGCTGGGCTTGCGCATCCCTCAGGATCTGGCGGTGATCGGCTTCGACGACATCCCGCTGGCGGAATGGGGGGCCTACCGGCTGACCACGATCCGCCAGCCGGTGCGGCAGATGGTGGCCGAGGCGCTGGAGCTGATCGCACAGGTCCGCTCGGGCCAGGGCAGCGAGGGCACGATCCGCGTCCTGCCGGTGCGGCTGATCGAACGCGACAGCGCCTGAACCGGACGGAGCCGCGGGGATGGCGCGGCCTTTCCCCGGTCAGGCCCTTTGCAGCCGGTCCAGCCGCGGACCAGCCGGCACCCGGCCTCGGCGGCGATCATCTTTGCGTCACCGCCGGCATCCGACAGGATGAAGATCTCGGCGGTGGCCGGCAAGCTGGCCGATACCGATGGGGCCGAAGACCTGGCGCCTGGCTTCGTTCACGAAGGCATTGCCGGGGCCGACGATCCCATCCACGCCGGGCACCGTTTGGGTATCGCAGGCCATGGCCGCGATAGCCTGCGCGCCGCCAACGCGGAAGATGCGGTCGGCGCCCGACAGCCGGCTCCGACCATCATCGCCGGATGCGCGTTCGGCGGGGAACAGGCAATCACCACGCCATCGGCCGCACCACGCAGAAGCCCCTCACCTCAACTGATCGGGCAAGGGAATGAACTCGTCCTGGTCGCCCGGCGGCAGTTGGAAGCGGCCATGTTCCCAGTCGCCCTGCGCCCATGCCTCCTTGGCGGCGTCGATGCGTTCCTGCGACGAGGCGACGAAGTTCCAGGAAATGTAGCGCGGCCCGTTCATGGTCTCGCCGCCCAGCACCATCAGCCGGGCACCGGCCTCGCCGGCCTTCAGGCTGATGCGATCGCCTGGGCGGAACACCATCATCCGGCCGGCCTCGAAGCTTTCGCCGGCGACAAGGATGCTGCCCTCGACCACATAGACGCCGCGGTCCTCGTGATCGTCGGGCAGCGGCAGGCTGGCCCCGGCGGCAAGGACGGCATCGGCATAGAAGGTCTCGGTGAAGGTCTTGACCGGCGCGCGCTCGCCCCAGGCCGAACCCAGGATCAGCCGCACCTGCTTGCCGCCTTCATCGAGGAAGGGCAGCGCCTCCTGGCCGTGGTGCTCGAAGGCCGCGGCGCGATCCTCCTCGGCTTCCGGCAGCGCGACCCAGGTCTGGATGCCGAAGAGCGAGCCGGGCCGCTGGCGCATTTCCTCGCTGGTGCGCTCGGAATGGGTGACGCCGCTACCGGCGATCATCCAGTTGACCTCGCCGGGATAGACCATCTGGTCGGCGCCGGTGCTGTCGCGATGATGGAACGCGCCCTGGTAAAGATAGGTCACGGTGGCCAGCCCGATATGCGGGTGCGGGCGCACGTCGATGCCGCCGCCGGTCAGGAACTCGGCCGGGCCCATCTGGTCGAAGAAGATGAAGGGGCCGACCATTTGCCGGCGCGGCGCGGGAAGCGCGCGGCGCACCTCGAAGCCGCCCAGGTCGCGGGCGCGCGGAATGATCAGCGTCTCGATGGATTCCAGGCCCTCGCGGTCGGGGCAATCCGGGTTCTGCGTGGGGTTCCAGCTCATGTCGGGCTCCTGTCATGGCTCCGGGGATGCAAAGGTTACGGTATCAGGTCTTGCGCCGCGCCGCATCGACACTGATCGGGCCGGCGCCCGCCGCCGCAAGATGGAGAAAGACCAAGCAGAACAGGATCGCGGCAACGCCGCCGTTCTGCGCCGGATAGAATCCCTGCGGCGCATGGACCAGGAAATAGGCAAAGGCCATGACTCCGGACAGGACGAAGGCCGCGATGCGGGTCTGGAAGCCGACAGGGACCAGAAAACCCGCGACCAGCTCGAAAATGCGCGCGATCCAGGACAGCGAGCCCTTCGGCGGCGCGGCCTCGCTGGCCGGAAAGCCCAGGATCTTCTGCGTGCCGTAGCGGAAGATCACCAGCGCAGCCACGATCCTGAGGATGCTGAGCAAAAGCGGTTCATGGGGTTTCAGGGCGTGTTTCATCATGTCTGTCCTTGGCTGGTGTCATGTCTGATCGTCTTGCAGGGCGACCGGACGCGGTCACAGCCGCCGCAGCAGGTGCCGGACCGGCGGCGGTCCTTCGCCGATATGGAAGGCGTTGAGCATCTGCTGGTCCAGCTGGTCGGCATGGGTGACGCGGGCGTGCTGGCGCTGATGCTCGGCCCAGCTTTCCACCACGAAGGCCTCGACCAGCCGCCCCGACTCGGCAACGTCCTCCCACAGGTTCCGGCGGATCGCGCCGTCGCGCTGACGGGTGGCGGTGAACCTGCGCAAGGCTGCGGTGAACGCGAGCAGCCGGGCCGGATCGACGCGATATTCGATCTCGATCAGCACCGGGCCGCGATCATCCCCCGGCGGGATGGCGACGACGGATTCCGCCCAATGGTTCGAGGGCGCAAGGTCGGTCGTCGCATCCTTCGGCAGCCACCAGATCCGTGCCAAGAGCACCAAGGCGGCCAGCCCCGCGACCACCAGCGCCGCCGGCACGCCGGCGCCCAGGCGATGGTGCCCCAAAACACGCTGCCGCCGGTCACCGCGCCCTGGAAGACCAGCAGATAGACCGCGAGCGCCCGCGCCTTCACCCAGCCCGGAGAGGCCGTCTGCGCCGCCACGTTCAGCGAGGCCAGCATCCCGATCCGGGCCAGTCCCGCCAGGAACATCACCACGCCCCCGATCCAGGCATTGCGCACCAGGCTCAGGGTCAATGTCGCCCGCGCGAATAGCAGCGTCGCCCAGACCGAGATGCGGTTGGCGGGAACCGTCCGGCGCAGCCGCTTCAGCAGCAGCGCGCCCATGCAGCCCGGAAGCGCGCCATAGCCCGCGGCGTCGAGCCCCAGCATCCTGTCGCCGACCAGCGGCAGCATGGCCCAGAGCGCGCTGCCGAACAGAAGGAACCCCGCCGCCCGGATCAGCACCAGCCGCATGGCGGGCGAATGCCGCGCATGGCGGTATCCGGCCATCAGGGCACCGAAGAAATGACCGGGCGGCAGGCTCTGCGCCGTCTCGGCGCATTCCCAAAAGAACAGCACGCCCAGGACGGCGAACACCGAAACCGCATTCAGCGCAAAGACCGCCGGGGTGCCGGCCAGCGCGACAATCACCCCGCCAAGCGCCGCGCCGATGGCGCGCACGATGTTCACGCCCAAGCTGTTCAGCGCCATGGCGTCGGGGAGGGCCTGCTTGTCCACCAGTTCCGGGACGGTGGCCTGGAACACCGGCGCGCTGACCGCCGCCAGCAGAACCCAGGGCCGGTCAGGTCCAGCAGGGTCAGGACCGAAAGCGCAGCCGCGGCGGCAAGGCCAAGCAGCTGCACCGCCAGCAGCAGCCTGCGCCTGCCGACGATATCGGCCATCGCCCCGGCGGGCCGCGCCAGCAAGAACATCGGCAGGGTCGTCGCCGCCTGCACCAGGGCGACCAGAAGCGGGCTGGGCGACAGCGAGGTCATCATCCAGGCGGCGCCGACATCGTGCATCCAGGTGCCGATCTTGGATATGATCGTCGCGATCCACAGCGCCCGAAAGACCGGGAAAGTCAGGAGACCGGATGTCCCGGGGCTCGGTTCGGCCATCTCGACGCCTCTCGAAAGGGAAATGGACACCAGGCACCGGCATCCGTGGCCGGCAGGATCGTGCATCCCGCCGCTGCAATCCCGTCCGGCGCAGACCGCCCAGCAGCAGCAGCAACTGCCGAAGCTGCCCCAGAAGCTCCGGGCGTCCGAGGCCGGCACATCGGCGCCAAGCGCCGCGGCGTGGTCATGGCCACGGGCCGCGCAGCCCGGCCCGCATCCGCAGGCGGCGGCGAAGCGGGTCCGGTCCTGCTGCAATTCCGCCCTGCGATAATAGCCGCCAAACCGCACCACCGGCGACCAGTCGGGCATCGGCGCGGGCAGCGCCGGCGCCAGCGGGCCGAATTCGTCGCCGCCATGCACGACCTTGCCGCCCAGCACGGTCAGGACCGAGCGGAGATGCACAATCCCGCTTTCCGGAACCGCGAAGTAATCCGCCGACAGCAGCGCCAGGTCGGCAAGCTGTCCCGCCTTGATCTGGCCCTTCTTGCCCTGTTCGTTCGAGAACCAGGTGTTCGCCTCGGTCCAGAACCGCAGCGCCGTCTCGCGGTCCAGCCGGTTCTCGGCCGGATAAAGCCGGGCGCCGCCCAGGATCCGCGAGGTCACCCCAGGACAGCGAGACCCAGGGGTTGTCGCTTGCCACCCGCGTCGCATCGGTGCCGGCGCCGACGGGCAGGCCCGCCTCCAGCATCCGCCGGATCAGCGGCGTGGTCTCGGCCGCCTTCCCGCCGTAGCGTTCGGTGAAATATTCGCCCTGATACATCATGCGGTGCTGCACCGCGATGCCGCCCCCCAGCGCCGCGATCCGGTCGGTGCTGCGCTCGCTGATCGTCTCGGCGTGGTCCAGAAACCAGTTGACGCCTTGCAGCGGCACGTCGCGGTTCACCTTCTCGAACACGGCCAGCGCGCGACGGAGGGTCTCGTCATAGGCCGCGTGCAGCCGCCAGGGCCAGCGGTTCTCGGCCAGCAGGCGGATGACGGGTTCAAGGTCGGCCTCCATGTTCGGCGGCCTCTCGGGCCGCTCCACCCGGAAACCCTCGAAATCGGCGGCGGAATAGACCAGCATCTCGCCGGCGCCGTTGTGGCGATAGGTGTCGTCGCCCTGTCCGGGGCCGACCTGCTTTACCCAGCCCGAGAAATCGGCCAGCTCCTCCTTGGGCTTTTGCGTGAACAGGTTGTAGCTGATGCGCACCGTCAGCTGGTCCTCGGCATGCAGCCTTTCGATGATCGCGTCATCGTCGGGATAGTTCTGGAAGCCGCCGCCGGCATCGATGACCGCGGTGACGCCCAGCCCGTTCAACTCGCGCATGAAATGGCGCGAGGAATTGAGCTGGTATTCCGGGTGGCATTGTTGCAGCACACTGACCGTGAAGGATTCACCTCGTGAATCCATGCGGTTAGACGGGCTGCATGAGCAAGCCCGAGCCCGCCCGCTACCGCACAACGAGCTGGCCCGCCTACAATGATGCGCTCAGGCAGCGCGGGTCGCTGCTGATCTGGCTGGACAAGGAGATGGCCTGGCACGCGCCGCATGAGGGTCGCCCCGGGCGCCCGCCGGTCTTCTTGAATGCGGCGATCCTGTTCTGCCTGTCGATCAAGGTGCTGTTCACGCTGCCGCTCAGACAGGCCGCCGGAATGGTCTCCAGGCTGTTGCGGCTGGCCGGGCTGGACCGGCCCGTTCCGGACGATTCGACCCTGCGCCGCAGGCAGAAGACCGTGGAGGGGCATATCCCATCGCCGCGCTGCCGGGCCGCTGAACCTGCTGGTGAACAGCACAGGGATCAAGTTCCTCGGCGACGGGGAATAGCGGGCGCGCAAGCATGGTGTTCAGAGCCGTCGCCAATGGTGCAAGGTCCATCTGGCCATGGACACCGCCACATCCGACATCCGCGCGGTGAAGTTCACCCCCCAGCCGGGAAGGCGACAGCCCCGTCCTGCCGGACCTTCTGGGCCAGATCCCCGAAGATGCGGAGATCGGCACCGTGACCGCAGACGGCGCCTACGACAGCCGCCGCTGCCACAGCGCCATCATCGCGTGCGGTGGCACGGCAATCATCCCGATCCGCAAGACTGGTCGAGCGTGGAAGGAGGACAGCCCAGCCGCCCGGCCCCGGAACAAAACCCTGCGCGCCACGCACCACTCCGGCCGCGCGTTCTGGAAACGATGGACAAGATACCATGCCCGCAGCCGAGCCGAGGCAAGGATGCGCTGCCTCAAGGCATTCGGCGAGCGCATCGCCGCAAGAGACCCAGGCCGCCAAACCGCCGAAATCGAGGTGAGCTCCGCGTCGCACTCATGAACCGCTTCAATGCACTCGGCACCGCCGAGATCGTCCGCGGGGTCCGAACATGAAGGGAGAAGGGGAAGTCACGCCTCAGTCCGACTTTCTGAAAATAATGCCGTCGCCATCGGTCGATGCTGAAACGCTCGGTCCTGCCCGAGGACATTGCCGAGGCCGCCTATTTCCTTGCCAGCGACCTTTCCGCGAAATCGACCGGCAATATCCTGAACGTGGACGCCGGCAACGTCCAGGCTTTCACCCGGTGACGACCATGATCGAGAAAACCGTGATCGAGGCGGAAAACGCCGCCCGCGAGGCCGATCTGCAGGCCGATTACCAGGCCCTTGGCGCCCGCCTGGCGCGCCGGAGCGTCGATATCGAGGCGTTGACCGCCCGCGCCATGTCCTTCGGCGTCGCCATCCCCAGCTGGGGGACCGGCACCGGCGGCACCCGCTTCGCCCGGTTTCCGGGCGAGGGCGAGCCGCGCGGCATCATGGACCGGCTGGACGATTGCGGCACCATCCACCAGCTCACCGCCGCCACGCCGCGGGTCAGCCTGCATATCCCCTGGGACAGGGAAGACCCGTCGCTGCTGCGCGAAAAGGCCGAGGAGGTCGGGCTGGGCTTCGACGCCATGAACTCGAACACCTTCCAGGACCAGCCCGGGCAGGCGCGCAGCTACAAGTTCGGCTCGCTCTCGCATACCGACCCGGAGACGCGCCGGCAGGCGGTCGAACACAACCTGGAATGCATCGAGATCGGCCGGGCCATCGGATCCAGGGCGCTGACCGTCTGGATCGGCGACGGCTCGAACTTTCCCGGCCAGACCTCGCTGTCGCGGCAGTTCGACCGCTATCTCGACTCGATGAAGGCGATCTATGCCGGGCTGCCCGAGGACTGGCGGATCTTTTCCGAGCACAAGATCTATGAACCGGCCTTTTATTCGACCGTGGTGCAGGACTGGGGCACCAGCCTGATGACCGCGCAGGAACTGGGTCCGCAGGCGCAATGCCTGGTGGACCTGGGCCATCACGCCCCGAACGTCAATATCGAGATGATCGTGGCGCGGCTGGTGCGGGCCGGCAAGCTGGGCGGCTTCCATTTCAACGACAGCAAATATGGCGACGACGACCTGGACAGCGGCACCATCGAGCCCTTCCGCCTGTTCCTGGTCTTCAACGAACTGGTCGAGCTGGAGGACCGGCCCGGCCTCGACCTGGCCCATATGATCGACCAGAGCCACAATGTCACCGATCCGATCGAAAGCCTGATCGTCTCGGCCGGCGAGATCCAGCGCGCCTTCGTGCAGGCTTCGCTGGTCGACCGCGCGGCGCTGGAGGGCTTGCGGGCGGAAAACGATGCGCTGATGGCGGCGGCGACGCTGCGCGCGGCCTTCCGCACCGATGTCGAGCCGATCCTGCAGATGGCACGGCTGCGCGCCGGCGCGGCCATCGATCCGGTCGCGACCTTCCGCGCCTCGCGCTATCGCCACCGCGTTGCCGCAAAGAGGCCCCGGACACGATCCGACGGCGGAGGTATCGTCTGAATCAGGGGCAGCGAACACGCTGTTTCGGCCAGCCGGACATCATCGCTGGCCCAAGGGCGGCAAGGCCATGTGCGGTGATCGCCCCACACGGGCCCTGTCGCCCAAGCCTTATCCGGGGACGCATCTGGTCTGGCAGGATAAGAGGCGCGACAGTCCCGACCTGCAGGACCGGAGACGGGCGAGCCAGCCGCAGGCCACGCCCTCTCGGCGAAGCGATCCGGGATCGCCGCAAATTCGCAAACAGGACCGGAAGCGAAAACCCGTAAAGGGCGCTGGTAGGGGTGGTCGGACTCGAACCGACACTTCTTGCGAAACCTGATTTTGAGTCAGGCGCGTCTACCATTCCGCCACACCCCCGTGGCGCCCTTTTCCTGGCCGGTGCGGCGCGGCGCGGCGGAACGGCACGACCTTCTGCAAAGGCGATGCTTTCCCGCCGCTGGACGCTTGGAATCCAAAACACCCGCTGCGCCCGGCACTCGGCCATCTCTGCGTTCCGCCTAAGGCGCAACGTAGGGTTTTGCAAGCCCCGACTTAGGCCTGGCCCAGCTTTGCCAGCCGCGCCTCGCGCAGCTGGGCGAAGTCGTCGCCGGCATGGTAGGACGAGCGCGTCAGCGGCGTGGCCGAGACCATCAGGAAGCCCTTGCCATAGGCGGCTTTCTCGTAGCCCTTGAACTCCTCGGGGGTGACGAATCGGTCCACCCGGTGGTGCTTGGGCGTCGGCTGCAGATATTGCCCGATGGTGATGAAGTCCACGTCCGCGGCACGCATGTCGTCCATCACCTGCAGGACGCCCTGGCGATCCTCGCCCAGGCCGACCATGATGCCCGATTTGGTGAACATGGCAGGGTCGAGTTCCTTGACCCGCTGCAACAGCCGCAGGCTGTGGAAATAGCGCGCGCCGGGCCGGACGGTCGGGTAAAGGCCGGGCACGGTTTCAAGGTTGTGGTTGAACACGTCGGGCCGCGCCTCGACCACCGCCTCCAGCGCGCCGGGCTTCGACTTCAGGAAATCGGGTGTCAGCACCTCGATGGTCGAGCCGGGCGAGCGGTGGCGGATGGCGCGAATGGTCTGGGCGAAATGCTCGGCCCCGCCATCGTCCAGGTCGTCGCGGTCCACCGAGGTGATGACCACATGCTTCAGCCCCAGCTTCTGCACGGCATGGGCGACGCGGCCCGGCTCGAACACGTCGAGCGCGTCCGGCTTGCCGGTCATCACGTTGCAGAAGGAACAGCCGCGGGTGCAGATCTCGCCCATGATCATCATGGTGGCGTGGCCCTGGCTCCAGCATTCGCCGACATTGGGGCAGCCGGCCTCTTCGCAGACCGTGGACAGGCGGTTGTTGCGCAGGATGTCGCGGGTGTCCTTGTAGCCCTGGCTGGTCGGCGCCTTCACGCGGATCCAGTCCGGCTTTTTCGGCTGCGGCTGGTCGGGGCGATGGGCTTTCTCGGGGTGGCGCAGAACCGGGGGCATATCCGCCATATCGGCATCCTTTGCTGGGAGTCGGCCGAACTTACGGGTTTTTCGGGTCTTGATCAACGCCCATGCAGGGTGCATCTATGCCCCTTCGATGCTGCGCCGCGGCATCGACCGAAGGGAGGAGCGGATGATGAAAGGACCAATGATGAAACAAGGCGATCTGCTTCCCGAAGTGACCTTCCAGACCCGCGTGCGCGACGAATCCGTCGGCGGCGACAACCCCTATCGCTGGCAGGCGATGACCACCGCGGATTACTTCAAGGGCAAGCGCGTGGTGCTGTTCTCGCTGCCCGGCGCCTTCACGCCGACCTGCTCGACCTATCAGCTGCCGGGGTTCGAGAAGGCGGCCGACGAGATGGCCGAGCTGGGCATCGACGCGATCTATTGCATGTCGGTCAACGACAGTTTCGTGATGAACCAATGGGCCAAGGCGCAGAATCTGCAAAACGTCAAGGTGATCCCGGACGGCTCGGGCGAGTTCACCAAAAAGGTCGGCATGCTGGTGCGCAAGGACAACCTGGGCTTCGGCGCCCGCAGCTGGCGCTATGCCGCCATCGTCGAGGACGGCCGCATCCAGGCCTGGTTCGAGGAGCCCGGCCGGATGGACGATTGCCCCGAGGATCCCTATGGCGCCACCGCGCCCGAGGCGGTGCTGGACTGGCTGCGCGCCAATCCCGCCAAGGCCGCGGCCTGATCCGGGGCCGGCGACGATGCGAAAAGGGCGCCGCCGGGCGCCCTTTTTCATGGCCGTCCATGACCATGCCCGATCGTCAGCCGATCAGCGGTGCGCCCGAGCCATAGGTCTCGCGATAGTGGCGTTCCAGCCGCATCAGGCCCAGGCGCAGCACGATCTTGCCCGAGCGCGCCGACCAGCCCAGCCGCCGCTCGGTCATCTCGATGCCCTCCAGAAAGCAGCAGACCCGCAGGCACAGGTCGCCCATGCCGGGGCCCAACTCGCGCAGCGCAGCGGCGACGCGGTTGCGCGCCCCTTCCGAACCGTCGCCATGGCCGGACGAGACGCGCGAGACATCGACGCCGGCGGTCAGGAAGCGATCCCAGTTCTGGGTGACGCGCGGCCCCATCTGCGCCAGTTCGAAATCCTCGCGCAGCTGTTCGCCGGCCGCGACCAGGTCCGGCGCCAGAAAGGGCCGCCCATCCGGCTCGCGCCGCCGCGCCAGCATCAAGAGCGGGCTTTCGGCGATATTGACGCGGGCACGGCGGCGTCGGCCATCCTCGGGGTCGGTGATCTCGCGCTCGTCCCATTGCCGGTGCCGGTCGGCATGGCGGAAGCCGGCCGCGTCCTCGGCGCAGCCCTGGACCGGGGAAGCGACCGGGGCCGCCAGCACGAAATCCTCGCCCCGCGGCAGGGCGCCGCCGCGCCGGGCGGCCAGGATCGCCCGCAGCGCCTCGCGCCCTTGGGCCGAGAGGGCATAGCGGTCGATCCTGCCCTGGCCCAAGAGCTGCACCCAGCCGCGCATCGCCATATGCTCGGCCAGTTCGCGGTCGAGGATGGCGGTGCGGATCTCGTCGCGCACGACGATGGCCTTGTCCATGCCGCCGGCCACCACCATCTGCGCCCCCGGCTCGGCCAGGCGTCGCAGGATGCGGGTGATCTGCTTGCGGCCCGCCAGCCCCGGATCGGCCGGACCCGCCCCCGCGCCCCTGCCCTTGCCCGCAACGCGCTCGACCGCGCGATCGACCAGCGGATCGTCGCGCCGCGCCTCGAAGCGCCGGATGCGGCGCAGGATGGTCGAGGCATGGCAGCCCGTCTCGCGGGCCAGCGAACGGATCGATTCCCCGCCCTCGACATGGCGCAGGTAAAGCTTGAGATCGCCGTCCTCGGCCTGCGGGACAAGCGCGGTTTCGGGCTGATTGCCGTCCGTGGGCCCGACGCCGGCCGGCAGGGCGGCAATCAGGGCGTCCGGCGCGAAATCTCCCGTCAAAATCGTCATGGTCATTCCTTCGCTTCCTGCAGACGAGCGGGCAGAGGCTCGCCGGTGGGTTGTTTCCCGCCCCGGTCCGGCACAGCGGGACCAAGGCAAGATGCGGCAGTATTTGCTAAGAATTCCTAACGATTCCTTGCTGCGGCGCGCGCAGCACGGGCGGGTGGCGCAACACACGCCATGGTTGCAAATAATTCCCCCGGCCTCGACCGGAAAGGGAAACCGCCATGACGATGATGAGCAATGTGATCGCCTTTCAGCCGCGTCCCGGACAGCCGCATCTGCGCCGCCCCCGACTGCTGGTGCGGGCCGCCAGGGCTGGCCAGGTCGGCTGGCGCCGCAGCCGCGACCTGCACCGGGTGCTGAAATGCGAGACGCCGCCGCCCGCCGGCAAGGCGCTGTCGCGGCTTCTGGCCGAAGAGGAGCGGCTGGACCTGCTTCGCCGCAGCGGCCAGGCCGGCTACGACATGCACCGTCACATCCTGCTGCTGATCGCCATCCTGGCCGAGACGGCCGAGGCCGCGCCCCGCCCGGTGCCGAACCCGGTCACTTGCCCCTGAACAGAGACCCCAGCACCCCGCGCACCAGCGCCTGCCCGGTCCTGGTGCCCAGTTGCCGGGCCAGGCTCTTGCCGAAGGTCACGGCGATCGAATCGCTGTTCGAACGGCGGGCACGGGGCTTGGGCTCGGCCGGAATCCGCAGGCCGGGGTCATAGCGGCGCGCGCGGGTATATTCGCGGTCCATCTGCCACAGATCGTCATCCGCCCCCTTGGCCCCGGCCCCGGCGCTGTCCGCGGCCACCGCCTCGGCGCGTTTCGCCAGGATCTCGGCCGCCGATTCGCGATCCAACGCCCGGCCGTATTTCAGCGCCATGGGCGAGGCCGCATTGATCGCCGCGCGCTCGGCATCCGAAATCGGACCAAGCTGCGACAGCGGCGGGCGAATCAAGGTGCGCTGCACGATGCCCGGCACGCCCTTGGCCTCCAGAAGCGAGGTAACCGCCTCGCCGGTGCCGACGGCCTGGATCGCCTCGGCGGTGTCGAAATCGGGATTGGGGCGATAGTTCTGCGCCGCCAGCCGCAGCGCCTTCTGGTCCTTGGCGGTGAATGCGCGCAGCGCATGCTGGACCCGGTTGCCCAATTGTCCCAGCACCGAATCCGGCAGGTCGGCCGGGTTCTGGCTGATGAACCACAGGCTGACCCCCTTGGAGCGGATCAGCCGCGCCACCTGTTCGATCTTGTCCACCAGCGCCGGGGGGGCGCCGTCGAACAAGAGATGCGCCTCGTCGAAGAAGAAAGCGATGCGGGGCTTGTCCGGGTCGCCCACCTCGGGCAATTGCTCGAAAAGCTCGGACATCAGCCACAGCAGGAAGGTGGCATAGAGCCGCGGCGCGTTCATCAGCCGCTCGGCCGACAGGATGTTGACCATGCCCTTGCCCGAGGCATCAAGCCGCATCATGTCGGCCAGTTCCAGCGCCGGCTCGCCGAACAGCCGGTCGCCGCCCTCGTTCTCCAGCACCATCAGCGCGCGCTGGATCGCGCCGACCGAGGCGGTCGAGACATTGCCGTATTTCAGCGCCAGTTCCTTGGCGTTCTGGCCGACCCAGACCAGCATGGCCTGCAAGTCCTTCATGTCCAGCAGCGCCAGCCCCTGCTCGTCGGCGACGCGGAAGGCGATGTTCATCACCCCTTCCTGCGCATCGGTCAGCCCCATGAGCCGCGACAGCAGCAAGGGCCCCATCTCGGCCGGGGTGGTGCGGACCGGGTGGCCGCGCTCGCCCCAGATGTCCCAGAAGGTGACGGGAAAATCCTGGTAGTCCAGCGCCATCCCGATGGTTTCGCTGCGGGCCTGAAAAGCCTCGTGCAGCTTGCCACCGGGATCGCCGGGCCTGGCGATGCCGGCGAGGTCTCCTTTGACATCCGCCATGAAGACCGGCACGCCAGCACGCGAAAACGATTCGGCCAGGGTTTGCAGCGTCACGGTCTTACCGGTTCCGGTGGCGCCGGCGATCAGCCCGTGGCGGTTGGCATATTTCAGCAGCAGCTTTTGCGGCTCGGCATGGCCAGCCCCGCCGCCCCCCACGAAGACCGTCCCGGTGTCCAGATCGACGATGCCTGTCATGTTTCCTCCACGGATCGGCAAAAAAGCGCAAGGCTCGGACGAAAGGACAATACAATCGTAAGGATTTTGTGCCAGTCTGTTCCTTGCCGGACCCCGCATCGGCGGATGGCCGGCTTCCTCCCTGTTGGACTGCCGCGCCTTCGGGCGCGGCATTTTTTCGCCCGGGCTGCCTGCAATCCGGTCAGATCGCGACGCGATCGCGCCGATGTCATATTTGACCTTTAGGACAGTTGACGGCTTGTCTTGCTGCATCTAGCCTTCCGCGCAATGATGACCGGCCAGTCCGGCAGGGAAGGAAAGCCATGGGGATCCGGGGCAGCGATCTTGCGCCCCGGATCCTCGTGTGTTGCGGCCTCGGGATGGACCCGCGCCTTCACGCCAACGCAAAGGTGACGCAGCGCGATGCGATCCGCCCTGACAAGGCGCGATGCCCATGTTAGGACCGGGGCCGATGCATGGACCAAAGGAAGAGAACATGGTCAACAGGACATCCGCGGCACTGGTTGCCGCCCTTGTTGCACTGGCGGGCAGCACCGCCGGCGTGATGGCACAGGACGCCAGCACCCAGCCCCCGGCCCAGCCGACCGCCGAAGCCCCCGCGGCCGAAGCCCCCGCTGCCGAAGCGCCTGCCACCGAGCCCCCCGCGGCCGAGGCTCCTGCAGCAGAGGCGCAGACCGCCGACGCCCCCGCTGCCGAGACCGCCGGCAACGGCGAGCCCCAGGTCGGCCAGCCCTATGCCAGGTCCACCCATGGCGACTGGACGCTGCGCTGCATGAAGACGGAGGACGGCAAGGATCCCTGCGAGCTTTACCAGCTGCTCAGGGATGACAAGGATTCGCCGGTGGCCGAGGCTTCGGTCATCCCGATGACCGGCAACGTCCAGGCCGTGATCACCTTCATCGCGCCCCTGGAAACCGATCTTCAGGCCGGCGTGGGCCTGCAGGTCGATGCGGGCAAGGAATCGCGCTATCCCTTCCTGCTTTGCGCGCAGGTCGGCTGCGTCTCGCGCGTCGGCCTGGCCGAGGCCGACCTGGCCCCGCTCAAGCGCGGCAAGGCCGCCAGCCTGTCGCTTCTGCCCTTCGGCGCGCCGGAAGACCAGATGGTCAAGCTGCCGCTGTCGCTGACCGGCTTCACCGCCGGCATGAACGCGCTGACCGAGGCCAGCAAGGGCCTTGCTGCCGCCCCCGCCCCCGCCCCTGCCGAGGCGCCCAAGCAGCAGTAAGCCGCAGCGAAAAGGGGCGCCGCAGGGCGCCCCGAGCAAGCGGGCCGGGTCACTCCCGGCCCATCTTCATGCTGCGTGTCACCCGACCGGAAGGGCGACGAAGCGCGGCTCGCCGGCACGGCGCACCATGACCAGGATGGACTTGCGCCCGGCATCGCGCGCCTCCTTGATGCGCGCCTCCAGATCGGCCAGCGTGGCGACCGGATGCTGGCCGGCCTCGGTGATGACGTCGCCCGCGGCCAGCCCCTTGTCGGCGGCGGCCCCGGTCGGCTCGACCGATTGCACCACCAGCCCCTGCATGTCGCGCGACACCCCCAGTTCGGCGGCGATCTCCGGCGTCAGCGGCGCCAGCGTCATGCCCATCAGGTCGCTGGCCGATGCCTCGGCGCTGTCCACCCTGCCGCCGCCGGTGCCCTCGGCCAGTTCGCGCCGGCCCAGCGTCACCTTCAGCTCAACGGGCTTGCCGTCGCGCTGCACCACGACCTCGACCGCCTCGCCCACCGGCGCATCGGCCACCCGGCGCACCAGGTCGCGCGGATCCTCGACCGCGCCGCCGGCAAAGCGGGTGATGACGTCGCCCGCCTTCATGCCGGCATCGGCGGCGGGGCCGGCGGGAACATCCGTGACCATGGCGCCCTTGGCCTCGGCCAGGCCCAGCGATTCGGCGATGTCTTCGGTCACCGGCTGGATCTTGACGCCCAGCCAGCCGCGCCGGGTTTCGCCATATTCCTCGAGTTGCTCGACCACCTTGCTGACCACGTTCGAGGCCATCGAGAAGCCGATGCCGATCGAGCCGCCGTTGGGCGACAGGATCGCGGTGTTCACCCCGATCACCTCGCCGTCCATGTTGAACAGCGGCCCGCCCGAGTTGCCGCGGTTGATCGCCGCATCGGTCTGGATGAAATCGTCATAGGTGCCCGAAAGCGCGCGGTTGCGGGCCGAGACGATCCCGGTCGAGGCCGAGAAGCCCTGCCCCAGCGGGTTGCCGAGCGCCAGAACCCAGTCGCCCACCCGCGCCCGGTCGCTGTCGCCGAACTTGACGAAGGGCAAGGCATCGCTGCTTTCCACCTTCAGCACGGCGATATCGGTCTTGTCATCCTTGCCGATCACCTTGGCCGGCAGCCGCTTGCCGGAAAAGAACTCAATCTCGATCGCATCGGCGCCGTCGATGACATGGTTGTTGGTCACGATCAGCCCGTCGGGAGAGATGACGAAGCCCGATCCCAGCGCGTTCGAGCGCTGCTCGCGCTGCGGCCCGCGCTGGAAGGGATTGCCCTCGCCCGGAGGGAAGCCGGGAAAGCCGAATTCGCGAAACAGGTCGCTGAACGGGCTGCCCTCGGGCAGTTGCGGCCCGCGCACCAAGGGCGTCGAGACGGTCGAGGTGGTGGTGATGTTGACCACGGCGGGGCTGACCTTTTCGACCAGGTCGGCAAAGCTTTCGGGCATGACCTGCTGCTGGCGGGCCTGGCTGTCGGGCGCGGTCAGCGGCTGGTTGTTGTTCGCGGCCTCCTGCGCTGCATCGGCGCCGGGGGCCGCCGGTTCTTGCGCGATGGCCGGCGTCAGCGCCATCAGCAGCGCAAGCCCCGAGGCGGTCAGGAAATGGCGGGAAGAGGGTCTGTTCATCTGGATTGTCTCCTTCCATGCCCGGGCGGCGCTACCCGGTCTCCTGGCAATATGCTCATGTTCAAGGGGATTTTCGAGCCCGTTGCAAATGAACCACGCTCGCAAAGGATGAACTGATCGTGACTTGCAGGCAATGCCGGGCGCAGGCCTCGGGCCATAAAAAAGTTCCGCACCCCAGGGGACGCGGAACAGGTTTCATCGCAGCGATGATCTTCAGTGCAGCGCCGCCGCCTTTCCCGCGCAAATCAGCGTGACCAGGGTCGAGGCGCCGCGCATCTCGATGCCGGCCACGTCCATCGGCCGGCGATCCATGTCGCCGCCCAGGATCTCGACCCGGCCCGCGCCGTAAAAGGCCGCATCCAGCAAGGGCAGCACCGCGTCGCCCCGCAGCTCGGCCTCGACCCCGCCGGGGATCGGGTGGATGGCGGCGGGGGTGATGCGCCTGGCGCCGACGATCAGTTCCATGTCCTGCCTTTCGTCCTGGTCGGGGCCCGGCCGCGCGCTGCGCCCGGACCCGGATCGCCTCAGCTGCAACCGCTGGTCGCGCCGCAGGTGTTGCACTTCATGCAGGTGCCGTTCCTGACCAGCGTGTAATTGCCGCATTCGCCGCAGGGATCGCCCTCGTAGCCCTGCATCCGCGCCTTGGCGCGCGCATCCATGGCCACGACGCCGACCGCCGTCGCCGCCTCGACCGTCGAAACCGCCGCGACCGAGACCCCGGATTGCAGCGCCACCAGATCCTGCGGCAGGCGCTTGCGCAGATAGCCGGTCGAGCTGATCTGCTTGAGCATCTCGAGCGAACGCGAGGCGCCCTCGCTGACCGGGGCGAGATTGGGCTGGCTCTCGGCCTCGCCGCCGCCCAGGTCGTCGAAGCGCGCGCCCTGCGGCTTCACATGCGCCAGGTCGGTGCGGTCCAGATAGGACACGGCCAGCTCGCGGAACACATAGTCGAGGATCGAGGTCGCGTTCTTGATGCTGTCATTGCCCTGGACCATGCCCGCCGGCTCGAAGCGGGTGAAGGTGAAGGCGTCGACGAACTCCTCCAGCGGCACGCCGTATTGCAGGCCCACCGACACGGCGATGGCGAAATTGTTCATCATCGCCCGGAAGCCCGCGCCTTCCTTGTGCATGTCGATGAAGATCTCGCCCAGCTTGCCGTCGTCATATTCGCCGGTGCGCAGATAGACCTTGTGCCCGCCGATGATCGCCTTCTGGGTATAGCCCTTGCGACGCTGCGGCAGCTTTTCGCGATGGCTGCGCACCGCCTCCTTGACGATGATCTTCTCGACCACTTTCTCGGCGATGACCACGGCCTTTTCCTGCGCGCTGCCGCTGGCCAGGATCTCCTCGGCCTCCTCGTCGTCCTCGACCAGCGCCGAGGCCAGCGGCTGCGACAGCTTGGAGCCGTCGCGGTAAAGCGCATTGGCCTTAATGCCCAGCGACCAGCTCAGCTCATAGGCGGCCAGCGCATCGGCGATGGAGGCGCTGTTCGGCATGTTGATGGTCTTGGAGATCGCGCCCGAGATGAAGCTCTGCGCCGCCGCCATCATGCGGATATGGCTGTCCACCGACAGGTAGCGGGTGCCCTTCTTGCCGCAGGCATTGGCGCAGTCGAAGACCGGGTAATGCGCAGGGTCCAGATGCGGCGCGCCCTCCAGCGTCATGGTGCCGCAGACATGGTCGTTGGCGGCGTCGATCTGCGCCCGGGTAAAGCCCAGGTGCCGCAGCAGGTCGAAGCCGGGGTCGTTCAGCTTCTCTGCCGGGATGCCCAGGGTCTCGCGGCAGAAGGCTTCGCCCAGCGTCCACTGGTTGAAGACGAAGCGGATGTCGAAGGCCGAGGCCAGGGCCGCGTCGATCTTTTCCAGCTCGCGCGGTCCGAAGCCGTGGCCTACCAGGCTGGCATGGTTGATGCCGGGGCAATTGCCCAGGCTGGCATGGCCCACGGCATAGGCGATGATCTCCTCGATCTGGGCCGAGCCGTAACCCAGCGCCTCCAGCGCCGCCGGAACCGAGCGGTTGATGATCTTGAAATAGCCGCCGCCGGCCAGCTTCTTGAACTTCACCAGCGCGAAATCGGGCTCGATTCCGGTGGTGTCGCAATCCATCACCAGCCCGATGGTGCCGGTGGGCGCGATCACCGTCGCCTGCGCGTTGCGATAGCCATGCGCCTCGCCCAGGGTCAGCGCCTCGTCCCAGGCGCCCTGCGCCAGCGCCACCAGCCGCGGGTCGGGGCAGTTCGCGGCATCCAGTTCCACCGGGGCCACGTTCACGCCCTGGTAGGCGCCGGTGCCATAAGCCGCCGCGCGATGGTTGCGGATCACCCGCAGCATGTGCTGGGCGTTCTTGGCATAGCCGGGGAACGGCCCCAGTTCCGCTGCCATCTCGGCCGAGGTGGCATAGCTCACCCCGGTCATCACCGCGGTCAGCGCGCCGCACAGCGCCCTGCCCTCGTCGCTGTCATAGCCAAGGCCCATGTTCATCAGGAGCCCGCCGATATTGGCATAGCCCAGGCCCAGCGTGCGGAAGTCATAGCTGCGCTGCGCGATCTCCTTGCTGGGGAACTGCGCCATCATCACCGAGATTTCCAGCGTCACCGTCCACAGCCGGCAGGCATGGACATAGCCGTCGGCGTCGAACTCGCCGCCCTGCCAGAAGCTCAGCAGGTTCATCGAGGCCAGGTTGCAGGCGGTGTCGTCCAGGAACATGTACTCGCTGCACGGGTTCGAGGCGCGGATCGGCCCGTCCTCGGGGCAGGTGTGCCAGGCATTGATGGTGTCGTGGAACTGGATACCCGGATCGGCGCAGGCCCAGGCGGCATGGCCGATCTGGCTCCAGAGTTCGCGCGCCGAGACGGTCTTGGCCACCTTGCCGTCGGTGCGGCGCACCAGCTCCCAGGGCAGGTCGTCGCGCACGGCGCGCAGGAAGGCATCCGTCACCCGGACCGAGTTGTTCGAGTTCTGCCCCGAGACCGAGACATAGGCTTCCGAGTCCCAATCCGTATCATAGGTCGGGAACTCAATCGAATCAAAGCCCTGGCGGGCATATTGAAGAACCCGGTTGATATAGGTTTCCGGGATCATCACGCGTTTTGCCCCGCGGATCGCCGCCTTCAGCGCGGCGTTCCGGGCGGGATCGGTGGCATCCTCGACGCTGCCGTCCCATCCGCGGATGGCGGCGAAGATGGCATTCAGCTCGCGCTCATGCATCTTCGAACCCGCCACCAGCGAGGCGACCTTCTGTTCTTCGATGACCTTCCAGTTGATGAACTGCTCGATGTCGGGGTGATCCATGTCGCAGATCACCATCTTTGCCGCGCGCCGGGTCGTTCCGCCCGATTTGATCGCGCCGGCTGCGCGGTCTCCGATCTTCAGGAAGCCCATGAGCCCCGAAGATTTCCCGCCGCCCGACAGTTTCTCGCCCTCCCCTCGAAGGGACGAAAAATTGGTGCCCGTGCCCGAGCCGTATTTGAAAAGCCGCGCCTCGCGGACCCACAGGTCCATGATGCCACCCTCGTTCACCAGGTCGTCGGCGACGGACTGGATGAAGCAGGCATGCGGCTGGGGATGTTCATAGGCGCTGTCCGACCGGACCAGCTTGCCGGTCTTGTAATCGACATAGAAATGGCCCTGGCCGGGGCCGTCGATGCCATAGGCCCAATGCAAGCCGGTGTTGAACCATTGCGGGCTGTTCGGCGCCCCCATCTGGCTGGCCAGCATGAAGCGCATCTCGTCGTAATAGGCGCGGGCGTCTTCTTCGTTCGAAAAATACCCGCCCTTCCAGCCCCAATAGGTCCAGGCGCCGGCCATGCGGTCGAAGACCTGCCGCGCGCTGGACTCGCCGCCAAAGCGCGCCTCCTGGGGCAACGCCGCCAGCGCCGCCTCGTCGGGGACGGAACGCCACAGGAACTCGGGCACGCCCTTTTCCTTGACGCGTTTCAGCCGCGCCGGCACCCCGGCCTTGCGGAAGTATTTCTGGGCGATCACGTCCGAGGCGACCTGGCTCCAGCCCTGGGGCACCTCGACCGAATCGTTGCGAAAGACGACGGTGCCGTCCGGGTTGCGGATCTCGCTGCTGGTGGTGGTAAAGGAAAGCGCGCCGTAAGCCCCGCTCTCGACCGTGGTGAAGCGCCGTTCGATCCGCATCCTGACTGTCCCCCGTCATCCGCAACAGGACCGCATGCCGCCCGCCGCCGCCCGCGCCAAGCACGGGCCCAGGCGGCCGGATCGCACGGCACCCCGAAGCATTTTTCCTGATCTTCGCCCCGGCGCCGGACCGGATCACCTGTCGAAAAAGACACAAGATCTGGTGGCACCGAGGGCCTGGGCCACAAATTGACCCGAGACAGGACGCATTTCAATCAAAATTTTCGCTGGACTTCGCCACCGATTCCGACCCTCGCGGCGCCGCGAGATTCGCTGCAAATGCACTGTTAACAACTGCCCCTTGGCGGCCGGCGGCGAAAAGCCAAGCGATCTGGCGGGGTTCCTTGCGGCCGCTCACCCGGTTTCCACAGGCTTATCCCCAGTCGCAAGGCATCAAGGTTGCAATTTCGTTCCCGCACTCGCGCCTCGCGATTTTTCCGGCTGCGGCAGGATGACGCCCCGGTCGGTCACGATCAGGTCCAGGGGCTGGTCGGTCGCCTCGGCGGGGATGGCGCGAATCTCTTGCGCCGCGTAGGCCAGCCCGATGGCGACCACCGCCCCCTCAGCACGCAGCCGGGCCAGCGTGCGGTCATAGAATCCGCCGCCATAGCCCAGCCGATGCCCGGACCGGTCAAAGCCGGCCAGCGGCACGATCAGCACCTCGGGGCGCAGCAGCGGCGAATCGGCTGGGGGATGAAGGGTGCCGAAGCGGCCCGGCTCCAGCCGGTCGCCATGGGCGCGGAACGCCAGCGGCTGGGCCGGGCCGATCACCACCGGCAGGCAGACCGGCCCCTGATGCGCGGCCATGGCCGGGCGCGGATCGGCCTCGCCCCGCATCGGCCAGTAGCCGGCCAGCACCCTGCCGCGATGGGGCGCCAGCGCCGCGATCAGATGGCACGTCAGCGCGGCATCGTCGCCGCCCGCCGCGCGCGCCGCCAGAGCCGCCTGGCGCAAAGCGGCCTTCAGACCAGTATCCATGAAGCCAGCCCAAGGAATGCAAAGAACCCCATCATGTCGGTCATGGTGGTGACGAAGGTGCCCGAGGCCAGCGCCGGATCCAGCCCCAGCCTGCTCAGGCTCAGCGGCACCAGCACGCCGCCCATCGCCGCGACCACCTGGTTGGCGATCATCGCCATGCCCAGCACCAGGCCGATCTGCAAGCTGCCCAGGATGATGGCGCCGGCCAGGGTCAGGATCACCGCCAGGCCGAGGCCGTTGAGCATCCCCGCCATCAGTTCGCGCAGGATCACGCGGCGCGCATTGGCGCTGGTCAGCTCGCGCGTGGCCAGCGCGCGCACCGCCACGGCCAGCGACTGCGTGCCGGCGATGCCGCCGGTCGAGGCGACGATGGGCATCAGCGCCGCCAGGATCACCAACTGCGCCAGCGTCGATTCGAAGCGCGAGATCACCAGCGCCGAAAGCGAGGCGGTGCAGAGGTTGATCACCAGCCAGGGCAGGCGCTGGCGCGCGGTCTGGAACGGCCCGTCCGAGACGTGGCTGTCATCCGAGACGCGGGCCATGCGCAGGAAGTCCTCTTCGTGCTCCTCGTCCAGCACCGACATGGCGTCGTCGATGGTGATGACGCCGACCAGCCGGTCGTCGTCATCGACCACCGGGGCCGAGATCAGGTGATACTTGTTGAAGGCATAGGCCACGTCGCCCTCGTCCTGCCGGGCCGAGATGGTGCGGAAGCTGTCCTCGGTGATGTCGCGCAACAGCACCTCGCGGCGCGAGGCCAGAAGCTTGCCCAGCGTGACATAGCCGGTCGGATGGCGGCGCGGATCGACCAGCACCACGTGATAGAACTGGTCGGGCAGCCATTCCTCGGCGCGCAGGAAGTCGATGGCCTCGCCCACGCTCCAATGTTCGGGCGCGGTCACCACCTCGGATTGCATCAGGCGGCCGGCCGAATATTCCGGCCAGGTCAGCGAGCGTTCGACGGCGGCGCGGTCGGATTCGTCCAGCGCCGCCAGAATGGCCTGCTGCTCGGGCTCCTCCATGTCCTCGATCAGGTCGACGACATCGTCGCTGTCCATCTCGCGCACCGCCTCGGCCACCACCTCGCGGGGCAGCTGCTCGATCACTTCGTCGCGGATGGATTCGTCGATCTCGGACAGGATCTCGCCGTCGATCTCGCCGGAATAGAGATGCAGGAACTCGCGCCGGCGCGCCGGCGTCAACTGCTCGATCAGGTCGGCGATGTCGGCGGCGTGCATCGGCTCCAGCGCGGCATCCAGCGCCGGGCCGTCGCCGTCGTCCACGGCCTTGTTGATCGCGTCGATGTCCTGCCGGCTCAGCTGGAAATCGGCTTCGGGGGCATCCGTGTCGGTTTCGCGCGGCTCGGTCATCGGCTGGCTCCTCGGGGTTCGGGTCTTGCGACGAGGATGGCGGTCGGGGCAGTTCGATAGGGGCGCACCATAGGGGGCCCGCGCCGGGGTCTCAATCGTCCTTGAGCAGGGCTAGCGCCTCGGCATGTAATTCTTGTGAACCCGCGGCCAGGATGGTGCCGCCGCCATGCGCCGGCCCGCCCCGCCAGTCGGTCACCACCCCGCCCGCGGCCTGCACCACGGCGATGGGCGCGGCCACGTCATAGGGTTGCAGCCCGGCCTCGATCACCAGGTCGACATGGCCGGCCGCCAGCAGCGCATAGGCATAGCAGTCGAGCCCATAGCGCACCAGCCGCGCCCGTGCCGCGACGCGGGAAAAGGCGGCATGTTCGGCGGGGCTGCCGACCTCGGGATAGGTGGTCATCAGCGTGGCCTGTGCCAGCGCGACGCCGCGGCGCGCCCGCAAGGGCACGGTGCCGCGGCCCGAGATCAGCCGGGCATGGCCCAGCCCGCCCTCGAACCGCTCGTCCAGATGCGGCTGGTCCACGATGCCGTAGATCGGCCCCCGCGCATCGCTGAGCCCGATCAGCACGCCCCAGCTCGGCGCCCCGGCCATGAAGGCGCGGGTGCCGTCGATCGGGTCCAGCACCCAGGTCAGGCCGCTTCGCCCTGCCTGGGCACCGTATTCCTCGCCCAGGATCGCGTCCTCGGGCCGCTCGGCGGCCAGGATGGCGCGCATCGCGCGCTCGCTGGCCCGGTCGGCTTCCGTCACCGGATCGAACCCGGTCGCGGATTTGTTGTCGGGCCGCAGGGCCGGGCTGCGGAACAGGCTCATCGTCTCGGCCCGCGCCGCATCGGCCAGACGATGCGCCACGGCCACGATCCGCTCGGCTTCTTCGACAGGATTGGTCTTGTTCGCGCTTGTCATGACCTGCCCCCGCGGACTGCTTCGGGCGCAGGTTTAGCCGCAGTATCCCGCAAGCGAAAGCCCCGGAACGCGGCAGGTCTGGATCAGGCCGCGTCCGACAGCACGCGGGCGAGTTCGAAGATCTGGCGCCGCTGCGCCTCGGGCATGGCGTAATAGGCCCGCACCAGTTGCAGCGCCTCCTTGTCGGCCAGGATGTCGCCCTCGACCGAATTCTGGACCTGGCCATCCTCGAGCCCCTCGAAGAAGAAGCTGATCGGGACATCCACCGCCCGCGCGATGTCCCAAAGCCGCGAAGCCGAGACGCGGTTCATCCCGGTTTCGTATTTCTGGATCTGCTGGAACTTGATCCCGACCTTTTCGGCCAGCTGCTGCTGGGTCATGCCGATCATCCATCGACGATGGCGGATCCGCTTTCCGACATGGACATCCACGTTATGTTTCATGGTAACACCTCACTCAATCTAAACGGGCGCTACATCAGAACGGCGCAATTTTCGAGGTCGATAATGGCCACTTGTCCAAAAAGACAATCGCTTGCGGGCACCGAAAGCCTCTGGCCGAACCCCCCGAAAACATGGAAAAAAGCCGGGAAAAGGACAGGCGGAACGCGCCGGGAGGAATCATGAAGACGACCTGGAAAATGATGCAAATCAAAGAAATGTCGGGTTCTCCCGTCGCGGGCTGCCTGTCGCTTGCCGCGCCCGGTCCGGGCGAGGTGCTGGTGGGCCTGCGCGCGGCCGCCCTGAATTTCGCCGATCTGCTGATGACGAAGGGACAGTATCAGGAAACCCCGCCCCTGCCCTTCATCCCCGGACTCGAGGGCGCGGGCGAGGTGCTGGCGGCGGGCGCAGGCGTGGCCCTGGCGCCGGGCACTCGCGTCGTCGTGCAAGGCCAGGGCACCATGGCCGAGGCCAACCTGTTTCCCGCCGAAAGCTGCCACCCGATCCCCGACGCCATGGGCTATGACGAGGCGGCGGGCTTCCTGATCGCCTATGGCACCAGCCATTTCGCGCTGACGCTGCGCGCGGGCCTGCGCAAGGGCGAGACGCTGGCCGTTCTGGGCGCCGCGGGCGGGGTCGGGCTGACGGCGGTCGAGATTGGCGCCGCCCTGGGCGCGCGGGTGATCGCCGTGGCACGCGGGGCCGACAAGCTGGCGGTGGCGCGGGCGGCGGGCGCCTCGGATTGCATCGACAGCGAGACCTGTCCCGACCTGCGCGCCGCGCTGCGCGATCTGGGCGGGGTCGATGTCGTCTACGACCCGGTCGGCGATGCGCCCGGCGAGGCAGCCTTCGGTGCCCTGCACCCCGGCGGCCGCTTCCTGGTCATCGGCTTTGCCGGCGGCAAGCCCCCGGCCCTGCCGCTGAATCATGCGCTGGTCAAGAACATCGCCATCCACGGCTTTTACTGGGGCGGCTATCGCAAGCTGGACCCCGCGCTGCTGCGCCAGGACATCGCCGCGCTTTTCGCGCTTTACGAACAGGGCCGCCTGCGCCCGCATGTCGGCGCCACCCTGCCGCTGGAGCGGCTGGCCGAAGGCTATGAGCTGCTGGCCAGCCGGCGCTCGACCGGCAAGGTGATCGTTAGCATCTGAAATTTTCGTCAGCGAGGGCCGAAACCGCCGGTTCTGCATTGAAAAACCGGCGTGCTTTGCCAATATCTGCGTGGATGGTCGGCCATGCGGGCCGCACCGCGATTTTCGACCGGGGAGAACCTATGCAAGACTACAATTCGATCCGCACGGCCGGGACCGCGACGCGCTCGGCTGCCGTGGATGAGGGCCTGCGCGCCTATATGAACAAGGTCTATGGCCTGATGGCCGTGGGCATGCTGGTGACCGCCGGCGCCGCCTGGGGCATGGCGGGCCTTGCGCTGTCCGACACGCCGACGCAATGGGCGCTGGGCAATGGCCACTACCTGACCGAGTTCGGCAAGACGCTGTATCTGTCGCCGCTGAAATGGCTGGTGATGTTCGCGCCGCTGGTCATGGTCTTTGCCTTTGGCGCCGCGCTGAACCGGCTGTCGGTTCACGGTGCGACGACGCTGTTCTATGCCTTCGCCGCGGTGATGGGCATCTCGATCAGCTGGATCTTCGCGGCCTATACCAGCTTCTCGATCATCCAGACCTTCCTGATCACCGCCATCGCCTTCGCCGGGCTGTCGCTTTACGGCTATACCACCAAGCGCGACCTGTCGGGGATGGGCACGTTCCTGATGATGGGCCTGATCGGCCTGATCGTCGCGATGATCGTGAACATCTTCCTGCAATCCAGCGCGATGCAATTCGCCATCTCGGTGATCGGCGTGCTGATCTTTGCCGGCCTGACCGCCTATGACACGCAGAACATCAAGAACACCTATCTGCAACTGGCGAATTCGGACCGCGACTTCCTCGGCAAGGCCGCGATCATGGGTGCATTGCAGCTCTACCTGGACTTCCTGAACCTGTTCATGTTCCTGCTGCAATTCCTGGGCAACCGAGAATAAGACCGGAAGCATCCCGGAGCTTCCCTTTTCGGCCCCGCCGGTGCATGATGCCTGGCGGGGCCTTTTGTTGCGCGGAGCGGCCGCGCGCCGCGATGGCCCTCGCAACACCGGAATGCAAAAGCCCATGGCGATCCCCTGGCATGCCTTCACGGTCGGCCGATCGAGGCGATCGGACCGCGATCCTCTCCTCCAGATCCGGCGATGCCGGCATCGGAATGGCTGGCGATCCTGCTTGCGCGGACAGGGCCAGCCGCTTGCCGCGACGATGCACGGGGCCCAAGCCCGGAATGCCAGGCCGGCATGGCGCCCCAGACTGCAACCGCGGATCCGGGTCCGGCTGACGATATTGTCGCAAGATGTGCCGCTATCGTTGCATCCGGGACAGGACGAGGCGGGGATGATGCGGCATGAACACGTCCGGCTGCCGGTTGGCGCCTTGCCAGGCAAGCATCGCATTGCCCGAACTGCAACCGCAGGCCAGGATGACGACCGGCAGGAACCCGGTTCCTGCCCAAAGAGCCCCCGGTTGGAGCGACGCGCCGGGGAGCGGAGGATAGTTGTCGCAACAGGGAGATAACGATGAAACGACGCTTCTTTCACGGGACTGTTGCCGGGCTTCCGTTTCTGGTGCTGGCCGGCACTGCCTGGGCCGATTGCGGCAGCCCGACCATCGCCAGCATGAACTGGCAAAGCGCCGAGCTGGCCGCGGCGCTGGATGCCTTCATCCTGAACAACGGCTATGGCTGCCGCGCCGAGGTGATCCAGGGCGACACGGTGCCGACGCTGACCTCGATGGTGGAAAAGGGCCAGCCCGAGATCGCGCCCGAGGGCTGGGTCGACCTGGTGCCCGAAGTCATCCAGTCGGGCCTCGCCGAGGACAGGATCGTGGTCACGGGCGACATCCTGACCGACGGCGCCGTCCAGGGCTGGTGGATCCCGAAATACCTCGCCGATGCCAATCCCGAGTTGAAGACCATCGACGACGTGCTCAAGCGGCCCGACCTGTTCCCCGATCCCGAGGATCCCTCGAAAGGCGCCATCTTCAACGGCCCGGCCGGCTGGGGCGGCACGGTGATCACCAGCCAGCTCTACAAGGCCTTCGACGCCGAGGCGGCCGGCTTCACCCTGGTCGACACCGGCTCGGCCGCCGGGCTCGACGGCTCGATCGCGCGCGCCTATGAACGCCAGCAGGGCTGGGTCGGCTATTACTGGGCGCCGACCGCGCTGCTCGGCCGCTACGAGATGGTCAAGCTCGAGCACGGCGTGCCGCTCGACATGGACGAATGGCAGAACTGCACCTCGAATGCCGACTGCGCCGATCCCAAGAAGAACGACTGGCCGGCCGACAAGGTGCAGACCGTCGTCGCCAAGGGTTTCGCCGACAGCGCCCCGCCCGAGGTGATGGACTACCTGTCCAAGCGGTCCTGGTCGAACGACACCGTCAACGCGCTGATGGCCTGGATGACCGAGAACCAGGCCCAGGGCGAGGAAGGCGCGCGGCAGTTCCTGCGCGAGAACGAGGCGATGTGGACCGAATGGGTCACGCCCGAAGCGGCCGAAAGGATCAAGGCCGCGCTCTGATCGCGGCCGCGCCGCGGCCGGGCGGGCCGATCCCGCCCGGCCATTTCTCCGGCCACTCCCCCGATGCCGGCCGCCGCGGCGGTGCCGGCCCTGCCATGCCGCCCCGGCCCTGACCCAGCCCTTGCGCGAGGATCCCATGACCTGGCTCACCACATTTCCCCAATTGAAAAGCACCTGGCTGCGCGATCTCCAGCGGCTGATTGACGACGGTTTCCGCAGCTTCACGCGCAGCTACGGCGACCTGATCGAAGGCTTCTTCAGCCCGCTGCAGAGCCTGCTGATCTGGTTCGAACGGCTGCTTCTGGGCACGCCCTGGCCGGTGATCCTGCTGGTCGTGGCCGGCCTGGCCTGGGGCGCCAGCCGCAGCCTGCGCGTGGTGATCGGCTCGGTCGCCACCCTGGTGCTGATCGGCCTCTTCGGCATGTGGGACGACACCATGAAGACCATCTCCATGGTGCTGGCCGCCACGCTTTTGTCGATCGCCGTCGGCCTGCCGCTGGGCATCCTGATGGCGCGCTCGCAGCGGGTGCAGCGGATCATCAGCCCGATCCTCGACATCATGCAGACCATGCCCAGCTTCGTCTACCTGATCCCGGTGGTGATGCTGCTGGGCATCGGCCGGGTGCCGGGGCTGATCGCGGTGGTGATCTATGCCATCCCGCCGATGATCCGGCTGACCAACCTGGGCATCCGCCAGGTCGATCCCGAGGTGCTGGAGGCGGCCGACGCCTTCGGCTCCTCGGCCTGGCAGAAGCTGGTCAAGGCGCAGCTGCCGCTGGCGCTGCCCACCATCATGGCCGGCATCAACCAGACCATCATGATGGCGCTGGCCATGGTGGTGATCGCCTCGATGATCGGGGTGCAGGGGCTGGGCCAGCCGGTGCTGCGCGCCATCAACAACCAGTATTTCACCATGGGCCTGTTCAACGGCTTCGCCATCGTCGGCATCGCCATCCTGTTCGACCGTATCAGCCAGGCCTGGGGCAAGCGGCTGCAGAAACACCATGAGGCCAGCCATGACTGATCCCATCGGCATCGAGATCAAGAACCTCTACAAGATCTTCGGCGCGGACCCCCAGGCCCATGTCGCGGCGGTGCGCGCCGGCATGACCAAGGCCGAGCTGCAGGCCCGCCACGGCCATGTGCTGGGGCTCAGCGACATCAACATCTCCATCGCGCCGGGCAGCATCCAGGTGATCATGGGCCTGTCGGGTTCCGGCAAGTCGACGCTGATCCGCCACATCAACCGGCTGATCGAGCCCACCGCCGGCGAGATCGTGATCGAGGGCCGCAACGTCGTCGGGATGTCCCGCGACGAGCTGCGCGCCTTCCGCCGCCACAAGACCGCGATGGTGTTCCAGAAATTCGGCCTGCTGCCGCATCGCACGGTGCTGGACAATGCCGCCTACGGGCTGGAGGTGCAGGGCATGGCGGAGGCCGAGCGCTATCGCACCGCCATGCGCTGGATCGAGCGGGTGGGCCTTGCCGGCTTCGAGAAGAGCTACCCGAGCCAGCTTTCGGGCGGCATGCAGCAGCGCGTGGGCCTGGCCCGCGCCCTGGCCAATGACGCGCCGATCCTCTTGATGGACGAGGCCTATTCGGCGCTGGACCCGCTGATCCGCTATGACATGCAGACGGTGCTGCTGGATTTGCAGCAGGAGGTGAAGAAGACCATCGTCTTCATCACCCACGACCTCGACGAGGCCTTGCGCATCGGCGACCGCATCGCGCTTTTGCGCGACGGCTCGGTGATCCAGCAGGGCACGGCGCAGGACATCGTGCTGCGCCCGGCCGACGATTACGTGGCCAATTTCGTCCAGCATGTCGACCGCGGCAAGGTGCTGAAGGTCGGCGCGGTGATGCTGGCCCAGCACGGTTTCGACGCCCTGCCCGAGGCCGCCATCGCCCCCGAGGCCAGCATCGCCGAGGCCCTCCAGCACATGGCCGCAAGCCGCCTGCAGGCCCTGCGCGTCCAGACCGCCGACGGAAGCACCATCGGCATCATACCCTTCCAGGAAGCCATCAACGCATATACCGGGCAGCGGGCATGAGGCGCCGCCATCGGCCGGCTCAGCGCAGGCCCATCTCGGCCAGCGCCCTGGCGATTTCAGGGGGCAGGTCCGGCTCGGCCCCGCGTCCTGCCGGCAGGTCGGGCGGGGCCTCGGTGCCGGGCAGATAGCGCCAGCCCTGAAAGGGCCGGCGCGGCACGGCCGCGACGCGCACCAGTTCCGGGTGGAGGATCAGCGCGCAGCGGCGGATGCCGTCCTCGCCCTGCACCTCCTGCAAATCCAGGATGCGCTGGCGGGCCTGCATCACGCCCTTGAACACCCAATAGATCGAGCCGCCGTCCAGCAATTCGGCCTCGCGCCTGGGCCACATGCGGGTGACGTGGCGGGCCGGGCCACCGCCGAAACGGTGTTTCTGCCATGCCGCGAGTTCGGCCGGATCGTCGCAGCCGACGCAGAGTTTCATCAGATTCAGGGACGCGCTCATGCGCCAGATATAGCCCGGCGGCGGGCGGGTGCAATGGACCTGCGCGCCGGCGCCATGATCGCTGCGCGGCGGCCGGCAAGCAGGACGAGGCGCGGCCGGGCCGGAGCGTGCCGTTTCCCCCGAGGCGATGACCGCCCTGCGACAGCATGGGCGCTAGGCCGAATCCGGTTCTTTGGCCAGACAGCGTTCATTCAAGAGAAATATTGCAAAACAATGCAGTCCGGTGCAGTCCGGTCCGGTGCAGTCCGCGCGCCCGGCCTCCTTGGGCTGTGAACCCATGAACACAACGGGAGGAGTAACCCATGATCAACCGCCGCATGTTCCTTTGCAGCACCGCTTCGCTCACGCTGGCTTCCGCCGGCGCGGCCCTGGCGGAAACCGCCTGCCTCATGCCAACGCAGGCCCGGCAGGCCGGCATGTCCCCCGCCGATGTCATCGCGGCGCTGAAAGAGGGCAATGCCCGCTTCGCCGCCGGAGCAATGCGGAACTGCGATCTGAACGCGATGGTGCGCGAAACCTCGGAAGGGCAATATCCCATAGCCGCGGTCGTGGGCTGCATCGACAGCCGCGTGCCGCCGGAACTGGTCTTTGACCAGAAGATCGGCGACCTGTTCACCGCGCGCATCGCCGGAAATTGTGTGAACACCGACATCATCGGCAGCCTGGAATTCGCCTGCAAGGTCTCGGGCTCCAAGGCCATCGTCGTGCTGGGCCATAGCTCTTGCGGTGCGGTCAAGGGCGCGATCGACAAGGTCGAACTGGGCCATCTGACCCATGCTCTGCAACTGATCGAGCCGGCCGTCGCGGCCGTTGCCCCGACCAATCGCACATCGAAAGACAAGGCTCTGGTGCAGAAGGTGGCCGAGAAGAATGCCGAACTGACCCTGGCCAAGATCCTGTCGGAAAGCCCGATCCTGAAGGACATGGCCGATGCGGGCGAAATCGTGGTGATGGCCGCGATGCATGACATCGCCACGGGGGAAATCCGCTTCCTGTAAGCGGAAAGCGCCGGGAGGATGCCGGGCGCCCCCAGGGGTTGAACCTGGGGGCCTGCGGGGATAGGCCGCAAGCTGCCCTGCCATGGAAACCGTCATGCCCGACCCGATTGCTCGACCGCCCCGCAGCCAGCCCCTGCCGGAGTTCATCGCGATGCTGGCGCTGATCTTTGCCGTCATCGCCTTTTCGATCGATTCCATGCTGCCCGCCCTGCCCGAGATCGCGGCCGCCCTGACACCCGGAAACGTCAACCGCGCGCAGCTCGTACTGACCTCTTTCGTGGGCGGGCTGGGGATGGGCCTGCTGGTCGGCGGGCCGCTTTCCGACGCGCTGGGGCGCAAGCCGGTCATCACCGCCGGCTTTGCGCTTTACGCCATCGCCGCCGTGGCGGCGATCTTTGCCGATTCGCTGGACCTATTGCTGGCGGCGCGTTTCGTGCAGGGCATCGGCGCCGCCGCGCCGCGGATCGTGGCGCTGGCCATGGTGCGCGACCTGTACCAGGGCCGCGAGATGGCGCGGATCACCAGCTTCGTGATGATGGTCTTCATCCTGGTGCCGGCGGTGGCGCCCTCGATCGGGGCGGTGGTGATCCATTTCGTCGGCTGGCGCGGGGTGTTCGGCTCTTTCGTGGTGCTGGCGCTGATCGGCAGCCTGTGGCTGAACCTGCGCCGCCCCGAGACCCTGCCCGAGGCCGCGCGCCGGCCGCTGAACACGCGCAGCCTGGTCGCCGCGGCGCGCGAGGTGATGGGCAACGGCCAGGTGCAGCTGGTGACGGTGGTGATGACGTTGGGCTTCGGGCAGATGTTCGCGCTGCTGAGTTCGGCCCAGCAGCTTTTCGTCGACACCTATGGCAAGGGCGACAGCTTCCCGCTGTGGTTCGCCGCCATGGCGCTGCTGTCGGGCAGCGGCACGGTGCTGAACGCGCGCTATGTCGTGCGGCTGGGCATGCGGCGGATCGTGGGCTGGGCCTATGGCATGCAGGTGCTGGTCTCGGGCTTGATGACGGTGCTGGTGTTTTGCGACCTGCTGCCCGAGGCGCTGCGCTTTCCGGCCTTCTTCTTCTGGGCGGTCAGCGTGTTCTTCATGGCCGGCGTGACCTTCGGCAACCTCAATGCCATGGCCTTGCAGCGCATGGGCCATGTGGCGGGGATGGCGGCCTCGGTGATCGGGGCGATCTCGACGCTGGGCGCGGTGCTGATCGCGGCGCCGGTCGGCCTGCTTTACGACGGCACGGCACGGCCCATCGTCCTGGCGACGCTGGTCTGCTCGGGGCTGGCGCTGATGCTGATGCGCGGCGTGCGCGAGGGCTGACGGCGCCGGAGCGCGAGTTACCCACAGGGAATGCACCGCGCCCCCTTGCGCAGCCGCCGAAGCTGGCCTAAAGAGCAGCCGTGTCGCCGGCCAAGGTGCAGGCGCAGGCATGGCCCGTTCGTCTATCGGTTAGGACGTCAGGTTTTCAACCTGAAAAGAGGGGTTCGACTCCCCTACGGGCTGCCACTTTCCCTTTTACCCCGATCCCGATCCCGCCTTGCGCAATCCGCCTGGGCCAGGCGGCAGGGCGCATAGGCGCGAAATGCGACCGACCCGGCCATGGTGCTTAGGGTGGCCTGCCGGCCGCGGCCATATTGCGCGGGCGCGAGGCTTGGCCGGCCCGCGGGTGGCATTGTGACACCGGCCCGTGGTCAGCCTGGAATATCCCGGCACGGCGCCTGCCGCTGACGGGCGGCGGTTTGGGCCGGATACGGGCAGGCCGCCAGGAAGGCGGCCCGCCTTGCGATCAATGGCTGGCCGGCCGGATCAGCGGCACCTCATTGCCGTTCGCGTCGTAAAGCCGGCCGTCCATGAAATAATCCCCGTCCTCGAGCTGGGCGATGTCGGTATAGCGGATGGTTCGTTCCGCCGCGGCACCGAAGACCGAGGGCTGGTCGGAATTGCCGGCCGTGAAATGGTTGAACAGCAGGTTGAGCGTGATCGCCATCAGCGCCGAGGAGCTGATACCCGAATGGAAGATCGTCTCGACCCAGGCCGGGAACTGGTGGTAAAAGGCCGGAAGCACGATCGGGATGGTGCCAAAGCCGATCGAGGTCGCCACGATGATCAGGTTCATGTTGTTGGCGTAATCGACCTTGGACAGGGTGCGGATGCCGCTGGCCGCAACCGTCCCGAACAGGACGATGCCGGCCCCGCCCAGCACCGGGCTGGGAATCGCCGCGACGATCCGGCCCATCACCGGGAACAGCCCCAGCGCCACCAGGATCAGCCCGCCCGTCGCCACGACATAGCGGCTCTTGACACCGGTCACGGCCACCAGGCCGACATTCTGGGCAAAGGCGCTTTGCGTGAACGAGCCGACAACCGGCGCCAGCATGCTCGACAGCATGTCGGCGCGCAGCCCGTCGCCCAGCCGCCGCCCGTCCACCTTGGTCTCGACGATCTCGCCCACGGCGAAGATATCCGCCGAGGTCTCGACCAGGGTCACGAGGATGACGATGAACATCGAGATGGTGGCCGCGACGCCGAAGGTCGGATAGCCGAAATGAAAGATCTGCGGCAGCGCAAAGACCGGCCCCTGCCCGACCTGGGAAAAATCGGTCATGCCGGTCGCATAGGCGATGGCAGTGCCGATCACCAGCGCCAGCAGGATCGACAGCCGGGAGATCGCGGCATTGCCGACCTTGCTGAGCAGCAGCACGATGGCCAGCGTCACGCCTGCCAGCAGGATATTGGCCGGGCTGCCGAAATCGGCCGCGTTGCGGTCGCCGCCCATCGCCCAGGTGCCGGCGACCGGCATCAGCGTCAGGCCAATGGTGGTGATCACGATTCCCGCCACCAGCGGCGGAAAGAAGCGGGTGATGCGGGAAAACACCGGCGTGATCAGTAGGCCCAGCAGCGACGAGGCGATGACCGCGCCGAAGATCGCCTGTATGCCGCCATTGCCCGAGATGGCGATCATGGTGGCGACCCCGGCGAAGGAAACGCCCTGCACCAGCGGCAGCTGGCAGCCAAAGAAGGGCAGGCCGATGGTTTGCAGGATGGTCGCGACCCCGCCGGCGAACAGGGATGCCGTGATCAGCAACCCGATGTCGGCGGGCGACAGGCCGGCGGCCTGGCCGACGATCAGCGGCACCGCCACGATGCCGCCATACATGGTCAGGATGTGCTGCATGCCATAGGCCAGGTTGGCGGCAAGGCCCAGCCGTTCGTCCTCGGGCCGGATCGGCCCCGCTTCTGCATTCGTTGCCGTTTGCACAGTCATCTCCCCCTCTTTCTCCGCAAGCAGACGCTCTCCCTGTAAAGATTGGCGGAACTTATCGGGATAAGCCGGGGGTGACTTTTACAGAAATCTATATGCTGACTTAAAATACAGTAGAAAGTCGGCACGGCCGGGGGCGCGGCGGACCAGGCCCGCGGCAGGGTTTCCGCCCTGCCGCTAGCCTGGGCCAGGGACGCAGGGCTTCAGTCGTCGCTGGCCGCATCGGCCGGGTTGACCATCGCCTCCAGGATCGAGGGCAGGTCGATGATGCCGACCAGCCTGTCGCCGTCGCGGACCTGCGCCTCGGACACGCCGGCCTTGGTCATGCGGCGCGCGACCAGGTCCAGCCGCGAGCGCGCCTTGACGGCAAAGCCGGGCAGCGCGCGCCCATCGGCAGCGGGGGCGGCGATGGTGCGCGCCTCGATGATGCGGCCGCGGTTCACCTCGCGCACGAACTCGGCGATATAGGCGTTGGCGGGGCGCAGCACGATCTCCTGCCCGTCGCCCACCTGCTCCATGGCGCCGTCGCGCAGGATGGCGATCTTGTCGCCGAGCCGCAGCGCCTCGTCGAGGTCATGGGTGATGAAGATGATGGTCTTGCGCAGTTCCTGCTGCAATTCCAGCAGGATCGACTGCATGTCCATGCGGATCAGCGGGTCCAGCGCCGAAAAGGCCTCGTCCATCAGCAGGATCTCGGCATCATTGGCCAGCGCCCGCGCCAGGCCCACGCGCTGCTGCATGCCGCCGGAAAGCTGGCGGGGATAGTATTCCTCGTAGCCCTGCAGGCCGACGCGGCCGATCCAGTGCCGCGCCCGCTCCTCGGCCTCGGCGATGCCGCGGATGTCCAGCCCATAGGCGACGTTGCGCAGCACGGTGCGATGCGGCAGCAGCGCGAATTTCTGGAACACCATCGCGGTCTTTTGCCGGCGGAAGTCGCGCAGCTGCGCCGGCGTCATCGTCACCACGTCCTGCCCGTCGTAAAGCACCTGCCCCACCGTCGGCCGGATCAGCCCGTTGATATGGCGGATCAGCGTCGACTTGCCCGAACCCGACAGCCCCATGATGACCGTGATCCGGCCATGCGGGATGGTCAGGTTGATGTCTTGCAGGCCCAGGACGTGATTGTGCCGGTCGTTCAGCTCGGCCTTGGTCAGCCCGGCCTTGACCGCCTCGACATGGCGACCGGCCTCGGGGCCGAAGATCTTGTAAAGGTCGCGGATCTCGATGTCATGCATGCCCGCCTCGGTCATTTGCCCGCCTCCGTGTGCTTTTGCAGCCGCTTGCCATAGGCCTGCGTGGTGCGGTCCATGATGATGGCGATGGCGACGATGGCCAGGCCGTTCATCACCCCCATGGTGAAATATTGCTGGTTGATCGCCTGCAGCACCGGCTGGCCCAGGCCCCGCACCCCGATCATCGAGGCGACGACGACCATGGCAAGGCTCATCATGATGGTCTGGTTGACGCCCGCCATGATCGTCGGCAGCGCCAGCGGCAATTGCACGTCGCGCAGCTTCTGCCAGCTGGACGAGCCGAAGGCCTCGGCGGCCTCCAGGACGTCCGGCGCCACCTGGCGGATACCCAGGTTGGTCAGCCGGATCACCGGCGGGATGGCATAGATCACCACCGCGATCACGCCCGGCACCTTGCCCAGGCCAAAGATCATCACCACCGGGATCAGGTAGACGAAGCTCGGCATGGTCTGCATCATGTCCAGGATCGGCGTCACCAGGGCGTTCATCCGGTTCGACTGCGCCATCAGGATGCCGATGGGAATGCCCAGCACCACGGCGATCAGGGTGCAGACCGCGACCATGGCGATGGTGCGCATCGTGTCCTCCCACATGCCGAAATATCCGACCACCAGCAGGGCCAGCACCGAACCCAGCGCGATCTTCCAGCTTCGGCTGGCCAGCCAGATCGCCGCCGCCAGCACCGCCAGCACCAGGATCCAGGGCGAGCGGATCAGCAGGTTCTCGATCAGGGTCAGCAGGTCTTGCAGCGGCGCGAAGATCGCCTCCAGCGTGTCGCCCCAGGCGCGGGTGAAGTCCCGGAAGCCGCTGTCGATGGTCTGGCGCATCGCGCGCAGGCTCCCGCGGCTCATTTCCGGGAAACGGATCAGGTCCATGTCGTTCATCCTTTGGAAATGGAAATGGGCAAGACCGCGGCGGCGGCCTTGCCCGTCAGGCGCGAAGGCGCGGATTACAGGGCGGCCCTGACCTTTTCGGCCACCTCGGCGGGCACCCATTGGGTCCAGATCTCCTCGTGCCGTTCGAGGAACTCATAGGCGGCGTCCTCGTTGCTGGCCTGGTTCTCGACCATCCAGGCCAGCATCTCGTTGACGGTGTCATTGCTCCAGGCGCGGGACTTGACATAGTCCATGGCCACGCCGGCCTTGTCGGCAAATTCCCGGGTCACGGCGGTATAGACATCCGAGACCGGCCATTCCGTCACCTCCGGCTCGGCGCAATCGGGCTTGACCATGCAGCTGTCCCAGCGTTCGCGGTCGAACTCGGCCTCGAGGTCCAGCCGGGTCATCTCATACTGGCCCAGGATCGCGGTGGGTGCCCAGTAATAGCCCAGCCAGCCCTCTTTGCGGTTCGCCGCCCGCGCGATCGAGCCGTCCAGCGCCGCGGCCGAGCCGGAATCGACCAGTTCGAACCCCTTTTCCGCGGCGCCCGAGCCGACGAACTGGTTGCGGTTGATCGCCTGGCAGGCCCAGCCCGAGGGGCAGCCGAACCAGGCGCCCTTGCTGCTGTCCTCGGCGCCGGGGAACAGTTCGGGATGCTCCAGCGCGTCCGCGAGCGTGCGGATGCCATGTTCCTCGGCCAGCCAGGTCGGCACCCAGATGCCCTCGACGCCGCCATCGGACAGGATCTTCGAGGCGATGACGATCCGTCCCTCCTCGACCGCCTGGTCCAGGGGTTCCTTGACGGCATTGACCCACAGTTCGGGCGCCATATCCGGTTCGCCCTTTTCGTTCATCGAGGCGAAGGTGGGCATGGTATCGCCCGCCACCAGCCCCACGTCGCATCCGTAGCCCTCTTCAAGAATGATCTTGTCGACCCAAGCCGCCAACCCCGCCGAGGCCCAGTTCATTTCCGCGACGGTGATGCTGCCGCATTGCTCATCCGCGGCAAAGGCGGGAACGGTCAGCGCCAAGCAGGCAAGCGTGGTCGAAGCAAGAATTCTGCCCATCAAACATGATCTCCGGATTTTCAATGCGCACGCATGCCGCGGCGCAGGGCGAAACCAACCGGCGCGCGGCGCCGGTCACCTCCGCGGGTCGATTGCGACCCTGTTGCGTGGAATGGGGCATGAGCCCCGATTTCGGTGGGCGATATTATACAGTTCCGCGAGAAAAGTTCAAATCCGCATCAGGGTTTTCTGCCCGCGGGGGATTTGCGCCACCATCTCCGGGTCGGTTCGAGGGCCTGACGCAAGCCGTCGGCAGCCCACCGGACGCAACCCATCCCGATCCCCCGGGCGCTGAATCGCGCGCCGCGAATCCACCATTCAAACCGCTGGTCTGGAGGATAATGGTGGGCGACCCTGGAATCCCATTCCCTCATTTCCTTCAGTGATTGTTGCCATATGTGTCCCGCAAATCCATGCTGCGGGACACTCACCAATCTAGCGCGGCCAACACCTTAACGCCATCCGCCGCAAGAGTTTGTCGCTCAGCACCCTTGGTGTAGATTTCGCTGGTCTTGGCCTGGGTATGAGCCATGACCGCCATCACCTGATACTGCGAGCACCCGTTCTGGGCCATCATCTCTCCCACCGCCTTGCGGATGCCGTGCGACGAGCGATCCGGTATCCCTGCCGCGCTGCACCAGCGCTGGACGCGAACGCGCAGAGCCTCGACGCTGGCGAAGGGCTTGCCCTTTTCGTTCAGAAGGTATGCCGGGCCGTCGGCTGCACGAGTTGCCGCGATCAGGGGCGGCATCATGGGGATGGAAACGAAGGCCGATCCGCGCTTTCTGGGTTGCCAGCCCAGCCAGAGTTGCCCGTCGCGCATCACTTCCTGCGCGCGCCCCAACCAGATCGCATCCCCGATCCTGCACGCCGTGAAGGCATGCAGCGTCAGCCAAAGATGCGCAGTCGTGCCTCTGGGATGATGTTCCCTGAATTTCTTCAGTTCGGCGACGGACCAGGGGACGGCGCCCCCAGCAGGATTGACGTTGATGGCCTTTATCGCCGCCGCCGGATTGTGCTTGATGTACTCGCGCTCCTGCGCCCACGTATAGACCGCCCGAACAGTCTTGATGAGATTATCCGCAGCGCCCGGATGCGTAGCCCAGGCATCCCGGATTTCGATGAAAGCGGCAGCGGGGGCATCCATGTCGAAATCGCCATAGCGCACGCTACCCTCGCCCGAATAGTCGCAGAGGCGGCGCAAGACGCTGCGCCGTTGCTTCAGCGTTGCGGGCGACATCTGCCCGGCCTCGACCATCCGCGCGACAAAGGACAGGTATTCGGCGCAGAGCCAGTCAATCGAGCCCTTGACCGCCTTCGGCTCGGACGGAAGCCATCTCTCGCCTGCTCGCGCAGCGTGATAGTAGTTGGCGAAGTCCTTGTCCTCCGGTCCGACCGGAAGGTGAATACGAACATGCTTCCGGCCCTCGACGCGGACGCGATAGCGAGGAGAGCCATTGCGATGGCTCTCGATCAACAATCCGGGGAAGTCCACTCTCACGGTCTACCTCGTTGCCCAGGATTTCGGGGCGGTCTGACGGGGCGCGGGACGTGCATGTTGCCCGGCGTCGGCACCGGCCACCGTCACAGAAATCGTACCGTCTTTCGCCACAGTATAGCCAGCGACGTTCAACCCGATATCCTTAGCCGCTTCCAGCGCCCGGCGGATCGCAGCCTGAGTGGTAGTTGGTGCCGGCATGTCATCCCCCCTTTGGGCCGCTGTTGTGCTGAAGCTCTGCAAAGCGCGATGTGCGGTCGGCTTCCCGCAGCAGGATCTCATCCATTTGATCGGGGGTGATGAAGATGGCGCGCCCGATGGAAAAATACTGTCCGTGCTCCCGCGCCTTGGACCTTAGCGTCCGTGGCGACAGTTCGACACCGCGCGGGCGAAGCTTTGCCGACCACTCCTCGGGGGTGCGGCCCAGATCGAAAATTTTCGACATGGCAGGTCTCCTTTCCTGTAGGCTGGAGACCACGCAAGGTTCGCTTTGGTCAAGACTTTGAGAAATATCCTTTATTTTAGTGCAGGAACTTGCACCTTTTGCAGGGAGATGTCGCGAGATGGACGGGAAACTGCCTGAAGCAGCCGTGGATTTCAGCTTTGACGATGATGATCTCGACTGGGATGATTGGATAACCGCCGATTTTGATTCGCCGGACGTGCAGAGTGAGCGCGCACCTGTCGCGCCGGTCGGCGCCATCCTCAAGCAAATACGTCAGCAGATCGGGCCTAAAGGTATCTCGCAAAAAGAGATGGCGGAACGGCTGCGCATCCCGAAGCGCACGTACATATCCTACGAAACGCAGGAAACAGCCAAGGTGCCCGCCGAAGTGCTGAGACGAATCGCGGCAACAACCGACGTTGATGCTGAGTTCATCCTGACCGGACGCACACGTTACATTGATCATGGACCGATCCTTGACGACGCATTTCGGCTGGCGGAGCACCTTGCGAAGCATATTCACGACGGTGAGGAACGGCTCTCCTACAACGACATCCAAGAAGTTGTCATCAGGGTGCTGGCCGAACGTGAAGAAAGACGTCAACTTACCGGAAATCCAGCTGCCCAGTACACGCGAGGGGATATCGCCGATGCGGTCTGGGAGCACACGGAGTACAGCCTGCGTTATCGGCGTGCTCTCGCTGAAGCACCCGATGACGGTCGGTAGACGTTGACCTGCCTCTGAACTTTCATCCAGCGGCAACTGGAGCCCGGTTGCTATTTACGCCAATCGGCGCGGATTGAGCAATCGCCCGACGCGCGGAGCTTTCATCTCGCGCAGCGGGGCGGGCGATTGCGGTGGTCAGGGTGCGCGCATAGTCGACTGGGGTCTGGTAACCCAAGGCCGAATGCGGGCGTTCGGTGTTGTAGTCGGTCACCCAAGCCGCGATTACGACGCGAGCGTGAGCCAGATTGCGGAACATGGTCTCATTGAGCAACTCGTCCCGCATCCGCCCATTGAAACTTTCCACGAAGCCATTCTGCATGGGTTTGCCCGGCGCGATGTAATGCCACTCGATCCCGTGCTCGGCGCACCACTTCAGAATGGCATTCGAGGTCAGCTCTGTTCCGTTGTCGGATACGATCATACCGGGTCGACCACGCCGTTCGATCAGCGCGGTCGAGGATGTCGCACGCTGCACGGTAGAGAGGTTGATGCGCAGCCTGGGGATCAGGGGTGGCCAGCACGCCCTGTTCGCGCCAGCCGTCGCGCTTCACCTCATCAGGCGACCGGCGCTGGCCGCCATAGCCTTTGGGATGGAACCTCATGCCGCACCTCCACGGGCGTCGAGGGCCCAGAGCAGGATGGCGATCGCATCGGCCTCGTTGTCGTCTTCTGGGCTGAAGCCCTTCGCGCGGGCCGCATCGATCATGGCCTGCTTGGGCGCATTGCCCTTGCCGGTGGCGTGGCGCTTGATCGTGCCCACCGGCACGCCCTCGTAGGGAATGCCCCGCAGCTCGCCCCAGCTGGTGAGCGAGGCCATCAGCCCGCCATAGACATGGGCCGCATCGGTTCCGGCGTGGCGGCGGACCTCCTCGAACCAGATCGCGGCGATCGGACCGGACAGGCGATCCAGTTCGGTCAGCCAGTTGGTGAAGCGCAGATAGCGCATGCCACCGCCGTCATAGCGCCCGGGCCGGAAACTGGCGGTGCCGCTGGTGATCAGCCCCTCGTGGCTGCGCAAGGCCCAGCCGGTCGTGGTACCGAGATCGAGCGCCAGGATGCAGCGCGGGTGTTCGTTGGATTGGGTCATGAGAGACCTCCTCTTCGCGTTTGCGAGCGAGGCGAGCGGGCTGGCCGGTGAAGGCTGCGGTCTCGCCAGGCCCCGAAGGGTGGTCTGGTCAGTTCATGGGCTGGGCAGCTGGGCCGCCCGGCAAATCTTTCAGAACCTTCAGAGGGACGTCTTGAAGGATTTCCGCCCCTAAGTAGTTGTCCTGTATGTGTAATATATGATCTTTCAATTATTCAATATTTCAATAGGTACCTGTCACTCTCTATTAGAACGCGCGTGCACGCGTATAGGGGAAAGGGGTCCTCTTGAAAGATTGAAGGATTTGAAGGATCCGGTTTTTCCCTTTCGTTTCTGCTGCTTGTCGGCATTTTGGCTTCAAGGACCGCTTCAGGCGGATTGAAGGATCTCCGGTCACCCGCCCCACCGCGCCATCCGATACACCATGGCCTGCTTGGTCGAGGAGCCGCGCATTCCCGTCGTGATGTCGCCGCTCTCGATCAGCGTCAGCAAAATTTCGTCGCGGTCGCGCGATTTCAGCCATTGGGAGGCGCGGGTGATCTCCGATTTGGTGATCCCTTTCGGCCCGGCTGCGCGGACGATCTCCTTCAGCCGCTTCAGATGCGCCTCGGTTTCGGTATCCGCCACATGGCGCTCGACCGCTTCCATGGTGCGCCGCGCGTAATGGCGCACGAAACCGATGGCCCAGCCCGCAGCGGTAATGTCGATCTCAGGGCGCACAGGATCGCGCCCGACAGCGACGATCAGCGCCAGTTTCAGCGCATTCTCTCCGATGCGGGCGAGGATGGCGGTGAAGGCGGTGCCGGCCGCTGCCCGCAGCTCCTCGGTCAGGGCGTCGCTGAGGTCGGCAAAACGGGCGCGCGCCGCATCCGACATCGGCACGGTCATCGGGTTCACGGCGGTGTTCTGATCGGCGGTCTTGCCGGTCAGGTTGCCCTTCACGGCCCCGCCGCCTTTCGCGGCCAGCTGGAGCGCCTGGATCAGCGCGGGCGGTGCCTGCCGGATGCCGACGGCGAGGTTCTCGTCCGGATAGTCCTCATCACTCGGCAGGATCAGAAAGCGCGCGAGCGAGCCGTCGACCACATTCGCGCCCTGCAGCGCGCCCCAGAAATGCAGTGGCGTCGTGGTGCCATAGACGCAAAGGCAGGGCTGGTTGATGTCGCGCCGCTCATTGGTGCCGTCGCGGTTCGCATATTCCGCCCCGAGGAAGATCCCGCCCGCGGCCGTGAACAGCTCGGTCATGTTGTCGAGGATCTCGGTGATATGGCGCGGGCTACGCTTCCGGTCGGCGGCGGCCGAGAGAAACATCCCGAATTCGTCGATCTGAAACAGGATCGCGGGCTGCCGATGGAGCGCAGTCAAGAGCCCCGCGCCGGAGGCGATCTTGTTGCCGCCGAGATGGTGGGCAAGGCCTGCCTCGAAGAAGACCTCGTTGATGATCTCGCGGGCGTGGTTCTTGCCCGAGCCGCTGTCCGCGATCCCCACGACATAGAGGTTCGAGCGCAGGTTGCTGGTCGTGCGATACCGCCGTCCCATCAACGCCCCGATGGCGCAGAGGCTCGCCCCGAGCGACAGAAGCGGTTGCGGGCGGCGGGCAGTGGCGAGCATATAGCCGGTCAGCTCGCCGACGAGACCGTCGGGGATGGTCAGGCTGAACGCGGGATTTTCCGGGTCGGCGACGGTGGGCGCGCTCCCCTCCAGCCGGGCCAGCAGGTCGGCGGCTGGATGCGGGCCGTCCGGATCGAGGCTGCCATCGAGGCGCAAGGCGGTGTCGGGCCGCCAGCCGCGTTCCATGGCGAGATGATAGATCGTGCCCGCACCAATCCGATCGGGCTTGAAGCTCGCCCAGGCGCGGGCCGTGGTCGCGGGCACGTCTTTGGCCGCCTGTGCCGACCAGGTGGCAAAGACCTCGCCGCCCTCATCGCCGAGCGCGCCCTTCAGCGCCATGCCGACGCGCATCCAGCTGTCGTAATCGAGCTCGTCATTCGGCAGCCAGTCGAGCGCCGACCGGATGGCGGGCAAGGTGCCGATCTGCCCGTGGTTGCGCAGCACGGTGGCCGGTGCTGCCGAGCGCAGCCCACGCTGGCGCAGGGCCTCGGGCAGGATCGCATAGGCTTCATCCAGAAAGGCCGCCGCCGCTTCCTCGGTGATTTCCGGAAGGTCGGTGATATCGAGATCGGCCAGCCCCTCGTCGGGCCAGACATATGGCGCACCGGTATCAGGGTGGTTGGCATAAGCCAGAAACTGCTGCCCGAGGCAGAGCACCTCAAGCGGATGGCGCTTGATGCCCCGAAACGGTGCGGCCGTGCGATAGACCAGCATGCGCTTCGGGGCGCGGCCGATGCGCAGCGCGGGCGTGTCGCCGAGGCGCGCCCGGGCCAGCACCTCGATCTGCAATGCCAGTTCGGCGTCCGCCGCGATGTCGATATCGACCGCCGCTACCGCTCCACCGACGATGCCGATGCCGCAATCGGGCCAGGCAGCCCAGGTCGCGACCTCAACCTCCGTGGTCGGGCGTTCGGCATGGCGGTTCCATTCCGGGTAATCGGCCCAACCGCCGCGCTGGAACCGGCCGGGTTTCTTGGTGCCCGGGCCGATCGGCAGGATGGCATAGCCATTGGTGACGAGCCGCGCGCCGAAGCGCGCCATCCAAGACGTGTCGGCCATCAGAACGGCACCTCCGGGGCCATCGCGTCGAGCCGGTTGCGATCCTTCGCCGCCAGCGCGCGCAGGTGGTCGCAATAGCCGGTGACGACGGCATCGAGAAACCGGGCCCATTCCTCCTCGGACAGGGTCGCGAGGTCGGACTTGCCAATGGCTTCCAGATATTCGCCGCCCATCTGGCCGCCTTTGGCCATGGCCTCGGTCTCATTCGGGGTCGGATCGATCATGCCCTTCCTCCCATGGCAGAGGTCCTGACAGGCACGGCTGCAGAGCCGCTTGCGGCTGGCGTCGCGCCGCGGGTCGGTGCGGCGGAACCCCGGCTCGAACCAGCCAAAGCCGCGAGGTTCCCGGTGGCAGACGGCGCAGAGGCCGGGGTCGGATGGGCGCATGGGGCGAACCTGTAACCGGAGATCTCAAGATAGCGGCCCGAGGGGCGGACCGAGATGTCGCTGGGGCGCGCAAGGCGGCTCGTCTGCGCGAGGGCCTCGGCCACGCTCAGCGGCACGGGGCAGCCGGGCGCGCGCTTGCGCCACCACTCGGCCGCCTTCTGGCGGGCATAGCCCTGATGCTCGAGGCAGACCCATTCGCTGTAGGTGGCAAGGCCGCTACTATAGGTCACCTTGAGCGACAGACGGCCGCCCGCCTTGTCGTGGCGGCTATAGGAAACGCCCGTGACCTTGAGCCATTGTTGCTTCGGCGAAAGCACCGGCAGCGTGGCGGCCGTCGGCGCGATCTTCACCTCGCGCGCCGGGAAGACATAGCCGCAATCTGGGCATTCGGTCGCCGAGAGCGCCATGATGCTGTCGCAGTCCGGGCAGACCTTGGTCGGTGCCTCGCCCCCGCCGCCATCACCAGGGCGGTTGGGCCGCACCAGATCGATCGGCCCGTGGCGACGGACATTGCCCGCGAAGTCCAGGACCAGGCAGTTCTCCTTGCCCGGCGCGAGACGGGTGCCGCGCCCGACCATCTGCACATAGAGCCCGGCCGATTGCGTGGGACGCAGCAGCGCGATCAGATCGACACCGGGCGCGTTGAAACCGGTGGTCAGCACGCCCATAGAGGCCAGCGCCCGGATTTCTCCGCGCTTGAAGGCGGCAAGGATCGCATCGCGCTCGTCCTTCGGCGTGTCGCCGAAGATCGTGCGGCAGCTGACGCCCTGGCGGCCGAATTCCTCGGCCACATGACGCGCGTGCTCGACGCCCGAGCAGAAGGCCAGCCAAGATTTTCGGTCACGGCCATGCTCGATGATTTCGGTGACGGCCGCGCGGGTGATGGCATCCTGGTCGACCGCCGCCGCCAGATCACGCGCGATGAAGTCGCCAGCGCGGGTGCCCACCTTCGAGACGTCGAGCCGGGTGGCGGGCTGTTTCGAGAACAGAGGGCTCAGATACCCCGCATCGATCAGCGCGCGGACCGGGGCCTCATAGGCGATGTCGGTGAAGAGCGCATTCTGCCCCTCATGCAGCATCCCGCAATCGAGCCGGAACGGCGTGGCGGTCAGCCCGATCACCTTGAGCGCCGGGTTGATCGCTTTCAGCGCGTCGAGGAAGCGCCGATACATCGTGCTCGACTTGCCGGGGATCAGATGCGCCTCGTCGATCAGCACCAGATCGGTATGGCCGATCTCGGCCGCGCGGCGGTGGATCGACTGGATACCGGCGAAGAGGATCCGCGCCTGCGCCTCGCGCTTGCCGAGGCCCGCCGAATATATGCCCGCCGGCGCTTCGGGCCAGATGCCGATCATCTCGGCATGGTTCTGGGCGATCAGCTCGCGGACATGGGTCACGATCAGGATGCGCTGATCGGGCCAGGCCTTCAGCACGCCCTCGATGAAGGACGCCATGACCAGCGACTTGCCGCCCGCGGTCGGGATGACCACCAGCGGATTGCCGGTGTGGGTCTGGAAATAGCCGTAGATCGCGGTGATCGCGGCCTGTTGATAGGGGCGCAGGGTCAGCATGGCGCAGCCTCCGGGGAACGGGCGTCGTTGGTCCAGGTCGTGCCATCGGCCATGCGGTAGGTGACGACATCGTCGCCCGCATCGATGACCTCGCCCGGGATGAGGTCGGGGATGAAGAGATGGCGGCCGCAGGAGGCGCGTTGCTCGGCAGGCGACAGCATCCGGTCGTGCCGGGCGCAGTGCCATCCACCAACGTCTTTGCTGGTCGCGCTTCCGGACGAAGAACCGGTATCCACTTCTTCTGGAAGCGCTCCGACCGGCGTCGCATGCAGGCAGGACCGGCAGGTCACCGCAGCGCCACCGCCGTCATGGCAGGCCGCATGGTGATCGCAGAACCGGCATTCGAACCAGGCCGGGTCCTCCCTGATCCGCGCAGGCGGATGCTGGGCGAAGATGATGCGCCCGGCCTTTTCTAGAAGACGCTCGGCCATGGCGCGGTCCGCCTCGATGCGCTCGACATGCAGCGCGTCGGTGTCCTTGCAGACCGCGACGTAGAGGGCGCGCGTGATGCCCGTCAGGTGCATGTAGATCTGCATCTGCGCGGCGTGCTGGGGCTTGGACAGAACGACGCCCTTCGCGACCAGCTCGTTGAAGCTCTTGACCGAGTGGGTCTTGAACTCCAGCACATGCCAGGTCTTCGGCGCCTCCAGGAGCCCGAGGGCCACGCCGTCGAGCGAGCCGCCGAAATGGCCGCCATGGGCCTCGACCCGGAACTGGCGGCCGGTCTCGGGATCGACCTCGAGCACGGTCGCCCCGGTGGCGCGGAGGTTGCGCACGAGCCGATCCTCTTCCAGCTGGCCCGTCTCGAAGAGGCGCAGAAGGCGGCCAGAATGGCGCGCGAGCGTGATCCAGCGGAAATCATACCAGAGCGCCCGGGCACAGGATTTGCCGATGATCGAGGCGCCGAGGTGATCGCGGAAACCGTCGCCTTGGCGGGCCTCATAATCGGCATAGATCGCCGTCAGCGTCGGCGTGGGGGCGCAGGGCAACTCTGCCATCACATACCCTCCCGTTCGCTGCGGGCCTGTGCCTCGGCCAGAATGCCATCCCAGGTCTCGGGGTCATGGCGTTCGCGCAGGATGCCGATCAGCGCGTCCTTGAGCTTTTCGCGGCGGCGACGGCCGGTGCCTTGGGCCAAGAGTTCCGCCCGCTCGCGGCACAGGTGACGCAAGGCCGTGCGGGCCCGGTGGAACCAGTCCGGATCGATGGGCTTCTGGCCGCGCTGGCGGGCCAGATCGGCCATCGCGATCTGCGTGCGGATCTTGGCGATGGCATCGTCGAGCTCGATCAGCCGCCGCTGGTTTTCAGGCAAGCCGGGGTTGTTCACGGCCACGGGGGCCGCGTTGGTCATGTCAGTCATGGGAGTATCCTCAGATGGGGTTGCGCGCTGCCCTGTCAGTCAGGGCGCAGGGCAGCGCGGGTGCTCAGCCCTTCTTGTTCCAGGGCGCGGAGGCCATTTTCGGCGGCACCGAAGAGCTGGCCGGATCGGGCGCGGGCTTCGCCGGGCGTCCGCCCGGGGCCGAACCCCGCTCGGGCGGCAGATAGGCAATCGCGTTGCTCTCGCCGTAGCCGTTCTTCGGCGGGCGGATCTTCACCTGGATCATCATCGGGATCAGGTGCAGCTCCTCGCTGTCGCTGACATTCATCCGGCCCGTGGCGTGGCAGATCGCCGAGAGCGTGCGCTGCGCGATTTCCACCGTGGTCGGGTTCGGATTCACCAGGTTCAGCTGGTCGAAGATCTTCCGTCCCTTATGCTCGCCCTCGAGGATGTCGAGCATCAGCCAGAGGAACTGGCCCATGCCGTTCTTGGTGACGCGCATCTCGCTCTCGACGATCTGCGCGCGGTATTTGCCGGCGGGCAGCAGCTCGTAGGCGGCGGTGGGTTCGACGCTGGTGGCGTCGAAGGACGTGTCGAAACGTGCCATGGTCTTGTCCTTGTTCAGTTCATTGGGATTGGGGCATGGCCGCGAGGAACTCCGACCACATCAGCGGAAGGGTGTCCGGAAGGCCGTAACGGTTCTTGGCGAGGAAGGCGGGGCGCTCTTCGGTGTGCATGACGCGCGCACCGGACCCGAGCGCCCGGGTCACCTTCTTGTTGAAGCCGACATCGGATTTCGCGACCGAGATCTGATAGTTGGCGAAGAGCACCACGTCCGAATGCTCCTGCAGCAGCGCCGAGGCGCGGGTCTGCAGCTTGATGACATAGCGGTCGTAGGGCTCGTGCTCGGGGCTGTCGAAACGCTTGATGTCGGTATGGGCGATCTGGATGACCACCATGCCCTTGCGGTCGCGCAGCGCGTTGAGCCGGTCGAGATATTCGCGCCAGATGGTCAGCGCCTCGGCATAGCCCTTGCCAAACCCCGGCGCCTCGATGGAGGCCCAGCCGTTGCGCTTGCAAGCCTCGGCCCAGATCAGCGGCTCCAGCCAATCGACGCTGTCGACGACGACCGTGCCGAAATCGTGGTCCTCGTTCAAAAGCGCATCAAGCGCCTCGGCCACCTCGGCATAGCTGGTCGCGAGCGGGAAGTGCGGGACCTGCAGCTTTCCCAGCCCATCCTCGGTCATGAGGAAAACGGGCCTGTCGGCATCGGCCGCGAAGGTGGATTTGCCCACCCCGGCCACACCGTGGATCAGAATACGCGGCGGGGTCAGCACGGATGTCGTGCGCAGGGACGCGAGCGAAATGGCCATCAGCGCACCTCCTCGTTCAGCACGAGGCGGAACTTCGGCTTGCCCGTGCGGACCGTGCGCGCGGGCTCGAAGCCCTTGCGCCAGCTTTCCGGCAAAGCGCCGTATTTGCGCTCGGACACCGACAGCTTGGTCTCGATGAATTCCGCCGGGTCCTCGCCCGCCGAGGCGATGTTTTCGGCGATCTGCGCCAGCAACGCCTGATCCCAGTCGATGCGCTTGGGCAGTTCGGCGATCACGGTGACGCCGTCATCCTCGAACCGGATCGTGCCGGTGTCCTTGCCCGCCTCCTGGCGGGTTTCCTGGGCGCGGTCCGCGTATTTCAGCGAGATGGCGCCGTCGAGCCAGTCCGCGACCGACTTCGCCTGCGTCAGTTGCTCGTCGGCCGCGCCTTTCAGCAGCGCGAGCTGATCGGCGGGCAGCGCCGCGATCTGGCCCACCGGCATGCGGTGGATATCGGCCAGGGTGATGTGGTTGGAGATCGTCATGTTCCGCGCCCTCACGCCGACATCGGACGATGGGGTTCGTGATCCACGCCGCGGATCTGTTCGGCCTCGAAGGCCTCGACATCCTCGAGCCGGTAGATCACCCGGCCGCCGAGCTTGATGAATTTCGGGCCTTCGCCCGTCCCCCGCCAGCGCTCCAGCGTGCGGTGCGAAATATTCCAGCGAGCCGCCAGCTCGATCTGGGAAAGGTGCCTGGTCGCCATGTGAACCTCCTTGGGATTTCTGCGAACACTTGCGGGTTCAACATGGCGGAGGGGGTGGTAGGGCTGCGCCATCTACACACGCAAGTCGAGCGAGGAAGGGCTCGACATGGAATTCAACAGCCTCGACGCCCAGCGGGAGGCCTGCGAGGCCTATATCGCCAGCCGGAAATCCGAGGGCTGGGTCGCCACCCGCGACCGCTATGACGACGGCGGCTTTTCGGGTGGAAATCTGGACCGGCCGGGGCTGAAACAGCTGCTGGCCGACATCGACGACGGGCTGATCGATGTGGTGGTGGTCTACAAGATCGACCGGCTCAGCCGCGCCCTGATGGATTTCTCGAAGCTGGTCGAGGTCTTCGACCGCAACGGCGTTACCTTCGTTTCGGTCACGCAGTCCTTCAACACGACCACGTCGATGGGGCGGCTGACGCTGAACATCCTTCTGAGCTTCGCCCAGTTCGAGCGCGAGGTAATCGGTGAACGCATCCGCGACAAGGTTGCCGCCTCGCGCAAGCGCGGGATCTGGATGGGGGGCTATGTGCCGCTCGGCTACGATGTGCAGGACCGCAAGCTGGTGATCAACGAGGCTGAGGCCGCCTCGGTACGCCGGATCTTCGAGCGGTTCGTCGAACTCGGCTCGGCCACGATGCTGGCGAAGGAGTTGCGGCGGGAGGGGTTTCGCAGTAAGCAGGGCACGCTGATCGACAAGGGTTACCTTTATCGGGTGCTCCGCAATCGCGTCTATCGCGGCGAGGCCGTCCACAAGGGCAAGGCCTATCCCGGCGAACACGACGCCATCGTCACCGACAAGGCTTGGGATCAGGTCGATGCGATCCTGCAGGGCAACCGCCACGCGCGGTCCAGCAACAGCCGCATGCAGACGCCCGCGCCGCTGAAGGGCCTGATCTTCACCGACACCGGCGCGGCGATGACCCCGACCGCGACCAAGAAACGCGGCAAGCTCTACCGCTATTACGTCTCGATGGACGTGATCAAGAACCGCACGACGGAGGACGACAGCGGCGGCGATCAAGCACCGACCCGCTTGCCTGCGGGCATGGTCGAGGACGCCATCGTCACCGAGGTCCGGCGCATCCTGCAGACACCCGAGGTGGTCACGCAGGTGCTGGCGGCGTTGAAGCGCGATCAGGTATCCGAGGCCGAGGCCATCGCGGCGCTGCATGATTTCAACACCCTCTGGGCGCAGCTGTTTCCGCTCGAGCAGGCGCGGATCATCCAGCTTCTGGTCCGGCGCGTCACTGTCACCGCCGCCGGGCTCGAGGTCGACATCCGGCGCGAAGGCGTCGCAGGCGTCATCCGCGAGATGATCGCCCCACGCGACATGGAGGCCGCCGAATGACCCGAAACAATGACACGATCCGCGTACTGATCCCCCTGAAGCTGCGCAAGAAGAACGGGCGGCCCAAGATCATGCCGCCTGCCGATTACATCCCCAGCGAGGATCAGGCGCAGGACCCGCACATCCTGCGCGCCATCGGCCGGGCATGGGGCTGGCGGCGGCGCATGGAGGCAGGCGAGTTCGCCACGATTCAGGAACTGGCCGAGGCCGTCGGCTTGGCAGAACGCCACGTCAGCCGCCAGCTGCGCCTCGCCTATCTGGCGCCCGAGGTGCTCAAACGCCTGACCTGCGGGCGCGAGGCGTCGGCGGTCAGCCTCTATGACCTGTGCTTTCTGGCGGGGGAGACATGGCAGGAGCAGGCTGAGCGGGTGTTCGGGCGCGCTTAGAAACGTGGCCAGGAATTTGACGCCGTCCCGCACTCAGTGGCGCTGGAACATGGCTGTCCAAGCATGTATTTCATGAGAAAGGTAGCGCCTGACCGTGGGCATGCCCAAATTCTGATATTTTCTAGGCTATTGGAAAGCTGATTTCGAATGCGCGTGGACGTCCCCTACGATTTGTCGCCGGTTAGCCTCGCGGGGTTCGCCTGCATGCTCCGAGATCTTCCAGACGCAGCCGAATACGAGTTCCACTTTGGCGGCGAGCGTTGGTTCCCTCCGTTTTCGATGCTGCTCCTTTCTGCTCTGCTTCGCCAGTTCCGAGGCAATCGACCAGAAGCTCGTCGACGAGCACGGGATCATGAAAATCACTCATACGCAGCGCATTTCGGCTTCTTCCGATCTTTTGGTCTCCAACATGGGAATGCTCCCGGTGAGGCACCTGGAAGTTCTAGGTATGTTCCGATCAGCGAGCTTGATGTCGCAGAGATTCGCCAAGAGGCATTCGACTCCTTTCAGGAAGTAGGAGACGTAATTGAGGGGAAAGCCGCCGAGCTTGCTGGGCTACTTACGCGCCATCAACAGGGAGAATTACAGGATACCCTTACATATTCCATCCGCGAGATCATGCGAAATGTCGTCGAGCATAGTGGTTCTGAAAAGATTTACATTTGCGCTCAATATTGGCCCCAACGCCATGAGGTGGAAGTTGGAATTGTCGATGACGGCATCGGCATCCATAGGGCTCTCACCGGGAACCCAGCCTTCGATGGCTTGACGGAACCGGAAGCCCTTCAGATGGCCTTGATGCCCGGAATCTCTGGGAATCCTCACGCCGGGCGGGGTAACGACCAATGGAACAATTCTGGCTACGGCCTCTATATGACCAGCCGCATCTGCAGGAACGGTGGAAGTTTCCTGTTATGTTCGGGCGGAACCGGAATTGAGCTAAGCCAAGAAGGGAAGCATACATTCGATTCGGATTTCCAAGGGACTGCAATCAGGCTAGTGATCGACACAGCCAATTTAAGTGCATTGCGGGAACGTCTCCAACAGTTTGCGGCGCAAGGACGAGTTGCAGCCGCTCAGATCGCCGGCGCCAACGTCAACGTTGCTTCTACTGCATCTCAGATGCTTACCCGAGATTTCCGGCAAGAATAGGCATCTATAGAGCCGTAAGGCGTTGTAATCTTGTGAAGGCGATCAAGCGGCGCAAAGGAGCTGCTTGGGGAGTCAATGAAAACTCGCCTGAAAGGACGTCGCGGTCAGCGAGACATGCGCGTCCAGCGGCGGGTGCAGCTCAAACGCTTTCGGCTCGCGCGCGAAGTTCCAGAGCCGGAACAGGGACCATTCCGAGCGCCGCTCCTCGGCCACGGCCAGCTCGTTGCGGCTGATGTGGAAAGGGGTGCGTTCCCAGCCGTTCGTCGTCTTCACCTCGATTAGGCGCGGACGGCCATCCGGCGCGAAGCTGGCGATATCGTAGCCGGCACCATCGCCATCCTCCTCCGACACCCACCTGACCTTGCGCGCAAGATCGTCACGGCCCGCTGATTTCAGGGATGCCCATTCGTGCGCCAGCACGCGTTCCTCGTAACGGCCCGATTGTTACCGCCTGCCTGAGTTTGGGCTGATGGATTAAGGCACGTGCATAGTGACGTCGTTAATGACGTGTCTTATGCGGGTGTGGGGATGCGGGGCGATATTCTTGGACTGGAGCGGCGGCGGCGGTGGAGCGACGAGGAGAAGCTCGAGATCGTTTTGTCGGTCGGCGTGGACGGGGCGACGGTGACGCAGGTTGCACAGCGGCACGATGTGACGCGGCAGCAAATCTATGCCTGGCGGCACCAACTGAAGAAGAAGGGCGTGGTTTCGGCGTCTCCGGAGACGCTGTTTCTGCCGGTTGGATTGGACCGGCCCACGGAATTGGTGATGCAGACAGCGGCCATCTGCACAGGAGCGCCTCGGCCTGCCCAGATCGAGTTGCAGTTGGCGAATGGTCGCTGCCTGCGCTTCGATCCGGCTCTGGATACCGTGACGCTGACACATGTGATCCGTGCGGTGGAAGGGGCATGATCGGGCCGGGAACCGGCGTTCGTGTCTATCTGGCCTGCGGCGTGACCGACATGAGGAAGGGAATCTCCGGGCTGGCTGCACTTGCCCAGGATGTTCTGCGCCAGAAGCCGGCCGGCGGTGCGGTTTTTGCATTCCGCGGGCGTCGCGGCGACAGGTTGAAATTGCTTCATTGGGATGGTCAGGGCTTCTGCCTGTATTACAAGGTGCTGGAGAAGGGGCGCTTTCCCTGGCCGATGCGCGGGGATGGTGCGGTTCGCCTGACCTCGGCGCAGCTGGCCATGCTGTGGGAAGGCATTGACTGGCGCAGGCCGGATTGGGGCGCGCCACCGGCCCGGGTGGGCTGATTTACCCTGCTAAAACGCCTTGTTTTTATGGCAATTTTGCCTGCCTTGTGGTAGGTGGGCGCATGTCGAATGCGGCCCAGACCCTTCCTGATGATCCGGCGCTTCTGAAGTCGCTGATCGCGGCGTTGCAGGCGGAAAACGCGAAGATCTCGGCCACGTTGCGCGCCCATGACCAGTTGATCCAGTCCCTGCGGCTGCGCATTGCCAGGCTGAAGAAGCAGGTCTTCGGCCAGTCCTCGGAAAAGATCGAGCGCGAGATCGAACAGCTGGAGCTGGCGCTCGAGGATCTCATGATCGCAGCGGCCGAAGGCCAGCCTGACGTCGTGAACGACGGCCAAAACGATGATGGGTTGGAAACGGCACCTGCCGATGAAGCTGCCGAGCGCCCATCCCGCCGACGTCCCCGGGTCTCGGACAGCACGCCGCGCGAGCGGCGGGAGCTCGACCCCGGCAGTTGCTGCCCCGATTGCGGCGGCGATTTGCGCCTGGTGGGCGAAGATGTCAGCGAGATGCTGGATCTGATCGCGGCACAATTGAAGGTTGTCCAGATCGCCCGCCTGAAAAAGTCCTGCCGCCGCTGTGAACGCATGGTGCAGATGCCGGCCCCCAGCCGGCCGATCCCCGGCAGCATGGCCGGTGCGAACCTGCTCGCCCACATCCTCGTCTCCAAGTTTGACGACCACCTTCCGCTTTATCGCCAGCATGAGATCTTCACCCGGATGGGCGCCGACATCCCGGACAGTACCTTGGTCGACTGGTGCGGTCGCGCCATGAAGGTGCTGGCACCGCTGATCGAGCGGATCGAGGTGGATGTGATGGCCAGCGACCTCCTTCATGCCGATGACACACCGATCCGGGTGCTGGATCGCGCGGGCCGCGACAAGGGGGTGGGCAAGGGTGTGAAGAAGGGCCGGATCTGGGCCTATGTCCGCGATCAGCGCCCTTGGGCAGGCGCCTCACCGCCCGGCGCGGTCTATGCCTTCGCGCCCGACTGGAAGGAAGAGCACGTCCACGGCCATCTCGCCAACACCCGCGGCATTCTCCAGGCCGATGGCTACAAGGGTTATGCCAAGCTCTATGAACCGGAACCCGACGGGAAGCCCCGCCTTCGGGAGGCCGCGTGTTGGGCTCACCTGAGGCGTGACTTCCATGATGAATGGACCAAGACCAAATCAACGATCGCCCGCGAGGCACTCGACCGTATCGGCGCGCTCTATGACATCGAGCGGGAGATCACCGGCCATCCCGCCGATATCCGCCTTGCCGCGCGCCGGAAACACAGCGTTCCGAAGGTCGAGGTCTTCTTCGCCTGGTCAGAGCAGCAGCTCTCGCGGATCCCCGGCAAGGGCGATCTGGCCAAGGCCTTTCGTTACGGGCTGAGCCGCCGGGACGCTTTCAGCCTGTTCCTTGAGGACGGCCGGGTGGCGATCGACAACAATCCTGCCGAGCGCGCGCTGCGCCCGATCGGTGTCGGGCGCCGCAACTGGCTCTTCGCCGGTGCGGATACCGGAGCCGAAACGCTGGCCCGCGCCATGACCATCGTTGAAACCGCCAAGATGAACGGCCTGGACCCCCAAGCCTATCTGGCCGACATCCTGGCCCGCATCCATGATCACAAGATCAATCGGCTCGACGATCTGTTGCCCTGGAACTGGTCGCCGCTGCCCTCCGCCCTGCACGAGGCCGCCTGATGGCAACCGTCACCCACGTCTGCACCCTCGACTACATCGCAAAGATGCTGGGCGAAGACCCCGAGCTTCTCAAAGCCATCGTCTACAACGACGACAACCTGACCTATGGCTCGATCATCAGCGTCTATACCGGCCCGGATGACACCGTCACCGCCCTGACCGATGACGGTATCGATGAACTGAAAGACATGCTCAGGGACGCGCGCATCACCACCGAAACCTGGCACGCGTTCCTCGACGACTTTGTCGATGACGCGGAACTCGTCGCCCGCATCAAGGCTCAGTCGCCGCGGTAACAATCGGCCGGTTACCGTTCCTCACCGGCACGGCCGAGCGCGCGGTTTCGCTCGTCTCGCGCCGCGACATCGAATTTGCGGGCGATGTGCAGCATCTGCTCCAGCTCTTGCGGCGGCGGCTGGTTCGACAACGTAGGCGGCGGCCCGATCCAGATCGGCCGCGCCTCCGCGAGGCCAGTCGGCGCTCCGGGACCCGAATGGCGGCCCAGCCAGGCCGGGTTCAGCGCCAGCCAGCGCACCACGGCATCCACGAGCGTCAGCTGGAAATTGAAGGCAGGCTTGTAGCCCGGGATCCAGTCCTCACCCAGCCCCTTAAGCACGGCGCTGATGTTCTGGTGCTTGAACTCGACCGATCCCTCGGACCGATCATTCAACAGCGGCAGAAGCCCACGCCGGTGTTCGGCCTTGTTGTAGGGGCGACCACAGACGTCGTCGGCCAGCATCGCGAAGTAATCCGCGACGATCAGGTCGTTCTCTTGATCGTTCCAGGCCCCATTTGACATCGCGCCAGGCTAGGGGCGGAAACTGCGTTTGTCATCAGAGACTTCGCGCAAAACTCCCAAGACATACCAACGACCACGCCGCCCGTGTCGCGCCTCCATCTGCTTTGAGACAAGCCGGAACCAGCGAAACACGGGCGCAGTGCGATCCCGTCAGCTCACTGAATTATATGGGGATTTTTCACCCGTCTCGCCGGGAGCGGGGGGCGGGTGGAAAGAGACGGTGGGCGTTTGGAGACCGATCTCGCGCGGCAGGGCAGTCTCCGAAGGGCGGATGGTCCCTGCAAACCCCTTTGGCACATAAAGAAAAAGGCCCCGCGAGGGACCTGTTTTCGGGTTTGCTATGTGCAAGTGGCGGAGGGGATGGGCCTGAAAGACAACCTTCTCTTGTGGATGCCGCTCTCATTTGCAAGGAATTTCTGAACTTTAGGCATGTGATCGAGTGCGGACTCTTGTCAGGCCTGTTCACGCGGCCCGATAGATGCCGCTGGCCGAGATGGTGATGCGCGGACTGGGGCCAAATCTCCAACAGCGAGCTCGAAGCTCTGAGAAGGTTTCTGGTTTGCCCAACCCGGATCATGTCGATCATTTGCCCATGCAGTTCATGCCTTCCTCACAACTCTGCGGTCCGGTTTCGCGGTTTGCTGCCGGATCAAGCAGCGCTGGCGGATCGCGATAGCCTTCACCGCGCGTGAGCATCGCCCAGATGCCGCGCGCCATCTTATTGGCCAGCGCAAAGGCCGCGACCAACGGCGGCTTGCGTTCCAGCATGCGCTCAAGCCAAGGGTTTTGAGGTGCACCACGACGCAGGGCCCAGCGGACCACCGCCATCGCTCCGGTGACAAGCTGCGCGGAATAGCCCGATGAGCCCAGCAACCACACCGGCGGCCGCGGAGTCGAACGCGGCAGGTCGTTCTCGCTGTCCTGCCAGGGTCCGGGGACGGCGTTCACCCGGCCTCCATAAGGGCTGCCGGCGGGGAAGTCGGCATCGAGGAAGGCGAGAAGCTCCATGAGCTGGTTTGGGAAATCCTCGGCGCCGATCTGGCCGCGCCGCAGGGCCGCGGCCGTCGTCATGTCCGTTCCGGGCGCCCGGCCGATGCCGAGGCCCACGCGGCCCGGCGCCATCGCGGCCAGCAGCCCGAACTGTTCTGCCACGACCAATGGCGGGAAGTTCGGCAGCATCAGGCCGCCCGAGCCGAGCCGGATCCGCCTTGTCTCGCCCGCCAGACGGGCAAGCAGCATCGGCGGCGAGGAGGTGGTGACGCCCGGCATGGAATGATGCTCGGCCACCCAGTAGCGGGTAAAGCCCCGCCGATCGACCAGGCGCGCCAGTTCCACGCTGGCCGCCACCGCGTCGCGCGCGGTAACGCCTTGCCCGGCCATGACGAAGTCGAGGATCGAGATGGGCACGGGCGCATTGCCGGCGCGCGTGCCGATGATCTGGGAAATCACGTCTGCTACTCCGAAAATCTTTCGCCGTGCGCAGGGCTCACCATCTGCCGGGGAGTGTCCTCGCCCGGCAGATGGATTTCGGCGGTCGAGTCTCGCCGCCGTCTCTCGCAGAGACCTCTACTGGGCGGTGTAGGCGTCGGTGTCGGTGATGGTCGCATAGGCGAAGCCGAGCGCCGACATCATCGCGGCATGGACCGATGCTGCGGGCACGGTCACGCCCTCATGCTCGAGATCGCGCGTGGCGCAGGCGTCCTGAACCACGATCGTCCTGTAGCCGTAATCGCTCGCGGCGCGGGTGGTCGCGTCGATGCACATGTGGCTCATCGCACCGACGACCACGACGTCCTCGATGCCGTCGGCGTCCAGGATCTCCTTGAGTTCGGTCTTCAGGAAGGAGTTCGGGTGGTTCTTGACCACGACCGTCTCGCCCTCGCGGGGCGCCACGGCCGGGTTGATCTTGATGCCTTCGGAATCCGGCGTGAAGAACGGCGCGTCCTGTGTGGGGAAGATGTGCTGGACGTGGATCACGCGGTCGCCCTTTTCGCGGGCGGCCTCGATCACCCGGGCCGCATTCGCGGCGGCCTTGTCGATGCCGACGAGTTCATATTTACCGCCGGGGAAATAGTCGTTCTGCAGATCGACGACGACGATGGCGCGTTTGCTCATGGTCTGACCTTCCAGTTGTTCAGGGTTTCCATGACTGGACAAATAGTCATCGTCCCGATCTATGCCCATCGGCGATATCGACATAATCAGGGGGAAAAGTGACAGATGGCTGATGAGCAAGAGACCGAGGTCGGAATCCTGCTCTATCCGGGGGCGCAGATATCCGCGGTTCTCGCGATGACCGACCTCTTCATCGTCTCCAACCGGTTTTCGCCTCCGCGAGCCACGGCTGAGCCGAACCGGATCACCGTCAGCCACTGGGGCAGCGAGGGCGAGGGCAACCCGCCACATCGTGTCTACGATACCGGCTCATCGACGCGCGCTGGTCCTGATGTCCTGATCCTGCCGCCGAGCCTCGATTCCCCGGCAACGGCGGCGATCGCCGCGCCTTATCTCGACTGGCTGCGCGACCTCCATTCCGCCGGCAGCATTCTCGCCTCGATCTGCGCCGGCGCCTTCCTGTTGGGGGAAACAGGACTTCTGGACGGCCGGCCCGCGACGACACACTGGATCCTGGAGGATCAGTTCCGCTCGCGGTTCCCCGAGGTTCTTGTCGATGTGGACCGCCTGCTGATCGACGGGGGGCAGGTTCTGACGGCCGGCGGCGTGATGTCATGGACGGATCTGTGCCTGCGGCTGGTCGAGCGCCTGCGCGGGGCCGAGGTCATGACGCAGACCGCCAGATTCCTGCTGGTAGATCCGCCGGGGCGCGAGCAGCGCTACTACAGCATTTTCTCTCCGCGAATGGGGCATGGCGATGCCGCCGTGCTCGAGGTCCAGCGCTGGTTGCAGGAAACCGAAGCCAAAGACATTTCTCTGGAAACACTAGCGAATAGGGCGGGACTCGAGCGGCGCACCTTCCTGCGCCGATTCCGCAAGGCGACCGGCATGACGACCTCGGAATACGGGCAGCGGCTGCGCGTCAGCAAAGCTTGCGAGTTGCTCCAGTTCGGCTCTCTCGCGGTCGAACAGATCGCCTGGGAAACTGGCTATGGCGATCCGGGAGCCTTCCGCAAGATCTTCGCCAGGTTCATCGGGCTCACGCCAGGCGAGTATCGCCAACGCTTCGGCATCGCGTCCTGAACGACGCGGAAGCAGGCGGACTGTCACTCTCGCCCCTGACTATGTCGCTTCCGGCAGTGGCCGCGGGATCGCGAGACGGCTATGGTTTCAAGCGGACCGATGGTGCTGCGCGACGTCCCTGCACAGGCTTGCCAAGCGGAAGCGGAGCCCTCGGGCCTGCTGTCATTAAAAGCTGTCGGTCAGTGGAGGCAGGAAACATGGGAACTCTGGCTTCGGAGGCTCGGGCATGACAATGGAACTCATCTATTCGGTCACTTTCAAACGCCGCAGTTTCCTGCAGTTTCTGGGCGCCTCGGCCCTCGCGGCGGGCATGGTCCACCCACGCCGGGCAATGCCGCAGGAAAGCCCGGCGCCCCAGATGTGCAACGACGGCTATCTGGTGCTTGACCCAGGCTTCTTTTTCCCTGACGCGCCACCTGACGCGTTGGCAGCCGAGTTAGGAACCGCCGATCTTGCGACGCCTATCCTGATGCCCTGCACTGTTCCGCTCCTGCGTCATGGCGATCAGACCATTCTCTTTGACACCGGCGCGGGGCCTGCGTTTATGGAAACAGCCGGCAGTCTTTCCGCTTCGCTTGAAAGCGCGGGTGTTCCGACCGACCAGATCACCGACATTATCTTCACCCATTGCCATCCAGACCACCTGTGGGGCGTGACAGACGACTTCGACGAACTCGCCTTCCCGAACGCGCATTATCATCTGGCGCAGAAGGAATACGATTTCTGGACCAGTGCCGATGCGATGGGAGCGATGCCCGAGAACCTGCATAACTTCGTCGCAGGCGCGCAGACCCGGTTGCCGCGCATCGCCGAACGGACAAGCTTCTTCGAAGACGGGGCCGAACCCCTGCCGGGAATCGAAGCGATCGCAACGCCGGGCCACACGCCCGGGCATTGCAGTTTCCTGCTGCATCTGGGCGATGATCCTCTGCTGTTGACCGGCGACGTGTTTTCGGATCCGCTGACAGTCCGCTACCCGGACTGGAGCTGGGGGACCGACCAGGACCCCGCCACCGCATCCGCGACGCGACGGCGAATGATCGACCGTATCGTGGGGGACCAGATGCGGGTCGCGGTCTATCACATGCCGCCGCCCGGCTTCGGTCGGATCGAGATGGGGGCGGACGGTGCCCACTGGGTACAGGAAGGTTGACCGATCACGGCCGCAACGAACGCGCTGGTGATGCTCGGCCACTATCTGGAAGCCAAGGCCAAGGGCCGGACCTCCGAGGCGAACAAGCGACTGGTCGGGCTGCAGCCGAAGGGCGAGCGTGATGGCCGGACGGTCGAAGTGCCGCTGTCTGAGGTCCGCCCCGGCGACATCGTTCAGGTCCGGCCCGGCCCGGCGACAGGGTGCCCACCGATGGCGGGGTAGTCGACGGCTCGTCCTATGTCGACGAGTCGATGATCACCGGTAAGCCGGTGGCGGTCGCCAAGGAGGCCGGATCGGAAGTCGTCGACGGCACGATCAACAAGACCGGGGCCTTCTCGTTCCGGGCGACCAGGGTCGGTGCGGAGACCGTGCTGGCGCAGATCATCCGCATGGTCGAAGAGACGCAGGGCTCGAAGTTGCCGATCCAGGCGCTGGTGGACAAGGTGACGGAGGGGTTCGTGCCGGCCGTGATGGCGGTTGCCGCGCTCACCTTCCCTATCTGGCTGTTCTTCGGACCCGAGCCCGCGCTCACCTTTGCGCTGATCAACGCGGTGGCCATGCTGATCATCGCATGTCCCTGCACAATGGATCTGTCCGTTTGCGCACAGACATTCATCAAACCCGCAAGGGGACTCTGCGCAAACGGACAGGTTCTCAGGCGAGATGCACAGCGCCGACTATGCCCCCGCTGCGGATTCCGACATCACCGGCCCGGTGGGCCATGACCCGAGGAAAGAGGTGGCGACCAAGCCACAATCATGATGTCCTCGTCGAGGAAGCGACTGTAATGCTGGGCGATGTCCGACTGAGCCAGGTAGGGGATTTATTGTTTCAGTTCGCCTGCAGCACCGCGCTCAGGAACTGCTGGGTGCGCTCTTTTTCGGGAGTCTCGAAGATCGTCGCCGGCGCGCCTTGTTCCTCGATACTGCCCCCGTAGAAGAAACAGACCCGGTCCGAAATCTCGCGCGCGAAACCCATCTGGTGGGTGACCATCAGCATCGTCAGGCTGTGCTGGTCCACCAGCGAACGGATGACGTTGGTGACCTCGCCGATCATCTCTGGGTCAAGCGCTGACGTCACCTCGTCGAACAGCATCACCGAGGGGCGCATGGCCAGCGCCCGGGCGATCGCTACGCGCTGCTGCTGTCCGCCCGACAGGCGCGAAGGGTGCTGATCGGATTTTTCGGACATGCCCACCATGCCTAGCAACTCGAGAGCCCGCTCGCGCGCCTCGTCCTTCGGCAGGCCCAGAACCTGCACCGGACCCTCCATGCAGTTTTCCAGCGCGGTCATGTGGGGAAACAGGTTGAAATGCTGGAAGCACATACCGATCTTCGCGCGCATCCGGCGCAGGTGCCGCTGGTTGGCGCGCACCAGCTTGCCGCCTTTTTCCATATGGGTCAGCGGCTCGCCGTCCACATAGATCACGCCGCCGTCGATCGTTTCCAGCGTCATCAGCGAGCGCAGGACGGTGGTCTTGCCCGACCCCGACGGCCCGATGATCGTGACCATCTCGCCCGGCGCCACGTCGAGATCAAGGCGGTCCAGCACCGTCAGGTCGCCATATTTCTTGGTCACGTTGCGGAAGCTGACCATGGGGATGTTGTCGCCTTCCAGCTTCAGCGGATAGCGGCCCGTGTCGTCATTCATTTCGTCAGTCCCAGTCTGCGACGGAGCGAGATCTCCATTTGCCTTACCAGCCAGGCGGTCGGCAGCGAGATGGCAAGGAAGATCAGCCCGACTATAGTGTAAGGTTCCAGGTACCGGTAATGCTCGGCACCTACTGCGTTGGCCGTGTGCATCAACTCGCCCACGCCGATCACCGACAGCATCGGCGTGTCCTTGAAGATGCCGACAAGATAGTTGCCCAGCCCCGCCCATGCCGTAGGCAGTGCCTGCGGGATGACGATGCGGCGGTAGGTCTTGAGGGTCGACATATTAAGGGCCTTGGCGGCCTCCCACTGGCCTTTGGGCACGCTTTCAATGCCGCCGCGATAGACCTCGGAAAGATAGGCGGCATAATGCAGGCCGATGGCGGCCAGGCCGGCCGTCCAGGGCGACAGGTTCAGCCCGAACTGCGGCCCGACATAATAGACAAAGAAGACCTGCAGCAGAAGCGGCGTGGAGCGGACGAACTCGACCACCTCGCGCGTCGCCACGGTGAGCACGCGCCAAGGCGTGCGCTGCGCCAGCGCGAATATCAGCCCCAGCACCAGAGCGACTGCATAGCCGCCCCCGGCTGCCAGGAGCGTTTTGCCCGTCGCCCCGATCAGGCGCGGAAGAATTTCGAAGGTAAATTCCCATCTCCATTCGAACATGACTCAGGCCCTTCCTATTCTGCGGGCCATCACCCGTTCCAGCCACCGCATCAGCGGCGTGACGACGAAACGCGCGAAGATATAGTAGATCACCAACGCGGTTCCGAATGCCTGGGCGGAGAGATAGGTGTTGTTGTTGATCTGCCGCGTCTCGAACATCAGATCCGGAACCGAGATCAGCGCGACCAGCGCCGTGCCCTTCAGTATCTCGACGATCAGATTGCCCCAAGGCGGCAGCATGATGACCAGCGCCTGGGGCAGGATGATGCGCCACATCCGCTGCGCGGGCGACATGTTCAACGCCAGCGCCGCCTCCCACTGGCCTCGGGGGACCGACTGGATTGCGCCTCGGACCAGCTCGGCTCCGTAGGCGCCATAACAGAGACCCACCGCGAGGAAACCGGCGACGAACTTCTCGAGGCTGACCCCGAGCAGCGGTAGGACGAAGAAGAACCAGTAGAGCTGCACCAGAAGCGAGGTGCCACGGAATATCTCGATATAGACGGTGGCGACGGCCTGTAGTGGCTTCAGCTGCGCCAGTTTGATCAGGCCGGAAATTATCGCGGCGGCGACTGCGACCAGTGCCGCCAGGACGAACTGTAGAAGCGTGATCAGGGAGCCGTCGATCAGCCGGTCGCTGTAGTTGCCGAGGAATTCTAGATAGGACATCGGCCCTCGTGGCGTCGTGTTGCGTCCTCATGCGGACGAAAAAACCGGACGGCGCATATTTCGCCGTCCGGGTCGATTGGGCGAGCTGCGCGCCCGCTCAGTCGGCCTTGCAGGCCTCTTCCGTGGTCTGCCCTGTGGGCAGGTAGGCCGCGATGTAGTCGTCGGGCGTGACGGTCTCCATCATCTGCTCGCTGCCCAGGTATTCCTTCAGCGCTTCGTTGAACTTCTCGCGGAATTCGTCGTCATCGGGGTGGAAGCCAACGCCGACGACCTGCTTTTCGCGGCCGACGAACTTGGTCGGATCGGACATTTCGAACCCATCGAACGAATCCGCTCCATGTTTCGCTTCCAGCACGTTCGTTGCCGAGGCGGCCACGCGTCCGGCCCGCAGGGCCGCCAGCGCCTCTGTCGGGCCGGGCACTTCCATGATGTTACGTTCCGGAACGCCCGCGGCCTTGGCGTCACCCAGCGTGTTATAGCCTGAGGGCGCCACCATCTTCAGATCCTTGTCGATCAGATCCTGATAGGTCTCGATGTTCTCGGGGTTGCCCGCGGGGACGACGAAGGCATCGCCAAAGGCCCCGATCGGTTCGGAGAAATCCATGTTCTCGCAACGCGCCTTGAGGATGTACATGCCACCGGTGACGATATCGACACGCCCGGCCCTGAGGCTGGGGATCAGTCCCGACCAGTCGGTCAGCACCGGTTCAATATCGGTGTATCCCATGTTCTTCAGAACATCGATGGTGATCCCGTTGACGAAGCCCTTTGGCGAGCCGTCATCGCCCTGATAGGCCCAGGGCGGCGCAGCCGCGAAGCCAAGCCGGATAGATTCGCCGGCCTCGATACGGTCTTCGAGGGGGCCAGCGGCGATCGCTCCGGCGGCCAGAGTCCCGAGCATCATCGTCGCTGCGGTGATCCTGCACATGCGCCTGACTGATTGCATCTCTTTCCCTTTCTGGTTCGTTCGACAATCGATATCGACACGTACGAACCAACCCGGAACGAAAAGCATCATCGACTGTGTGGTTGGCCTTAAGCATGAAATATATGCCCGCCGGTCGCAACCCGGAATCCCGGATGGTGCTGTCGCGGTCGCCAAGGGCGCGCCCGGGATGGCGATACATATCCTTGAAAACAAGCTGTTATGCACACCCTCGCGTGGTTGTGCCCGGTTCACCAAAAGGCACGATACGGCGACCTGTGCCATCCTCGTCGCACAGCGACTCCCCCGCCGCACCTTGCTATCGTGAACCTTTGAACCGGATGAGCTTGGCCTGCGGCTGGGGCGTCTGGTGCTTCCCTCGAGTCATTTACTCGGACGGCTCTTGACCTGCGTCCGCAGATCCGGCGAGGCAGGCTTGGTCCGTACGACCACGAAGGATGGTCACGACTGCGCTCCCGCGCTCACCCCAACCATCGCGCCATCGCCCCGACATAGCCCTACTTGATCATCGGACATCAGCTTCTCCGTTCGTTTCAGAAAAACTAATGCTTTCAATAAGACGCGCGGAGTCTCCGTTTCCACGCCTCTCCACGCCTCCGCGCCGCTCCGCAGTCGGTCCTAGCTTGCTCACACACAACCTCGCCTTGCAGCGTATCGCCCCGCTGCTGTGGATGCGGGCGGGGGCGGAGAGCCGCCGCATCGCCGACCTGCCGGCCACCGGGTGGGAGGTTGCCGATGCCTATACGGCCTGCTGGTCGATCTGGACCACGCCAGCGCCTTTTGCGACGCGGTCGCCGCCCAGGCCGGGCTGCGCATCGCCTATATCGTCACCGACGATGATCGCCGCTTTCAGGCGGTGGCCCGGTCCCTGCCGGACAGCGTCGAGCCCGTGCGGTTCTACGAATCCTACCTCTCCAATTTCCGCTTTTCGATGGGCCGCTGAACCTGCTGACCGGCATTTGCCCTTGCGGCAACTGCGGCGGGGCCATGACGCTGCGCACCGACTCTGTTGCACAAATTGACTGACGGTCAGAGTTCCCCTTTCCCCCGACGGAGTCATCCCACGGCTTGAGTTTCGGGTATGCCGAGTGCGGTGAAGCCGTTCAGGACGGCGACACGGATCTGGAACTCCGCGACCTGGCGGTCGAAGTCCCGCGCCATGAGGCGCTGACCCAGCAGTTTCACACAGTGCATCTTCGTTTCGACGCGGCTTCGGCGGTGATAGCCGCTCCATCGTCGCCAGATCGTCCTACCGAAGCGCTTCGATGCGCGCAGGGCTTCGTTCCGTGCGATTGCTCCGGCAGAGTCGGGCTTCCATGGCTTGGCGTTTTTGCGGGGTGGAATGATTGCAGCGGCACCCCGGGCGGCGATGGCGTCATGGCATTTGCGCGTGTCGAAGGCGCCATCAGCGGTGACGCTGGCGATCTCTTGATCAGGCGGAATCTGGTCGAGCAATTCGGGCAGCATGGGCGCATCGCCCACATCGCTGGTCGTGAACTCCGCCGCCCTAATTTCCAGCGTTTGCTCGTCAATTCCGATGTGGATCTTGCGCCAGACGCGGCGTTTGGTGCCGCCGTGCTTGCGCGCGTTCCACTCCCCTTCGCCCTCGACCTTGATCCCGGTGCTGTCGATCAAGAGGTGCAGCGGCCCTTGTGATCCGCGAAACGGGATGTTGACCTTCAGGGTCTTCTGGCGGCGGCTGAGGGTGCTGAAGTTCGGCACAGCCCAGTTCAGGTCGATCAGTCGAAGCAAGCTCTCGACGAACCCAGTCGTCTGCCGCAGCGCCATCCCGAACAACACCTTCATCGTCAGGCAGGTTTGGATGGCTGCGTCACTGTAGTCGGGCTGTCGCCCCCGTTTGCCGGTCGGCGCAGCCTCCCAGATCATGGAGGGATCAAACCAGATCGTCAGCGAGCCGCGGCGCTTGAGCGCTTCGTTATATGTGGGCCAGTTCCTGGTCTTGTATGCGGGGGGTGTGGGTCTGCTCATGCCCTCCAGCTACCATACTGGATTCACAAGATGAATCCCTCACAGGATTTGTGCAACAGAGCCCTTTGGGACGATCAGAAGCTCATGACCGTGGTATTCGGCGCCACGATGGCCGCGCCCATCGCATCGGGGGCGGCGGCGGTGACGCCGTCCATCAGGATGCTGGCATCCGCGCCCTTGCCGGGCAGATAGATCGCGCAGACCTGCACCTTCAGGCCGTTCTTTTCGATCATCGTCTTCAGCAGGCCCTGCGGGCTTGCCCCCTTGGGCGGCTGGCCTTCGGTGGCGCTTGCGGGCGCCTCTTTCAGCGCGATATCCCCGGCCGGACCGCACAGCAGCACCTCGGCCTCGGCCCCGGCCCCGATGGCGTTCATCGTCAACACCATCGCCATCAGCTGGGTCTGGGGTTCGGGCGCGGTCAGGATCGTCAAGAGCTTGTTCGGCCCTTCGGCCTGGGCGGCACCGGCAAGGCCCAAGCCCGCGATCAGTGTGGCAGCGGCGAGTTTACGCATGGAAATCTCCTGTCTTGCGTGTTGGGAAACCGGACGAAAGGCGGATCGCACCTGCCTTTCGCAATCATAAATGCGTGGCGGCAACGGGACGCTGTCGCCGCCACGCGGGGCCTGCGGGGGATTTACCGCAGGGTTCGACGGCTGTCGGGATCTGACCCGCCAAGCATCTTTTCGTCTTCCTTCAGCTCAAGCCACATCGCGTTCATCACGGCGAAGATGGCGGCCAGCGGCAGGCCGAGGATCCAGGCGAAATACCACATGGGCGGTTCCTTCCTCAGTAGACAGAGTGGGAGTTTTCCGAGACATCGGCCTCGGTCACCTTACCCCACAGGACTTTGTAGACCCAGGCGGTGTAGGCCAGGATCATCGGCATGAAGATCACCGCGCAGACCAGCATGATGAACAGCGTCAGATGCGAGGACGAGCTGTTCCAGACCGTCAGCGACGACCGCGGGTCCAGCGACGAGGGCATGATGAAGGGAAACATCGTCAGCCCGACCGAGGAAATCACCCCCAGGATCGCCATCTTGGAAAACAGCAGCGTCGAAACCTCGCGCCCTGCGCGCAGGCCGGCGAAGGTCAAAAGCCCCCCGGCAATCCCCATGACCGGCGCAATCGCGATCCAGGGGCGGTCGGCATAGGCCGTCAGCCAGCTGGCCGTGCGCTCGACCTCAAAATGCAGCGGGTTCGACGGGCCGCCGGTGGCATAATCGCCCACGATGCGGAACCCCTCGACGCCCAGCGCCATCCAAACCCCGGCCAGCGCGTAGAACGCCACCGCCAGCAGCGCCGCAACCGAACCGATGGCGCGCGCGCGGGCCTGCACCACGCCTTCGGTCTTGACCGTCAGCCAGGCTGCGCCATGCATCACCAGCATCGCCAGCGACACCAGCCCCGCCAGGATCGAGAACGGGTCCAGCAGGCCGATGAACTTGGCATACCAGGCGCCCTCATAGATCGTGTGCAGATCGTCGGTGAAATAGAACGGCACGCCCTGGATCACATTGCCGACCGCCACCCCGAACAGCAGCGCCGGCACCGCGCCCGAGGTGAACAGCGCCCAATCCCAGGCATTGCGCCAGCGCGGATCATCGCGCTTGGAGCGGTATTTGAACGCGACGGGGCGCACGATGAAGGCCGCCAGCACCACGAACATCGCCAGATAGAAGCCCGAGAAGGACACCGCATAAAGCGGCGGCCAGGCGGCAAAGATCGCGCCACCGCCCAGGATGAACCAGACCTGGTTGCCTTCCCACACGGGGCCGACGGTGTTGATCGCGACGCGCCGTTCCACATCGGTCCGGCCCACAAAGGGGATCAGCGCGCCCACCCCCATGTCAAAGCCGTCGGTCAGCGCAAAGCCGATCAGCAGCACCCCCAGCAGCAGCCACCAGATGACGCGAAGCAGCTCATAGCTCATGAATTCATGCAAGATCATGTCGGTCACTCCGCAGGTTGGGCGATGGCATCGGCATTGCGCCGCCCCGAGAGCCGCGCCTGATGACGCGCCACCCAGGCTTCGGTTTCCTCGACATCCTGATAGGGGCCCTTGCGGATGAATTTCAGCATCAGCCCCATCTCTATGATGAAGAGCACGGTGTAGAACAGGATGAAGCCCGCCAGCGTCAGCGCCACCTCGGTCACCGACAAAGCCGAAACCGACAGCGCAGTGGGCAGGATGCCGTCCACCGTCCAGGGCTGGCGGCCGAATTCGGCCACGAACCACCCCATCTCGGCCGCGATCCAAGGCGCGGGGATCATGATCACCGCCATGCGCAGCGCCCAGCGCGGATAGCGCATCTGCCGGAACGAGGCGCGCCAGAAGAAATAGCCCATCGTCGCGATGAACCCAAAACCCAGCGCCACCATGATCCGGAACGCCCAGAACAGCGGCCAGACCGTCGGCACCGTATCATCGGCGGCCATCTTGATCTGCTCTTCGGTCGCGGTTCGCGGATCATCGACATATTTGCGCAACAGGAAGGCAAAGCCCAGATCGGCGGAATGTTCCTCGAACCGGGCAAGTTCGACCGGGTCGGACTGGTCGCGCGCCTCACGGATGTGCATCAGGGCGTCATAGGCGATCATGCCGGACCGGATGCGGTCCTCGGCTGTGGCCACCAGTTCGCTGATCCCGGGAATTTCGGTGGTCAGCGACCGGGTGCCGATCAGGCCCATGACATAGGGCACATGCAGCGCGTAATGGGTTTCGCGCGCCTCTTGATCGGGGAAGCCGAAAGCGGTGAAGCTGGCCGGCGCGGGTTCGGTGTGCCACATGCCCTCAATCGCGGCCAGTTTCATCTTCTGGCTGTGGGTCGCCGAATAACCCGATTCATCGCCCAGCAGCACGACCGAAAAGGCCGAGGCCAAGCCAAAGGCCGCCGCCACCGTGATCGACCGGCGCGCCAGTTCGCTGTGACGACCCTTCAGTAGATACCAAGCCGACACCCCGATCACAAAGACCGACGCGGTCACATAACCCGCCGAGACGGTATGCACGAATTTCGCCTGCGCCACCTCATTGAAGACGACGGCGAAGAAATCGGTCATCTCCATGCGCATGGTCATGGGGTTGAATTCGGCGCCCACCGGGTTTTGCATCCAGCCATTGGCGATCAGGATCCACAGCGCCGAAAAGTTCGACCCGATCGCCACCAGCCAGGCAACCACAAGGTGCTGCACCTTGGTCAGCTTGGCCCAGCCAAAGAAGAACAGGCCCACGAAGGTGGCTTCCAGGAAGAAGGCCATCAGCCCTTCGATCGCCAGCGGCGCGCCGAAGATGTCGCCGACATAATGGCTGTAATAGCTCCAGTTCATGCCGAACTGGAATTCCATGGTGATGCCAGTGGCCACGCCCAGGACAAAGTTGATCCCGAACAGCGTGCCCCAGAATTTGGTCATCTGTCGCCAGATCGGCCGGTTGGTCATGACGTAGACCGTCTCCATGATCGCCACGAGGATCGACAGACCCAGGGTCAGCGGCACGAAGAGGAAGTGGTACATCGCTGTCATCGCGAATTGCAGGCGCGACAGCTCGACGATGCCGAAATCCATATCTTACGCTCCAGAATACACGGGCGGCGCCCATGTCGTGAACAGATTACGATTTCGGAATGTAAGCCCGCCGCCGAGGTCTGGCTTTGATCTGCGTCAATAAAGCTGCATTTGCGCCACAAGTTTAAAGCGCAAGGCGGCGGTCCGCGAAATCCACCTCGGCCCGGCGGTGCGAGGCCAGGACCAGCGCGGCATCGGGCAGGGTCCGCCGCACACCGGCCAGAACCGCCCGCGCGGTCGCATCATCCAGCCCCTCGGTCGGCTCATCCAGCAGCAGGACAGCCGGGCGGCGCACCAGCACCCGCGCCAGCGCCAAGCGCCGCCGCTCCCCGCCCGAAAGCCCCTGCCCCCGCGGGCCAATGCGCAGGTCCAGCCCGCCGCGCGGGCGCAGCAGGGGCGCCAACTGCACCGCCTCCAGCACGGCCCAAAGGTCGTCATCGCTGGCCTCGGGGCCCGCAAGGCGCAGGTTTTCGGCCACCGATCCAGTCAGCAGTTCGGATCGTTGCGGCAACAGCGCGAGACTGGCGCGCAAGGCCACCTCGGACCATTGGTCCAGCGGGCGATCGCCCAGGGTGATCGCGCCGCCCGCCAGCGGGTGCAGCCCGGCCAGCGCCAGAAGCAGCGTCGATTTGCCGACCCCGCTTGGCCCGGTCAGTGCCAGGGTTTCACCGGGGCCGACGGCCAGGCTGACCCCGGCCAGAATCGGCGCCGTGCTGTCCGGGCGCGTCACGGCGCAATCGGTGCAGATCAGCCGCGCCGTGGCGCGTTCGGGCGACGTGGGCGGCGGCACCGGATCGGCCAGCGCCGGGGCAATGCGGCGGGCCGCATCGGTCATGCGCCCCAGATCGGACAGCGCCCGGCGCAGCGGCGCGGCAGCCTCAAACAACGCCAGCGCCGTGAAAAAGCCGATCGCGGCCGCGGCGGGTGTGATCCGTCCCGCCTCGGCGAGCCGCAGCCCGATCCACAGCGCCCCGCCCGAAACAAGCGCTGACACCGCCATCAGCGCGGCGCCCGCACGCCGGTCGGCCCGGTCCAGCACCCGGCGCAGCGGCAACCGGCGGGTTTCGGCCGCCAGCGTCTGGGCCTGCTGGCGCGGCAACAGGCCATAGATCGCCAGATCGTCGCGCGCCTGCACAAGGTCGATCAGCCGGCTGCGGAAGGCCTGGGTGGCGGCCTCGATCCGGCGTGACGGGGCCGGGGCCTGCCGGCCCATGTGCCACAAAACCGCCCCCGCACCAACCAGCCAGCCCAGCAGCATCCAGGCCGCCACCGCCAGATCAACCAGCCACCACAGCACCGCAAAGCTGATCAGCAGCGCAAGCGCCCCCGCCGCCACCGGTAACACCAGCCGCAGCACCAAACCGTCCAGCGCATCGACATCCGCCGTCAGCCGGTTCAGCACCTGCGCCCCGCGCAGCCGGATCATCCGGTCCAGCGGCGCGCGCAAAACCCCGCGCAACAACCCCAGCCGCAGGCTTTCCAGCCCGCGCAAAACCGCGTCATGGGTCAGCAGCCGTTCGCCATAGCGCGCCGCCGTCCGCCCCAGCGCCAGAAAGCGCACCATGGCCGAGGGGCGGAAGACGTCAAAGACCGCCCCCGCCCCGGCCAGCCCCGCCGCCGCCGCCGCGGTGATGAACCAGCCCGACAAGCCCAGCAGCGCCACCCCCATCAGCAGAACCACCAGCGACAGCGCCGCCCCGCGCGCCAACGCCGGGCGCTGTTCGCGCGCGATCAGGCGCAGGATGCGGACCAGATATTTCATGCGCGCCCCCCGATCCGGATGATCCGGTCCATCCGCTGCGCCAGGTCCATATCGTGGGTTGCGATCACCAGCGTGACGCCCCGCGCCCGCGCCGCCAGCAGCCCCTCGGCAACCGCATCTGCGGTCTGGGCATCCAGATCCGCCGTCGGCTCATCGGCCAGGATAACGTCGGGCGCACCGAACAGCGCGCGCGCCAGCGTCATGCGGCGCGCCTCGCCCCCCGACAGACCGCCTCCTGTTTCGCCCAGGATCGTACCCAACCCGCGCGGAAGCCGGTCCACCACCGCCTGCGCCGCCGCGGCCTTCATCGCCGCCCCGATGTCACCCGCGCGCCCCAGCGTGACATTGCCCCGCAGCGAGGTGTTCAGAAAACTCGCCCGCTGCGGCATCCAGCCGATCCGCGCGCGCCAGACATCGGCCAGATCAGGGGTCAGATCCTGCCCCGCGACGCGCACCCGGCCCTTCGCGGGCAGATCCAGCGCCGCCATCAGCCGCAGCGCCGAGGTCTTGCCCGCCCCCGAAGGCCCGACCAGCGCCACCGCCTCGCCCGCGGCGATGGCCATGTCTGGCAGCCGCAGGCCGTGGCCCGTCACGCAGCCCGTCAGCGCGATGGTCGCAGGCCCGCCCAGCGGCGGAACGCGCGCGCCCTGCCCCGGCAATGCCGCCCCATCCTGATTGCGCCAATCGGCCAGCTCATCCGCCACCGCCTCGGCCGCGGCCTTGTCATGCCAGGCGGCGGCCAGATCGCGCAGCGGCTGATAGAAGTCCGGCGCCAGCAGCAGCAGAAAGATGCCTGCAGCCGGCGACAGCGGCACGCCCCAAGTGCCAAAGGACAGCTCGCCCAACAGCGAAAAGCCGACGAACACCGCCATCATCGCCACACCGATCGCGGCAAACAGTTCCAGCACGGTTGACGACAGAAAGGCCAGCCGCAGCACCGCCATCGTGCGCGCCCGCAGATCGCCCGCCTGCGCGGCAAAGCCCGCCTCGACCGCATGCGACGCCCCCAGCAGACGGATATCCAGCAGCGCCCCCAGCCGGTCGACCAGCAGGTCGTTCAGGCTGCCGATCTCGGCCATCTGGCGGGCGCTGGCCTCTTTCGCTGCAAGGCCCACCAGCGCCATGAAGACCGGGATCAGCGGACCCGAGATCAGGAGGATCAGCCCCGCCGCCCAGGAAAACCAGAAGGCCAGCGCCAAGATGACCAGTGGCACCACCATGACCCGCGCCCGTGCGGGGGCATAGCGGACCAGCCAAGGGGTCAGCGCCTCAAGCTTTTCCGCCGCAAGTGCGGCCACGGCCCCCGCACCCACGCCCGCCCCCTGTTGGCTGCGGCATGCCTCTTGATCCACGATCCCCGCGCGCAGGCCCGAAATCACGGTTTCCGCCAGCCCCTGCGCCTTCCGGTCGGCCAGCAGGCCGATCCCGGCGCGCACAAGACCCAACGCCACATAGCCCGCAACCATCAGCGCCGGATCGGCCAGTGCCCCGCCGACCGCCCCGCTGACCGCCGCGCCGATCGCCCCGGCAACCAAAGCCGCCTGCACCGGCCAGATCAGATTGCCCGCCACCGACAGCGCCGCAAGCCAGCGCATCGGGGCACGGACAGGCACGATCAGCCGGTCAAGGTTATGTGTCTTGGCCATTGTCCCTGGCGTCCCCGGCGATAAACCCATCTTTCAGATGCAAGTTATATCCCAAAGCGCCGCCGCGATCTGATCCAGATCATGTTCTGCCGGCACGAAATGTAACATCAACGTAAAAACCACCCCCTGGATAAGACTTTTGCCATGCGCCTGACCACCCGCACGAACCTTGCCACCCGCGTTCTGATGTTCTGCGCGGTCAATGACGGACAGATCGTGCGCACCGCCGAAATCGCGCAACGCTGCAACGCCTCGGCCAACCATCTGTTGCAGGTGGTGCATTTGTTGCAGGAAAACGGCTTCGTCGAAACCCTGCGCGGTCGGTCGGGCGGGTTGCGGCTGGCCCAACCGATGGAACGGATTTCCATCGGCCGGGTGTTCCGCATCTTTGAAAGCGGCATGCCCTTTGCCGAATGTTTCGACCCGCAGTCTAACACCTGCCCGCTGTCCGAAACCTGCCGCCTGCGCGGGTTTATCGCCCGCGCGGTCGAGGCGTTCTATCACGAACTGGACATGGTGACGCTGAAGGATCTGGTGAAGGGCAATTGCGGGCTTGAAACATTGCTCGACCTGCGGTCCACGCTCCAGACCCGCTGCAAGACGCGCGATGGCAGTGCACCCACCGCGCTGGCGCATTGCTAACCGCAGCGGCCGGGATGGTCGCGCCGCAGGCCATGCGATCTTTGCTGACCTCCCTCATGATCGGAATGCGCTGGCTCAGCGCCTGCGCGATGCCAGGTTCTGGTTCCGGCGCGCCCTGCCCGCCTAGCTGCTAGCCTATCACACCGCGGTCGCCAAGGGCCGGAGGGAATGGCTCTAGTTCCTTACCCTTCCCCGTGCCAGTGTCCGCCCCGGCGTGATGGTTGCGAAACGCTGCGCAAATCTGACGCCCATTTGAAAACCAACTCGTCAGCCCGAACCGAAGTCATCCCGAAAGCGGTCAATTTGGTGCATGCTTTCATGCAGGATGGTCACGATACCGATATCGCCATTCGAGAGATTATGCCGCCAATAGACGAAATGGTGCTCATAGCGAAAGAAGAGCCCGTTGAGGCCGAACTCGGCCGGGATGGGTTTTGATAGGCTCTGTTGCACAAATCCTGTGAGGGATTCATCTTGTGAATCCAGTATGGTAGCTGGAGGGCATGAGCAGACCCACACCCCCCGCATACAAGACCAGGAACTGGCCCACATATAACGAAGCGCTCAAGCGCCGCGGCTCGCTGACGATCTGGTTTGATCCCTCCATGATCTGGGAGGCTGCGCCGACCGGCAAACGGGGGCGACAGCCCGACTACAGTGACGCAGCCATCCAAACCTGCCTGACGATGAAGGTGTTGTTCGGGATGGCGCTGCGGCAGACGACTGGGTTCGTCGAGAGCTTGCTTCGACTGATCGACCTGAACTGGGCTGTGCCGAACTTCAGCACCCTCAGCCGCCGCCAGAAGACTCTGAAGGTCAACATCCCGTTTCGCGGATCACAAGGGCCGCTGCACCTCTTGATCGACAGCACCGGGATCATGCGTGGCGCAACCGTGGCGATGGCGTGGTCAAACCAGTTGGCGGACATCAGCGATCACCGCGCGAGAAGCCCGCCAGCCCGGCGACCGGCAATGGCCGTATCGTACCCGCGATAGCGCGTTCGATGGTCCGGATGCGGGCCAGCAGATCCTCGGCAGAGCCGTAGTCCACGGACTTGCCGTCATAGCTGACCCGGGTCGTGCCGCTGGCATAGGAACGGCGCAGCGCCGAGAGCTCAGTTTCCGTCCAGTCCGTCATGTTCAGAACCATCCCTCCCGCCGCCCGAGCCAGTCGGAGCGGCGCTTGCCCTGCGGGGCCTGTCCCTGCCTGTTGATCTGCCCGGCGGGATCGGTGTCGGTGGGGGCCGCCCCGAGTTGATCCTCGAGGTCGCGCCATTTCGCCTCAGACCAACGGTCCGCGCCCGCGATCCAGGCGGCGGCGCGGGCATAGACCCGGCAGTCCAGCGCCTCGTTACGTTCGCGCAGCTTCTGCCATTCGAGCCGGGCGAAGCCGCGCTTCGTGCGCACCGTCACCAGCTGTTCGGCCACGAACTGCTTCAGCCATTCGTTCTCGACCCAGTGCGGCAGGTGCACCGAGCCGGGCGGGAATGCCGCTCCGTCGGCCATCTCCTCCTCGGTCGGCCGCGCCAACCGCAGGAAGCGGTAGGTCTCGGCCTTGAAGGTCGAGACCGCCACGGTCCAGAGCCGCGCTCCGCGTCGCAGGCGTTTCCCGCCCTCGGTCGCGTCGACGAAGGTCGGGCCCGACACCGGGCTCGAGCGGTAGAACCCCTCCACACCCTTGACCGGCGATACCTGCCCAAAGCCGTGCGCCCGCGACCAAGAATAGACCGCCGGGGCCTCGTAGCCGGTGTCGATGGCGAGCCGCGCGATCCGCAGATGCGCGCCGCGTTCGTGCGGCCAGCTTCGATCCAGAAGCGCGGTCAGCTCCGACCACGCGTCGTGCCGATCCGGCCCACCCTCGATCACGACATGATCGACGAGCCAGGACTCAAGTCCACGACCCCAGGCCCAGACATCGACCTCGATCCGGTCCTTCTGCACGTCGGCCCCGGCGGTCAGGAACAGCCCGCCCGCAGGCACCGTGCCGGTCGTCCAGCGCTCGCGCCGGTCGTAGAGCCGCTGCCAGTCCGGCGCTTCCCCGGTCTCGACCCACGTCTCGCCGAGGATCGTGTTGCGGAACGCCTTGATTGCCTCGTCCGACCCCTGAGCCGCGTCCCATGCCCGCACGATCCGCTCCCAGCTCAGCCAGCCGATCGGCGAATAGAGCGCCGACAGGTGATATCCGACCGTGGTCGGATCGGCGGCCGTGGCGGTCGCCCGCCATTCGCCACCCTCCAGCATCGCCGTCTTGTGGTGCTCCGCGATGGGCGTCTCGCAGCCCTCGCAGTGATATTCCGCCGTCTCCGGGCGGCCCTTCTGCCAGCGCAGCCGGTCGAACTTCAGCCACTGCATCGCGCCGCAATGCGGGCACGGCACGAAGTACCGCCGCTGGTCGCTGGCCTCGAACTCCCGCTCGATGCGCGACAGCCCTCGGATGGTGGGCGTCGAGACCAGCAGCACCTTCCGCCGATGGGCGAAGGTCAGCGACCGCGCCTCGGCCAGCGTGACGGGATCGCCTTCCTCGTCGGCGGAGGCCGGATAGGCATCGACCTCGTCGAGGAAGATGTAGCGCGCCGGGGTAGACCGCAGGCCGACCGCCGAGTTGGCCCCGGTCATGATCAGGATGCCACCCGCGAACTCCTTCGACAGCATGGTGTTGCCCGCGTCCCGCGAGCGCGCCGGTTTGACCCGCTCCCGCAGCTCGGGGCTCTCGTCGATCAACGGGTCGATCCGCTGCCGCGAGTTGCGTTTCGCCAGTTCCACCGTCGGCTGGACCGCCAGCACCGGACCCGGCGCCTGGTGGATCGCGAACCCGAACCAGTTGTTGCCGGCCTCGGTCGCGCCGACCTGCGCGGCCTTCATGAACACGATCCGCTGCGTGGGATCGCCCGGCGACAGGCGGTCCATGATCTCGCGCATGTAGGGCGTGCGCACCGTGCGATACCGCCCGGGTTCGGCCGAGGCTCGGCCCGAAACTCCCGTGCCACCCTTCGGCCTGAAATCGACGTGTCGGGGATTGCCGCCAAACATTCCCGGGTCACGTCATCGACGATGTTCAGCACCCGGAATCTTCGCCCGCAATCGAACTGGTCATGGACGAAATCCAGCGACCAGCGTGCATTGGGCTGCGCCTCGACCAGGATCGGCGCCCGTGTCCCGATAGCTTTGCGCCGAGCCTTCCGTTTGCGCACCGTCAACCCTTCCTCGCGATACAAACGGTAGACCCGATTGATCCCGGAAGGCTCCCCCTCGCGTCGCAACAGGATGAAGAGTCGCCGATAGCCGAACCGACGGCGCTCATTGGCGAGCTCTCGCAGCCGCCCACGCAATTCCGTGTCGGGCCGGCGTTGTGACTGATAGCGGATCATCTTCCGATCCGCACCGGCGATGAGGCAGGCCCGTCGTTCCGACAGGCCGTGCTCAGCCTGCAGATATGCGACGGCTTCGCGCTTCACGGCGGGCCCTACCACTTTTTTGAAACCAGGTCCTTCATTGCCGCCAGGTCGAGCATCTGTTCGGCCAGCAGCTTCTTCAGCTTCGCGTTCTCGTCCTCGAGCGCCTTTAGCCGCTTCGCCTCCGACACGGTCATGCCGCCGAACTTGGCCTTCCAGTTGTAAAAGGTGCCTTCCGACATGCCGTGCTTGCGGCACAGATCGGCACACTTCGCACCGGCCTCATGCTCGGCCAGGATGCTGATGATCTGCTCGTCCGTAAATCGCGTTCGCTTCATTGTCCGTCCTCAAGTTGGGCCGGACTCTAATCGCATCTGGAGGAAAAATCCCGGGGCAGGTCAACGTCAACCGGGTGATCATTTGCTGCCTCTCACAGCGGGTAACGGCTGCGAACGAAACCCGATCCATGCTACCGGTCAAATTCTCTGGGTACTGTGGACTCTGTTGCACAAATTGACTGACGGTCAGAGTTCCCCTTTCCCCCGACGGAGTCATCCCACGGCTTGAGTTTCGGGTATGCCGAGTGCGGTGAAGCCGTTCAGGACGGCGACACGGATCTGGAACTCCGCGACCTGGCGGTCGAAGTCCCGCGCCATGAGGCGCTGACCCAGCAGTTTCACACAGTGCATCTTCGTTTCGACGCGGCTTCGGCGGTGATAGCCGCTCCATCGTCGCCAGATCGTCCTACCGAAGCGCTTCGATGCGCGCAGGGCTTCGTTCCGTGCGATTGCTCCGGCAGAGTCGGGCTTCCATGGCTTGGCGTTTTTGCGGGGTGGAATGATTGCAGCGGCACCCCGGGCGGCGATGGCGTCATGGCATTTGCGCGTGTCGAAGGCGCCATCAGCGGTGACGCTGGCGATCTCTTGATCAGGCGGAATCTGGTCGAGCAATTCGGGCAGCATGGGCGCATCGCCCACATCGCTGGTCGTGAACTCCGCCGCCCTAATTTCCAGCGTTTGCTCGTCAATTCCGATGTGGATCTTGCGCCAGACGCGGCGTTTGGTGCCGCCGTGCTTGCGCGCGTTCCACTCCCCTTCGCCCTCGACCTTGATCCCGGTGCTGTCGATCAAGAGGTGCAGCGGCCCTTGTGATCCGCGAAACGGGATGTTGACCTTCAGAGTCTTCTGGCGGCGGCTGAGGGTGCTGAAGTTCGGCACAGCCCAGTTCAGGTCGATCAGTCGAAGCAAGCTCTCGACGAACCCAGTCGTCTGCCGCAGCGCCATCCCGAACAACACCTTCATCGTCAGGCAGGTTTGGATGGCTGCGTCACTGTAGTCGGGCTGTCGCCCCCGTTTGCCGGTCGGCGCAGCCTCCCAGATCATGGAGGGATCAAACCAGATCGTCAGCGAGCCGCGGCGCTTGAGCGCTTCGTTATATGTGGGCCAGTTCCTGGTCTTGTATGCGGGGGGTGTGGGTCTGCTCATGCCCTCCAGCTACCATACTGGATTCACAAGATGAATCCCTCACAGGATTTGTGCAACAGAGCCCTCCGCTGCGTCCATGTTGCCGCGCAGTTTGTCAGCAGCAGCCCAAAGAGGTGCTTCAAACGCCCGAGAATTGGATTTTTCCGGCTCAGACACAGCTTTCCTTGGCCGCCCACGAGCCATCAAATATTCTCCATCATATCACATCCCGAACCGAGACTCATCCAGCAGGGCAAAGCCTCCTACTCTCGCCACTCAACGTTGAGGCGAATCCAGAGCAAGATCATACAGTCTCGAATACCATCTTTCCCGTTTTTGTCTAGACGCCGCGCCCGGTCGCCGTCCTCGCTCTCGAGCTTGTCCGCCATCCAAAGCAGCGCGCTACAGGGAATAGCGCTCGAACCGCAAAGCCGGATCCGCACACTTTCACAGTGGATCGAAGGCAAAGGGACAGCCGTCTGCGGCGCCTTGCACGAGTGATTTCTATCCTGACTTCACTGCGGTAGCGACGCCGCGCTTCCGTCAGACGGTTTTTCGCCCTTGCCACCGACTACTCGACCTTCAGCAATGTCCAACTCTCGACTCCTAAACCTTGTGCCACCCTGTACAGGTTGTCGATAGAGATGTTCTGCTCTGACCGCTCGACCGCGCTGAGATAGGTCCGGTTCAACCCGCATTCATGCGCCAGGTACTCCTGCGACCAGCCGCGCTCGGCCCGCAGCCTACGCATGTTGCGCGCCACGATGTCTCGCAGAGGGCTTCTGGGGGTCGTCTTCATGCACAATGCTATTGTGCACCGACGCTTTTAACTCTACCTGTTTTAACATTCATTCGACATCAAGGAGCCCGTCATGCCCCAACAATGTCCGCATTGCATGACCGAGATTCACGCCGAGGCCTCCACCTGCCCTGCCTGCGGGGCGATCCGCGGGGTGTGGGGCCGCTCGGTCGAAAGCTGGCGCCAGGCATCGGCCTTCATGCTCGGCGTGGCCGCATTCTTCGTTCTTGCCGGTATAATCTTTGGCACCTGGGTTGCATCGGTCGATGACCGAACGACGGCATTCGACGGGTTGATCGCCTTCCTGTTACTGTCGCCCTTCATGTTGTTCGCCGGCGGTGTCGGCCTGTTCCTGCGCTATGTGATCCCCCGGATGCCGGAGGGCTGGTATCGATGAGAACCGCGAAGCGGAAACCAACCGCCGGCCCGAAGCGCACCTCGATCTGCCTCAGCGCCGAGGCCCACAAATCCCTGCGGATCGAGGCACTGCGGCGCGACATCACCATGAGCCAGCTGATCGCGCAGGCGCTGGCGGATACCGGCATCGACATTCCCCCGGAGGATCTGGAAGCATGAAGCACCTGTTCACGGCCGCGCTGATCGCCCTCGCCAGCCCGGCCTTCGCCGCGGGTTGGTATTTCGAAGCGTCCGTCGAGGGCGGCGCCGAATACTGGACCTTCACCAACGAGACCGGCGAGGTCAGCCCGCGCCGGGTGCGCGGCAACGAGATCTGGATCACCCGCACCGACCAGATGAACGAACTCGACGCCAACGGCACCTGCGACTTCAACAACTGCCGCGTCAGCGTGACGCTGGACGGCCGCAACGCCGAGGCGGGCGAACGGGTCAGCATCCGGTTCTCGAATGGCGAGAGGCTGGATTTCGTGGCAGACGGCAGCGACATCCTGCTGAGCAATTTCGACACGGCCGGCATGGGCGCGACCAACCTCTTCGTCCACAACGTGCGGCAGGCGGAATGGGTCGAGATCGGCTTCGGCGGCAAGCGCCACCGCTTCAGCCTCGCCGGATCGGCGGCGGCTCTGGACGCGATCCGGCCATGGATGACGGGAGGCAAGTGATGACCTCCCACGGGACCATGCACGCAGCCAACGGATATCGGCGCAAAGGGCCTGACTATCTGAACAACCCGGACATGGTTGCGTTCACCATCGGGCGGGTCGTGATGGCAAAGATGATGGCCGGCCGCCCCCTCAGCTGGAATACGCTGCGGGCGCGGCTGATGCATATCGCGGAGGGAGATACCGTCGATCTGCCGGCAGGCGTGAATGCGGAGATGGCATTGGCAGCCCTGCGATACCTTCCCGCGCTGCCCGAGGTTTCCCGGTTCAAGGGGTGAGGGCAGGAACCTCACGCGCTGAACGGGGTTCCCGCCCAGGAAATGGTCCAGGCAAGGCATGGGCCATCTCCCCCTCTTCAGCCTCGCCGGATCAGCGGCAGTGCTGGATACCACCCAGCGGCAAATGACAGGAAACAACTGATGACCCCGCAACCGTTCAAAGGCGAACTGCCCGCATCGATCTTCGAGCCGGATGAGGTCAAGGCACGCAATTGGTGGGCCGCACTGACCGAGCCGGAGCAGGAAGAACGCATCTACGACCTCACTCAGGTGCTGGAATTCTACGGCATCGAACTGCCCGACAGCGATGAGCGCTGGATGATGGCCTGCTGGGAAAACGAATTCGCCTGACCCCGTCCCTACGGCCCGTCGTGATGCGAGCGGGCCGGGGTCAGGCTGCGCGCAAACCGCATTCCGACCGCCCCCACGAGGCTGGGGCGGAATGGGGTTTGCGCCCGCCCAACGGGCGGCACCTTTCAAGCTACCACCGACTAGAATCCCCACATCTCCAACCCGGCTGGCTTTGCTCGCTCTGCACTGTTGGCTGCCTGCTCAAGCCCCAAGACATGCAGCGTGCCTTTCAACAGTTGGGCTCATCGAAGTCAGCTCGGCAGCGGACAGGTGTCAAGCGACACTGGTAAGTATCGCAAACGACACGCAAAATTGACCCATCCCGACGATGCACGCCGCTGCTGGCATCCAGCAGCGGCCTATTTTATTCCATATCTTTCCAGAGAATGATGACGAGCAAGATGTTGGCGAGCGCTAGGGTCGCCAGCACATTCAGCGTCCAATCGGTCCCGGCAGCAGAGAGCAGCATTGCTCCGAGTGTTGGCGCAATGGCTTGGGCGATCAACGAGGGCCGCGCCAGCCTGCCCATGATCGGGGCGTAGCGGTCTGCACCGAACAGGGCCAGAGGAAGAGCACCCTTGGCTATCGAGAAGATGCCGTTCCCGGCCGCATAGAGGAAGATGGCGGCACCGACGAGCGGCAGGCCGAGGGCCAGCATGACCAGGCCCACGGCGGACAGGCCCACCGCTCCGGCCAATGTCCAGATCGGGTGATGCCGCCCGCCGCCTGCCATCTCGATCAGCCGGGCCGTCACCTGGGCGGGACCGATCAAGGCCCCGAGGGCGACGGCTTCGGCCAGCGACAGGCTCCGGCCTTGCAGCATGGTCAGCAGATGAACCGAAACGATGGTGACGGAGAGGCCCGCCAGGACCATGATCGCCATCATGGTGAGGTAGGCTCGCCGCTCCGGCCCGGAAAGCCGGATCGTGCTTTGCCGATCAGCAGCGGCGGGAGCGGCGCGCCCGTTGCCCGGCAGAACGAACAGGATCAGCGGCAGGCATAGCCCGAGCTGGATCAGGGCATAGGCGACACAGGACCAGCGCCAGCCCAGATGCTCGATGAAGAGTGCCGACAGCGGCCAGCAGACCGTGCTGGCGAACCCGCCCCACAGTGTCAGCGTGGTGATCGCGGATCGGGCCTTGCGCCCGTAGATGCCGCCCAGGGTGGCAAAGGCCGCATCATAGAGGCCAGCACCCATCCCGATCCCTAGAACGATCCACCCTGCCACGAACACCGGCAGGACCGGCGCGGTAGCGAAGATCAGCAGCCCGGCAGCGAGCAGAATGCTCGACAGCGCCAGGACCGGCCTCCCGCCATGACGCCGGATCGCCTCGCCCACGCGGGGCGAGGCCATACCGGCGACGAACAGGCCCAACGACAGGCCGCCGACGACCCACGACAGCGGCCAACCTGTCTCGGCCGCAATAGGCCCTGCGAACACGGCCAGCAGGTAGTAGGAACTGCCCCATGCGAAGATCTGGACGATCCCGAGGGCCGAGATCACCGGCCAGCGCCGGGCGCCCGGCGCGTCGGCGGCGATCATCTGGTCTTCGCCATGACCGCAGACCCGCCCGCCTTCGCCTCCTGCGGGAACCATCGCGCGCCGAGGCGCAGCGCGACATGGACCAGCAGGATCAGCGCGGGCACCTCGACCAACGGGCCGATCACCGCCGCGAAGGCGACCGGCGAGGCCAGGCCGAAGGCGGCGATGGCAACCGCAATCGCTAGCTCGAAGTTATTGCCCGCCGCCGTGAAGGCGATGGCCGTTGTGCGCGGATAGTCGGCCTCGATCAGCCGCCCCATGGCGAAGCTGACGATGAACTGGATGACGAAGTAGAGCGCCAGCGGCACCGCGATCCGCAGGGCATCGACCGGCAGGCGCACCACGTCGCCGCCTTTCAGGCTGAACATGGCAACGATGGTGAACAGGAGCGCCGCCAGCGTGATCGGGCCGATCCGGGGCAGGAAGGCGGTCTCATACCAGCCCTCGCCCTTGCGGGAGACGAGGATGCGTCGGGTCAGGAACCCAGCAGCGAAGGGGATGCCGAGGTAGATCAGCACGGCTTCGGTAATGGTCCAGAAACTCACGTCGATCACGCTGCCTTCCAGCCCGAACAGCGGCGGCAGGACCGATAGGAAGAACCAGGCATAGGTGGAGAAGAACAGGATCTGGAACACCGAGTTGAAGGCGACCAGCGCCGCGACATACTGGCCATCGCCTCGGGCGAGCTGGTTCCAGACCAGCACCATGGCGATGCAGCGCGCCAGCCCGATCAGGATCAGGCCCGTCATATATTCTGGTTGGTCGCGCAAGAAGATCACGGCAAGGGCGAACATCAGCACCGGGCCGATGATCCAGTTCTGCACCAGCGACAGAACCAGCACCCGGCGATCCGCGAAGACGCGGGGCAGTTCCTCGTATCGCACCTTCGCCAAGGGCGGATACATCATCAGGATCAGGCCGATGGCGATGGGAATGTTCGTGGTGCCGGCCGAGAGCGCATCGAGGGCGCCCGGCAGGCCGGGGAACACCGTCCCAAGCATGATGCCAAGCGCCATCGCGGCGAAGATCCACAGAGTCAGCCAACGGTCGAGGAAAGAGAGCCGCGAAGGCGGCGCGAGTGCGGTCATGGTCTTGGTCTCCGATCAGGTTGCGGCGGGCGTCACGCGGTGGCCGTCAGCCCCCACCACGGCTTCCCCGTCCTCTTTCGAGAACGCGCCTTATTGCGGGGGCAGAAGGTCCAGCACTGCTTCGGACGGGCGGCAGAGCCGCACCCCCTTGGGGCTGACCACGATGGGCCGGTTGATGAGAATCGGATGCGCCATCATCGCATCCAGAAGCTGATCCTCGGTCAGCGCCGGATCGCCAAGACCAAGCTCGGCAAAGGGTGTGCCCTTCTCGCGCAGCAGATCGCGGGCGGTGACCCCCATGCGCGCGATAAATTGCACCAGCAGTTCACGGCTCGGCGGGCATTTCAGGTATTCGATCACATGCGGCTCGACCCCGGCGTTGCGGATCAGGCCGAGCGTGTTCCTGGACGTGCCGCAGTCGGGGTTGTGGTAGATCACGACATCCATGATCCGCCCCTCACGCCACATCCGGCCGGGGTCGGGTCGCACCCTCGGCCCGGCCGATGTCGCACAACCTGGTCGCAAGACTCATCCGATCAAGGGAGGCGATGGGGAGCGCCGTAAAGGCTGCGATCCGGGCTTTCATATACCTCAGCGCGTTGATGAAGGACATTTCGCGCAAAAGCCCGGTGCCCGTCGCAGCGGCGGGATCTTCGATTCCCCAATGCGCCGTCATCGGCTGGCCGGGCCAGATCGGACAGGCCTCACCGGCAGCGTTGTCGCAGACGGTGAACACAAAATCCATCACCGGGGCATCCGGCACGGCGAACTCGTCCCAGCTCTTGGAGCGCAGGCCATCGGTCGGATAGTGGAAGTTCTCCAGCACCTTGAGCGCGGTCGGATGGACCTCACCCTTTGGGTGACTTCCGGCCGAGAAGGCACGGAAGCGTCCGCCACCATCCCGGCGCAGGACGCTTTCCGCGATGATTGACCGGGCCGAGTTGCCAGTGCAGAGGAACAGCACGTTGAACACGCGCGAAGATTGCTCGGTCATGGCGATCACCCGCAGCAGGGTTGCGCCCCGGCCGGGGCCGAGCAGCTTTTCTGGTCCTGAAACCAGCGGTCACGAGGCTTGCAGCTCGCCGGTCGAGGCGACAGCGACACGCGGACCTGCCCGCCATCGATCCGGGGCAGAGCCGCCCGATGAAGCTGCATCGGCCGCTCGCCGTCGCTGACCTCGAAGGTCAGCTTGGCGGTGCGCTCCAGATCGACATGCTCAATCACCTTTCCGATGATCTTGACGAATTTGCCCGCAGGCATATGGGCACGGTCCTCGTTCACGTCCCAAAGCTGGATGAAGATTTCGGTCCAGCTCTCCGGGTTCGCGCCGCAGTCCAGCGCCTCGAAGCGGCCCGCCTTGACTTCTGTGACGTGGTAGCCGGGCTTCACGTCCTGACCGTCATAACTGAACACCAGCGGCAGCTCGGCCGCACCATCCAGTGCTGCCAGCAACTCGCCGATGGTTATATCTTCCGGGTCGGCCGCGCCGGTCAGCGCACCGAGGTTGCCTTGAATGGTCATCTGCGATACCTTTTGATTCGACATTTATAGGATTATTGAAATATGGAAGAACGTCAAGCCCTTGCCGCATTCGCAGCGCTATCCCAGGAAACCCGTCTGCGCATCCTGCGGCTCCTGGTCGTCGCTGGTCCCGAGGGGCTGGCGGCAGGGATGATCGCTGACCAAGCCGGTGTATCCGCCTCGAACGTCAGCTTTCACATCAAGGAGTTGGAGCGCGCTGGACTGGTCGCATCGCGCCGTGAAAGCCGGTCGATCCTCTACAGTATCGATTTCGAGGCGCTGAACGGCCTGGTGCGGTTTCTGATGGAAGACTGCTGCGCCGGGCAAATCGGCCTATGCGTCGATGCAGGCCAAGCCGCCGAGTGTGGCGCGGTGCGATAGATTCGCGTGTCGTTTGAGATAAGACCCGTTGTCGCGTCCCTCTGTTCGGCCCAGCAGTGAGTACTTGCTCATGTCGGCCGACAATAGGAGCATAGACTCAAATTAACCTTGCAAATCGGGAATCAAACTCCATAATTGCAAGGATGTTGATCGAGCGCCGTATCACCGCCACCGTGAAGTCCCTGCTGGACGACAGTCCTGCCGTTGCCCTGCTGGGGCCGCGCCAGGTGGGTAAGACCACGCTGGCGCAGGAGCTGGGGGAAGAGCGCCCGTCGCTCTATCTCGACCTCGAATCCAGCGCCGACCGGGCCAGGCTCTCCGATCCCGAACTCTATTTGTCGGCGCATGAGGACAAGCTGGTCATCCTCGATGAGGTCCAGCGGGTGCCGGACCTGTTCCAGAACCTGCGCGGCCTGATCGACCGGGGACGGCGCAAGGGGCTGCGGGCGGGGCGCTTCCTGCTGCTCGGCTCGGCCTCCATCGACCTGCTGCGGCAGTCGGGTGAGACGCTGGCGGGCCGGATCGCCTATGCCGAGCTTGCTCCCCTTGATGCGCTGGAAGTGCCTGCAACCGACCTGGACCGGCTCTGGCTGCGCGGCGGCTTTCCCGACAGCTTCCTTGCCCGCGACGATCAGGCCAGCCTGCGCTGGCGGCGCGACTTCATCCGCACCTATCTGGAGCGCGACATTCCCGCGCTCGGTCCCCGCATCGCGGCCGAGACGCTGCGGCGCTTCTGGACCATGCTGGCGCATCGGCAGTCCGGCCTGTCGAACGCCGCCGAGCTTGCCCGCGCGCTCGGGGTCGATGCCAAGACCGTCGCCTCCTATCTCGACCTGCTGGTCGATCTGATGCTGGTGCGCCGGCTGGAGCCCTGGCACGCGAATATCGGCAAGCGGCTGGTCAAGTCCCCGCGCATCTATGTGCGCGACACCGGCATCCTGCATGCCCTGCTGGGACTGACGACGCTGGACGACGTTCTCGGCCACCCCGTCGCGGGCGCCAGTTGGGAGGGGCTGATCATCGAGACCGCCCATGCCCTGATGCCAGAAGGGACGCAGGCGCAGTTCTACCGCAGCGGGGCGGGGGCCGAGGTCGATCTGGTGCTGACCCTGCCGGGCGGCACGATCTGGGCCGTCGAGGTCAAGCGCAACCTTGCGCCGAAGGTGGAGCGCGGCTTTCATTCGGCCTGCGAAGACCTGCAACCTGCGCGGCGGATCGTGCTCTATCCGGGGGACGAGGCTTTCCCGCTGCCGAACGGGATCGAGGTCATGTCGCTGCACCAGTTCGGGCAGGATCTGCTGGCGCTTCATCCGTAAGCGATGCGGCCGCCCATCGGGCGGCATGGGGGATCGATCTTCTTCATGGGCGGAGAAAGCTGGGTACCGGGGCGCAGCGCCTGGTCCGACATTTTGCGGGTGGTGCTTTGCACCGGGTTCCGCAAAATAATAGTCGGTCACTAATATTTGGCGAAATCGCGAAAAGTAGCCCACTCTGGGCCATGGGTTACAGTCGGCGCAGGACAGCTTTGCACCGCCCGGATCAGGCAAGATCCAGGACCTCGAAACTATCGGGTTGGCGCGACAGGATGCGCCCATAGCCGAGAAACCCCATCGAATCGGCACTGACATTCCCGCATGCACAACTGGCCATGCCAATCCTTGCCTTTGCGGGCGCGGGACAGTCGCGATACCAGCTTTCCGCCACATCGCCACAAAGCAGGCATTTCACCCTGAAGGGGCCGGGAACCATATCCGGCTCCCCGGACAACTCGTCCATGAAGGCCTTTTCGTCGGTCATGCGCCGGAAACCATCGGCCCTGACCTGCGCCTGAAGCGCTGCAATTGGCCTGCCGGAGCCCGGCACCGGCTCGCTCGCGGCCAGGCTGTCGTAAAGCCCGCGCTCTTCCGGCCCCATCGCGCCCAGATCGGAGGCCGTCGCCAGCGCGTAAAGCCGGCGGCAGGCGCGGACGTCAAGCCGCGTGGCCTTGGTTCTGCCGGCCGCGAGCCGCGCCAGGACCGGGTAATCACTGAGCAGATAAGTCAGCATCAAGCTCTCCACGCCTAAGGGCGCATATGCCAATATTGCAATTTTACCCTTCGAGTATCGTGCCATCGCACAGACCCATGCCGGTCACAAATGCCGCTCGGCGTCCTGCGCGCCGTGCAGGATGCGGACGATTTCCAGCGTATCGCCCAGATCCCGGAAGAAGATGACATGCGATCCGCTCAGGCACTTCAGATAGCCAGGCCGAACGTCAACCGACCTGCCGCGCCTTTCACCCGATGCCAGCGCATGGCAGGTGTCGCGCAGCTCCTGCACATAGCGCCGGGCTTGCGCGAGGCCCCATTCGCCTTCCGTATAATCCCAGATATCCTCCAGATCGACCGTTGCCGCGACGGTGAAGGCCAACGCCTTCATGCGTTGCGACCGGCCATCTTGCGGGCAATGAATTGATCGAGGTCGAAGCCTTCCGCCCGGCCGGATTCCTCTCCGGCGATCAGGGCGGCTTCCAACGCCTTTACCTTGGTCTCGTGCTCCTCCAGAAGCCGCAGCCCTGCCCGCACCACGTCGCTGGCCGAGCCATAGCGGCCGCCCTTCACCTGCGCGTCGATGAAGCTGACGAAGTGATCGCCGAGCGAAACCGAAGTGTTGCGGGACATGCGGCCCTCCTGTGCGCTGATACCGAATGTTACCAAGAAATCGTATCAATCGCAATTGCCGGCTCTCCGGCGCCGGATGTGCATATTGGCATAAGCGCATGCTGTCATATGCCCGTCTGCGATGAAGCATCTGGCCGAGAGTCGCGCGGATTCGTCAGCGCCTGCACCGTGCGTGCCTGATCCAGCCGCGCTCTCGCCTCGCCGGTGAAGGATTGCCATGCCGGAGAGGCTTCGATGACCCCGGCCAGGGTCGAGGCGGCATAGGGCGTCCCGAAGGCTTCCCGCGCCCCGTTCGCGATATAGGCCACCGTTTCGGGCCACTTCAGCCAGCGCGGGCTGGCATCGGCGAGACGATTGACCCAGCCAGCCAGGCCGCGCAGGAAACCAGTGAGCCCTCCGAGCAGCCCCGGTCCTGCCGGTGGCTGGCGCAGGGCCTCCAATCCGTCGCTGAGCACCGGCGCCAGCGCGCTGTGCATCTCGCGGTTGCGATCTGCATCGTGATGCGTCCAGGCGCCCATCTCGCCTGGCGTCTCCAGACGCTTCAGCAGCACCGGGTCGGGATCGATCTGCCGGATGGCGGCGATCAGCCCGCCGGTCGCGATGGCATGCACCGCCTCGGCCTCCTGAAGTCGGCTGGCGACCGTGTCCTGCATGACCAGGTCGCGGCGGCGCTCTTCCTCGTCGGCAAGGCGACGAGCCTCTTCGGCGCGCAAAATGGCAATCTCTGCCTCCTTCTGCGCCTTCAGCCGCTCCTGCTCGGCCTTCCACGCAGCCCGGTCCAGACGGCGGCGGCGCGGCCCCGTCCGGGCCTGCGCATGCTTCGCGCCGACCTCGGCATGATAGCGGTCCTGCCAGCCGCGCATCGCCTGCTTGTAGCTGCGCGACGGCGAGCCGGACCAGCCGTGATCCTTGTGCCGGTCCTGCTCGCGATGACCTTCATGGCAGCGCTTGGCGTCCATGCGCATATTGCCCTCTGCACATAGGGGCACCGCCAGCACATGCACATGTGGGTGGGCTTCATCGAGATGCTCGATGATGCTCAGCACTTCGGCCTTGTTCCGAACCGCATCGGCCTTGGCAAAGGCGATCACGTCCCTGCGCCAGCGCAGGTAATCGGCCTGGTCCATGTCCTCGACCGGATCGGGAAAGCTGAACACGCTGGCGATCAGCACATGGGTGTCACTGCGGATGCCGCGCAGCGCCTCCTTCCGGTCCGGCTGCTCCTTGCGCAGTTGACGCAGCAGCGTGTTCTGTTCGGCGATACGCTGCTCGATGACCTCGACCACCTCCGAGGGCCGGATACCTTCGAGGATGGTGGGCGACTGCGGGTTCGCGACATGCGGGCAGGCCCCGTCCAACCGCTCCGCCTCGTCTGCAATCTCGCTGACGGACCGGCTCTTGCTGTTACCCTTGCGCGAATAGGTCTGCTTATGCGCGAAGATTGATTTCCCGCCGCGATCAGACATAACGCAATCCCTCGCTGAAGCCTGCGGCGCGCACTTCGCTGCGGGAAACCAGCTCTAGGTCCAGCGCCATGCGGACCTGCCCGACGCTCAGGGTTCGGCACAGGGGATGACGGGATTTGATCCAGTCGGCAGTTTTGGCCGCGTGCACCGGGGTCGGTTCCTGAGGCGGTTCCGGCTCGTCCTCGATGTAATCGCGCCAGCGACCCATCTTGAACCAGTTATCCGAGAAGCAGACCTTTGAGCGCGTATAGCCTGCGGTCTCCAGCGCATAGCGCTTTACAGCCGAGAGAAGCTTTTCAGGCCCGACCTTCTGCATGGCAGCCTCGACGTGATGCAGGCAGGTCGTTTCGTTGCGACATCGGTCGGCGGGATAGGCCTTCAGTATCTCCACAGATTCCGTCGCCGCCTCGCGTGCACGCGCACGCGAAGGTGGTTTATGGATGGTTTCAGGAAGGTTTGGGGTCCGCTGTGGACGGGGTACCGGGTCCGCAGCGGACCCCGTTCCGGGTTCACGGCAGACCCCGTCCTCTGTGGACCCCGTCTCATCATCGGGCTCGGCAATGCCCTCCAGGGTGCGGACGGCGGCAAGGGAAATGCGATAGACGACGGTAAAACCGTTCTTGCACGCGCGGCGGCCGGTTTCGATCAGGATGCCTTCGTTCAGGAACTCGTTGATGGTGCGCTTGACGGTGGTTTCGCCAAGCTCGGTGTGCCGCTGGATCGTCCCCTTGGAGCACCAGATGCCCGATCCGTCATCGCTGGCCTTGTCGGCCAGAAACATGATGATCTGCTTTCGGACCGGACTGCCGAAGCGCCGCCCGGCGCAAAGATTCGCGACCTTCCAGCTCATGCTGCACCTCCCCACGGGGTTGCGCGGCGGGAAGCTGTGACATAATCTTTGGACAGAAGACCTTTGACAGTGCCGTCGGATGGAGTGCCAGCTCCTCCGACGGTTTTCTTTTGCGCAGGGGGCAAGCCGCAAAACTGCGGGACACCTGCGTCATAACCTATTGATTTGCATGCTGCCGCATTGCACGAATGCGGGACACCACTTCGTTGATTTTGTTCAGTTTTCAGAAGAAGTGGTGGGCGACCCTGGAATCGAACCAGGCATGGGTCTCCCCGGCGGAGTTACAGTCCGCTGCCGCACCTTGCAGCACGTCGCCCGCCGAACGCTTTCGGCGTGAAGCGGTGATTATCCCGACCGTCCGGGGGCGTCAAGCAGGGAACCGCCGAAAAGTCGCACTTCCTTGCGCACCATGCCAACCCGCCGCGAAGGTTGCATTCGGCCGCGTTTTCTGCGCAGTCGAAACAGCAACCGGGAATGCGACATGGCCGAGAAACCACAGAAATCCAAGAAACCCGCCTGGGTCATCGACAAGGAACGCGCCCGCCGCGCCGCCGCGGCCGAAACGGTCTGGTTGTTCGGCCTGCATGCGGTGCGCGACGCCCTGGCCAATCCCCGCCGCGACAAGCTGCGGCTGGTGGTGACGCGCAACGCGCTGGACCGGCTGGGCCCCCTGCCCGCCGATCTCGCACCGGAGATCATCGACGCCCGCGTCTTCGACCGAACGGTGCCACTGTCGCCGGAAAGCGTCCATCAGGGCGCGGCGCTAGAGGTCAAGCCGCTGAAATGGGATAGCCTGGCCGACCTGGCGCTTACCGGGCCGGGCCGGCCGCTGCTGGTGGCGCTGGACCGGGTGACGGACCCGCATAACGTCGGCGCCATCCTGCGCTCGGCCGAGGTCTTTGGCGCGCGCGCGGTCATCGCGCCGGCGCGCCATTCCGCGCCCGAGACCGGGGCGCTGGCCAAAACTGCCTCGGGCGCGCTGGAGCGGCAGCCCTATCTGCGCGTCGTCAACCTGGCCGATACGCTGATCGAGCTGCAATCCATGGGCTATGTCGTGCTGGGCCTGGACGGCACCGGCACGGAGACCCTGCCGCAGGCGCTGGCGGAACTCTCGGGCCGGGCGATCTGCCTGGTCCTGGGCGCCGAGGGGCCCGGCCTGCGCGAACGCACGCGCGAGACCTGCGACCGCATCCTGCGCATCCCCTTCGCGGCAGATTTCGGCTCGCTCAACGTCTCGAACGCGGCGGCGGTGGCGCTTTACGCGGCTTCACAGAGTTGAGCCCAGCCTTCACATCGGCGCTAGAACCCGCCCGCCCCGGTTGAGAATCGCCAACCGATTTGCCAGATCGAAAGCAGTTCCACCAACCCCCCACGCGCCATGATTCGTCCGATTCTCGCCAGCCTGATGCTTGCCCTGCCCGTTCCGGCGGCGATGGCGCAGGATTGGGCATTGGACGGCATGGACCCGGTCTCCTATGGCACGGAAAATGCCGCGGTACCGGGGCGCACCGACCTGGTCACGGTCTGGCGCGGCCAGGCCTGGCATTTCGCCAGCGAACAGAACCGCAATCTTTTCGAGGCTAATCCAAAGGCTTATGCCCCAGGCCTTGGCGGGCTTTGCGTCCTGGCCCTGTCCGAAGGCCGATCCGAACCCGGCAATCCGCGCCATTTCGTGGTGATCGGCCAGCGCACCTATTTCCTGCGCTCCGAGCAGGCGCGTGAGCGGCTTCTTGCCGATCCGCAGCAAATCCTGATGCGCGCCAAGGCCGTCTGGGCACGCATGAATCCGTGAAATTTCACTTTTTTGCGAGCCGGGTGGAACTTTTTAGCCACGGTTCCCATTTATTTATCGAACATGACCACGGAACGGTCATGTTCAGATCACTGTCCCTCGTTCCGCGACTTGCGCCCGGCCAGACCTCTGGACCGGGCGCTTTTTCCATGCCACTTTCGGTTGAGATCTGGGGGAGGTCAGATGAACCTGGCAGTACTTCGCGACATCGGCACCTCGCCGGTCGACGACGACATTGCGCGCATCGCCCGCACGGTGCGCTGCATTGCCATCGTGGGCCTGTCGCCGAACGAGGCGCGACCATCCTGGGGCGTGGCCCGTTACCTGAAATCGCAGGGCTATCGCATCATTCCGGTCAATCCGGGCCATGCGGGCGGCACCATCCTGGACGAGCGGGTCTATCCCGACCTGCGCGCGATTCCGCCCGAGCAGGCGGTGGACATGGTGGACATCTTCCGTCGGGCCGAGGCCGTGCCCGCCATCGTCGACCAGGCGCTGGCGCATCTGCCCAGGCTGGACACGATCTGGATGCAATTGGGCATCCGCCATCCGCAGGCGGCCGGCCGCGCCCGCGCCCGCGGCCTGACGGTGATCGAGGATCGCTGCCCGAAGATCGAGTTCCCGCGCTTTCTTTAAAGCCTTGAAAGCACGAGAAAGGCCCCGGTCCGGCGGATCGGGGCCTTGCCTTTGCGTCGCCGGCGATCAGAAGCCGGAATAGAGCCCTTCGTAGATCGGGCCCAGCGTGTCCACCTCGAACAGCGAGCTGACCGAAGTGCCGTTCCAGATGTTCAGAATCGCCTGGGCGAACATCGGCGCCGTCGGCACGATGCGGATGTTCGAGGCGGCCTTCACCTTCTCGGTCGGTTCGATGGAATCGGTGATCACCAGCGATTTCATCACCGAGGCCTGCACCCGCTCGACCGCCGGGCCGGAAAGGACGCCGTGGGTGATATAGGCATGCACCTCGGTCGCGCCGTGCTCGGTCAGCACCTGCGCCGCCTTGCAGAGCGTGCCGGCGGTGTCGCAGATGTCGTCGACGATGATGCAGGTCTTGCCGGTCACGTCGCCGATCACCGTCATCTCGGCCACCTCACCCGGCTTCTCGCGGCGCTTGTCGACGATGGCCAGCGGCGCGCCGATGCGCTGCGCCAGCTCCCGCGCCCGCGCCACCCCGCCCACGTCGGGCGAGATCACCATCAGATCGGACAGCCGCTCGCGGAAGTGATGCTTGATGTCCAGCGCAAAGACCGGCGCGGCATAGAGATTGTCCACCGGGATGTCGAAGAAGCCCTGGATCTGCGCCGCATGCAGGTCCAGCGTCAGCACCCGGTCCACGCCCGCCTCGGTCAGCAGGTTGGCGACCAGCTTGGCGCTGATCGGCGTGCGGGCCTTGGCGCGGCGATCCTGGCGCGCATAGCCGAAATAGGGGATGACCGCGGTGATGCGCGCCGCCGACGAACGCTTGAGCGCATCCGTCATGATCAGCAGTTCCATCAGGTTGTCATTGGCCGGGTTCGAGGTCGGCTGGATGATGAACATGTCCTCGCCGCGGACATTCTCATAGACCTCGACGAAGATCTCCTGGTCGTTGAACCGCTCGACCCGCGCCTCGACGGGGGCGACATTCATCCCGCGATGCATCGACATGCGGCGGGCGATGGCATTGGCCAGAGGCCGGTTCGCATTTCCCGCGATGAGCTTGGGTTCGGTCATGGCCGGCATGGGCTTTCCCTGTCTGGATTCGTGCGATTGCACCCCGCTTAGCACCGGGCTAGCCTGCCCGCAAACCCCGAGGACGAAACCATGGCGCATATCGACTATTACTTCGGCACCCCCAGCCCCTGGAGCTATCTCGCCGGCAACCGGCTGGAGGAAATCGCCGCCCGCCACGGGGCGACGATCACCTACAAGCCCGTCGATCTGCTGCAATTGTTCGACCGCACCGGTGGGGTGCGGCCGGCGAACCGCCACCCCTCGCGCATGGAATACCGCGCGCAGGAATTGCGGCGCTGGTCCGAACACCTGGGCATGGCGCTGAACCTGAAGCCCGCCTTCTGGCCGGTGAACCCCGCGCCTTCGTCCTATGCCATCATCGCCGCACAACAGGCGGGCGGCGGCGACCTGCCGGGGCTGGTGCAGGGCTTCCTGCGCGCCGTCTGGGCCGAGAATGCCGACATCGCCGACGACGCGGTGATCCGCCGCACGCTGGCCGCGGCGGGCTTCGACCCGGACCTGGCCGACAAGGGCCTGTTCGTCGGCGCCGAGACCTTCGGCCGCAACCTGGAACAGGCGGTCGAGGCCGGGGTCTTTGGCGCCCCCTTCTATGTGGTGCGCGAAACGGGCGAACGGTTCTGGGGCCAGGATCGGCTGGATTTCCTCGACCGGCACCTGGCAAGCCTGTGAGCGCGCTGCACCTGAGGCGCTGGCCGGGCAACGAGGACCGCCCGGCCCTGGCGCTGCATTGCATGATGGGCAACGCGGTCTATTGGGGGCCGATCGCCGAGGTGCTGCGCGACCGGGTGCGGATCAGCGCGCCGGACCTGCCCGGCCATGGGCAAAGTCCGGACTGGGACGAAGACGGGGACGCGCCGGATTACCACACCGACGTCACCCGCAAGGCCGCGGCGCTGATCGACCGGCCGCTGGACCTGATCGGCCACAGCATGGGCGCGACCGTGGCGCTGCGCATCGCCGTCGCCGCCCCCGAAGCGGTGCGCAGCCTGACCCTGATCGAGCCGGTGCTGTTCGCCGCCGCCCCCGAGCCGCTGAACGACGCGCTGATGGAGGATGTCGCGGCCCGGCTTGCCGCCGGAGAGGATGCCGAGGCGGCACGCGCCTTTCTGGGCGTCTGGGGCGGGCTCGACTGGGAGTCGCAGACCGCCGCGGGCAAAGCGCGGCTCGCGCGGCAGATCCACCTGGTCCAGGCCAGCAACCAGGCGCTGCGCCAAGACAGCGCCAATATCCTGCGGGAAGGCGGGCTGGAGGCCATCGACGCGCCGGTGCTGATCGTCATGGGCGAGGATTCGCCCGCCGTGATCCCGGCCATCGCCGATGCGCTGGCAGCGCGGCTGCCCGATGTCGGGCGCGCCCGCGTTCCCGGCGCCGGCCATATGCTGCCGATCACCCATCCGCGGCAGGTGGCCGAACTGATCGCGCTGAACCTGGACCAGGCCTGAGCAGGGTCAGTCCAGATCCCAGTCGTCCGCGTGTCGCAGGGGACCGATGGCCATCCAGCTGGCGCGGACGCGCGCGACGCGGGTATCGCCCCAGGTGCTGAATTGCAGCTCGAACCCTTCGGCGGTGATGTTCACCGCCTGAATATCGGCGCGCTGGTTGGCGGTGCTGTCCACATCCCACATGCTCAGCGAGACATGCACCACCGGCGGCTCGACGAAATGTTCGTCGAAGCGCACGGATCGCACTTCCACCCGCGGTCCATGCCCGGTCCACATCGGCCCGCCGCTCTCGAAAGCCGAAAACATCTCGGTCGAGCCATTGGCGACACCGACGGCGAAATATCCGAAACGTCGCACCCCTTCCCCCCTCCCCACGCCATGACAAACGATGGCGCAGAACAGATAAAGCCCCGGAAAACCGGGGCTTACCATCCTTTTTTGTCAATCCCGGTTAATGCGGGAAATTCGCCTGGTTCGGATCAAGCCCGATATGCGTGCCGAGCGCCTCCATGTCGGCCAGGAGCTTGACCGCCGCGGCGACCAGTTCCTCGCCGGCGGATTCGCGCTCCTTGGCGACTTCGACGCGACGACGGGCCTGGGCCATCATCTCGTTGAAGACCTCCTGCGTCATCTCGGCACGGGGATGCCCGCGTTCGGCCAGCAGGGTGACGGAGTCGTTGTTGATCTCGGCGAAGCCGCCGGTCACCGCGAATTCCGTCTCGGACCCGTCGCCCGCCACCACGGTCACCAGACCGGGGCGCAGGTTGACGATGGCCGGCGCATGGCCGGGCATCGCCGTCAGGTCGCCATCGGCGCCGGGCAAGCGCACCTCGCGCACCGGGACGGAAACCAGGTTCCGTTCCGGCGAGACGAGGTCGAACTGCATCGTGTCGGCCATGTCGCCCCCTTACGCCGCGTCAGCGGCGAGACGCTGAGCCTTGGCTTTCACTTCCTCGATGCCGCCGACCATGTAGAAGGCCGCCTCGGGCAGGTGATCGTATTCGCCGGCCACGACCGCCTTGAACGACTTGATCGTATCCTCCAGCGGCACCTGCACCCCGTCCGAGCCGGTAAAGACCTTGGCCACGTCGAAGGGCTGCGACAGGAAACGCTGGATCTTCCGGGCGCGGGCCACGGTCAGCTTGTCCTCTTCCGACAGTTCGTCCATGCCGAGAATGGCGATGATGTCCTGCAGCGACTTGTATTTCTGCAGGATGCCCTGGACGTCGCGGGCGACCTGGTAATGCTCTTCGCCGACGATCGCCGGATCGAGGATCCGCGAGTTCGAGTCGAGCGGGTCCACGGCCGGGTAGATGCCCAGTTCCGAGATGGCGCGCGACAGAACCGTCGTGGCGTCCAGGTGGGCAAAGGTCGTGGCCGGGGCCGGGTCGGTCAAGTCGTCGGCCGGAACGTAGACGGCCTGGATCGAGGTGATCGAGCCGTTCTTGGTCGAGGTGATGCGCTCCTGCATCGCGCCCATGTCGGTGGCCAGCGTCGGCTGGTAGCCCACGGCCGAGGGGATGCGGCCCAGAAGCGCCGACACTTCCGAACCCGCCTGGGTGAAGCGGAAGATGTTGTCGACGAAGAACAGAACGTCGGTGCCGGTCGCGTCGCGGAACTGCTCGGCCAGGGTCAGGCCGGTCAGCGCCACGCGCATCCGCGCCCCCGGAGGCTCGTTCATCTGGCCATAGACCAGCGCCACCTGCGATTGCGCCAGGTTGTCCGGCTTGATGACGCCCGATTCCACCATCTCGTGATAGAGGTCATTGCCCTCGCGGGTCCGCTCGCCGACGCCCGCGAAGACCGAATAGCCCGAGTGCACCTTGGCGATGTTGTTGATCAGTTCCATGATCAGAACCGTCTTGCCGACGCCGGCGCCGCCGAACAGGCCGATCTTGCCGCCCTTGGAATAGGGGGCCAGCAGGTCGATGACCTTGATGCCCGTCACCAGGATCTCGGAGGCGGTCGCCTGGGCGGCGAAGTCCGGGGCCGGCTGGTGGATGGCGCGGGTCTGGGTCGCCTCGACCGGGCCGCCTTCGTCGACTGGCTCGCCGACCACGTTCAGGATGCGGCCCAGGGTCGCATCGCCGACCGGGACGGTGATCGGGCCGCCGGTGTCGCGCACCGGCAGGCCGCGGACCAGACCTTCGGTCGCGTCCATGGCGATGGTGCGGACGGTGTTCTCGCCCAGGTGCTGGGCCACTTCCAGCACCAGGCGCTTGCCGTTGTTCTCGGTTTCCAGAGCGTTCAGAATCGCAGGAAGCTGGCCGTCGAACTGCACGTCGACGACGGCGCCGATCACCTGCGTGATTTTTCCATTGGCCTCTGCCATGTCTCTACCTCTACGTGTCAGAGCGCCTCTGCGCCCGAGATGATTTCAATCAGTTCCTTGGTGATCGCGGCCTGACGCGAGCGGTTGTATTCCGTCGTCAGCCTGTCGATCATGTCGCCGGCATTGCGCGTGGCGTTGTCCATGGCGGTCATCCGCGCGCCCTGTTCGGACGCGGCATTCTCCAGCAGCGCCGCAAAGACCTGCGTCGCCACCGAGCGCGGCAGAAGGTCGTTCAGGATCGCGCTTTCATCCGGCTCGTAATCGTAGAGCGCCGAGGCCGCGGCCTCGCCCTCCTCGACCACGGCGGGGATGATCTGCCTTGCGGTCGGAACCTGGCTGATCACCGTTTCGAAGCGGTTGTAGAACAGCGTCGCCACGTCGAACTCGCCGGCGTCGAAGCGGTCGAGGATCTCGTCCGCGATCTGGCGCGCGTTCTCGTAGCCGATGCGCTTGACCTCGCTCATGTCGACGTGATGGACAAAGAGGTCGCTGTATTCGCGCTTCAGCTGCTCGCGGCCCTTCTTGCCGACGGTCAGGATCGACACCTGCTTGCCCTGCGCCTGCAACTCCTGCAGGCGCAGGCGGGCGAGCTTGACGATGGACGAGTTGAACCCGCCCGCAAGCCCGCGCTCCGAGGTCATCACCACCAGCAGGTGACGGCGGTCTTCGCCGGTCCCCGCCAGCAGCCGCGGCGCCATGTCCGAGCCCGCCGCCGCAGCGGTCAGCCCGGCCATCACCGAGGCCATCCGGTCGGCATAGGGACGCGCAGCCTCCGCCGCTTCCTGCGCGCGGCGCAGTTTCGCGGCGGCGACCATCTGCATCGCCTTGGTGATCTTGCGCGTGTTCTTGACGCTGCCGATCCGGTTCTTGAGATCCTTGAGGCTGGGCATCTATCCCTCCTCTCAGGCGTAGGTCTTGGCGTAGCCGTCCAGCGCTGCCTTGATCGCATCCTCAAGCTCGCCCGCCACCTTGCGGTCGTTCCTGGTCATGTCCTCAAGCAGATCGGCCTTCTGGTTGCGCAGATACTGGATCAGCCCCTGCTCCCATTTGGTCACGTCGCGGACCGGGATGCCGTCCAGGTAGCCCTTGGTGCCGGCATAGATGACGATGACGATCTCGGCATTGGTCAGCGGCGAGTATTGCGGCTGCTTCATCAGCTCGGTCAGGCGGGCGCCGCGGTTCAAGAGCTTCTGCGTCGCCGCGTCGAGATCCGAACCGAACTGCGCGAAGGCCGCCATCTCGCGATATTGCGCCAGTTCCAGCTTGACCGGGCCGGCGACCGATTTCATCGCCTTGGTCTGGGCGGCGGAGCCCACGCGCGACACCGAAAGGCCGGTGTTCACGGCCGGGCGGATGCCCTGGAAGAACAGCTCGGTTTCCAGGAAGATCTGGCCGTCGGTGATCGAGATCACGTTGGTCGGGATATAGGCCGACACGTCGCCCGCTTGCGTTTCGATGATCGGCAGCGCGGTCAGCGAGCCGGCGCCATTGGCCTCGTTCAGCTTGGCCGAACGCTCCAGCAGGCGCGAATGCAGGTAGAACACGTCGCCCGGATAGGCTTCGCGCCCCGGCGGACGGCGCAGCAAGAGCGACATCTGGCGATAGGCCACGGCCTGCTTGGACAGGTCGTCATAGATGATCAGCGCATCCATGCCGTTATCGCGGAAATATTCGCCCATGGCGGTGGCCGAATAGGGCGCCAGATACTGCATCGGCGCCGGGTCCGAGGCGGTCGCGGCCACGACGGTGGTGTAGGCCATGGCGCCGGTCTCTTCCAGCTTCTTCACCAGCTGGGCCACGGTCGAGCGCTTCTGGCCGACGGCGACATAGATGCAGTGCAGGGTCTTCATGCCATCGGCCTCGCGGCCGTTGTAGTTCGCCTGGTTCAGGATGGTGTCCAGCGCGATGGCGGTCTTGCCGGTCTGGCGGTCGCCGATGATCAGCTCGCGCTGGCCGCGGCCGACCGGGATCATGGCATCCACCGATTTCAGGCCGGTCGCCATCGGCTCGTGCACCGATTTGCGCGGCATGATGCCGGGGGCCTTCACGTCGGCGATGCGGCGCTCGGAGGCGTTCAGCGGGCCCTTGCCGTCGATCGGGTTGCCCAGCGCGTCGACGACGCGGCCCAGCAGTTCCTTGCCGGCGGGGACTTCCACGATGGCGCCGGTGCGCTTGACGGTGTCGCCTTCCTTGATGTCGCGGTCGTCGCCGAAGATCACGACGCCGACGTTGTCGGTTTCAAGGTTCAGCACCATGCCGCGGATGCCGCCCGGGAATTCGACCATCTCGCCGGCCTGAACCTTGTCCAGGCCATAGACGCGGGCGATGCCGTCACCGACGGACAGCACCTGCCCGACCTCGGCCACCTCGGCGTCCTGACCGAAATTCTTGATCTGATCCTTGAGGATGGCCGAGATTTCGGCTGCCTGGATTCCCATTATCCGACCTCTTTCATAGCATTCTGGAGGGAGGCGAGCTTCGAGCGGATCGAGCTGTCGATCATCTGCGAGCCCAGTTTGACGATCATGCCGCCGATGAGGCTGTCATCGACACGCGCGTTCAGTTTCACCTTCTTGCCCGATTTCGCGGCCAGCGTATCCGCAAGGCGGGCTTTCTGTTCGTCCGTCAGCGCCTGGGCGCTGACCACGTCGGCGGTGACTTCGCCCTTCGCATCGGCGATCAGGCTGCGCAGCTTGGCCAGCAGTTGCGGCAGGGCGAACAGCCGGCGGTTGCGGGCCATCAGGCGCAGCGTGTTGGCCAGTTCGGGCGAAAGCCCCATGCGGCCGGCAAGCGCGCCGATCGCAGTTTCCTGCTGCTGGCGGTCGTAGAGGGGCGAGAGGGTCAGATCGCGCAGATCCTGGCTGGCGTCATAGGCCGAGGCCAGATCGTCGATCTGGGCGGACAGGGCGTCGATGCCGCCCGAGTCCCTGACCAGATCGAACAGGGCCTGCGCGTAACGCCCGGCGATATCAGCGGAAATCGAAGCGGAATTGGCCACGGTCATCCTTCCGGTTAGCGCAAGCTCCGCAGGCGGGCCGGCGGGCGGGCCGGTCTGTCGCGGAGCGCGGGTCAAGGGCGGGCCCTGGCACAATCCGGCTGAGGCCTTCCCGAAATCTGCGGCGTCTCTAGCAGGTGATTTTCCCTGCCGCAACCGCCTTGAACACGGAAAAATGAGCGTTTGCGGCCCTTGGCCGAGGACCGGCTGCGACCGATTGCGCAAACAGCCCGTCCGCCCGGTCGCCGGCGCCTGCGCAGAACCGCGATGCGGCGCAGGCAGGCGGGGGGATTCGCCCGGCGGCGGTCGGCCCGCCCGCCCCGCTCAGCCCGGACCCCGCGCGGTGCGCCCGGCCCCCTGTCCCGCCGGCTGCGGCCGGGCGATGCCGCCCAGCACGTCGAGCGGGCTGGGCACGCTGACGCGCCGCCCCGGCCCGGCCGGCGCCTGCACCTGCTTGCTGAACTCGGTCAGCACCACGCCCGCGACCAGAACCTGGCTGATGCGCAGCCCGGCGCGCTCCCACATCTGCGCGCTTTTCAGCCAGAACCGCCGATCCGAGGGCGGGATGTAGAGCGCGGCCCCCGTGCGCTCGGTCACGAAGCCCGCCTCGCGGGCCTGCATCTCCAGCTGCCCCGCGGTATAGCTGCGCCCGAAGCCGAAGGGCGTCGTCTCGGACCGCGCCCACAGCCCGGCACGGTTCGGCACCATGATCAAAAGCCGTCCGCCCGGCCCCAGCACGCGCCAGGCCTCGTCCAGCAGGACGAAGGGATGGTCCGCCGTCTCCAGCGCGTGCAGCAGCACCAGCCGGTCCACGCTGCCGGTATCCAGCGGCCAGGCCGTCTCCTCGCACAGGACCGAGCAGTTGGGCATTCCCGTCGGCCAGGCCATCACCCCCTGCGGCCCCGGCATCAGCGAAATGACCCGCCGCGCCCGCGCCAGCCAGGGCCGCAGCAGCGGCGCGGCGAAGCCATAGCCGGCCACGGTCATGCCCTGCGCCTGATCGGGCGGCCACAGCCCGGTCAGCCGGTCGCGCAGCACGCGCTGGACCACCCGGCCCAGGGGACGGTTGTAATAGAATTTCCGCAGCTCATAGACGTCGTGATGCATTGCGCCTCCGGCCTCGCGAGGCCAGACTGCGGCAAAGAAAGGAATTTGCCAATGCCGCTGGAACTCGTGCCTGTCCGCTGCCTGACCGACAACTATGCCTGGCTCGTGCATGGCAACGGCCGGACCGCGCTGGTCGATGCGCCCGAGGCCGCGCCCATCCTGGCGGAACTGGCGGCGCGCGGCTGGTCGCTGGACCAGATCGCGCTGACCCACCACCATGCCGACCACATCCAGGCCGTGCCCGAACTGGTCGCGCAGACCGGCGCCGCGGTGATCGGCAACGCCCGGGATGCCGCCCGGCTGCCGCCGCTGGACCAGGCCGTGCGGCCCGGCGAACGCTTCGCGCTTTGCGGCGAAGCAGCCGAGGTGATCGACGTTCCCGGCCATACCATCGGCCATGTCGCCTTCCACCTGCCCGGCCCGGCCATGGTCTTCACCGCCGACAGCCTGATGGCGCTCGGCTGCGGCCGGCTGTTCGAGGGTAATGCCGAGACGATGTGGGCCAGCCTCTCACGCCTGAACGCCCTGCCGGCGGAAACGCTGGTCTGCTCGGGACATGATTATTGCCGCGGCAACGGCGCCTTCGCCCTATCGGTCGATCCGGGCAATGCCGCGCTGCGCGAAAGGCTGGCCGAAACCGCGGCCGGCACCCGGCCCTGCGCCCCCTCGACCCTGGCCGAGGAACGCGCGACCAATCCCTTCCTGCGGGTGGCCGAACTGGCCGATTCCCTTGGCTTGGCAGGGGCTTCCGAGGCCGCGGTCTTTGCCGAGCTGCGCGCCAGGAAGGATCGGTTCTGAGGTGTTTTCGCAACGCAGCAAGAGCAAGACGCCCCAGGCGCATCCCGGCCGCGCCGGTGCAATCTGCGGGAGCGGCATGCTTGAAATTCGGCCAAGGAACATCACATCTGCCTTAACCGCGGGAAATTCGGCAGGGGCGGACGCAAATACCGCTTGAACTGCGCGAGAATCCACCAAATCTTAACTGTATCGTGACAGTCTGGTCAGGTGGACCGCTAAATCTGGCGGCCCATACCGCCAGCCGACTGACAGGAGCTTGAAGTGCCGTCCTTTTCGACCTCGCTGGAACAGGCCATCCATGCCGCGCTCGCGCTGGCCAACGAACATCGCCATGAGCTTGCCACGCTTGAACACCTCCTGCTCGCGCTGACGGAAGAACCTGATGCCGTGAAGGTGATGCGCGCGTGCAATGTCGATCTGGACGAGTTGCGCCGCATGCTGGTCGAGTTCATCGAGGACGACCTTTCGACCCTCATCACCGATGTCGAGGGTTCTGAGGCCGTCCCCACCGCCGCCTTCCAGCGCGTGATCCAGCGCGCCGCGATCCATGTGCAAAGCTCGGGCCGGACCGAGGTGACGGGGGCGAACGTCCTGGTCGCCATCTTCGCCGAGCGCGAATCCAACGCCGCCTTCTTCCTGCAGGAACTGGACATGACGCGCTATGACGCGGTGAATTTCATCGCCCATGGCGTCGCCAAGAACCCTTCCTTCTCGGAAAACCGCCCGGTCCAGGGCGCCGAGCAGCAGGCCGAGCAGGCCCAGGTCGAAACCGCCCAGCCCAAGGACGAATCCGCGCTGGCGAAATATTGCGTCGACCTGAACAAGAAGGCCGCCAAGGGCGATGTCGATCCGCTGATCGGCCGCGCCGACGAGGTGGAACGCTGCATCCAGGTGCTGTGCCGGCGTCGCAAGAACAACCCGCTGCTGGTCGGCGATCCCGGCGTCGGCAAGACCGCCATCGCCGAGGGGCTGGCGCTCAAGATCACCCGCGGCGAGACGCCGGACGTGCTGGCCGGCTCGACCATCTTCTCGCTCGACATGGGCGCGCTTCTGGCCGGCACCCGCTATCGCGGCGATTTCGAGGAACGGCTGAAGGCGGTGGTCAAGGAACTGGAGGACCATCCCGACGCCATCCTCTTCATCGACGAGATCCATACGGTGATCGGCGCGGGCGCCACCTCGGGCGGCGCCATGGACGCCTCCAACCTGCTCAAGCCGGCCTTGGCCGGCGGCAAGCTGCGCTGCATGGGCTCGACCACCTACAAGGAGTTCCGCCAGCATTTCGAAAAGGACCGCGCGCTCTCGCGCCGCTTCCAGAAGATCGACGTGAACGAGCCGACCGTGCCCGACACGATCAAGATCCTGATGGGGCTGAAGCCCAGCTTCGAAAAGCATCACGACCTGCGCTATACCAATGACGCGATCAAGATGGCGGTCGAACTGTCGGCGCGCTACATCCACGACCGCAAGCTGCCCGACAAGGCCATCGACGTGATCGACGAGGCCGGCGCGGCGCAACACCTGGTCGCGGAAAGCAAGCGCCGCAAGACCATCGGCCCGAAGGAGATCGAGGCGGTGGTGGCCAAGATCGCCCGCATCCCGCCGAAAAGCGTCTCCAAGGACGATGCCGCGGTGCTCAAGGATCTGGACGCGACGCTGAAGCGGCTGGTCTTCGGCCAGGACGCGGCGATCGAGGCGCTGTCCTCGGCGATCAAGCTGGCGCGGGCCGGCCTGCGCGAGCCCGAAAAGCCGATCGGCAACTATCTCTTCGCCGGCCCCACCGGCGTCGGCAAGACCGAGGTGGCCAAGCAGCTCGCCTCGACGCTGGGGGTGGAACTGCTGCGCTTCGACATGTCGGAATACATGGAAAAGCACGCAGTCAGCCGGCTGATCGGCGCGCCTCCGGGCTATGTCGGCTTCGACCAGGGCGGGCTTCTGACCGATGGGGTGGACCAGCATCCGCATTGCGTGCTGCTGCTCGACGAGATCGAAAAGGCGCATCCGGATGTCTATAACATCCTGCTTCAGGTCATGGACCACGGCAAGCTCACCGACCATAACGGCCGCCAGGTGGATTTCCGCAACGTGATCCTGATCATGACCTCGAACGCGGGCGCGGCGGACCAGGCCAAGGCCGCCTTCGGCTTCGGCCGCGAGCGGCGCGAGGGTGAGGATACCGCCGCCATCGAGCGCACCTTCACGCCGGAATTCCGCAACCGGCTGGATGCGGTGATCAGCTTCGCGCCGCTCTCGCGCGAGATCATCGTGCAGGTGGTCGAGAAATTCGTCCTCCAGCTCGAGGCCCAGCTGATCGACCGCGGCGTCCATATCGAACTGAGCCCCGAGGCCGCCGACTGGCTGGCCGAACGCGGCTATGACGAGAAGATGGGCGCACGCCCCCTGGGCCGGGTGATCCAGGAAACGATCAAGAAGCCGCTGGCCGAGGAGCTGCTGTTCGGCCGGCTGACCAAGGGCGGCGTGGTCCGGGTGCGGATCGAGGACGACAAGCCCGTCTTCGACATCACCGGCCCCGAGACGCCCAGGATCAGCAACTCCAAGCCGCCGCTCTTGACGGCCGACTGATCCGGACCCGAAGGGCGGCGCCACCACGACGCCGCCCTTTTTCTTTCGGCCGGCCTAGCGGGGCGGGCTTGCATGCCCTTGCCAGCCAACGGCCGCCGGCAGGGCTTCGGTTATCGGCCTGGCTGCCTTCCGCACGCCTGCCAGCCGACCGCGCCGAGAGCCCCCCTTTCACTGGCCAAGAATACCCTTGCCGGGGCGTTCAGCCGGTTCGGAAACGAAGCCGCCACCTCCAGGTCAGCCCAGGCCCGATGTCCCGCAGGCAGGGGCGGTTCCGCAAAATCCCCCGCACGCTCGCCGCATCCCTTGTCTCCGGACGCCGCACATGGGTTCGCCCAGCGGGCCTGGCCTCGGCACGCCCTGCTTCTTTCTTGTCCAAATATCCTGGGGGCCCGGGGGCAAAGCCCCCGGCTTCGGCACTGCGGCCAGAGCCGCGCTATCCCTTGGCCCTGCCTTCCCTGATCTTCGCCGCCAGTTCCTTGGCGATGGCGAAACTGCCCTTGATGCGGTCGGCATCGGTCGGCCAGTCGCGCAGGACGATAATGCGGTTGTCGCTGACCTTGGCCTGGCCGCGCTGGTCGTGGATGAACTCGACCAGCCCGGCCGGGTTCGGGAACTTGTCGCCGTGGAACTGGATGGTCGCGCCCTTGGGGCCCGCATCCAGCTTGGAAATATTCGCCCGCTTGGCCATGGCCTTGATGCGGATGACCAGCAAAAGCGTGTTCACCTCGCGCGGCAAGGGCCCGAAACGGTCGATCAGCTCGGCGGCAAAGCCCTCCAGTTCCACCTTGGTCGTCAGCTCGGCCAGCCGCCGGTAAAGCCCCAGCCGCACGTCCAGGTCGGGCACATAGCTTTCCGGGATCGTCACCGGCACGCCCAGGTTCAGCTGCGGCGCCCATTCATCCTCGGGCGTGCCCTCGATCTCGCCGGATTTCAGCTTGGCGATGGTCTCCTCCAGCATCTGCTGGTAAAGTTCGAAGCCGACTTCCTTGATATGGCCGGACTGTTCCTCGCCCAGCAGGTTCCCGGCGCCGCGCAGGTCCAGATCCTGCGAGGCCAGGTTGAAGCCGGCGCCCAGGCTGTCGATGGCGCCCAGGAACTTCAGCCGCCGCATCGCCTGCGGGGTCAGCGGCACCCGCGGCTTGGTGGTCAGGTAGCAATAGGCGCGGGTCTTGGAGCGCCCGACCCGGCCGCGGATCTGGTATAGCTGCGCCAGGCCGAACATGTCGGCGCGCCAGACCACCATGGTGTTCGCGGTCGGGATATCCAGGCCCGATTCGACGATGCTGGTCGCCAGCAGCACATCAGCGCCGCGGTCGTAAAAGGCGTTCATCCGCTGGTCCAGGTCGCCCGCCGCCAACTGCCCATGAGCGACGATGGTGCTGACCTCGGGCACGTGCTCGCGCAGCCATGCCTCGATTTCGGGCAGGTCCGAGAGGCGCGGCACGACGAAGAAGCTCTGCCCGCCGCGATATTTCTCGCGCAGCAGCGCCTCGCGGATGGTCACGCTGTCGAACTCCGATACATAGGTGCGGATCGACAGCCGGTCCACCGGCGGCGTGCCGATGATCGACAGGTCCCGCACCCCGGTCAGCGACAGCTGCAAGGTGCGCGGGATCGGCGTCGCGGTCAGGGTCAGGACGTGGATGTCGCTGCGCAGCTCCTTCAGCCGCTCCTTGTGGGCGACGCCGAAATGCTGCTCCTCGTCCACGATCAACAGGCCCAGATTCTTGAAGCGCACCTGCTTGGCCAGCACCGCATGGGTGCCGACGACGATGTCCACCGTGCCCTCGGCCAGGCCCTTGCGGGTCTCGGCCGCGTCACGCGCGGAAACGAAGCGCGACAGCGGCCGGACATCGATCGCCGTGCCGCGGAAGCGTTCGGCGAAGGTGCGGAAATGCTGGCGCGCCAGCAGCGTCGTCGGCGCCACCACCGCCACCTGCCGGCCCTGGCTCGCGGCGATGAAGGCGGCGCGCATGGCGACCTCGGTCTTGCCGAAGCCCACGTCGCCCACCACCAGCCGGTCCATCGGGCGGCCGGCGGCCAGATCCTCGGCCACGTCGGCAATGGCGCTGGCCTGGTCCTCGGTCTCGGCATAGGGAAAGCGGGCGGCGAAGCTTTCGATCTCGTGATGCTCGGGCTCCAGCACCGGGGCGGGGCGCAGCATGCGCTCGGCTGCGACGCGCATCAGCTTGTCGGCGATCAGCTTGATGCGTTCCTTGAGCCGCGCTTTCCGGGCCTGCCAGGCGCCGCCGCCCAGCTTGTCCAGCAAACCCTCCTCATGCCCATAGCGGCTGAGCAGTTCGATGTTTTCCACCGGCAGGTAAAGCCGGTCGCCGCCGGCATATTCCAGCGCCACGCAATCATGCGGCACGCCAAGCGCCTTGACGGTTTCGAGGCCAGTATAGCGGCCGATGCCGTGCTCGACATGCACGACTAGGTCGCCGGGGGTCAGCGTGGTGGTGTCGCGCAGGAAATTCTCGGCCTTGCGGCGCTTCTTCGCCCCCCGGATCAGCCGGTCGCCCAGCACGTCCTGTTCCGAGATCACCGCCAGGGCCCCGGTGGCCGAGCCGTCCGAGGTGAAGCCCTCCTCCAGCGGCCAGACCGCCAGCCCCAGCGCGCCGGGCTGGTCGGGCAGGTCACGCAGATCGGCGATGGGCTTGGCGCCCTTGATGCCCTCGTCGGCGATCAGCCCGGCAAGCCGCTCGCGCGCGCCTTCCGAGAAACTGGCGATCACCACCCGGCGCGAAGCTTGAAGATTTCGAATATGATCCGCGAGTGCATTGAAAAGATTTCCCTTCTCGGCCTGCCGCTCGGGCGCAAAATTGCGACCGACCCGGCCGCCGGCATCCAGCACGCCCGGACCAGGAGGTTGCGGCAGCACCGACAGGCGCAGCAGCCGATGCGCGGCCAGCCAGCGCGCCCATTCGGCCTCGTCGGGGAACATCCCGGCGGGGGGCACGGGGCGATAGACGGTGTCACTGCCGCCCTTGCGGGCCAGCGCCTCGCGCCGGGCGTCGAACTGTTCGGTGATCGTGTGCCAGCGCGCATCGCGCACCTGGTCCAGGTGATCGTCCGCAACCACCGAGGCGCCGGGCAGGTAATCGAACAGGCTTTCCAGCCGCTCGTGGAACCAGGGCAGCCAATGCTCCATGCCCGCCATCTTGCGGCCGGCGCTGATGCCTTCGTAAAGCGGATCGTTGGCGGCGGCGCCATATTCCACGCGGTAGTTCTGGCGAAAGCGGGTGATGGCAGCCTCGTCCAGGATCACCTCGGACATGGGCGCAAGCTCGATACGGTCAAGCTTTTCGACGGAACGCTGTGTTTCTGCATCGAATCTGCGCGCGCCCTCCAGCACGTCGCCGAACATATCCAGCCGGATCGGCCCCGATTCACCGGGCGGGAAGATGTCGATGATGCCGCCGCGGATCGCGAAATCGCCGGGCTCGGTCACGGTCGGGGCCTGCGAGAATCCCATGCGGGCCAGGAAGGCGCGCAAGGCGGCCTCGTCCATGCGGTCGCCCACCGCGGCCGAGAAGCCGGCATCGCGCAGCACCTCGCGCGCGGGCACGCGCTGCATGGCGGCCGACAGCGTGGTCAGCACCACGAAGGGCCCTTTCAGCGCGCCATGCGCCAGCGCCGTCAGCACCGCCATGCGCGCCGCCATCACCCCGGCGGCGGGCGAGACGCGGTCATAGGGCGTGGTGTCCCAGGCCGGGAATTCCAGCACCGCGGCCGCAGGCGCAAAGAACGCCAGCGCCGCCCGCATCGCGGCCATGCGCCGGTCGTCGCGGGCGATATGGATGACGGGATTGCCGCGGGCCAGTTCGCGCGCGACCAGCGCGGCGTCCATGCCCTCGGGCGCGCCGGACAGGGTCAGGTGTTCGGGAAGCGGTGCCATGCGCCCCGAGGTAAAGCGGGCATCGGCGAAGTCAAGACCGGTTCAGAAGCCGAAGGGATGCAGGATCATCCAGAGCGCGCCGTAAAAGGCGGTCAGCGCCACCGCCAGGACCGACATGGCCAGGATCACCATCCGGTGCCGGCGCATCAGCCGCGCGGCCTCGGCCCCGGCCTCGTTGACCGGCTGGCCCACCTCGGCGCGGGCCAGGATCACGCGCAGGCGCCGCGCCAGCCGCAATTCCAACCCGAAAAGCAGGGCGAAGGGCAGAACCAGCAGCACCAGCGCCTGCGCCATCTCCAGCCCGTAGCCAAAGCCCAGGATGGCCAGCGTCGTCAGCAGGAACGAGCCCAGGCCCAAGAGGATCGCGCCCTCGCGCCGGTCGAGGCGCCAGCGCGGCAAGGTCAGCGACAGCCAGTCGAGCAGCGCCAGGGCGGCGGGGTCGTCCTCGGGGCCCGGCTCGGCGCTGATGGCCCCGGAAATCACGTCCGAGGGCACGCCCAGGATGCGGCGTCCCGCCAGGGTCCAGGCCAGAGTCAGGATCACCCAGAACCAGATCGAGCCGAAAGACCGGCTGTCCAGCAGGGCGAGGATTCCCTCGGGTCGGGGCACGTCTTCTCCTTGCAGCGGTTGCGCGGGGCAAACTAACCGGGTGCGGCGCAAAGGAAAACCTCGATTTTCGGCGCCGGGCGGCAAGGGGTTGCGCGGCGCGGGGCATGGGTGCAGGTTCGGGCCAGATCATTGCAAGCCACAGGCCCTGCCCATGTCCCCGACCCCGATCACCGCCCCCTTCCCCGCCGCCCGCCTGCGCCGGCTGCGCCGCACGCCGGCGCTGCGCGCCATGGTGACGGAAACGACCCTGACCCCCGCCAACCTGATCTGGCCGATCTTCGTGACCGAGATCGCCGGCGGCGAGGGCGAGATCCCCTCGATGCCCGGCGTCGAGCGGCTGACGCTGGACGGCGCCAAGCGCGCCGCGGAAACCGCGATGCGGCTGGGCATCCCGGCGATCTGCATCTTTCCCCATTCCGACCCGGACCTGAAGACCGAGAGCTGCGAGCGCGCCTGGGATCCCGACAACATCGGCAACCGCGCCATCCGCGCCATCAAGCAGGTGGCCCCCGAACTGGCGGTGATGACCGACATCGCGCTGGACCCCTATAACGCCAACGGCCATGACGGGCTGGTGCGCGACGGGGTGATCCTGAACGACGAGACGGTCGAGGCGCTTGGCCGCATGGCGCTGGTCCAGGCCGAGGCGGGGGCGGACATCCTGGGCCCCTCGGACATGATGGACGGGCGCATCGGCGCATTGCGCGGGCGGCTGGAGGAAAACGGCCACAAGGACGTGGCGATCCTGTCCTATGCGGCGAAATTCGCCAGCGGGTTCTATGGGCCGTTCCGCGACGCGGTGGGCGCCTCGGGGCGGCTGGTGGGCGACAAGAAGACCTATCAGGTGAACCCCGCCAATCGCGAAGAGGCGATGCGCTGCGTCGCCCGCGACCTCTCCGAGGGCGCCGACATGGTCATGGTCAAGCCCGGCATGCCCTATCTGGACATCTGCCGCATGGTCAAAGACCAGTTCGCGGCACCGACCTTCGCCTATCAGGTCAGCGGCGAATATGCGATGATCGAGGGCGCGATCCGCAACGGCTGGCTGGCGCGCGAGGTGGTGGTGGAAAGCCTGCTCGCCTTCCGCCGCGCCGGCTGCGACGGCATCCTGACCTATTACGCGCCGCAGGTGGCCGAAAGGCTGGCATGAGGGCGCGCGCCCGTCTATCATCGCCGCCTTGACAGGTGGGGCAACCGCCGAACAGGGAACGAGGGCTAGGATGATGTATTCCAACGGGATGAGCCGGCGATTTGTGCTGCTGGGCGGGGCGGCGCTGGGGCTCGCGGGCTGCTCGAACGCGATCGGACAGGATGCGCCCTCGCGGCTGGACGCGCGCGTCGATGCGACGCGGGACTTCCTGCTGCGCAGCTATCCCAATGTCGCGCCCATGGTGCAGAACGCCAAGGGCGTGCTTTACATGCCGCTGATGACCGAGGCGGGCTTCGGCGTCGGCGGCGCCTATGGCCAGGGCGCGCTGCGCATCAACGACGTGACGGTGGATTACTATTCGGCGGCGCAGGCCAGCGTCGGCTTCCAGATCGGCGCGCAGCAATATGCCCATGTGCTGATCTTCCAGACCGATGCCGCGCTGGCCGATTTCCGCCGCGCGCCGGGCTGGGTGGCCGAGGCCGGGGCCTATTACGCGCTGCCCGCCGGGGGCGTCTCGATGGGCACCGATACCATCACCGCGCAGCAGCCGGTGGTGGCGATGATCTTCGGCCAGTCGGGTCTGATGGCCGGCGCCTCGATCGCCGGGACGAAATACAGCCGCGTCATCCCCTCGACCTTCTGAGGAAAAACGCCAAGGCCGGACGCCCTGCCCGGCCCTGCCTTTCAGCTGCCGTGGATGATGCGGACGTAGTTGCGCGTCTCGCGATAGGGCGGCACGCCGCCGTATTTCGCCACCGCCGCCGGCCCGGCATTATAGGCCGCCAGCGCCAGCCGCCAGCTGCCGAAGGTATTGTACATCATGCGCAGGTAGCGCGCGCCGCCTTCCAGGTTCTGGATCGGGTCGTTCGGATCGACGCCCAGCTTGGCCGCCGTGCCCGGCATCAGCTGCGCCAGCCCCTGCGCGCCCTTGTGCGAGCGCGCCGACGGGTTCCAGCCCGATTCCTGCTGCACCAGGCGCAGGAACAGATCCTCGGGGATGCCGTGCTTGCGCGCGACGGCGCGGGCATGGGGCAGATACTGGCTGCGCCGGTTGCCGCGATAGGCGGGAATCGCGGTGGGGATGTCCAGTTCCACCACGCTCTTGGTCGAGGTGCCGCCGGGGCGCAGCCGGGCCGACTGCTGGTATTGCGCGGCCAGACGCGAATCCATCAGCCGGGTCTGGCGCTCGAACTGGGCCAGCCGCGACTTGCCGCTTTTCGCCTGCAGCCGCAGCCCGTCGGCCGCGGCGGGGGCGGCCAGCCCGGCCGAAAACGCCAGGACCATCACGGCCCGGCCCAACTGGCGCATCATCGCCCGATCGCGTGAAAGCATCATTCGTCCCTCATGCATGGCGTCTTCTTTTTTGGCTGCACTATAGCGCAAAGCCCGGCGCGTGCCGCAAGGGGATTTTACCGCGCGCCGGCGGCCGCGATCATCGGCGGATTTCCGCCTGTGCCCGCTGATGCCATTCCGCTTGCTCCCCCGCCCCCTCACGCGCTACACCCCGCGGGAACGAAGCCAACGAAAGGGACCGCAGCATGGCTGGCAGCGTGAACAAGGTGATCCTGGTCGGCAACCTGGGCCAAGACCCGGAGATCCGCAGCTTTCCCAGCGGCGGCAAGGTCGCCAACCTGCGCATCGCCACGTCCGAGACCTGGAAGGACCGCAATACCGGCGAGCGCAAGGAGCGCACCGAATGGCACACGGTCGCCATCTATTCCGAGCCCCTGGTCCGCGTGGCCGAGCAATATCTGAAAAAGGGCTCCAAGGTCTATGTCGAGGGCCAGCTGGAAACCCGCAAGTGGCAGGACCAGAGCGGCAACGACCGCTATTCGACCGAGGTGGCGCTGCGCCCCTTCCGCAGCGAGCTGCACATGCTCGACAGCCGCGGCGGCGGCGGTGGCGGCGGCCGCGATGACGGTTATGGCGGCGGCGGTTACGGTGGCGGCGGCTATGGCGGCGGCAGCTCGTCGGGCGGCAGTTCCTCGGGCGGCGGCGGGCAATCGCAGAACCGGCCCGATTTCGACGACGACATCCCGTTCTGATCGCGGGTGCCCAACCCGGTCCCACAAATCCCGGCCCCTCGCGGCCGGGATTTTCCGTTTCAGAACCGGCTCAGCAGGTCCGAGCGGAACGAGGCGTCCAGCCGGCGCATGTAGCTTTCGGCGCAGCACATGTGATCGTGCATGATGCGGGCCGCGGCATCGCCATCCTCGGCGCGAAAGGCGGCCAGCAGCTGCCGGTGGCTTTCGATATTCGCCTCGCCGAAGATCTCGTGCTCGCGCATGCTTTCGCTGCGATAGCTGACCAGGTCGCGCAGCATGCTGTTCAGGAAGCGGCACATGAAGACCAGGATCACGTTGTCCGAGGCCTCGCAGAGGATGTCGTGGAACTCGGTCTCGGCCCGGCGCACCAGGGCGCGGTCCTGGGCCGCGTTCGCCGCTTCGCAGATGCGGATGTTCTCTTCCAGCCGACGGAAATGCTCGGGCGTCAGCTTGCCGATGACGTTACGCGCCAGGCTGACTTCCAGCGACTGGCGCAGCTCGTAGACCTGGGCGAAGTCGATCCTCTGGAAATGCAGGTATTGCCGCAGCTGCTGGGTGACGATGTCGATCGAGGCGGGCTGGATCTCGGGCCCGCCGTTCGGACCCGAGAGCATGCGCACCAGCCCCTCGACCTCTAGCGCCTTCAGCGCCTCGCGGATGGTGCCTTTCGAGCAGCCGTAATGTTCCATCAGCGCGCGCTCATGCGGCAATCGGTCGCCGGGGCGCAAGCCGTCGCGGGCGATGCGGCGGCGGATGTCCTCGGCCACCTGGTCCGACAGCTTGATGCGGGTAAGCCTGCGTTCCTTGCCTGCCGGCGCGTCCTGATCCATGCGGTCCTTCAATCCTGCCAGGTTGTCCCCAGGTCCAGCGGATATATGGGCCGGGCGAGTTTTTTGAAAGCGAACAGATCGTAATCCGAGGCGGTTACGCCCGAGCTTGCGCATTCCACCACGGCTTGCGCAAGCGGCTCGAAGACCGGGCGACAATACATGCGCGATTTCAGGTGCAGGAAGCGCGCCTGCGCGGCGTCAAGCCCCAGGCAGGAAAAGCAACCCAGGTCCAGCGGCTCGTGCGGCTGCTCGCAGACGACGATGCGCGCGGCGCCGGTGTCGAAGGCGGCGGCGCGGCCCATCGACAGCTCCTGCCCGTGATAGATCGGCCCGGCGACGCGATAGCGCCCGTCCGACAGCGCCGTCACCCGACCCTTCAGCCGCAGCGGCGGGCGCGGCGCGGGCAGGCCCTCGGCCGGGGTCTTGTTGCCCAAGGTGATTTCCAGCTCGGCTCCCTCGCCTGCGGCGAAAAGCTGCACCACGGTTTCGGGATCGGCGACGGGACCGACCAGGATGCCCTGCTGCCCGGCGGCCAGCAATTCCTCCAGCACGTCCATCACGTCGCAGCTGCCGCCCGACATGCAATTGTCGCCATGATCCAGCAGCAGAACCGGCGCCGAACCGTCTGCCAGAGCCGCGGCGCGGGCGACGGATTGCGCCAGCGGCTCCTCGACATAGACATATTCGGCGCGCCGCCGCCATGCCTCGCGGCCAAGCTCCTGCGCGACCGCGCGCGCAAGCTCGGGCGTGTCGGCAACGGTGACGATGGAGAGGCCGGTCTCGGCCAGGTCGGCGATGGGAAAGCCGCCAAAGACCGTCGCCGCCTGCACGCCCGGCCGCGCCTCGGCCTGCCGCGCCAGCGCGATCAGGTCGGTCATGGCGCAATCGGTCGTGGTGTTCATGCACAGCGTCGCCGCCAGCATCGGCGGGTGGCACAGCGCCATGGCCGGGCGCGGGCCGCCGGATAGCAGCGGCTCGAACAGGCGCGCGACATGCTCGCCGGTCGCGACCATGTCCACATGCGGATAGGTCTTGAAGCCGACGATCACGTCGCAATGCTCCAGCATCGCTTGGGTGATGTTGCCATGCAGGTCCAGCGCCACGCCGATGGGCACGCCCGGCGCGGCGGCGCGGACGCGGCGCAGAAGCTCGCCTTCGCCATCGTCATGGCTGCGCGTCACCATGGCGCCGTGCAGGTCCAGCAGGATGCCGTCGCAGCCCCCTTCCACCGCCGCCAGGATCGCCTGCGCCATGGCCTCGAAGGCCTCGTCCTCGACGGGCCCCGAGGGCATGGCATGGGCGATCAGCGGCACTTCCACCTCGGCACCGATGCGGTGGGCGAAGGCGTGGAAGGCGCCGATGGCGGCGGGATAGTTCTCGGCCGCCGCCAGCGCCTCCCCGCCCCATTTCGGGGCAAAGGCGGCCAAGGGCGTCTTGACCGGCGAGAAGCTGTTGGTCTCGTGGTTCAGCCGGGCCAGGACAAGGCGGGTCATGCGGCGGCCTCCTTGCGGGCCTCGGCCATGCGGCGGTCATAGTCCAGAACCGCCTCCAGCAGCACCTGCGCGCCGGCGGCGCATTCCTCGGGCTCGGTCGATTCGGCGGGGTTGTGGCTCAGCCCGTCCCTGCAGGGCACGAAGATCATCGTCGTCGGCGCCAGTGCCGCCGCATGGGCCGCGTCATGGCCGGCGCCCGAGATGATGTCGCGCGTCGAATAGCCCGCCGCCTGCGCCCCCGCCCTGACCGAGGCGATGCATTCGGCGTCGAAGACCACCGGCGCGGTGCGCGAGATCTGCTCCAGCCGGCTTTCCAGCCCGACCGCTTGGGCGGCATCCCGCACCAGTTCCTCGACCTCGGCCTGCATCCGGTCCAGCACCGCGTCCGAAGGATGGCGCAGGTCGATGGTGGCGCGCACCTGGCCGGGGATCACGTTATGCGAATTGGGGCTGATCTCCAGGAAGCCGATGGTGCCTACCGCGTCCCTATGCGCCTTGGCGATGCGGTCGATCCCCTCGATCACCCGCGCCATGCCCAGCAGCGCGTTGCGGCGCATCCCCATCGGGGTCGAGCCGGTATGCGCCGCCGTACCGGTCAGCGTCAGTTCGAACCAGCGCATGCCCTGGATGCCCTGCACCACGCCGATCTCAACCTCCTCGGCCTCCAGGATCGGCCCCTGCTCGATATGCAACTCGAACATGGCGCCGAAGCGGACTGATCCCGCCTTGGTCTCGCCGCGATAGCCGATGCGGTCGAGGCTGGCGCCGAAGCTGTCGCCGCGGGCGTCCGTGCGCCCGTCGCCATAGTCGCGGCTGTAGACCCCGGCCCAGATCCCCGAGCCGAGCATCGCCGGCGAAAAGCGCGAGCCTTCCTCGTTGGTCCAGTTGACCAGCATCAGGGGCGCCTCGGTCTGGTAGCCGGCGGCGTCGAGCGTGCGCAGCACCTCGAGCCCGGCCAGCACCCCCAGCACGCCGTCGAACTTGCCGCCCGTGGGCTGGGTATCCAGATGGCTGCCCATGGCGATGGCAGGCAGGTCCGCGCGGGTGCCGGGACGGGTGGCGAACATGTTGCCGGCCTCGTCCACGGTCATGCTGAGACCCAGCGCGGCGCATTGGGCGCGCAGCCAGTCGCGCACGCGGCGGTCGTCCTCGGACAGCGTCAGCCGGGCAATGCCGCCGTCGGGCGTGGCCCCGATCCGCGCCGTCTCCATCAGGCTGTCCCACAGCCTTTCGGCGTCGATTGTCAGGTTGGACATGGTGTTTTCCTTCATGCCTTGACGCCCAGATAGCGGTCGATGGTGTCGGGGTCGCTGCGGAACTGCTCGGCGCTGGCGCAATGCACGATGCGGCCCAGTTCCAGGATGTAATGCCGGTCGGCCAGCTGGCTGCAGACGGCCAGGTTCTGCTCGACCAGCAGGATCGGCACGCCGGCCTCGCGGATCAGGCGGATCTGGGCGACGATCTCCTCGACGATGATCGGGGCGAGGCCCTCGACCGGCTCGTCCAGCATCAGCACCTTGGGACCGTTGAGCAGCGCCCGGGCGATCGAGAGCATCTGCTGCTCGCCCCCCGAAAGCTGGCCGCCGCCGTTCTTCCTGCGCTCTTCCAGCCGCGGGAAGATGCGATAGATGTCGGCCAAAGCCCAGGGCGAGCCGCGGCGCGCGGCGATGCGCAGGTTCTCCTCGACGGTCAGCAGCTGGAAGATGCCGCGATCCTCGGGCACCAGCGACAGCCCGGCCGCGGCGATGCGATGCGCCGGCTGGCCGGTCACGTCGCGGCCGGCCAATTCGACGCGCCCCTGACGCGGCGCGATCAGGCCCACGGCGGTTTTCAGCGTCGTGCTTTTGCCGGCGCCGTTGCGGCCCAGCAGGGTGACGATCTCGCCCGGCCCGACCTCCAGCGTGACGCCCTGCAGGATGTGGCTCTTGCCGTAATAGGCGTGCAGGTCGATCAGTTTCAGCGCGGCGGTCATGCGATGTCCCCCGTGATCATGTTGCCCAGATAGGCGCGCTGCACCTCGGGGTCGTCGCGGACCTGGGCGGGCGTGCCCTCGACCAGCTTGCGGCCCAGCCGCATCACCGTGACCACGTCCGAGATGTTCATGACGATGCCCATGTTATGCTCGATGAACAGCACGGTATGGTCGCGGCCGAGGTCGCGGATCAGCTGCTTCATCGCCTCGATATCGTCGATGCCCATGCCGGATGTCGGCTCGTCCAGCAGGATGACGCGCGGCCGCGCCGCCATGGCCATGCCCACCTCCAGCCGGCGCTGCTGGCCATGCGACAGCTCGCCCGCCAGCCGGTTCGACACGGGGGCAAGCGCCAGACGCTCGATCACCTCGTCGGCGATGGCCAGCGCCTCGGCATTGGCTTCCGCCCGCCGCCAGGGCGCCAGCGCCTGCCAGGGCGTGCGGCCCTGGGCGGCAAGGCGCAGGTTCTCGCGCAGGGCCAGGTTGGGAAACAGGCTGGTGACCTGGAACGAGCGCGCGATCCCCAGCCGCACCCGGTCGTCGTCCGAGGTGTCGGTGATGTCGCGCCCGTCCAGCTCGATCCGCCCCGAGGATGCCCGCACCCGCCCGGTCAGCGCGTGAAACAGCGTGGTCTTGCCCGCCCCGTTCGGCCCGATGATCGAATGGACCGAGTTGCGGCGGATCTGCAGGTCCACCTCGGCCAGCGCGTGGAAATTGCCGTATTTGACCCCCAGGCCGCGGGTCTGCAAGGCGATGTCGGTCATCTCAATGCTCCTCGGCCGGGGTTTCGGGCGCCCGCTCGCGGCGGAAGACCAGGTCGTAGCCGCGCTCGACCAGCCCCCAGAGCCCGCGTTGCAGGAACAGCGCCACCGTGACCAGCACCAGGCCCAGAAGCAGCAGCCAGCGCGGCCAGACGGTGGACAGCGCATCGGCCAAGAGCAGGTAGAACCCCGCCCCCAGCACCGAGCCGAACAGGCTGGAACTGCCGCCGATGATGGTCATGATCAGGATCAGCTCGCTGGTGTGGTATTCGATGTTCGACAGCGGCGCGACGCCGATCAGCATCGCATGCAGCGCGCCGCCAAAGGCCGTGACCGCGCCCGAGATGGCGAAAGCCTCGATCTTGAACAGCCGGGTCGGGAAGCCGATGGCGGCCGCCCGCCCCTCGTTCTCGCGGATCGCCAGCAGGGTGCGGCCGAAGGTCGATTGCGTGACCATGACCAGCACCGCGAAGACCGCCACGAAGCAGATGGCGACGAAGGTGTAATAGGACCAGGGCGCGTTCAGCACCGTGCCGCCGACCGAGGGGCGCGGCACGCCCAGCAGCCCGTTGTCGCCGCCGGTCACGCCGCTGAACGTATAGGCGACGAAATAGAACAGCTGCGAGAAGGCCAGCGTCAGCATGACGAAATAGACCCCCTGCCGGCGGATCGACAGCCAGCCGACCAGCGTGGCCGTGGCCGCGCCCAGCACCGCCGCGCCGGCCAGCACCAAGGGCACCGGGACCTGCCAGCGCGTCAGGCAGATGCCCGCGACATAGGTGCCGATGCCGAAGAAGATGCCCTGGCCGAAGGACAGAAGGCCGGTATAGCCCAGCAGCAGGTTGCAGGCCGCGACGACCATGGCGAAGATCAGGATCTCGGTCGCCAGGATGCCGGATTTCAGGAACAGCGGCAGCACCAGCACGGTCAGCAGCGCCAGCGCCAGCTGCGCATAGGGTTTGTCGAGCGGGTTCATGCTCATGCCCTCCCCAACAGGCCGCGGGGCATCAGCGCGATGACCAGCGCCATGCCGACATAGATCATCAGCCGCGCGCCCTCGGGCCACAGCGTGGTCATGACGCTTTGCACCACGCCGACCAGCAGGCCCGCGACCAGCGCGCCGGTATAGCTGCCCATGCCGCCGATCACGACGACGACGAAGGCCACCGACAGCGCCTCGATCCCCATGAAGGGCTCGACGCCGCGGATCGGCGCGGCCAGCGCACCCGCCAGCCCGGCCAGCCCGGCGCCGAAGCCGAAGACGGCCGTGTTGATGCGCAGCGTGTTGTAGCCCAGGAGCGCCATGTTCGCGGGCGACTCGGACCCGCCGCGCACGATGGCGCCCAGCCGCGTGCCCTCCAGCAGCCACCACAGCAGCCCGGCCAGAACGGCGGTGAAGCCGATGGTGAACAGCCGGTATTGCGGATAGATGAAATCGCCCAGGATCACGACGCCCTGCAGCCCCTCGGGTGCCGGCACCGAGCCGCCCAGCGGCCCCCAGGCGATGATGACCAGTTCCTGCACGACCAGCGCCAGGCCCACGGTCACCAGGATGTGGAAGGTATGCGGCAGCTTGTAGATGCGATGCAGCAGCACCGCCTCGATCAGCGCGGCGATGCCGGCGACGATCAGCGTGGCCAGCGGCATGGCGGCCCAGAAGCTGAAGCCGCGCATGGTCAGGTCATAGGTCAGATAGGCGCCCAGCAGGTAGAAGGCGCCATGGGCGAAGTTCACGAACTGCAAGAGGCCGAAGATGACGCTGAGGCCGACGGCAAGCAGGAAATACAGCATCCCCAGACCGATGCCGTTCAGAACCTGGAAAAGGTAGATCACGGGCTTCTCCCTGAAACCGGGCGAAAAGGCCCCGCGCGACCTGCGGCCGCGCGGGGAGGCGGGGGATCAGGCGGGCATGGCGCAGCCGGCATCCTCGGGCGCAAGGAAGGATTTGCCGGCGCTGATGACCTCGGCGTAATCGTCCTTGTCGGCCATGTCGGCCTTGGCCTTGCCCTTGAGCAGGTAGTAGTCCTTGATGACCTGATGGTCGGCGGCGCGGATCTCTTCCTCGCCGGTCAGGCCCTGGTATTTCAGCCCGTTCAGCGCCGCGGCGACGCCCGTCCCATCCGGCGAGCCGGCCTTGACAGCGGCTTCCAGCAGCAGTTTCGCGCAGATATAGCTGCCGGCAAAGGAATAGTTCGGGTTGAAGCCGTGCTTTTCCTGCACCTTGGCGACCAGCTCGCGGTTCAGCGCCGAATCGGCGCCGTGCCAGTATTGCGCGCCGAAATAGACGCCTTCGCAGATATCCGGCCCCAGCGCCTCGAACTGCTCCAGCCCCGAGGCCCAGGCGACGACGATGGTCATGCGTTGCTTGAGGCCAAAGCTGACCGCCTGCCGCAGCGTGTCCGAGCTTTGCGCACCGAAGTTCAGCAGCAAGAGCACGTCGGGCTGCGCGGCGATGGCATTGGTCAGGTAGCCGGAAAATTCCTTGTCGGTCAGCGAATGGTAGCTGTTGCCGACATGCTCGATGCCCTTTTCCGCGAACACGTCCTTGGCGGCGTTCAGCAGCCCGTCGCCAAAGACATATTGCGGGGTGATCGTATACCATTTCTTGGCATCGGGCAGCGCGTCGATGATCGGGCGCACGGTTTCGTTGATGGCGCCATAGGTCGGCACCGACCAGCGGAAGGTGGCCTTGTTGCAATCGACGCCAGTGATCTCGTCGGCGCCGGCGGTGGTCATGAAGGCACCGCCGCCGCGCTCGACCTCCTTGCCCATGGCCAGCGATTCCGACGACAGGATGCCGCCCGCGAACAGCTTGACCCCGTCCTGCGCCAGCGCGTCCTGCACCTTGCGCACCGCGGTCGCAGGCTTGCCCTCGGTGTCGAGGTCGAGGGTCGAGACCTGCACGCCATGCGCGGCCGCGACCTCTTCGGCGGCCATCAGCGCGCCGATGGTGGCGAACTTGCCATTGGCGGCGAAGGCGCCCGAAATCGGCACCGGCACACCGATCTTCAGCGCCTCGCCCTGGGCAAGCGCGCGGGTGACAAGTCCCGGCGCGGCCAGCGCGGCGGCGGCCAGGGTGGATGTGGTCAGAAAGCGACGACGATTGAGCATGAGGAAACCCTGTTGTTGGCGTTGCATTGGTTCTTGGGGAGGCAACTTTCAAAACTATACGGATAGATAGGATTATCTGTCCATAAGCAGATTCGCATGTCGCTGCGAATATTTTATATTAAAAACAGCATATTGATTGTTTTTGCAGCGCAGCGTTGCTTTCGCGCTCGCAGAAACGGCAGCGGAAAAATGCGCATTTCCGGCCCGAATCCCAACCCGATTCGGCCCTGCCCGGGAAGAACTGGCTCCATCTATTCACCAAATCTGGCTCTATCGCTTTGCCGCATTCGGGCGCAGTCAGGGGGAAACGCCCTTCACCCGCAGGAGTCCGGCCATGACGCTCGATCTGAACCCCAACGACATGTCCCAGGTGGTCGCGGCCGACCGCAGCCATGTCTGGCACCACCTGAGCCAGCACAAGCAGTATGAGACCATCGACCCGCGCGTCTTCGTCGAGGGCAAGGGCATGCGGCTGTGGGATGCCACCGGGCGCGAATTCCTCGATGCGGTCTCGGGCGGCGTCTGGACCGTGAACGTCGGCTATGGCCGCGAAAGCATCGCCGATGCGATCCGCGACCAGCTGGTCAAGCTGAACTATTACGCCGGCGCCGCCGGCACCGTGCCGGGCGCCATCTTTGCCCAGAAGCTGATCGAGAAGATGCCGGGCATGACCCGGGTCTATTACTCGAACTCCGGCTCCGAAGCGAACGAGAAGGTCTACAAGATGGTGCGCCAGATCGCGGCGCGCCACCATGGCGGCAAGAAATGGAAGATCCTCTATCGCGACCGCGACTATCACGGCACCACCATCGGCACGCTCGCGACCTCGGGCCAGGACCAGCGCGCCATCGCCTATGGCCCCTTCCCCGACGGCTTCGTGCGCGTGCCGCATTGCCTTGAATACCGCAAGCAATGGGATGTGGAAAACTACGGCGAGCGCGCCGCCGACGCCATCGAGGAGGTGATCCTGCGCGAGGGCCCCGACACCGTCGGCGCCATCGTGCTGGAGCCGGTGACGGCCGGCGGCGGCGTCATCACGCCCCCCGAGGGCTATTGGCAGCGCGTGCAGGAAATCTGCCGCAAATACGACATCCTGCTGCATATCGACGAGGTGGTCTGCGGGCTTGGCCGCACCGGCACCTGGTTCGGCTATCAGCAATACGGGATTCAGCCGGATTTCGTGACCATGGCCAAGGGCGTCGCCTCGGGCTATGCCGCGATCTCCTGCACCGTCACCACCGAACGCGTCTTCGAGATGTTCAAGGACGCGCCCGAGGACGGCATGAGCTTCTTCCGCGACATCTCGACCTTCGGCGGCTGCACCTCGGGGCCGGTGGCGGCGATCGAGAACATGCGCATCATCGAGGACGAGGGGCTGCTGGCCAACACCGTCGCCATGGGCGAGCGCACGCTTTCGAACCTGCGCGCGCTGATGGAAAAGCACGCGGTCATCGGCGACGTGCGCGGCAAGGGCCTGTTCTGCGGCGCCGAACTGGTCGCGGACCGCGCCAGCAAGGAACCGATGGACGAGAAGAAGGTGCAGGCCGTGGTCGCCGAATGCCTGGCGCAGGGCGTCATCATCGGCGCGACCAACCGCTCGCTGCCGGGCTTCAACAACACGCTCTGCCTGTCGCCGGCGCTGATCGCGACCGCCGACGACATCGACCGCATCACCGATGCCATCGACAATGCCCTGACCAAGGTCTTTGCCTGACCCTTGATCCGAACCCTTGATCCGGGGCGGCATTCGGGGGAGTGATGAACCCCGCCAGCCGCCGCGGATCACCCCATGCCGATTCCCCCCGACGCCTTCTTCCTGGACCATGCCGCCGGCCTGCCCTTGCAGGTCCAGCTGCGGCGCCAGATCATCGCCGCGGTAACGGCCGGCCGCTTTCGCGCGGGCGAGAAACTGCCCTCGACCCGCGCCCTGGCCCGGCACCTGGGCGTGGCACGGGTGACGGTGGCGCAGGCCTTCGCCGAACTCGTCTCGACCGATTACCTGGCCAGCCGCGACCGGTCCGGCCATTACATCTCGGACAGCATCGAGCGGCGGCTGGAAGCCGAGCCGCCCGCGCCCGACACGCCGCGCTTTGACTGGGACAGCCAGATCGAGGGCCGCTTCGTGCGCGCGCAACGCACCGATCGCGAGCGCGACTGGCGCGGCTTTGCCTATCCCTTCGTCTATGGCCAGGCCGATCCGGCGCTGGTCGACCACGCCGCCTGGCGCGACTGCGCCATGCGCGCGCTTGGCCGGCGCGAGTTTGACAGCCTGACCGGCGATCTCTACGACGCCGACGACCCGGAACTGGTCGACCATATCGCCCGCCAGATCCTGCCCCGGCGCGGCATCAGCGCCGGGCGCGACGAAATCCTGCTGACCCTGGGGGCGCAGAACGCGCTGTGGCTGGTGGCGCAGGTGCTCTTGCGCCCCGGCGCCTCCTGCGCGGTCGAGGATCCCTCCTATCCCGGCCAGCGCGAGATCCTGCTGGCCAGCCGCGCCCGCATCCTGCCGGTCCCCGTCGATGCGCGCGGCCTGCCGCCCGACGCCATCCCGCCCGGGGTCGCGGCGGTCTTCACCACCGCCAGCCACCAATGCCCGACCAATTCCACCATGCCGCTGGCCCGGCGCAAGGAACTGCTGGCGCGCGCCCAGGCGCAGGGCTTCGCCGTGGTCGAGGACGATTACGAATTCGAGATGTCCTTCGCCGGCGCGCCCTCGCCGGCGCTCAAGGCCATCGACCGCGCAGGGGCGGTGATCTATATCGGCTCGTTTTCGAAATCGGTCTTTCCCGGCGTGCGGCTGGGCTATGTCGTGGCCGATCCGCGCGTCATCGCCGAGGCCCGCGCCCTGCGCGGCATGGTGCTGCGCCACCCGCCCGGCCACATGCAGCGCACGCTGGCGCATTTCCTGTCGCTGGGCCATTACGACGCGCAGGCGAACCGCATGCGCCGCGCCTATGCCCGGCGGCGCGAGGTGATGCTGGCCGCCATCGCGCGCGAAGGGCTGCGGCTTGCCTCACCCGAGGCGACCGGGGGTTCCAGCTTCTGGCTGGCGACACCCGAGGGGGTGGATTCCTCGGCGCTTGCTACCCGGCTCAAGGCGCGCGGGGTTCTGATCGAGGGCGGCGCGGCCTTCTTCGCCCAGCCGGCGCGGGGGCGGGGCTTCTTTCGCCTCGCCTATTCCTCGATCTCGGCCGAGCGTATCCCCGAAGGCATCCGCCGCATCGCCGAGGCCCTGCGCGAACAGGGCCAAGACGCGCTGCCACCCGCGCCCGAGGGCTAGGCTAGCCCCTGCCCCAATCGGCGTCGCGCATCTCGCGCAGCCGGCTGGCGGTGCGCTCGAACTCAAAGGCGCCCTCGCCCTCGGCGTAAAGCTGCTCGGGCTCGTCCGCGGCGCTGGCGACCAGCCGCACCCTGGCCTCGTAGAGCGCGTCGATCAGGGTCACGAAGCGCTTGGCCTCGTTGTAGTTCGACTGGCCCAGGCGGGGGATGGCGTCGATGAACAGCAGGTCCAGCACCTCGGCCATGGCCAGGTAATCGGCCGGGCCCAGGGGCTTGCCGCAAAGATCCCAGAAGCCCGCGCGCCCGATGCGGCCGGCATGCCGCGGGATCTCGACCTTGCGGCCCTTGACCTCCAGCAGCAGGGGCGCGGCGGCCGCGCCGCCGGTTTCGGCCTGCCACAACGCATCCATCTGCGCCCGCGCCGCCGCATCGGCGGGAACGAACCAGACCTGCCCGCCCTCGTCGCGGTTCTGGCGGTGGTCGGTGGCGCTGGCCAGTTCCACCACCTCCAGCTTTTCGCGGATCAGCGCGATGAAGGGCAGGAAAAGCTGGCGGTTAAGGCCATTCTTGTAAAGATCCTCGGGCACCCGGTTCGAGGTGGTGACGATGGTCACGCCTTCCTCGAACAGCACCTGGAACAGCCGGCCGACGATCATCGCATCGGCGATGTCGGTGATCTGCATCTCGTCGAAGCACAAGAGCCGCGCCTGCTGCGCCACCGCCTTGGCGACCGGGCGCACGGCGTCCTGCTGGCCGGTCTTGCGCACGCCTTCCAGCGCAGCCTGGATCTCCTGCATGAATTCGTGGAAATGCACCCGGCGCTTGGCCGCGACGGGAGCCGCCTCCATCACCAGGTCCATCAGCATGGACTTGCCGCGGCCGACGCCGCCCCACAGGTACAGCCCGCGCACCGCGGCCGCCGCAGGCGCGGGGGCACCGCCCCGCAACCGCGCGAGCCAGCCATTCTTCTGCGGCGCTGGCACAGGAGCCGCGGCCAATTCCCGCACCAGCCGGTCCAGCACCGGCAGGACGCCGCGCTGCGCCGCGTCGGGTTCCAGCCGCCCCGCCGTCACGCGGGCCTCGTAAAGTTCGGATACGCTTGCCATATCCGCCCCCTGCCAAAGAAAGGACCGGCCCGCAAGGGCCGGCCCGGCAATTCCCATGAATTTCGTCGGGTTCAGCGCCCGCGGCGCTGGAAACTGCCGCGCGGATCGGGGCCGCGGCCCAGCCAGTTCTGCGTCGCCGCGGCGATCTGGTTCACGATCTGCACCCGCTGGGTCTGGCCCTTGGCATCGGCCTCGTCCCCGGCCCGGCCGACAAGGGCGGGAAGCTCGACCTTGACCAGTTGCGGCTGGCTCAGCGCGGCGCCGCTGCGGGCGTCGAAGACCTGCACGGTATAGTGGATGCTATGCACGCCGGAATTCTGCAGCCGCTCGCGCACCACCGGGGTGATGGCATGGAAACGGGTAAGCGTGGCGACGATGCGCACGCCCGTCTTGCCCTTCAGCCCGGCCCCGCCCCTTTCATGCCTTCCTTCAGGATGGCAGCCACCTGGACGCGCCGGTCGCCCGCCGGCTCGCCATGCCAGACGATGTCGACATTGGGCATATAGCTGTTCGCCTCGGTGGTGGTCAGTGTGTCGGGCACCGCGACCTCGACCGCGGCAAGGCGCCAGCCGGCGGTCTGGGCCGGCTCAAGTTGCTCGTAAGCGGTTTCCCAGGTGCTCGCGCAGCCCGAAAGGCCAAGGGCCAGGCCAAGCACCAGAAGCGCAGGTTTCAACATGGGGTGGTTCCTCGTTAAAATCGAATGGATGGAAGGCCGCCGACAGGCCGGCCGTTGAAATTGCGCCAAGGTCTTTGGGCATGATCATGACCAGGAGAGAAGGGATGGATCAGAAAAGCGCCTTTCGCAAATTGGCAGGCTAGCCCCGCCCTCGGGCCACGGGGAGAATCCCGCAAACCGATCAAAGGATAGACATTCTCTTTCAATCCGCAAGAGATTCAGCTTCATGCGCCGCCGGCACAAGCGGTGGACAGGACCATGATCGGCAAGCGGCTCGGCGCCGGCCGGACCTGCGGCGCCCGTCTGGCGACACAGCGCCGGTCCCAGGCGGCCGCGGATGCCGCGGCCGATCGTGATCGGCACAGAGGGTCCGCCGAGATCTGCGGCCCCGGCCGGCGGCCGATTCCCCTGCGACAGACCGCGCGGGGTCGTGGATCACATCCCCGCTTCGCAGCGGCCGCCGGCCCCTTATCCCTTTCCCCAGGACGACGAGCCGTTGGCGCGGCGGTGTCACGGCCAGCGGCACGCCGCACAGCGGCATGGGCGCCTGGCGCCGCGCAGCGGGCCCGGCCGCATGTCGCATCCGGTGCCGGGACTCAGCCAGGCGCGGCGAAACGACGCAGGGCGGCTTGCCTCGCCCATGTCGCGCGGTTCCGCATGCCGATGCGCCGGATGCCGCGGCTCTAGACGATGGACTGGTTGCGGGTCTCGGCCCGGATGAACAGCGTGCCGATGGCGGCCAGCAGCAGCAGCGCCGCGAAGACGCCGATGGCGACCCCGAAGCCGCGCGCCACCACATAGCCCATGAGCGAGGGCGCAAGCAGCCCGCCCACCCGCGCCACCGCGCTGGCCGTGCCCATGCCGGTGCCGCGCAGCCCGGTCGGGTAAAGCTCGGGCGTATAGGCGTAAAGCGCGCCCCAGGTGCCCAGAAGCGCAAAGCTCATCAGCAGCAGCGCGAGGGCGACCAGCCAGGGGCTGACGGCAACGGTGAAAAGGAAGCAGCCCGCGGCGCTGAGCAGCAGGAAGACCTGCAGGGTGGGTTTTCTGCCCCAGCTTTCCACGCCATGCGCCGCCAGCGCATAGCCCGGCAGCTGCGCCAGCGCCATCAGCACCAGGAAGCCATAGCCGCGCACGAAGCCGAAACCGCCCTTGGCCAGTTCCGCCGGCAGCCAGACGAAGACGCCGTAATAAGACAGCGATACCAGGAACCAGGCGGCAAAGATGCCCAGGCTGCGGTTGCGCAGCTCGGGGCCGAAAAGCCGCGCCTCGGCGGTGACGGGCGGCGCGGTCAGGCGGGTGCTCTGGGGCAGCGCGCGGGCGCCGTTCGCGGTCAGCACCCGGTCGACCACCCTTCGCGCGCCGGCCTCGTCGCCCTTGCGCAGCAGGTACATCGGCGATTCCGGCACCCAGAGCCGCAGCCAGATGCCGATCAGCGCCGGCAGCGCCGCCACAGCAAAGATCCAGCGCCAGGGCTCGGCCGCACCAGCCAGATGCGCGATCCAGGCGGTCAGGGCGATGGCGATGGTTCCGATGGCCCAGAACCCCTCCAGCCAGACCAGCCAGCGGCCGCGGTTCCGCGGCGGCAGGAACTCGGCCATCATGGCGTAATCCACGGGCAGCGTGCCGCCGACCGCCATGCCGGTCAGGAAGCGCAGCAGCATCAGCGACCAGATGTCCGGCGCGAAGACCGAGGCCAGGCCGAAGACCGCGTCGCAGCCCACCGTCAGAAGCAGCACGTTGCGCCGCCCGATCCGGTCGGCGATGCGCCCGAACAGCGTCGCGCCCGCGAACATGCCCAGGAAGAACAGCGTGCCGGTCTGCAAGGCCTGCGGCACGGTCAGCCCGAAGCTCGTCGCGATCGAGGCGGCGGTGAAGCCTATGGCGATGACCTGCATCGCATCCGCCGCCCAGACCAGGCCGAAGATGCCCAGCAGCCGCTGCTGGAAACGGCCCGCGCCGCCCTGGGCCAGCGCCTCGTCGATGGTCAGGTTCATGGGTCTTCTCCGCCTTGACGCCTGCGCCGCGGTCTTGCAGCGATCACCGCCATGTCCCACAGGGAAACGCCCGCCGACAAGCGGTTTTGCGCAAGGCGATGCGGGGCTGGCCGCACAGGCATGAAAAGCAGGCATGAAAAAGGCCGCCCCGGCAGGGCGACCGCTGGCAGAACGGGCAGGGCTGCGGGGCCGTCAGGCGGACAGGAAATCCTCGATCACCTGCTCGAAGCTGGCGGCAAAGCTGCCGCCCGCCGGGCGGCCGAACAGCGCCGCGCGCGTCAGCGTGCCGTGCAGCCTCTGGCCGATGGCGACGGTCCCGTATTCCACGCCCGGAATGCCTGGCACGCTGAAGGTCGCGATGCTTCCCCCCCGCGTATAGGCGCGCACCGTCTGCGCCGCATTGTCGATCTCGATCCCGATCACGAAGGCCTCGGGCGTGGCGGGTGCCCCGCCGAGATTGACCACGCGCGAGGTTTCCCCGTCGTGGTAATAGGCTTGCAGCTTGCCCTTGTTGCTGGTGATCGAGACGGGGCCGCCGGCGGGATTGGTCGCGAAAAGCTGCGCCACCCCGGAGTTGTGATGCTCGATCGCCACGCGCAGGACGAGGAACATCCCGCCGATGCCGCTGGTCGATATCCCCGAGGCCTGCAGGAAGCTGCCGCCGTCGAAGCGGATGCCCGCGGGCGTCATGGCGATAGCCTGTCCCGAGCCGACCCGCGCAAGGTCCCAGCCGCCATTGCCGCCGTTCGCCACCCCCGAGACGGCCTCGGCCGTGCCGGAAAACACGGAACCGGCGTGAAAATACCCCGCCGCCCGCGCGTAATCCAGGCCCGGCGCCCCCGGCTCGGCGACCGTCAGCAGCGCCGGGGCGGCGGCGGCCGTGCCCGAGGCATTGCTCCAGTTGACGGCCAGCGCATATTCGCCGGGCTCGGACAGGTCCATGCTCAGTTGGTCCGGGTCGACCTGGTCGCGAATCGAGCTTTCGCCCAGCGTCAGATCCCATTCCGCGACTGGCGGCGGCGCGCCCTCCGCCGCGCCCAGGTCCAGGGTGATGCTGTCGCCCAGCCCCGCCCCTTCGGGCAGCAACGCGGGCTGGCGGGTGATCGTCGGGGCCGCCGCAGGGACGGAGGATTGCGCTTCGATCAGCACTGCGCCGCTCGCCTCCAGCAAGGCCGCCGGCTCGCCGCCCAGATAGACCTGCTGCACCCCCTGGAACAGGCTGCGCTCGATGGTGCCATGGATCACCGGCGCCGCTTCCCGCCCGTCCACGACCAGCAGGTCGTTCGGCCGCCTCTGGCTTTCGGGCAGGGCCAGGTAGCGGTCGTAATCCGGGACGCTGATCAGCCGCGCCGCGTTGCCCTCGCGCGCGGCCCGCAGGTTCGGCGCGCTGCTCCGCTCCAGATCGCCCAGCGTCGTCGCCAGCGCCGAGGCCAAAAACAGCGATTTCGCCTCGAACACCTTGGCCACATATTGGTTGTAGCCCGTGATCGTCCAGGTCGTGCCCGCCCGCTCGCCCTCGCCGTTCACGATCAGATCCAGCGACCAGCCGCCCTGCGCATCCGTCGTCGCCTCGACCTGCTGCGTCACCACCCGCAGCCCGCCGTCGAATATGTCCGAGCCCTGAAGCGTCGCGACGATCTTGCCCGAAGCGATCGGCGCAAGCGTCGCATCCATCAAAACGCCCCTGACCGTGGCCTTGTTCGGCATCTCACCCTCTCCTCATCCGAAATCGCCACGCATTATCGGGGAAGGGAAAGGGCGTTGCGCCGCGGCCGGGTGCAACGGCCGGGCCAGGGGGCGTGCCGGACGAACGGGGCCGAAAACGGGACGGAAACGCAAAAATCCCAGGGAAACCAGCGCAATGCGTCGATTTCCCTGGGATTTCTGGTGCCGGTGAAGGGACTCGAACCCCCGACCCCATCATTACGAATGACGTGCTCTACCAGCTGAGCTACACCGGCCTCTCATGTGCCGCGCCGGATAGCAGGTTCCGGCGCGGGCGAAAAGGGGGGTCAGCGATTTTTCCCCGCCATCTTCACTTCCTCCTCGTCGATCGGCTCGACATCGGGGCGCACGGGCAGCAGATCGCCCGGTTCGTCAAGCGCCGGCCGGCCTGCGGGTTCGGGCGCAGACGGCGCGGCCAGCACCGGTTCGGGATCGGTGACGGTCATCGCCGGCTCGGATGCGGCCGCAGCCGGAGAGACGCGGCGATAATCCGATTCGCGCGGCACCATGCCGGGCGAAACATCCGCGATCTCGACCGGGCCGGTCGTCTCCGGCGGCTTGCGCGGCTCGGGTTGCGGACCGCCCATGCCGGCGGGGCCGGCGGCAACCGCAGGATCCGCGGCGGCCGGGGCGCTCGGCTCGGCCGCCGCGGTTCCCGCTGCCGTGCCATGCGCCGTGCCCACCAGCAGCGGCAGCATCTCGACCCCGTTCGGGGCGGTGGCGCCCCAAGCGGGGGTGTCGGGCTCACGCCATGTCAGCGTGTCGAAACCGCCGCAGCTGTCGCAGGTCGGCGACCAATCGGCCATGACATTGTGGCACTTGTCGCAGACCCATTGCGGGCCGCGGCTGGCAACCAGCGCCCGCGCCAGGATGCCGCGCACCACCGCGTCGTCCGAACCCTCACCCCGTTCCACGGCGGCCAGGATCGACAGCGAACGCACCGTGGGATGCTTCTCTGCCAGATTGCCGAGCGCGCGGCGGGCGCCGGGGAAATCCTCGGCCGCCAGCAGCAGTTCGGCACGCAGCAGCCGGGTTTCCTCGTCATCCGGGTTCTGCCGCATCAGATCCTCGAAGCGGCGCAGCCGCGCGGCCGGCTTTTCATCCGGCACGATCTCGGCATAGGCCGCGGCGACCGAGGGATGCGGGCGCACGCTCCAGGTCTTTTGCAGCACCCGGCTGGCGTTGCGCGGATCGTTCTGCGCGATATAGCTGCGCGCCGCCAGCACCGCGGCCGGGATCAGGTCGGGGCTGGCGCGGTTGGCGGAAATCGCCGCCTCGCGGGCGCTGATCGAATTGCCATGCGCCAGCACCTCGGAGGCCTCCTTCAGCGCCAGGACCGCGTCGCGGCGGACATGCACGTCCTTGGGCAGCTGGCCCTGCTGGCGCTTGTCCTTGAGCACGGCGCGCGCGCCCTTCCAGTCGCCCTCGCGGGTCTGCAGTTGCAAGAGCGTGTCCTGCAACTCGGCGTGCTTCGGCTTCAGCGCATAGGCTTTCTCGGCCAGTTTCAACGCGGTAGCCGTATCGCCTTCATCCAGTTTCTGGCGCATCAGCCCGCGGATGCCGACAAAGCGCGTGCGCGGATCCGACAGCAGCCGGCGATAGACCTCGCCGGCCTTGCGGCGGTCGCCCGCCACCTCGGCCGCCTGGGCGGCCAGAAGGTCGGTGACATGCGGCTTGTCCAGAAGCTTGGCCGCCTTGGCGGCCTTGTCCTGCGCAAGCTTGCCCTCGCCCGAGGCGACGGCCAGCATGCCCTCGGACAGCGCATCATAGCCCTTGCGCTCGCGCGAGCGGGCGAAATAGCGATTGATCGCCGTCTCGTCGCCCAGAAGGAAGCGCAGGAAGGCCAGAAGCAGCCCCAGCAGCCGCACGGTGATCCAGCCCAGCAGCACGACGACCAGCGCCGCGATCACCAGTTGCACCGGACCCAGCGTGTATTCGGTGCCGCCATAGACCATGCTCAAGCCCTGGCCGGTTTCCGAAAGCTGCATCGCACCCAGCGTCAAAACCAGCACGATGGCGAAAAAGATCAGGATTTTCAGTGCCGAAAGCAGCATGGCGCGCCCCTTACATGCTGCCCGCGGCCAAAGCGGCCAGCGCGGCATTGGCTTCGACCCAGGCCTGGGCCCCGGCAGTCCAGTCGGCCATCGCCGCCTGGGCCGATTGCGGCAGGGCGGCGATCTCGGCCAGCGCGCCCTTGATGTCGCCGGCATTCACCGCGGCATCGGCGCGCGACAGCACGGCATCGGGATCGCTGCCTTCGCGCGGTTCGACCGAGCGGGCGCCGGTCTGCACGCGCAGGAAATTCCCGATCGCCCCCAGCGCGCCGTCCTGCGGCGCCTCCTGGCGCGCGGCGGCCAGTGCCTCGCGCGCGGCGGCGGGAAAGCCCGCGCGCAACTGGGCCAGCGTCGGGATATCGCCGGTCAGCGCGGCCGGCGGCTCGACCCCGGCGGCGCGCAGATCGGCCAGCGCCTGATCGCGGGGGCCGCCGGTCTCGATCGCGGCCTGCAGCGCGGCGGCGGCCTTGGCCGCCTGGGCGCGGCGGTTCGCCGCCTCGGCCGTCTCCTGCAGCACGGATGCCTGCGCCTGGGCGGCAGCGATGCGCTTTTCGGCCTCATCCGCCGCGGCGGTGATGCGGGCTTGCAGCGCCTCGGCCTGGGCGGTCAGTTCCTGGACCTGCCCTGCCGCCGCCTGCGCGTCGGGCCGCGCGGCCAGCGCATCGATGCGGTTCTGCTGCGCCGCCAGTCGCGCGGTCAATTCGTTCAGCACCTGCTGCAGCCCGTCGCTGCCCTCGCCCGAGACCACGGGCGCCACCACGGGCCGCGCGGCCAGATCGGCCAGGGTCTTTTCCAGCGCGGCCAGCTTTTCCTGCTGCGCCTGCAACGCCTCGGCATCGCCGCCCCGCGCCTCGACATCGGCCAGCGCCTGTCGTGCCGCATCCGCACCCGCCTCGGAGGCGCGGTTGGCAAAGGCGTCGGCCTGGGTCTGGATCTCTTCGCGCGCCGCCTCGACGGCCGCCTCGCGGGCAGCGGCGATCTGCGCCTCGGTCGGGGCCGGGTCGGCACCGAGCGGCTGCCAGGCTGGCGGCAGATGCGGGATCGCCCACCAGGCTGCGGCAGCACCCAGGCCGGCGGCGACGACGCCGCCCAGGAAGGTCGGCATGAAACCGGCCTTGCGCACCTCGACCACGCGGGTCTCGACCTTGGCCGGCTGGGGCGGGATCGGCACAGCCTCCGGCCTGGCGACCGGCGGCACGCCGCCATGCTTCGCTTCGGTCGCAGCCTGGGATGAAGGGGGCTTCGATTCGGCAACCGCCTCGCCGGCAGCGGACCGGCCCGCGTCCGGCTTGGGCGCGGCGGCTTCGGGACCGGGGCCGGTGCCGACCAGCCTTGATTCGATCTGCGGCTTGGGCTCGGGCTTTGCGGCCTGGGCACCTTCACCGGAACCGACCGGGCGGCTGTCGATGACCGAGCCCGAAACCGCCTTCTTCTTGCCGTCTTTTCCGGGGCTTGCCTTGTTCTCGCTGGAATTGGTTTCTGGCTTCTTCACAATTCTTCCCCGTTCCCTTTCGCATCGCGGCCCGGCTGGCATGGGGCGAGGCCCGCCCCTGCCGCCCGCAATCATGATTGGCTCCAGCCGGCAGTCTAGTCGGCGGTGCGTGGCGCCTCAACCGCCCTCATGTGGATTGTTCCGCGGCCAGCAGCCGCTGGATGGCGCGAAGCACCCCCTCGGCGTCCGGGGTCGGCGCCGGCACGCAGCGCGCTGCCGGACCCTGCCAGGCATCCCGCGCCGCCGGGCTGATCGGCGCCAGCCACAAGGGCGCCCGCGCGCCCGCCGCCTGGCCCGAGAGCAGCCGCGCCGAGCGGGGCGAGAACAGCGGCAGGATCACCGGCGCGCGCCCCGCCAGCGCCGCCAGCGCCACGGCATTCAGCGGTTCGGGCAACTGGTCATAGACCACCATGCCCGGCACCGGCAGCACCTTGGCGACATGGGCGCCGTGCGGATGCAGCCAGCCCTCGCCCAGCCCGTCCAGCATCGGCAGCATCCGCGCCGCGTCGCCCGGCCCTTCGGTCACGTCGAAACCCGCCGCCTGCGCCGCCTCGGCCGTAGCGGGGCCGACGCAGATCGCCGGCCGGCCGCGTCCCGCCCCCGCCGCCGGCACCGCGTTGACCGAGGTGAAGACCAGCCCCTGCGCCGCGGCCAGCCGCGCCGCGTCATGCACGACTGGACGGATGCGCAGCACGGGCGAGATCAGCACCTCCAGCCCAAGCGGCGCGACCTCTGCGGCAAATCGCCGCGAGGCCGGCTCGGGTCGGGTCAGAAGCAGGATGGGCGCGGGGTTCGGCGGCATGGCAATCGGCCTGACAAGATGTTACTTCGCATCTGCCTAGGCCCTTGGCGGCGCGGGAACAAGGATGAGCATGGGACTGACCTTTCTGGGCATCGAAAGCAGCTGCGACGACAGTGCCGCGGCGGTGGTGCGCGGCGACCGCGCGATCCTGGCCTCGGTCGTGGCCGGGCAGACGGCGCTGCATGCCGATTTCGGCGGCGTGGTGCCCGAGATCGCCGCCCGCGCCCATGCCGAAAGGCTGGATCTTTGCGTCGAAGAGGCGCTGGCCCAAGCCGGGCTGCGGCTGCCAGACCTGGACGGCATCGCCGTCACCGCCGGGCCGGGGCTGATCGGCGGCGTGCTGTCGGGGGTGATGCTGGCCAAGGGGCTGGCGGCGGGCAGCGGCCTGCCGCTGGTCGGCGTGAACCACCTGGCCGGCCATGCGCTGACGCCGCGGCTGACCGACGGCGTTCCCTTTCCCTATCTGATGCTGCTGGTCTCGGGCGGGCATTGCCAGTTCCTGCGCGTGGACGGCCCCCAGGACTTCACCCGGCTGGGCGGCACCATCGACGACGCGCCGGGCGAGGCTTTCGACAAGGCGGCCAAGCTTCTGGGTCTGCCGCAACCCGGCGGTCCCTCGGTCGAGGCCGCCGCGCGGGCGGGCGATCCGCGCCGCTTCGCCCTGCCCCGGCCGTTGCTGGACCGGCCGGGCTGCGACCTCAGCTTTTCCGGTCTCAAGACCGCCGTGCTGCGCCAGCGCGACGACCTGGTCGCGGCGCAGGGCGGCCTGCACGAACAGGACCGCGCCGATCTATGCGCCGGCTTCCAGGCGGCGGTCGCCGAAGTGCTGGCCGAAAAGACCCGCCGGGCGCTGGCGCTGACCCCTGCCCCGGTGCTTGCCGTGGCGGGCGGGGTCGCGGCCAACGAAACCCTGCGCGCGGCCTTGCAGCGGGTCGCGGCCGAGGCCGGCGCGACCTTCCTGGCGCCGCCGTTGCGGCTTTGCACCGACAATGCCGCGATGATCGCCTGGGCCGGGATCGAGGCCTACCAGGCCGGCCGGCGCGACGGCATGGAACTGGCCGCGCGCCCGCGCTGGCCGCTGGACCAGAAGGCCGCGCCGATGCTGGGCGCCGGCAAGCGGGGGGCCAAGGCATGAGCGTGGCGATCATCGGCGCAGGCGCATTCGGCACGGCGCTGGCGGTTTCGCTGGCAAGCAAGGGGCCGGTCACGCTCTGGGGCCGCGATACCGGCTGGGCCGCGGCGCGCGAGAACCCGCGCCTGCCCGGCGTCGCCCTGCCGCCGGCGCTGCATGTCACCGGCCGGCTGGACCAGATCGCGGCCGAAACCGTGCTGCTCGCGCTGCCCGCGCAGGTGCTGGGCGGGTTTCTGGCCGAGCATGGCGCGCGCTTCGACCGCCGCAACCTGGTCAGTTGCGCCAAGGGCATCGACCTCGCCACGCTGACCGGGCCCTCGGCGCTGATCGCCGCCGCCTGCCCGCATGCCACGGTGGCGGTGCTGACCGGCCCCAGCTTTGCCGCCGACATCGCCCGCGGCCTGCCCACGGCGCTAACGCTTGCCTGCGCCGATGCAGGGGCGGCCGAGGCGCTGCAACGCCAGCTTTCCACCGCCACGCTGCGGCTTTACCGCACCACCGACATGGCCGGGGCCGAGCTGGGCGGGGCGCTGAAGAACATCATCGCCATCGCCGCCGGCGCCGCCATCGGCGCGGGCTATGGCGACAGCGCGCGGGCCAGCATCGTCACCCGCGGCTTTGCCGAGATGCTGCGGCTGGCCACCGCGCTCGGCGCCCGGCCCGAGACCTTGCCGGGCCTGTCGGGCCTGGGCGACCTTGTGCTGACCTGCACCTCGGAACAGTCGCGCAATTTCCGCTATGGGCTGGCCCTGGGCGCCGGGCGCGACTTCGCCGCCGGCACCACGGTCGAGGGCGCCGCCACCGCCCGCGCCGTCACCCGGCTGGCCGAAAGGCTGGGGATCGAGATGCCGATCTCGAATCTGGTGGCGGGGCTTGCCCAAGGCAGCATCGCCATGGAACATGCGCTGGATTTTCTGCTCAACCGCCCCCTCAAGGAGGAATGATGCCCCTTTTCGCCGTCATCTGCCGCGACCATGCCGGCAAGCTGCAAACCCGTCTCGACACCCGCGAAAGCCATCTGGCCTTCCTGGGCGCGCAGCCCGGCGTCAAGCTGGCCGGCCCGCTGATCGAGAACGGCCAGCCCTGCGGCTCGCTGCTGCTGGTCGAGGGCGAGAGCTTGACGGAGGTCAAGGAATGGGCGGCACAGGATCCCTACAAGGCAGCCGGACTGTTCGCCTCGGTCGAGGTGATCGAGTGGAAGAAGGTGATCGGCTGATGGCGTATTGGCTGTTCAAATCCGAGCCGGACGTCTTCAGCTTCGACGACCTGATCGGCCGCGGCGAGACGGGCGAGCAATGGGACGGCGTGCGCAACTACCAGGCCCGCAACAACATGCGCGCCATGAAGAAGGGCGAGCGCGGCTTCTTCTATCACTCGAACATCGGCAAGGAGATCGTCGGCATCTGCGAGGTGGTGGCCGAGGCACATCCCGACACGACAGCCGCCGACCCGAAATGGGAATGCGTCGATGTCCGCGCCGTCGCCCGCGTCAACCGCCCCGTCTCGCTGGACGAGGCCAAGGCCGAGCCGCGGCTGAAGGACATGGTGCTGGTCAACAATTCGCGCCTTTCGGTGCAGCCGGTCTCGGATGCGGAATGGGAAATCATTCTGGAACTGGCCGGCGGCACCAAGCCGCTGTGAACGCGCCAGCAGGCAGCCATCCGGCGACCCAGGGAGGATAAATGGCACGCGGACCCAAACCCATCGTGGATCGGCCGACCACGAAACGTATCGGCGCGCTGCGTGCGCTTTGGCCCTTCATCCGGCCCTATCGCGGCTTGCTGGCGGCGGCGCTGCTGGCGCTGGCGGTCACGGCGGGCATCAGCCTGGTCCTGCCGCTGGCGGTGCGACGCGTCGTGGACGGCTTCGACGCCGGCGCGCATCTCCTGGACCAGTATTTCGGCGCGGCGCTGGCCATCGTGGCGCTGCTCGCGCTGGGGACGGGGATGCGCTATTACCTCGTCACCCGGCTGGGCGAGCGGGTGGTCGCCGACATCCGCAAGGCCGTCTTCCAGCGCGTCATCGCCATGAGCCCGGCCTTCTACGAGCGGGTGCTGACCGGCGAGATCATCAGCCGCATCACCACCGATACCACGCTGATCCAGTCGGTGATCGGCTCGTCCGTGTCGATCGCGCTGCGCAACTTCCTGATCCTGGTCGGCGGCATGGCGATGCTGGTCTGGACCTCGGCCAAGCTGTCGGGCCTGGTGCTGCTGCTGGTGCCGGTGATCGTGGTGCCCATCGTGGTGCTGGGCCGGCGGCTGCGCAAGCTGTCGCGCGAGAACCAGGACTGGATCGCGCAATCATCGGGCGCGGCATCGGAAAGCCTGCTTTCGGCGCAGACCGTGCAGGCCTTTACCCAAGAGGGGCCGACGCGCGCGCGCTTCGACGACGTGACCGAGCGGTCCTATGATTCGGCGCTGAACCGGGTCAGGACGCGGACGGTGATGACGGTGATCGTCATCTTCCTGATCTTCTCGGGCGTTCTGGGGGTGCTGTGGATCGGCGCCCGCGACGTGCGGCTGGAGATGATGACCGTGGGCGAGCTGGTGCAGTTCGTCATCTACGCGGTGCTGGTCGCCGGCGCGGTGGGCGCGCTGTCCGAGATCTGGGGCGAATTGCAGCGTGCCGCCGGCGCCACCGAGCGGCTGACCGAGCTGCTGACGGCGCAGGATTCGCTGACCGATCCGGCCCAGCCGATTGCCCTGCCCCGGCCGGTCCAGGGCGCGATCCGCCTCGACGATGTGACCTTCCACTATCCCTCGCGTCCCGACCGCTCGGCGCTGGAAGGGGTCACGCTGGACATCCGCCCCGGCGAGACGGTGGCGCTGGTCGGGCCTTCGGGCGCCGGCAAGACCACGGTGATCCAGCTGCTGCTGCGCTTCTGGGATCCCGATTCCGGCGCGGTGCGCATCGACGGCATCGACCTGCGCGACATGGCGCGGGGCGATTTCCGCCAGGCCATCGCGCTGGTGCCGCAAGACCCGGTGATCTTTGCCGCCACAGCGCGCGAGAACATCCGCTTCGGCCGCCCCGACGCCTCGGATGCCGAAGTCGAGGCCGCGGCCCGCGCCGCCCATGCCGACGAGTTCCTGAACCTGCTGCCCGAAGGCTATGACAGTTATGTCGGCGAGCGCGGGGTGATGCTGTCGGGCGGGCAGAAGCAGCGCATCGCCATCGCCCGCGCCATCCTGCGCGACGCGCCGATCCTGCTTCTGGACGAGGCGACCTCGGCGCTGGATGCCGAATCCGAGCGGCTGGTGCAGCATGCCGTGGACGAGCTGGCCCGGACCCGCACCACGATCATCATCGCGCATCGGCTGGCCACGGTGAAGAAGGCCGACCGGATCGTCGTCTTCGACCATGGCCGCATCGTGGCCCAGGGCCGGCACGAGGAACTGGTGGCGCAGGGCGGGCTTTATGCCCGGCTGGCACGGCTGCAATTCACCGAGGGAACCATGGAAGCGGCGGAAGTGGTGGAGGGTATCGCCTGACCGCAAGGACAGGCCGCGGGCCAAGCCGCCGGCAACCAGTCGCGCGACCAGGCGACGCAAGCCCGCAGGCACGGCCGGGGATGAAAAGCCTGCGGCCCCGGCTTGCCGGCCGCAGCGCGCGCCGCCGCTCAGCGCGGCGCGCTATAGACCGCCGCCCAGAAGACGGTCCTGCCATCCGCCCCCAAGGCCTTGCCGATGCCGTAATGGCGGGCCTGCGGGATCAGGATATTGGCCAGGTGCCCGCTGGAACGCGCCCATTCGACCAGAACGCGATCCTGCCCCCAGGGACCGGCGGCGATGTTTTCGGCCGCGATGCTCGGGCGGTAGCCTTCCTGCTTCAGCCGCTGCATCGGCCCCTTGGTCTTGCTGCCCCGATGCGACATCACCCCGCGCCGGGCCATGTCGCAGGCATGGCGGGCCGCAGCCGCGGCCAGGTCGCGATTCGGCTTCAGCGGCGACAGCCCGCGCGCCTGGCGCGTGGCATTGGTGGCGCGGACCGCTGCCTCATTTTCGCGCATCGAGGTCTGGAAGCAGGTGACGCTTCCCGGACGCGCCGGATCCCCCGCATTGGACTTGGTCGAGATTCGCACCCCATCCTCGGCAAGGGCGGGCAGCGCCGCCAATCCAAGAAAAGACGCCAAAACCAGTGATTTGCAGTATTTGTTCAAATTTTCTATCCCCTAAGACCCGCGAAAGCTAGGGATCGGCCCGGCATTCCTCAACCTCAGATTGCTGAAATTTGTCTGGAACCGCCGCTTTCGGCGAAACGTTGCCGCTCCAGACACAGCCCTGAAAGGAGAGGTCATGGCCATCTGGGATTTCGTGAAGGACGCCGGAAAATCGCTTTTCGGATCCGAGGCCGAGGCGCAAGAGGCACCCGCCCCCGCCCCTGCCCCGCAAAGCGACACCGACCGCAAGGTGGCCGCGCTCAAGGCCGAACTCTCGGCCCTGGGCCTGACCGGCAAGGACGTGCACCTGACCCTGCGCGGCGATACGGTGGTCATCTCGGGCAAGGCGCGCGATCAGGAGACCCTGGAAAAGCTGATCCTGGCGGTCGGCAACATCAAGGGCATCGCCCATGTCGAGCTGGCCGAGGGCGCCGGCACCGAAACCCCCGCCCCCGCGGCGGCGATGCCCGTGTTCCATACCGTGCAGAAAGGCGAGACGCTGTCGGCCATCGCGCAGAAATACCTGGGCAAAGCCGGCCGCTACCCCGAGATCTTCGAGGCCAACAAGCCCATGCTCAGCCATCCCGACAAGATCTATCCCGGCCAGACCCTGCGCATTCCCCAGGGCTGAGCCCGCGAAGCGACGCAGCGTTTTGACGCCGGCATGGCGTCGCGGAATGCTTGCCATCATGCTGATCGTTGCACCATTCTGCCTGTCAGTGGGGCACGACCCCGAATGGGAGAACGGGAGGTAAGGGAATGGCCAGGTTCGCGAGCGTCGCAGACCGCGATGCGGTCGAGACGGAAATGTCCTATGCGCAGCGCCAGGTGCCGCGCACCGTCTATCAGGCGCTGACCCAGACCCGCGACCGCCATCCCCAGCGTCCCGCGATCAGCTTCCAGCTGTTCTCGGACCCCAAGGCACCGGCCCGGACCCTGACCTGGAGCGAGCTGCACGAGCGCGTGACCGAGACGGCGAACCTGTTTCGCAGCCTGGGCGTCGGGCCGGGCGATGTCGTGGCCTATCTGCTGCCCAATTGCGTCGAGGCGCCGGTCGTGCTGCTGGCCGGCGCGACGGCGGGGATCGTGAACCCGATCAACCCGCTGCTGGAGCCCGACCACATCGCGGCCATCCTGCGCGAAACCGGCGCCAAGGTGTTGGTGACACTGAAAAGCTTTCCGAAATCCGAGGTCGCGCAAAAGGCGGCCGAGGCGGTGGCGCAGGCCCCGGACGTGCAGACCGTGCTGGAGGTCGACCTGCGCGGCTACCTGACCGGGATCAAGCGCCTGCTGGTGCCGCTGATGCGGCCCAAGGTTCCCGCCCGGCACCATGCCAAGGTCATGGATTTCGAAGCCGCCGCCAGCGCGCAAAAGCACGACCGCCTGACCTTCGACGAGCCGGCCGAGGACCGCGTCGCCGCCTTTTTCCACACCGGCGGCACCACCGGCATGCCCAAGGTCGCCCAGCACAAGCAATCGGGCATGGTCTATAACGGCTGGCTGGGCGCCACGCTCTTGTTCACCGAGACCGACGTGCTGATGTGCCCCTTGCCGATGTTCCACGTCTTCGCGGCCTATCCGGTGCTGATGTCCTGCCTGATGTCGGGGGCGCAGCTGGTCATGCCGACGCCCGCCGGCTATCGCGGCGAGGGCGTGTTCGACAATTTCTGGAAGCTGATCGAACGCTGGCAGGCGACCTTCCTGATCACCGTGCCCACCGCCATCGCCGCGCTGATGCAGCGCCCGGTCGATGCCGATGTCACCTCGCTCAAGACCGCGATCTCGGGCTCGGCGCCGCTGCCGATCGAGCTTTACAACCGCTTCAAGGCTGCGACCGGGGTCGAGATCGCCGAAGGCTACGGGCTGACCGAAGCGACCTGCCTGGTCTCCTGCAACCCCATCGACGGGCTCAAGAAGGTCGGCTCGGTCGGCATCCCGCTGCCCTATACCCATGTGCGCATCCTGCAGCGCCGCAACGGCGATTTCCACGAATGCGCCACCGACGAGATCGGCGAGATCTGCGTGGCCAATCCCGGCGTCTTCGAGGGCTCGACCTATACCGAGGCCGACAAGAACCACGACCTGTTCGCCGAAAGCCGCTTCCTGCGCACCGGCGACCTGGGCCGGATGGACGCCGACGGCTATCTGTGGATCACCGGGCGCGCCAAGGATCTGATCATCCGCGGCGGCCACAATATCGACCCCGCCGAGATCGAGGACGCGCTGCTGTCCCACCCCAAGGTCGCCGCCGCCGCCGCCATCGGCCAGCCCGACTCCTTCGCGGGCGAACTGCCCTGCGCCTATGTCGAGCTGATCGCCGGGGCCGAGGTCTCGCTGGACGAGTTGATGGAGCATGCCCGCGCCCATATCCACGAACGCGCGGCGGTGCCCAAGCACGTCGAGATCCTGCCCGAGCTGCCCAAGACCGCGGTGGGCAAGATCTTCAAGCCCGACCTGCGCAAGCTGGCGATCCGCCGCGTCTATGACGCCGCCCTGGCCGAGGCCGGGCTGGCGGCCGCTGTGGCCGCGGTGGTCGACGACCGCAAGCGCGGCCTGGTCGCCCGCATCCGGCCGAACGGCGAGGTCGACCGCAGCGCCGTCGCCCAGCTGCTTGGCCAATACGCCCTGCCCTGGGAATGGGAATAGGGATCAGCCGACCTTTGGCGGAGCGCCGTCACAGGCCGGTTTGACTTGCATTGTCAAGGAGGTGTTGCCAAACAGGGCGGTGGTTGGGATGTTCGCCTTTTCTGGCGAATCGCTGTGTATGAGTTTGAGAGCGTAAATTGAACGAGCCTTGTCCCCCGTTGCCCGATCAGGGTTGGTCCAGAAAAACGATTACCCTGCAAAATGCGATTGTGGTCCCTCCGTGGGAATCCCGCCCCCGAACCCCAAGCGGCGTCTGGAAGGACGGCGACATCGCCGAGGCGGCCGCCTGGCGTGGTGCTGGACGCATGTCGCTTGCGCTTGAAGAGGCTCCCGAGCCGGTTGAAAAGCTGGAAGGGCATTTCCTTTTCGCGGGGATGTTTTATGGCCATTTCGGGCATTTCATTACCGAAACGATCAGCAGGCTTTGGGCCGCGAACAGCGATTATGATGGGGTCTTGTTCACTCCCAAGCACTCGACCCTGACGCATTTCAAGAAGCCGCATCGAGAGATTTTCGATATTTTCGGCATCAGGTGCCCGACCCTGGTCGTCAAACAGCCTTCTCTGGTCGAAAACCTCACCATCCCCGGCCAGGGATTTGGACTTGGTGAAATCGCCACCGGCACGGAAGAGTTCCGAAATTTCCTGCGCGAGACCGTGGGCAAGCTTCCCCCAAACGGGCCGGAAAAGATCTATATCTCCAGAACGAAATATGTTGCAAACGGCGGGTTGCTGGCTGAAGCGATCCTCGAGGAAAACCTGAGGCGTTCCGGCTATGTCCCCGTTTTCCCCCAAGCAGCTGTCCTGGAAAGATCAGTTCGCACTTTACCGTGCCGCCCGGAAAATCATCAGCCTGGACACATCCGCCCTGCACATGGCCGGGATGGCAGCCGACCCGGACAAGGATATTGCCGTCATCCTGCGCAGGAACAATGCCGAACACCATAGCATGCGCCTGCAGCTTCGGGGAATGACGGGAAAGGATCCCTTGCTCATCAACAGCCTCGTCGCCGAATATCTGACGCCAGGCAAGAAGCCGAACCACAACAGCTGGGGCCAGGCGGATTTCACGGAAATCCATGCGGCATTGCTGGAACATGGCTATCTGGACGCTGATGCGGTCTGGGACATTCCTTCGGACGAAATCATTAAGGCCGACGTCGCCGAGGCCGAGCGGCGCGCAAAGGGAAGCCTTGTCTACACACCGGTCACGAAACGGTTCGCACTATGAAGAACACGATGACCATAGTCGGGATTTGCCGCTTTTCCATGATCGGGCGCGGCGACTGGAAAGCCTATCGCAACGTCGCGGAAAGCGACCTGGAGCCGATCTACAAGCAAAAGGAGCAGGAGCTTTTCGGCGACGAGCGGATGAAGGCCCGTTTCGTGACGTTCGAGCAGTTGACGCTCGCCTCCCTGGACGCGCAAACCGATCCCGATTTCAAGCTGCTCGTCATCTCTTCGGACCGGATGCCCAAGGTCTATCGCGACCAGCTGCAAAGGCTTTGCGACGCGCGCCCCTATGTGGTTCTGCGCTTTGTCCCGCCGATGCATGTCGCCGATGCCCAGGTCCAGACCCTCAAGGAAATCGGACTGGAACTGCAGGATTGCCTTCAATTCCGCCTCGATGACGATGATTGCCTCTCCAAGGATTATATCAGGAAGCTGCGCAAGCATGGCGATACCCTGTGGAAGGCGCATGGGGTCTTCGCCGTCAGCTTCCCCACGGTGATCTATTCGGTCATCGACGGGCCGACGCAGGGGCTTTACCGCTGGTTCAACCCCTTCCTTGGCGTGGGTGTCGCCGTGCGCCATCCCCAGCGCACGGTATTCGGCTTTGCCCATTATCGCATCCCGACAGTGATGGTCGCCCTGACCGACCCCTCGGTTCCCAGCATCGTGACCCATTATGGGATGAACGACACGCCGCGGCACGCCAAGGAAATCCTGGCCAAGAGGGGCATGAAGAAAGCCCCGCGCGACGAATTGGACCGCCTGATCACGCGGCATTTCGACTACCTGTCGGAAACGGGCATGAAGGCCGCCGGATTTCGATAACGGCCTGCGAAGAAAAAAGGGGGCAGATCTGCCCCCTTTCCTCCATCTTATTACCGCGTGAACTTCTTGTATTTCACCCGCTTCGGCTCGACCGAATCGGGGCCGAGGCGGCGGATCTTGTCGGCCTCGTAATCCTCGAAGTTGCCCTCGAACCATTCCACATGCGCGTCGCCCTCGAAGGCCAGGATATGCGTGCAGAGCCGGTCGAGGAAGAAGCGGTCGTGCGAGATGATGACCGCGCAGCCGGCGAAATCCTCCAGCGCCGCCTCCAGCGCCTGCAGGGTTTCCACGTCCAGGTCGTTGGTCGGCTCGTCCAGCAGCAGCACGTTGCCGCCGGATTTCAGCAGCTTGGCCATATGCACCCGGTTGCGTTCGCCGCCCGAGAGCAGGCCGACCTTCTTCTGCTGGTCGCCGCCCTTGAAGTTGAAGGCCGAGCAATAGGCGCGGCTGTTCATCGTGGCGTCGCCCAGCTCGATCTGCTCGGCCCCGCCCGAGATTTCCTCCCACACCGTCTTGTTGGGATCCAGCGCGTCGCGCGACTGGTCCACATAGGAAAGCTTCACCGTGTCGCCATAGGTGATTTCGCCGGCATCGGGCTGTTCCTGCCCGGTCAGCATCTTGAACAGCGTCGATTTGCCGGCGCCGTTCGGGCCGATCACGCCGACGATGCCGCCCGGCGGCAGGCTGAAACTCAGATCCTCGATCAGCAGCTTGTCGCCCATGGCCTTTTTCAGCCCGTTGACCTCGATCACCTTGCTGCCCAGCCGCTCGCCGTTGGGGATGATGATCTGGGCGCGGGTCAGCTTCTCGCGCTCGGACTGGCTGGCCAGTTCGTTATAGGCGTTGATCCGGGCCTTCTGCTTGGCCTGCCGCGCCTTGGCGCCGGCGCGGATCCATTCCAGTTCGCGCTCCAGCGTCTTCTGCTTGGCCTTGTCCTCGCGCGCTTCCTGTTCCAGCCGCTTGGCCTTCTGCTCCAGCCAGGCCGAGTAATTGCCCTCATAGGGGATGCCGCGGCCGCGATCGAGTTCCAGGATCCAGCCGGTGATGTCGTCCAGGAAATAGCGGTCGTGGGTGACGATCAGGATGGTGCCGGGATATTCGATCAGGTGCTTTTGCAGCCAGGCGATGGTCTCGGCATCCAGGTGGTTGGTCGGTTCGTCCAGAAGCAGCATGTCGGGCTGTTCCAAGAGCAGCTTGCACAGCGCGACGCGGCGGCGCTCGCCGCCCGACAGGCTTTCCACATCGGCATCGTCCGGCGGGCAGCGCAGCGCCTCCATGGCCACGTCGATCTGGCTGTCGAGATCCCAGAGGTTCTCGGCATCGATCTCGTCCTGCAGCTTGGCCATCTCCTCGGCGGTCTCGTCCGAGTAGTTCATGGCCAGCTCGTTATAGCGGTCGAGCTTGGCCTGCTTGGCCTTGACGCCCTCCATGACGTTGCCGCGCACGTTCAAGGCGGGGTCGAGCTGCGGCTCTTGCGGCAGGTAGCCTACGGTCGCGCCCTTCGCCGCCCAGGCCTCGCCGGTAAAGTCCTTGTCGATGCCGGCCATGATGCGCAGCAGCGTGGATTTGCCGGCGCCGTTGACGCCCACGACGCCGATCTTGACGCCGGGCAGAAAGTTCAGGCGGATGTTCTCGAAGGTCTTCTTGCCGCCCGGATAGGTCTTGGACACCCCGTCCATGTAGTAAACGAACTGGTAGGAGGCCATGATCTTTCCTCGTTGCTGAACCCGTGAAGTTGCGCGCTATGTAGTCGAGCAGCGGCGAAAGGGGAAGGCTCAGCGGAACTGCCGGATGAATTCCGGCCCGAAGGTCCGGTCGAGAAACTCGAATTGCGGTTCCAGCTTCTCGCGCAGCCGGGCGCGGGCCCGGTCGGGCACCACCAGCGCATTGTCCGAGGCGAAGACCTTCTTGCCGAGGTCGCGATAGTCGTGCGGGGCCAGGCCCAGGAAGTCCTCGACCCGGCGCAGGAAGCTCAGCGGATCGCGGGCGATCATGCCGAAGGGCAGGTAAAGCAGCCGGTCGGGGCCGAAATGCGCGTTCCAGCGCGGCACATAGCTCATGTAATCGCCACGATCCATCAGCTCGGGGGCCTCGACCTCCTTGAGCCAGTCCTCGACGGTCGCCGGCTTTCGCCCCGCCCGCGTCAGGTTCATCTTGAGCTGCGAGATGGCGCGATCGACGGGGTGGCGGATGATATAGACGAACTTCGCCTGCGGCAGGAATTTCGTTACGAAATCCACGCCTTCCGGCGGAAGGGTCGAATATTCCGGGGTAACGTCGATCGCCTTTGTCCCCTGGGGCGCGGGGGCGAAGACCAGCTTGTACCAATGGTTGGTGAACATCGGTTCACGGGTGACGCGGTCCAGATAGCGCACCATCGCGCGCGGCATCTCCTCGCCGCGGGCGGCCCAGCGTTTCTCGATGTTCTGGCGGCCGCGGCGGAAATGCCAGGGCAGCCATTTGCGATGCTCTTCGACGAAGCGGTGATTGAAGAACTGCACCTCCTTGAAGGGGGGAGCCCAGACATCAGGATGCTGGCCCAGCATCTGCGACAGCCAGGTGGTGCCGGCCTTTTGCGCGCCGATGCCCAGGACATCGGGTTTTCGGGGTTTGCCTTCGGGATCCCAGTTCATCCATGCCGCCTTGTTGCGTCGCGCTGCCGCCTGATTAAGCCAGCGGCGCCGGCGCCACAACCGGCACGATTGTCGCCGCCTAGAGCCGGCCCCAGAGGTCGTATTCGCCGGCCTCGTCCACGGTGACGCTGACGATGTCGCCCGGCGCCAGTGCCTCGAACCCCTGGTCGATGAACAGGTTGCCGTCGATTTCCGGCGCATCGGCCTTGGTGCGGCAGGTCGCGCCCTCGTCGTCCACGCTGTCCACGATCACCTCGATGCGGCTGCCGACCTTGGCCGCCAGCTTGGCCTCGGAAATCGCCTGCGCCTTCTGCATGAAGCGGTCCCAACGGTCCTGCTTGACCTCGTCGGGCAGGTGGTCGGGCAACTCGTTGGCGCGCGCGCCCTTGACGTTTTCGTATTGGAAGCAGCCGACCCGGTCCAGCTGCGCCTCGTCCAGCCAGTCCAGCAGGGTCTGGAACTCGGCCTCGGTCTCGCCGGGATAGCCGACGATGAAGGTCGAGCGCAGGGTGATCTCGGGACAGGCGGCCCGCCAGGCGGCGATCTCGTCCAGGGTCTTGGCCGCCGCCGCCGGCCGCGCCATGCGCTTCAGCACATCCGGGTGGGCGTGCTGGAAGGGGATGTCCAGATAGGGCAGCACCAGCCCCTCGGCCATCAAGGGGATCAGGTCGCGCACATGCGGATAGGGATAGACGTAATGCAGCCGCACCCAGGCGCCCAAAGACCCCAGGTCGCGCGCCAGGTCGGTGATATGCGCCCGATGCCCGCGCTCCTCCGCGAACTTGCGGTCGAGCCCATAGGCCGAGGTGTCCTGCGAGATCACCAGAAGCTCGCGCACGCCGGCCTCGACCAGCTTCTCGGCCTCGCGGATCACCGCATGCGCCGGGCGGCTGACCAGTTTCCCGCGCATGTCGGGGATGATGCAAAACTTGCAGGCGTGGTTGCAGCCCTCGGAAATCTTCAGGTAGCTGTAATGGCGCGGCGTCAGCTTCACGCCCGAGGCCGGCAGCAGGTCCACGAAGGGATCGGGCGAGGGCGGCACGGCAGAATGCACCGCATCCAGCACCTGCTCGTATTGCTGCGGCCCCGTCACGGCCAGGACCGAGGGATGCGCGCCGGTGATATATTCGGGCTCGGCGCCCAGGCAGCCGGTGACGATGACCTTGCCGTTTTCCGCCAGCGCCTCGCCAATGGCCTGCAGCGATTCCGCCTTGGCCGAATCGAGGAAGCCGCAGGTGTTCACGATCACCGCGCCGGCGCCCTTGTAGTCGGGGCTGATGGCATAGCCCTCGGCCCGCAGGCGGGTCAGGATGCGCTCGCTGTCCACCAGCGCCTTGGGACAGCCGAGGCTGACCATGCCGATGGTCGGTTGCCCGTCCCTTCGCCCCCCCTCCCCTTGTGCAGAGTCGAAGATCGGGCTGGGGGCTAGATCGGGGCGCAACAGGGGCGGGTTCTGGCTCATGATGCGCGGCATATAGTGGCAAGCAGGCCGCTTGTTAAGCAGGAAGCGCGGCTCGCCGGAACGTCATTTGGACTTGCGCGTTCAGCGAGGCATAGCAAAGGACATGAACATGTCTTCCCTTCTGACCCGCCTTTCTTCGGCGCTTGCCCTGTCGCTGGCCCTTGGCACCGGCGTCGCCGGTGTCGCCGGCCTGCCCGCGCCCGCCGAGGCGCAGCCGCGCGGCAAGCCGATCGTGATCATGAACAATCGTGGCGGCAATGTCGTCGAGGCGATCCGCTATCGCAACAAGCTGGCCGCCAGCGGCCGCCCGGTCGAGGTGCGCGGCTATTGCCGTTCGGCCTGCACGATCTATATCACCCTGCCCAATGCCTGTCTGGGACCGAAGGCGACGGTCGGCTTTCACGCCCCCCGCATCCCCGGCACCACCATCATCCCGCCCATCGTGGACGAGTTGATGGCGCAATATTACCGAAACGGCATCCTGCGTATGTGGAACACGCAATGGAAGCATTCGCTGAAGATGCACAGGATCTCGGCCCGCGAATATGTCCGGCTGGACCCGCAGACCCGGCTGTGCCGGGGCTGAGGCGCATCCCAAGGGATGACCGGGGCGCGGTTTTATGGCAGGCTCGGCGCAAAGGAGGACAGCCATGTCGGGACAAGGATGGGCCGCGGTCGCCGCGGCCATGATCTGGGCTGGCGCGGCCGGCGCGCAGACGCCGTGGTTCGACGCCGGAAACCAGGCGATGATCATGCATCAGGGCGACCTGCTGGAACAGCAGACCGCACCGAACGGCGGCGCGCCCGCCGGCAAGGCGGGCAAGAAGCCGGTGCGGACGGCCGATTGCTCGATCTCGGCCAGCCGCGAGCAGTTGCGGCCGGAATACCACCGGCGGGTACAGGCGCAGGGGCGCAAGGCGGCGGATGCCTGGCTGCAACGGCAGGCGGCGGCGCTTGGCCGGCACGCGGCGCAGATGGCCAAGGCCGGGACACCGTGCCGGCCGTAAATGGGCGGCGCCTATGGGGTGCGCCTGAACGCACCCCATAGGCGCGGTCACTCCCGCAGCCGCCAACCGGTCAGGAAGATCCAGCGGATCGCGCCCATGCAGACCAGGATCATCAGCGCCACCGCGCCCAAGGACAGCCCGACCGGCACATCGGCAAAGCCGAAGAAGCTCCAGCGGAAGCCCGAGATCAGGTAAAGCACCGGGTTGAGTTTGGCGACCCCCTCCCAGAAGGGCGGCAGCATCGAGGCCGAATAGAAGGCGCCGCCCAGGAACACCAGCGGCGTGATGACCATCATCGGCACGATCTGCAACTGCTCGAAATTCTTGGCCCAAAGGCCGATGATGAAGCCCAGCAGCGAAAAGGCGATGGCGGTCAGGACCAGGAAGGCCAGCATCCAGAACGGATGCGCGATATGCACGCCGGTGAACCAGAAGCTGGTCAGAAGGATCACCAGCGCGATCATCACCGCCTTGGTGGCGGCGGCGCCGACGAAGCCCAGCGTGACCTCGATCCAGCCGGTGGGCGCGACGAGGATCTCGTAGATCGTGCCGGCGAATTTCGGGAAATAGATGCCGAAGCTGGCATTGGCCACCGATTGCTGCAGCACGGTCAGCATCATCAGCCCCGGCACGATGAAGGCGCCATAGGCCACGCCCTCGACCGCCTGGATGCGCCCGCCGATGGCGGCGCCGAAGACAACGAAGTAAAGCACCGTGGACAGCACCGGCGAGGCCAGCGACTGCCAGATCGTGCGGAAGAACCGCGCCATCTCATGTCCGAAGACGGCGCGGGCGGAACGCCAGTTCATACGGTTTCCTCCTCGACCAGCGACATGAAGATTTCCTCAAGGCTGCTTTGCTTGGTCGACACGTCGCGCACCGCCAGGCCCAGCCCCGCCAGTTCGGCCAGCAGATGCGCGATCCCGGTGCGCTCGGCCCTGGTGTCGTAGTCATAGCCCAGTTCGCGCCCGTCGGCCGAAAGCACCAGCCCGCGCCCCGCCAGTTCGGCGGGCAGCGCCGCCAGCGGCTCGGAAAGCGAGACGGTCAGGCGCTTCTTGCCGAATTCGCCCATCAGCGCGTCCTTGGACCGGACCAGCAGCAATTCGCCGCGGTTGATGACGCCGATGCGGTCAGCCATGTCCTCGGCCTCTTCCAGGTAATGCGTGGTCAGGATGATGGTCACGCCCTCGGCGCGCAACTGCCGCACCACCTGCCACATCTCGCGCCGCAGCGTCACGTCCACGCCCGCCGTGGGCTCGTCCAGGAACAGCACCTTGGGCCGGTGCGACAGCGCCTTGGCGATCAGCACCCGGCGCTTCATGCCGCCCGACAGCTCGCGCGTCTTGGCCTCGCGCTTGTCCCACAGCGCCAGGCTGCGCAGCAATTGCTCGATATAGGCGTCGTCCGGCGGCTCGCCGTAAAGCCCGCGGGTAAAGCGCACGCAGTCGATGACGCTCTCGAAGGGCTCCAGCGCGACCTCTTGCGGGACCAGACCGATCAGCTTACGCGCCGCGCGCCAGTCGCGGCCGATGTCGTGGCCGCCGACGCGCACCGTGCCGCCGCTGGGCACCACCAGGCCGCAGATGATCGAGATCAGCGTGGTCTTGCCCGCCCCGTTCGGGCCGAGCAGCGCCAGGATCTCGCCCTCCTCGATCTGCAGCGAGACGTCGTTCAGCGCCACCGTGCCGCTGCCGTAGCGCTTGGAAACATGGTCGATGTCGATGATCGGACGCATCCCGTCCCCCTGTTCTGGCCCGAAGGCCCGCAAATCCGCCGGGCAGGGTGGACCGCAACCACGGGCGGGCGCAATGGCGAAAACGCCCCTGACCTTGCGTCAACCGTCAGGCCGGCGGCAGGCCGCCCGCTTCGGCCAGCAGCCGGTCGCTGGCGGCCTCGATCCGCGCCTCCAGAAGCTCCATCACCGCGCTCGAGCGCGGGCCGGCCGGGATCGGCGGCAGGAACTCGATCACCGCGATGCCGCCGCGGATCGGGATGCCGCGCTTGGGCCAGAACAGGCCGCAATTCACCGCAACGGGACGGATGGAGAGGCCGGTCGCGCGCTGAATCGTGCCGGCGCCGTGCTTGTAGGGCAGTTTCTGCCCCGGCCGGGTGCGGGTGCCCTCGGGATAGATGATAAGCTGGCCCAGACCCTCGGGGCGGGCGCGGGCAGCCTCGATGCCGGCGATGATCTGCTTCATCGCCTCCTTGCCGCGCGCGCGGTCGATGGGGATGCAGCCGACCTTGCGCGCGAACCAGCCCATGACCGGCACCCGCAGCACCTCGCGCTTCATCACGAAGGCGCGGCGCGGGCAGGCGCGGGCCAGCGCGAGGATGTCGAGAAAGCTCTGGTGCTTCGAGGCCACGATGCATTCTCCCGCGGGCGGCGTGCCGCGATATTCGATACGCACCCCCAGGAGCAGCCGCGCCGCGCCCAGCATCTGGTCCAGCCACAGGCTGGCCACGCGATGCGCGCGCTCGGGATGGACCAGCACCTGCGGCAGGCCCCACAGCCCCAGAACCAGCGTCACCAGAACCGCATAAAGGTAATAAAGCACCGTGCGCGGCCAGTCGAGGATCGAGGCCCGACGCGGGTGATAGGCGCTCATCAGCGCACCTCGCGCAGCATCTTCAGCGCCGCCCAGCGGGTCGCGACGAATCCGATGGCGGCGGCGGCGGGCGGGATCAGCAGGGGCCAGAGCCAGCCCCAGCCCTGAAACCCCAGCCCGGTCAGGAAACTGCCCGCCTGGTCCATCGAGGGCAGCGCCCAGATCGCCGCCATGCCCAGCACCGTGCCCCCGGCCGCACCCATGGCGGCGCGGCGGGTAAAGCGGCGCACGAAGGCGGTGGCGATGGTGATGTCGCGCGCCCCGATCAGGCGCAGCACCCGGATCACCTGCCCGTTTGCCGCCAGCGCCGCCTTCGCGGCCAGCGTGATCATCGCCCCCGAGGCGGCAGCGATCAGCAGCAGCGAGACAAGCCCCAGCACCCGCAGCCGGTTCGCCGCCGAGACCAGCGGCTGGCGCCAGCGGGTATGGTCGTCCAGCACCGCGCCCGGCGCCTCGCCCTCCAGCCGCAGGCGCAGCGCCTCGGCATCGAAACCCTCGGCGGCCTGGGCGATCTCGATCAGGCGCGGCACCGGCAGGGCCTCGACCGGGACATCGGGACCGAACCAGGGCTCGAGCAGCCTTTCCACCTCGTCATCGGGCAAGAGCCGCGCCTCGGCGATGCCGGGGGTGGTCTTCAACGCCTCCATCACCGTCACGGTCTGCTCGTCGATCTGGTCCTCGGGGGCCGAGATGCGCACGGTCACGGTCTGGGCCAGCTCGGTCGACCAGCGTTCGGCCAGCCGGCCGGTGGCCAGCGCCAGCGCCAGGGCAAAGACCGCCAGGAAGGCCATGGCGCCAGCCGAGAACACCGTCAGCTGCGCGGTGAAGCCGGTCGGCGGCACCACGCGGTCCGTTCCCGCCGGGTCGGGCCGGGTCAGCCCCCGCCACAGCGTTGCCAGGTCCAGCGATTTCAGATCGGCTTTCTTCACAGGTCCGCCCCCGCCAGTTGCAGCCTCTTGCCCGCGATGCGCAGCACCCGCGCCTGCACCTGCTGCTTGGCGGCACGGATCAGGTTCAGGTCATGGGTGGCGATCAGCACCGCCTTGCCAGAACGGTTCAGTTCGATCAGCAATTGCAAGAGCCGCATCGACATGTCCCAGTCCAGGTTCCCCGTCGGCTCGTCCGCCAGGATCAGGTCGGGCGACATGATGACGGCGCGGGCCAGCGCGGCGCGCTGCCGCTCGCCCCCCGACAGTTCCGGCGGCATGGCGCGGGCATGGCCCGACAGCTGCACCCAGGCCAGCAATTCGCCCAGGGCGCCCATGTCCACCTGCTCGCCCGAGACCAGCAGCGGCAGGGCGATGTTTTCCGCGACAGGCAGGTGGTCCAGGAACTGCGTGTCCTGATGCACCACGCCCACCCGCCGCCGCAGCCCGGCGATGCCGTCGCGCGACAGCGCCTGCACGTCCTGGCCGAAGGCCGTCATCCGCCCGCCGCTGGGCAGCAGGTCGGCATAGCACAGCCGCAGGAAGGTGGTCTTGCCCGCGCCCGAGGGACCGGTCAGGAAATGGAAGGAACCCGGCTGAAGCGTCAGCGACATGTCGGCAAGCAGCGGATCGTTGCCGCTGTAGCCGAAGGACAGGTTCTGCATCTCGATCACTGGTGGTCCCTTTCCGAGCGGGCTGCTTGGCGCGCGGTTCGTGGCTTGATAGAACAGTCGTGCGGCGAATGCGAGACGCCCGCATGATCGAAACCATCCCCCTACCGGAGCCGAAAGACCAGCCCATGCGCCTGACCTGCCCCCGCTGCGCTGCCCAGTACGAGATCGCGGAATCCGCCATTCCCGCCTCGGGGCGCGAGGTCGAATGCTCGGCCTGCGGCCATGTCTGGCGCCAGCCCGGCGCGGGAAAATCCGCGCCGCCCGCCCCTGCTGCCGCCGCTGCCGCCGCCCCTGGCGCCTATGACCCGCAGGCGCGCCCGGTCCTGAACCGGCCGCTGGACGAATCGGTGCTGGCCATCCTGCGCGAGGAAGCTGCGCGCGAGTTGCGCGCCCGCGAGGCGCCGGCACGAAAATCCAGCCCCGATCACATTCCCGCGACGACCCCGGCAGCGGCACAGGAGGCGGCACAGGACGCGGCACAGCCTGCCGCAGGCGAACGCCGCGCCAAGGCCGAGCCACCGATCGACTGGCCTGCCGTCACCGTGACCGAAACCGGCAGCGCCGCGGCGCCTGCCGAACCCGTCGCCGGCAAGGAGGCCCCCGCCAACCCGCAAATGCCGCCTGTGCCCCAGCAGGAAAGCCCGGCCGCGGAAGCCCCTGCCGCCAGGCCCGCGTCCCCGGACCGGCCCGAGCCGGTCGCCCCCGCCCTGCCCGATGCCGAGGAACTGGCCGCGACCCTGACCCGCACCGGCCCGCCACGGCCCGACGCGGCCATCACGGCCGAGGAGCCGCCCCCGGCCGTCGCGCCGCTGATCCGTCCGGCCTTGCCGGAAATCCCGGCCGCGGCTACGCCGCCAGCGACCGCCGCGGCGACCGTCCCGCGCGAGGCGCCGGTCCCCGCCCTGGTGCCGGTGCGCCGACAGCGCGGCGGCTATGGCATGGGCTTCGGCCTTGCCGCGATGCTGGCGCTGGGGGCGGTGATCCTCTATGTGCTGGCTCCCCAGATCCCGGCCGAGGAAGGCGGCGGCTGGCTCGCCGACTGGCGCCAGCAGGTCGACCAGGCCCGGCTCTGGCTCCACGACCGCCTCCTGGATCGATAGGGGCTTCGCCGAACCGAACGGCCCCGCCGCAAGGGCCGGCAGCGCGTCTTCAGAAATTCTCCAGCAGCCGCCCCAGGTAGTCGCGCTCGTCGCGCGGCCGTTCGCGTTCGCCGCTGCGCCGCCGGATCTCGTCCTGCAATTCGCGGGCCTTGCGCGAGGGATCCCCCCCTCGGCCAGGGGATCGCCCGAAGTGATCGAGCCGCCGTCGCCCGACAGCGCCCGTCCCAGCGGATCGGTCTGCGGCTGGCGGTCATAGGGCTGCGCCAGCCCGCGCCGCCCGCGCGGATCGCCCGAGGGCCCTTCGGGGCCGTCCTGCTGCCCGCCTTGCTGCGGCTGGCCGTCCTGGCCCTGCTGCCGGTCCTGCGCCATCATGTCGCCAAGCGCCCGCATTCCCTCGCGCATGGACTGGATCGCCTGGGCCTGGCGCTCCATCGCGCCGGCCGCATCGCCCTCGCGCAGCGCCTGTTCGGCATCCTCCATGGCGCGGCCGGCCTCGTCCAACTGGCGCCGCGCCTCCTCGCCCTGCGGGGTGCCGCGGCCGGGCAGCAGACCGCGCTGGCGGCCCAGATCCTCGCGCAATTCGCGCTGGCGGTCGGCAAGCTGCTGGTTGTCCTGGCTGCCCTGCCCCTCCTCCTCGCCCGGCTGCCATTGGCCGAACCGATCCTGCATCTGGCGCATGGCCTCGTCGGCCAGCTTCTGCTGGTCGCGCAGGGTCTCGGCCAGCCTGTTCATCGGCCGCTGGCGGCCGCCCTCGCCGCCTTCGGATTGCGTCACCCGCATGTTCTGCATCATGCGGTTGAACTGCTCCAGCAATTCCTGGGCCTCGGCCATGCGGCCCTCGTTCATCAGGCGCTGGATCTCGTCCATCATCTGCTGGATCTGGTCGCCGGTGATCTGCCGGCGGTCCCGGGCCGAGCGGTCGAAGCGCTCGGCCGGATCCTCGCCCTGCTGCTGGGCCAGCATGTCCAGGTAATCGTCTGTGGCCTGCTTCAACTCGTCCATCAGGCGCTGGATCTCGTCGGGGCTGGCGCCGTTGCGGATCGCCTCGCTCAGCCGCTCCTGCGCCTGGCTCATCCGTTCCAGCGCATCGGCCAGCCCGCCATCCTCCAGCGCCACGGCGGCATCCCACAGCTGCTGCGCCAGCTTGTTGCGCGCCTCCTCGCCCAGGTTGCCGGATTCCAGCGTGCCGATGGCGCCGCGCAGACCGCGATAAAGCTCCTCCTCCATGAAACCCTCGGGCTGCCAGCTCGCCGCGCGCAGGATCTGGGCGCTGCGGGCGGCATTGTCGCGCGACCACAGCAGGTCGCGCCGCACCTCGATCAGCGCCGCCGCCAGCGGATCGAAGAAGCGCCGCCCCGGCAGGACCATGCGCATGGGGGCCGAGACGCCCTGCTGCTCGATCCCGTCCTCGACCTTCAGCGAAACCGTCACCGGCAGATTGGCCCAGGGGTGGCGCGCCAGGTCGCCCACCAGCCGGCCGCGGATCTGCTTGCGGCTGCCGGTCGCGGGCAGCGGCAGCACCAGTTCCACCGCCTCGCGCGGCTCGGGCTCCGGGGCCAGGCCAAAGCGGCGGTCCACCGCATCCAGGTCCAGCACGATGACCGCCTGGCCCGCCGCGATGCCGTTGTCGTCGCTGGCGGTGAATTCCTGCACCAGCCGACCGTCGGCACGCCGCTCGGGCGCCTTGCCGGGCGCCACGACCGGCACCGCATCGGGCAGCACCGTCACGTCGAAGCGCCGCCCGGCGACCTCGATCATCCCGTCGCGCTCGGCCATGAACTCCGGCGTGGCAGGCTCGCCGCCCGGCACCGCCGCGCCGATGTCCTGCGCGATCTCGGCGCCCTCGCCGTAAAGCCGGAAGCTCAGCTTCGAGCCCTTGGGCAGTTCCAGCCCCTGCCCCTCGGGCAGGGCGTTCAGATACAGCGTCGGGCGTCGGGTATAGGTGGGGGGCTCGGCCCAGCCCTCCCATGACGGGCCGGCCTCGGCGCCAGGCCGCGCCTCGGGCAGGGGCCGGAAGGTCGCGCCCAGGGCGGCAAGGCCCTGCCCCAGCTGCCCCGCCGGCGCAAAGACCAGCGCCATGACCAGCGCCACCACGCTGGCCAGCCGCAGGGCGGCCGGATCGCGCCAGCGCAGCCGTGCATCGGGCGGCACGGGGCGCGCCGCCGCCGCCGCCATCTGCATCCGCGCCAGATGCGCGCGCCACAACGCATCCGCACCCTCGTCCCCGGCCCCCAGGGCCAGGCGGTCGCGCAGGGCCGATAGCGGCCGCCCCGGCAGGGTCAGGTCGACCCGCACCCGCGCCGCCAGGGCCGAGGGTCGACGAAAGCGCCGCAGCCCCCGGCCGAAAGCCAGCACGGCGACCAGGGCCACCAGGCCCATCAGCCCCATCAGCGCCTGCGAGGAGAAAAGCTCGGCCGCGCCAAAGGCCAACGCCGCCAGGACCAGCGCCAGCAATACGCCCAGGGGCCAGAAGGCCGCGGCCAGCGCCTCCCACCACATGCCGGCACGGGTCAGTCCGACCGCCCATCCGATGCGGCGCGGTTCAGCCATGGCCGCTTCTTTCTTGGGCAAATATCCCACGGGGGTCCGGGGGTGTGAAACCCCCGGCGACCACGCAGCAGGAAGCGATACCTAAAGCCATTCCGGGATGGTATCGCGTCCCAGCATTTCCTCAAGCGTCGGTCGCGCCCGGATGACGGCGAATTGATCGCCGCTGACCAGGACCTCGGGCACCAAGGGCCGCGAATTGTATTCCGAGGCCATCACCGCCCCATAGGCCCCGGCCGAGCGCAGCGCCACCAGGTCGCCGGGCCCCAGCACCGGCAGATCGACCGCCTTCTGGAAGGTGTCGCCGGTCTCGCAGACCGGGCCGACCACGTCATGGGGCGCGGCCTCCGCCCCCGGCGCCGGCTCGCGCACCGGGACGATGTCGTGATGGGCCGAATACATCGCCGGCCGGATCAGGTCGTTCATGGCGGCGTCGAGGATCAGGAAATCCCGCCCCTCGCCCTGTTTCAGGTAGATCACCGAGGCCAGCAGGATGCCCGCATTGCCGGCGATGTTGCGCCCCGGTTCGATCTCGATCTCGCAGCCCAGGTCGCCCACGGCGTCGCGGATCACCTGGCCGTATTCGATCGGCAGGGGCGGCGCGTTGTTGTCGCGCCGGTAAGGGATGCCCAGGCCGCCGCCCATGTCGAGCCGGGTGATGGCATGGCCGTCGGCGCGCAGCGCGCGGGTCAGCTCGGCCATCTTGGCATAGGCCTGGCGATAGGGCTCCAGGTCGGTCAGCTGGCTGCCGATATGCATGTCGATGCCGACCACCCGGATGCCGGGCAGGCGCGCGGCATGGGCATAGACCTCGCGCGCCCGCGCGATGGGGATGCCGAACTTGTTTTCCGACTTGCCGGTGGCGATCTTCTCATGCGTCCTGGCATCCACGTCCGGGTTCACCCGCACGGCGATCGGCGCCTCGACGCCCATCGAGGTGGCGACGCGCGACAGCAATTCCAGCTCCGGCTCGGATTCGACGTTGAACTGGCGGACGCCGCCTTCCAGCGCCATGCGCATCTCGGATTCAAGCTTGCCGACGCCGGAGAACACGATTCGCTCGCCCGGCACACCTGCCGCCCTGGCCCGCGCATATTCCCCGGCCGAGACGATGTCCATGCCCGCGCCCAGGTCGCCCAGAAGCTTCAGCACGGCGATGTTCGAATTCGCCTTGACCGCAAAGCAGACCAGGTGGTCGGTCCAATCCAGCGCCTGCTGGAACAGCTTGAAATGCCGGGTCAGCGTCGCAGTGGAATAGACATAGACCGGGGTGCCGACCTCGGCCGCGATGCGGGCCAGCGGCACCTCCTCGGCATGCAGCCAGCCATCGACATAGTTGAAGTGATCCATCAGGTGATCCTGCGAGAGCGGATGAACAGATAAAGCGGCAGCGCAAAGCCGATCCCCAGCGCCAGCGCCGGCAGCGTCAGCAGCGCCGCCCAGTTGCGGCGCTGCATGGTCTCGACCAGGCACCACAGCGCCAGCGTTGCGTGTGCCACCAGCTCGGACCCGCCCGCGCCCTGCCACGACGCCTCGCCCCGCCACAGCGCCGCCACCAGGCCGGCCAGCGCAAGCGCGGCCCAGGCCAGCCGCAGCGGCGTCAGCTCAGAGCTGCGTGACGACACCGAAACGCGCCTCTCCGCTGATATGCACGCCGGGTTCCGGCACGGTTTCGCGGGCGGGCTCGGGACGGGTCGGGGCGCCGTCGACGCCGCAAGCGGCCAGGCTTGCCAGGATCAGCGCGAAAGCGGCCAAAAGCAGATGCTGCGTCATGCGGATTTCTCCTCCAGTTTCTCTTTCCAGCGGGCGATCTGGGCGCGCACCTGCCGGGGTGCGGTGCCGCCATAGGACATGCGCGAGGCGACCGAGTTATGCACGCCCAGCACGTTATAGACATCCGCGGTGATCGCGGGGTTGACCGATTGCATCTGCTCAAGCGTCAGCTCCGGCAGGTCGATGCCGGCCTGCTCGGCCATGGCGACCAGCGCGCCGGTCGCGTGATGGGCGTCGCGGAAGGGCAGCCCGGCCTCGCGCACCAGCCAGTCGGCCAGGTCGGTCGCGGTGGAAAAGCCCGAGCCCGCCGCCGCCTCCAGCCGCTCGCGGTTCGCCGTCAGGTCCGACAGCATCCCGGTCATCGCCGCCAAGGCCAGCATCAGGTTGTCCGCGGCATCGAAGACCTGCTCCTTGTCCTCCTGCATGTCCTTGGAATAGGCCAAGGGCAGGCCCTTCATCACCACGAACAGCGCCACGGCCGCCCCAAGGATGCGGCCGATCTTGGCCCGGATCAGCTCGGCCGCGTCGGGGTTCTTCTTCTGCGGCATGATCGACGAGCCGGTCGAGAAGCGGTCCGACATGGTGACGAAACGGAACTGCGCCGAGGACCAGATCACCAGCTCCTCGGCCAGCCGCGACAGGTGGACGGCGCAGATCGCGGCCGAGGACAGGAACTCCAGCGCGAAATCCCGGTCGCTGACCGCGTCCAGGCTGTTGGCCATCGGCCGGTCGAAGCCAAGCGCGCGCGCCGTCGCCTCGCGGTCGATGGGAAAGCCGGTGCCGGCCAGGGCGGCGGCGCCCAGGGGCGATTCGTTCATGCGCTTGCGCGCGTCCCGGAAACGCGACAGGTCGCGGCCGAACATCTCGACATAGGCCATCATGTGATGGCCCCAGGTGACCGGCTGCGCCGTCTGCAGATGGGTAAAGCCGGGCATGACCCAATCCGCGCCCCGCTCGGCCTGCGACAGGGCGACGCGGATCAGCGCATCGAGCCCCTGGATGGCCGCATCGCATTGGTCGCGCACCCAGAGCCGGAAATCGGTCGCCACCTGGTCGTTGCGGCTCCGCGCCGTGTGCAGCCGCCCCGCCGGCTCGCCGATGATCTCCTTGAGCCGCGATTCCACGTTCATGTGGATATCTTCCAGCGCGGTCGAGAAGGGGAAGTCGCCCGCCTCGATCTCTGACAAGACCGTGAGCAGCCCTTCCCCGATCGCCTCGGCATCGCTAGTGCTGATGATGCCTTGTGCCGCAAGCATCGCGGCATGGGCGCGGCTGCCCCGGATGTCCTGGGCATAGAGCCGCCGGTCGAAGCCGATCGAGGCGTTGATCGCCTCCATGATCGCGTCCGGGCCTGCGGCGAAACGTCCGCCCCACATCTGGTTGGCGGTGGTGGGCTGCTCGGTCATGACTTGTCCTTCGGGGGGTGGAATGCGTTGGCTGGTTCTTTATACGGCGCTGCTGATCGGTGCAAATGCGGGTTTCGGCCCGGCATTTGCCGGCGAAATCGACTGGCAGGCCGCCCGTGACGGCGGGCTTGCCAAGCTGGCGCCCACCGATCCGACCCCGGTGCCCGCAACCGGCTTCACCGACCCCGAGGGCGGCACGCACAGCCTGGCCGACTGGCGGGGCAAGGTGGTGCTGCTGAATTTCTGGGCCACCTGGTGCGCCCCCTGCCGCGAGGAAATGCCCTCGCTCGACGCGCTTCAGGCCGAGATGGGCGGCGAGGATTTCGAGGTCCTGGCCATTGCCGCCGGCCACAACCCGCCGCCCGCGGTCAGGAAATTCCTGGACGAGGAAGGCATCACCCATCTGCCGGTGCATCTGGACCCGCGCCAGCAACTTGCGCGCGAAATGGGGGTGATGGGCATGCCGGTGACGGTGCTGATCGACCGCGACGGCAACGAGATCGCCCGGTTGATCGGCGGCGCCGACTGGTCCTCGGAGGCGGCCAAGGAACTGGTCAGGCAGGCGACAGCGCCTTGACGCGGGCATGGGCCGGGCAATGGGTCATGTGGTCGTTGACCAGCCCGCAGGCCTGCATGAAGGCATAAGTGATCACCGGCCCGCAGAAGTTGAAGCCACGCTTTTTCAATGCCTTGGCCATGGCCTCGGATTCCGCGGTCTTGACGGGAACCTGGCTCATGGCGGTGAAATGGTTCTGGATCGGCCGACCGCCGACGAAGGACCAGATGAAGGGCGAGAACCCCTCGCCCGCCTCGATCTCCAGGAACAGCCGGGCGCCCCGGACGGCGGCCTCGATCTTGCCACGATGGCGGATGATGCCGGGGTTTTGCAGGGCGCGCGTGATCTGCGGCTCGCCCCAGGCGGCGACGCGCTCGGGGTCGAAGCCCTCGAAGGTCTCGCGGAAGGCCTCGCGCTTGCGCAGGATGGTGATCCAGCTCAGCCCCGCCTGAAAACCGTCCAGCACCAGCTTTTCCCAAAGCGCGCGGGAATCGTATTCCGGCACGCCCCATTCATGGTCGTGATAGGCGACGTAAAGCGGGTCGGAGCCGCACCAGGCGCAGCGTTCGGACAGGTCGGGCAAGGATCCGTTAACCTCGAGTCGAGAATGCGGCTTCAGTTTACGCGATCTTAGGAGATGATCGCCAGCGTGCCGTGGATGACAGGAGTCTTGGCATGACCGACAAAATCGATTCGCGACTGGAAATGGGCTCTCCGCTGGATTTCGCCGTGGACCGGCAGGCGCGGGTGACAATGGCGACGGTGCGGCGGGCGGTCTCGCGCGGCGACGCCGTCCTGGCCTATCAGCCGGTGGTGCAGGCGGATCGCACCGACCACGCAGCCTTCCACGAGGGGCTGATCCGAATCATCGATGAAACCGGGCGCATCGTGCCGCTGCGCGATTTCCTGCCGCTGGCCGAAACCACGGAACTGGGACGGCAGATCGACTGCCTGTCGCTGTCGCTGGGGCTGAAATCCCTGGCCGAAGCGCCCTCGCTCAGGCTTTCGATCAACATGTCGGCGCGCTCCATCGGCTATCCGGCCTGGCTGCGCACCCTGCGCAAGGGCATCGCCGGGGATGTCAGCATCGCCGAGCGGCTGATCCTCGAGATCACCGAAAGCTCGGCCATGGGCATGCCCGAGCTGGTCGAACAATTCATGCAGGAGTTGCAGGCCCAGGGCGTCAGCTTCGCGCTGGACGATTTCGGCGCCGGCTATACCTCGTTCCGCTACCTGCGGGATTTCTGCTTCGACATGGTCAAGATCGACGGACAGTTCGTCCGCGATATCGCCACGCAGCGCGACAACCAGGTGCTGGCGCGGGCACTGCAATCCATTGCCCGGCATTTCGACATGTTCACCGTCGCGGAATCGGTCGAGACGGCCGAGGACGCGGCCTTCCTGATCGACATGGGCATAGACTGCCTGCAGGGCTATTATTTCGGCGCCCCGACCATCGTGCCGCCCTGGAAATCGCCCAGCACCGCCGCCCGGCGCAGCTGAACCCGATTCACCCTGCGGTAGAAATGCCCGCCGCCGCCATGGTGACCGGCGGCGCCCTGGCCCGCGGTCCAGAGCGATGGCGGACGATTTCCCGACCGACCGGCCGGCCGGCGCGGATCGGCCTGGCAGGCGTCACGACCACGCGGCTTGCCGGCCTGCGCGAACGGGCGCCCAAGCCTCGCGGCCATGCCGCCTATTGGCAGCAGCACAGCATCAAGTCCGCTTGACCTCGGGTAACGAAACGGCAAACAGTCTTCCTGTAACCGAATATTTTCGGCCATCTGGGAAGGAGCCCGTCATGACCAAAGCCGTAATCGTTTCCGCTGCCCGCACCCCCGTCGGCAGCTTTCTGGGATCCTTTGCGAACCTGCCGGCGCATGAGCTTGGCGCCATCGTCCTGAAAGCGGTCGTCGAGCGCGCCGGAATCGATCCTTCCGAAGTGTCCGAAACCATCCTGGGCCAGGTGCTGACCGCCGCCCAGGGCCAGAACCCCGCCCGCCAGGCGCATATCAAGGCCGGCTTCCCGCGGGAATCGGCGGCCTGGGTCATCAACCAGGTCTGCGGCTCGGGTCTGCGTACGGTGGCGCTGGCGGCGCAGCAGGTTCTGCTGGGCGACGCCAGGATCGTCGTGGCCGGCGGCCAGGAATCCATGTCGCTGGCACCCCATGCCGCCTATATCCGCGCCGGGCAGAAGATGGGCGACATGAAGATGCTCGACACCATGATCAAGGACGGGCTCTGGGACGCCTTCAACGATTACCACATGGGCACCACGGCCGAAAACGTCGCCGGCAAATGGGAAATCTCGCGGGCCGAGCAGGACCAGTTCGCCGTCGCCTCGCAGAACAAGGCCGAGGCTGCGCAGAAGGCCGGCAAGTTCGCCGACGAGATCGTGCCCGTGACCATCAAGTCCCGCAAGGGCGAGACGGTGGTCGATGCCGATGAATACATCCGCCACGGCGCCACGCTGGAGGCAATGGAGAAGCTGCGCCCCGCCTTTAGCAAGGAGGGGACGGTGACGGCCGGCAATGCCTCGGGCCTGAACGACGGCGCCGCCGCCGTGCTGGTCATGACCGAGGACGAGGCCGCTCGCCGCGGCCTGACGCCGCTGGCCCGCATCGCCTCCTATGCGACCGCCGGTGTGGACCCGCAGATCATGGGCACCGGCCCGATCCCCGCCAGCCGCAAGGCGCTGGAAAAGGCCGGCTGGTCGGTCGGCGACCTGGACCTGGTCGAGGCGAACGAGGCCTTCGCTGCCCAGGCCATCGCCGTGAACCGCGACATGGGCTGGGATCCCTCGATCGTGAACGTGAACGGCGGCGCCATCGCCATCGGCCATCCCATCGGCGCCTCGGGCTGCCGCATCCTGAACACGCTGCTGTTCGAAATGCAGCGCCGCGACGCGAAAAAGGGCCTGGCCACGCTGTGCATCGGCGGCGGCATGGGCGTCGCCCTGTGCCTCGAGCGCCCCTGACCCGAAAAGGCGCGCGCAACTATCTTGCGCGCGCCGTGCCAGTTCGGTAACACAATTTCACGACCATTTTCAAAGGGGGACGAAAAATGGCAAAAGTGGCCCTTGTGACCGGCGGGTCGCGCGGCATCGGCGCGGCAATCTCGAAGGCGCTGAAGGAGGCCGGCTATACGGTCGCGGCGAATTACGCCGGCAATGACGATGCCGCCCGCGCCTTTACCGAGGAAACCGGCATCAAGACCTACAAATGGTCGGTGGCGGATTACGACGCCTGCGCGGCGGGCATCAAGCAGGTGGAGGAGGAGCTTGGCCCCATCGCCGTGCTGGTCAACAATGCCGGCATCACCCGCGACGCGATGTTCCACAAGATGACCCCCCAGCAGTGGAAAGAGGTCATCGACACCAACCTGACGGGCCTGTTCAACATGACCCATCCGGTCTGGTCGGGCATGCGCGACCGCAAATACGGCCGTATCGTCAACATCAGCTCGATCAACGGCCAGAAGGGCCAGGCCGGCCAGGCGAACTATTCGGCGGCCAAGGCAGGCGACCTGGGCTTTACCAAGGCGCTGGCCCAGGAAGGCGCCCGTGCCGGCATCACCGTGAACGCGATCTGCCCCGGCTATATCGGCACCGAGATGGTCCGCGCCATCGACGAGAAGGTGCTGAACGAGCGCATCATCCCCCAGATCCCGGTCGGCCGCCTGGGCGAGCCCGAGGAAATCGCGCGCTGCGTGGTCTTCCTGGCTTCCGAGGATGCCGGTTTCATCACCGGCTCGACCATCAGCGCCAATGGCGGCCAGTTCTTCGTCTGAGCCGGCTCCCCCGACAGGCAACGGCCCGCGAGATGTCGCGGGCCGTTTCTCATTCCATGGTCCTGGCCTTCGGGCGGGCACGGGCCCGCCCGCGCCGCAGGTCAATGCGACAGGCGCGTGATCTCTTCCTTGAGGCGAAGTTTTTCCTTCTTCATCCGGGCGATGGTGAGGTCATCCGTGCCGGGGCTGCGATGCGCGGCCTCGATGGCGTTCGAAAGTGACTGATGTTTGCGGCGAAGCTCCTGCACATGGGATTCAACCGACATTCCGTCCTCCTCTTGGATTGATCGAACCAAGGGATTGCAGCATAGAATCGTCACATTGTCACCGAAAATTCGGCCCGCCGAGCGAAAGTGCCGCACCCTCGCGCAAAACCGCCTGTGCGGCCCCGGTCAGGTCTTCTTCATCGGCCGAATGTAACGGTTTTGCATGCATGACAAAGGGCGACAGCAGGCGCAGCGGCGCCCGCGTGCCCTTGCGCGCGGCGACGATGATCCGCCCCGCTTCGCGCCCCTCGCGCGCCGCGACCGGCAGGATCGTGATCGCCCCGGCCGCGGCCGAAAGCGCGGCCAGGATCTCGGCCAGCCGCTCGCTGCGCTGGATCAGCGTCAGCCAGCCGCCCGGCCGCAACCGGCGCAGCCCGGCCTCGATCCACAGCGGCAGGGGCGTGGCCTCGTGCCGGGCGCGGCCGCGGCCGGCATCGGGCGCCGGCGGGCCGCCGGTGAAATAGGGCGGGTTGGCGATCACATGGTCGAAGCTTTGGCCGCGCAGGGCGGCAGGCATCCGGGCCAGGTCGCCCTCATGCAGCTCGGCCGGAATGGCATTGGCCGCGGCATTGCGTCGCGCCAGCTCGGCATAAGCCGGCTGGAGTTCCAGCCCGGCCAGCCGCAGGCCCGGCACCCGCGCGCCCAGGCACAACAGCGCCGCCCCTGCCCCGCAGCCCAGTTCCAGCACGCTGTCGCCGGGTCGCGCCGGGCAGGCCGCCGCCAGCATCACCGCATCCGCCCCGGCGCGATAGCCCTGCGCGGGCTGGGCAATGCGCAGCCGGCCGCCGAGGAATCCGTCCTCGCGCAGTTCAGTCATGATGGATGCGATTGTCCCGCAGGATGGCGCGCGCCATGAACAGGTCGCGATCCGCCACCATCAGCCGCCGCGGCAGGATGCCCAGCGAACCTTCCAGCACGCTCATGTGCTGGTCCAGCGGAAAGGCATGGATCCCCTCGGCCGCCAGCAGGTCGGCGGCGCGGGTGATGAGAAGTGGATCGGTGGTGCGCAGAAGCTCTTTCATGACACAGCAAAGTTACGCGGCTGTTGCGCATGTGTCCATGGCGTGGCAATGGCTGGCAGCGAAAGGGGATCGCTGATGGGCATGAACGAAAACGTCTCCAAGCCGCTCGACCGGCTCTCCGTGGAACTGGCCGGGGATATGGGCCGGGTCAATGCGCTGATCCGCGAACGCATGGCCAGCCGCCACGCCCCCCGCATTCCGGAAGTGACCGCGCATCTGGTCGAGGCCGGCGGCAAGCGGCTGCGGCCGATGCTGGTGCTGGCGGCCGCGCGGCTGTGCGGCTATGGCGGCGACAGCCATGTGCTGCTGGCCGCGGCGGTCGAGTTCATCCATACCGCAACGCTTCTGCATGACGACGTGGTCGACGAAAGCCGGCAGCGGCGCGGCCGGCCGACGGCCAACCTGCTGTGGGACAACAAGTCCAGCGTGCTGGTCGGCGATTACCTGTTCGCGCGCAGCTTCCAGCTGATGGCGGATACGGAGAGCATGCAGGTCATGCGCATCCTGGCCAATGCCAGCGCCACCATCGCCGAGGGCGAGGTGCTGCAGCTGACCGCCGCGCAGGACGTCTCGACCACCGAGGACACCTATATCCAGATCGTGCGCGGCAAGACAGCGGCGCTGTTTTCCGCCGCGACCGAGGCAGGCGCGGTGGTGGCCGGCGCCGACCCGGCGGTGCAGCGGGCGCTGTTCGATTACGGCGATGCGCTGGGGATCGCCTTCCAGATCGTCGACGACCTCTTGGATTACGGCGGCTCGACCACCACGATCGGCAAGAATGTCGGCGACGATTTCCGCGAGCGCAAGCTGACTCTGCCGGTGATCAAGGCCATCGCCCGCGCCGACGAGGCCGAGCGCGCCTTCTGGGAACGCACCATCGGCCAGGGCCGGCAGGACGAGGCCGACCTGGCCACTGCGCTGGAGATCCTGCGCCGCCGCGAGGCGCTGGAGGCCGCCCGCGCCGATGCCATCGCCTGGGCCGGCCGCGCCAAGGCGGCGCTGCAAGCCGCGCCCGACCAGCCCCTGCGCCGCATCCTGGCGGACTTGGCGGATTTCGTGGTCTCGCGCCTGTCCTGACCATCAAGCCCCGCGCCGACGAAAAAGCCCGGCAAGAAGCCGGGCTTTTCCTTTTGCCTGAAGCCCTGCCTCAGCTGTTATAGGCGTTCTCGCCATGGGTGGTGACATCGAGGCCCTGCCGCTCGTCGCCGCCCGAGACGCGCAGGCCGATCACCGCCTTAACGATCATCAGCGCGATGAACGAGACCACGGCCGACCAGACCACCGCCACGGTCACGCCCAACGTCTGGGTCATCACCTGGCCGGCGATGTCATAGCCGGCCACGACCGATTCGGTGGCATAGTCGTAGATGCCCGAGCCGCCCAGCGACGGCGCGGCGAAGACGCCAGTCAGGATGGCGCCGACGATGCCGCCGATACCGTGGATGCCGAACACGTCCAGGCTTTCGTCCACGCCCAGCTTCGCCTTCAGGCTGACGACGAACCACATGCACAGGAAGCCCGCGGCCAGGCCGATGACGATGGCGCCCATCGGGCCGACGAAGCCGGCGGCGGGGGTGATGCCGACGAGGCCGGCGATGGCACCCGAGACCCCGCCCAGAAGCGAGGGGTGGCCGCGCAGCAGCCATTCGCCGAAGGCCCAGGCCAGCGCGGCGGCGGCGGTGGCGACGGTGGTGTTCAGGATCGCCATGGCGGCGGTGCCGGTGGCCTCCATGTTCGAGCCGGCGTTGAAGCCGAACCAGCCGATCCACAGCAGGCAGCCGCCCAGGAAGGTAAAGGGCAGGTTGTGCGGCGCCATCAACTCCTTGCCGTAGCCCAGCCGCGGCCCGACGACCAGCGCCGCCACCAGCCCGGCGACGCCGGCGTTGATGTGGATGACCGTGCCGCCGGCGAAGTCCAGGTCGCCATGGCCGAACAGGAAGCCGCCCGGCGCGTCATAGGCCGAGGGCCCGCCCCACCACCAGACCATATGCGCCATGGGCAGGTAGGAGAAGAAGAACCAGATCACCACGAAGGCCAGCACGGCCGCGAATTTCATCCTCTCGACCGTGGCGCCGACGATCAGCGCCGGCGCGATGCAGGCGAAGGCCATCTGGAAGATGATGAAGACATATTCCGGCACATAGACATTGGTGGTGAAGGTCTCGGCAAGGGACGCGCTGTCCACCCCCGCCAGGAACGCCTTGGAGAGGCCGCCGATGAAGGGCGTGAGCCAGGTCGCCTCCTCGGCCGAGCCGGCGCCGGTGAAGGCCAGCGAATAGCCGAAACAGACCCACAGGATCGACATGATGCAGAAGATGGTGAAGACCTGCATCAGCACCGAGAGCATGTTCTTGGCCCGCACCAGCCCGCCATAGAACAGCGCCAGCCCCGGAATGGACATGGCCATGACCAGGATGGCCGAAATCATCATCCAGGTCGTGTCGCCCTTGTCGACGATGGGCGCCAGGGTCTCGACGACGGTTTCGACGGTCGCCGCCGGGGCCTCGGCATCCTGCGCCAGGGCCGGCACCGCCAGCCCGATCAGCGGGAGGGCGAGCGCCGGGATCATGGGTTTGATCGCGGTAGGTCTCATCATGTTTCCTGCACCTTCTTTCTGCGTTGCAGCAGTTCCATGTCCCGGTCAGGAAACCCGCCGCCCCCCTCCAGGCACAAGGTTTGTGCAGCTTTCGGCCCGGCCCGCCCCTCGCCTGCACGAAATAAGGGCAGGAATGCCGGGTTCTGCAGCCTGCGGGGGCAGTTCACTGATAGGTCATCTCGGTTCTCAAGCCCCTGGCTTTGATGTATGTTGCGCGCCAATGGGCCGGAGCAATCGGCCGGGCAGGAAAGCAGGCATGAAGAAACCGACCGGCAAGGGCCGCATCGTCGCGGACAAGCGCAATTTCGACCAAGCCCCTCAGAAAGCGCAGAAACGAACCGGCGGATCATCCCCTGGCAAGCCCCCCAGGCGGCGGCGCGGCGGCAATGTGGTGACGCGGGGAATCGCCGGAATCATCGCGCTGGTCTGGCGGGTGATCTGGGGCGCCTTCTGGCGGCTGGGGCTGACGGTGGCGCTGATTCTGCTGGCCGCCAGCTTCTATTATTACACCACGCTGCCCGAACCTGCGGCGCTTTTCGACGGCCGTGCCCGCGGTTCCGTCACCATGCTGGACACCGAGGGCCGGGTCTTTGCCTGGCGTGGCGAAACTTTCGGCATGGTCAGCGCCGACAAGATCGCACCGGTGCTGAAGGACGCGGTGGTCGCCACCGAGGACAAGCGATTCTATCGCCATCCGGGCGTGGACCCGCAGGGCATCGCCAGCGCCATCAAGATCAACCTGGCCGCCGGCCGCGGCCCGCTGGAGGGCAACGGCGGCTCGACCATCACCCAGCAGGTCGCCAAGCTTCTGTGCCTGGGCGAGAGCTTCGACCCGATCCGCTGGAAATCCGAGGCCGAGTTCGAGGCCGAGTGCCGCAAGTCCTCGATCTGGCGCAAGGTCAAGGAAGTGCCCTATGCGCTGGCGATGGAGTTCAAGTATTCCAAGCAGGACATCCTGAACATCTACATGAACCGCTCGTATCTGGGTGCCGGGGCGCGCGGCTTCGAGGCGGCGGCGCAGCGTTACTTCGACAAGTCGGCCGCCGAGGTGAACGCGGCCGAGGCGGCGATGCTGGCCGGGCTGCTCAAGGCGCCCAGCTATTTCGCGCCGACCTCGAACCTGCAGCGCGCCCAGGACCGGGCCACGGTGATCCTGGGGCTGATGCATGACCAGGGCTATCTGGACGACAGGCAGTTCGCCGAGGCCAAGGCGCAACCGGCGGCGCTGTCCAAGGCGGCGGCGGCGCGGGCCGGCGGCTATTTTGCCGATTGGGTAATGGAATCCGGCCCCGGCTTCCTGACCAGCGAGACGACCGAGGACGTCACCATCACCACCACCTTCGACCAGCGCGTGCAGCGCGCCGCCGAACGTGCGCTGAAGCGCATCTTCGACGAAAAGGTCGCCGAGGGCTCCAAGGCGCAGGCGGCCGTGGTGGTGATGTCGCCCGACGGCGCCGTGCGCGCCATGATCGGCGGGCGCGACAATACCGCGACCGGCACCTTCAACCGCGCGACCCAGGCCAAGCGGCAGACCGGCTCCAGCTTCAAGCCCTTCGTCTTTGCCGCCGCGCTGGACCAGGGCTACAGCCCGAACGACACGGTGCTGGACGCGCCGCTGACCATCAACGTGCGCGGCTCGGGACCGTGGTCGCCGCAGAACTACACCCGCCGCTATTCGGGCGAGGTGACGCTGACCCGCGCCCTGTCGCAATCGCTGAACACCGCCACCATCCGCCTGCAGGAAATCGCCGGCCGCGATGCCGTGCGCCGCGTGGCGCAGGATTTCGGCTTTGCCAGCGACCTGGCCAGCGGCCCCTCGCTGGGGCTGGGCGTCTCGGAATCGACGCTGCTGGCGATGACCGGCGCCTATGCCGGCATCCGCAACGGCGGCACCGCCGTCAGCCCCTACGGCCTGGTGGAGCTGCGCATCAAGGGCGACGACCAGGCGCTGATCGGCCAGGCCGGCGGCATGGGCCAGCGCGTGATCTCGCAAAAGGCGGCGCGCGAGCTGATCGGCATGATGCAGCAGGTGATCGAGCGCGGCACCGGCACCCGCGCCAGGCTGTCGGGCCGTCCGGCGGCGGGCAAGACCGGCACCACCTCGAGCTATCGCGACGCCTGGTTCATCGGCTTCACCGGGCAATATGTCACCGGCGTCTGGATGGGCTATGACGACAACACGCCGCTGAAGGGCGTGACCGGCGGCGGGCTGCCGGCCGAGATCTGGCAGGCGGTGATGGCCGAGATCCACGAGGGCCTGCCGGTCGAATCGCTGGGCAGTTTCGCCTTCGACCCGGACAGTGCCGTCCCGCAGGTGGTCAGCACCGGCGGCGATGGCGCGGCCGATCCCCTGGCCGCGGCGCTGTCCGAGGCGCTTGGCCAGCCCTTGCCGCAAGGCCAGCGCCAGGATCAGACGCAGCCGGGGGACGGGGCCGGGCGCGCCCTGCCCGATCCCGGCGTGCAGACGCCCGGCGGCCCGCCCACCTTCCCGGCCGAGACCATCACCAGCGGCCCCGAAGCCGAGATGCCGCCGCCCGGCGCCGACGACGCGCTGACCCAGGCGCTGCGCGGCATCCAGGGTGTCTATCAGGAATGAGGAACGGCCGGTTCCGCGGGACCGGCCTTCCTGTTTTTCGTGCAGGCCGCAGGCGTCATCACTGTGCCCGCCCGGCCGCGCCGCCGCGGTGGGTATTTGGGGAACGAAGAAGCCGCTTTGTCCTTGGCGCCGGGACGCGCGCCGGGGCTCAGCCTGCCTGCTGCAAGTCCGCCGTCAGCGCCGCCAGATCGCCCTTGCGCCGCGCCAGCATCGCCCCGATCTCGGCCCGTTCCGAGGCGAGCATGTTCACCCCCTCGATGATGATGTTGAAATAGCGGCTCTTCCCGGACTTGTCCGAGACATGCCATTCCACTTCCATCGGGCTGCGACCCTTGAGATAGGCGACCGAGGTCACGGCAAAGAAGGATTTCACCGGCCTGGCGCCCGTGACCTCGATCTTCGAGCCGATGAACTCGCGGAAGCGCTTGCCGTATTTGCGCCCGATATAGCCCTGGAACGCCTGGCGATAGGCCGCAAACTCGGCCGCCCCGGCCTGGCGCGCCGCCGGACCCAGGGCCGAGCGGGCGATGATCTCGACATCGGCATAGCGCGCGAAGATCGCCTCGAAGGCGCGATACATCTGCGCCGGCGGCTGGCCGGAATTGATCACGGCATAGACTTCGCCCAGGGATTTCTCGATCAGCGCCCGCGCCTCGCCGGTGTCCAGCGCCCAGGCGGGCCGGACGGCGATGGCCAGCCCCGCGCCGACCAGGCCCAGGAACCCGCGGCGGGTTTCATTCGGCATAAGGGTCAATGTGCTCTCCTTCCTCGCCCAGTTCGTGACGGCGATGCTGCAACCAGATCAGCCGCGTCTGGGCATAACTATCGGCGCTTTCGTGCAGGATGGAATCGACGGAATCGCCGAAACGGCCCCGCTCACCGGCTTTTGAGGCGACGCGTGCCCCCATGCCGATCAGGTATTGGTCGCGGTTCAGCCAGCCCCGCATCGGGTCGATGACCAGATCGACGACGCGGCCCGCCGCATCGCGCTGGGTCGAGGGACCAATCAGCGGCAGTTCCAGATAGGCCCCCTCGCCCACCCCCCAGGTGGCAAGGGTCTGGCCGAAATCCGTGTCCTCCTCGGGCAGGGAGAAATCGCTGGCGGCCGGATCGAGAAAGCCCGCCAGCCCGACCGTCGTGTTCACCAGGAACCGCAGGGTCATGCGCGCGGCCGGCCCCGGCTTGCCTTGCAGCAAGTGGTTCACCACCCTGCCCGGCTGTGCCAGGTTCGAGCCGAAATTGCCAAGGCCCGCGACGACATGGCTGCCGATCCCGCTCCCTTCGCCGCCCGACATGCCTGCGCCCAGCGGCTTGACGACATGCGCGTCGATCCCGCGGTTGAAGGCATGGACCTTGCGGTTCATCGGTTCGTAAGGGTCATGGATGCCGTCACCGTCGCGGTTCGAACAGGCCACCAGCACGACGGCCGCGACAAGAAGCAGGGGGAGATTCCACGCAGGCAAGCTTTTGATAACCTTCTGAAGCTAAGACTGGTCGGACCGGCGGCGATTCGCCTCGGGGCAGACGGCGGGGCGGCGGCGGACTGTTTCACGGCTGCGCTTTGGGATATGCGCTGGGGCGATTCCGGGCAAGCCCGGTCATGGTAACGAGGAAGGAACCGGCATGGCCTTGCCGCCGATGCGACATGACGGCCAGCGCGAACTGCAATCCGCGCGCAGCCTGGCCTGGCAGCTTTACGCCATTGTCGGCCTGTTTTCCTTTGCGGTGAACCTGCTGATGCTGACCGGGCCGCTGTTCATGATGCAGGTCTATGATCGCGTGCTGGCCAGCCGCTCGGTCGAAACATTGACCGCCCTGTTTCTGCTGGTCGCGTTCCTGTTCACGCTGATGGGGGTGATCGACCTGGCGCGCAACCGCGTGATGTCCCGCATCGCCGCCCGTTTCCAGGACCGGATGGAGGGGCGGGTCTTCACCGCCGCGCTTCAGGACGGCCAGGCCGCCGGCTCGGACCTTGTGGTGCGCGGCGGCATGCGCGACCTCGAGGCAGTGCAGCGGCTGATCGCCTCGCCGGTGCTGATGGCGCTGTTCGACCTGCCCTGGGCGCCCTTTTTCCTGGCAGCGGTCTTCATCTTCCACCCGATCCTGGGCGCGGTGGCGACGGCGGGCATGGCGGTGCTGGTCGCGGCGACGCTCTTGAACCAATGGCTCAGCCGCGATCTGCTGCAGCAGGCCGGCGTCGCCGCGCAATCGGCCGAGCGCATGTCCGACCTCTACCGCGACGAGGGCGAGTTGATCGGCTCGCTCGGCATGCGGGCGGCGGCCTTCCGCCGCTGGCAGGCGGCGCGCGACCGTGCGACCGAGGCGACGCTGCGCGCCAGCGACCGCGCCACCGGCTTCACCGTCTTCTCCCGCACCTTCCGGCTGTTTCTGCAAAGCGCGCTGCTGGCCGCCGGCGCCTGGCTGGTGCTGCGCCAGCAGGTGACGCCGGGCGCCATGATCGCCTCGTCGATCCTGATGGGCCGGGCGCTGGCCCCGGTCGAGCAGGTGGTGGGCGGCTGGTCCATGGTCCAGCGCGCCCAGGACGGCTGGAAACGGCTGGCCGAGCTGCTGTCGCGCCACCCGCCGGTCGCGCAGCGCACGCCCCTGCCCCGGCCCGAGGCCCGGCTCGAGCTGCGCAACCTGGCCGTCGTGCCCCCCGGCCAGGGCGCGGCGATGCTGCGCGGGGTCAGCTTCGACCTTGCCCCCGGCCAGGCGCTCGGGGTGATCGGCCCCTCGGGCGCCGGCAAGACCACGCTGGCGCGGGCGCTGATCGCCGCCTGGCCCGTCGCCTCGGGCTCGATCCGGCTCGGGGGGGCGACGCTGGACCAATACGACCCGGACGCACTCGGCCGGCTGATCGGCTATCTGCCGCAGCAGGTCACGCTGTTCGACGGCACCATCGCCGAGAACATCGCCCGCCTCTCGCCCCAGCCCGATCCGCAGCGCGTCGTCGCCGCCGCCACGGCCGCCGCCGCGCATCGCATGATCCTGGACCTGCCGCAGGGCTACGACACCCGCGTCAGCCAGGCCGGCGGGCAGCTTTCCGGCGGCCAGATCCAGCGCATCGGCCTGGCCCGCGCGCTTTACGCCGACCCGGTCATCTTCGTCCTGGACGAGCCGAACTCGAATCTCGATAATGAGGGATCGACGGCGCTGAACCTGGCGATCCGCACCATCAAGGCGCGCGGCGGCGCCGTCATCATCATGGCCCATCGCCCGGCTGCGATCACCGAATGCGACCTGCTGCTGGTGCTGGACCAGGGCCTGCGCCGTGCGTTCGGCCCGCGCGACGAGGTGCTGAAATCCCTGGTCAAGAACGCCGAGCAGATCGCCCGTGCCCAGGGCCACGGCGGAGGGGTGACATGAGCGATCCGAACCGATCCGGCCGCGCGCCGGCCGACGACATGCCCGGCGACGTGGCCCGCGTTTCCGCCGGGCCGCATCCGGCCCCGGGGCCATCCCCACCGCCCAGGCGCCCCGACTGGTCGGCGCGTGGCCCGGTCATCCTGGGGCTGGCGGCGATGCTGGTTCTGGTCGGCGGCTTCGGGCTCTGGTCCTGGACCGCGCGTATCGCCGGCGCTGTGGTCGCACCCGGCCAGGTCGAGGTCGAGCAGCGCCGCCAGGTCGTCCAGCACCCCGATGGCGGGGTGGTGGCCGGGATCCTGATCCATGACGGCGAAAGCGTGACCGCCGGCCAGCCGCTGATCCGGCTGGACGGCGCGCTTCTGGGGACCGAGCTCGCCATCGTCGAGGGCCAGTATTTCGAGATCCTCGCCCGCCGCGGCCGGCTCGAGGCCGAACGCGCCGACCGCAAGCGGATCGCCTTCCCGCAGGAACTGGTCGAGGCCGCCGCCAACCGCCCCGAACTCGCCGCGCTGATGGAGGGGCAGGCCAGCCTGTTCCAGGCCCGGCTCGACACGCTCGAACAATCCCTGGGCCAATTGGCCAAGCAATCCGAACAGGTGCAGTCGCAGATCGGCGGCGTGGACGCGCAAACCCAGGCGCTGGAGCAGCAGCGCGGCTTCATCGCCCAGGAATTGCGCGACCAGCGGTCCTTGCTGGAAAAGGGCCTGGCGCAGGCCCCGCGCGTGCTGGCGCTGGAACGCGAGGCCGCCCGGCTCGACGGGCTTCTGGGCGAGGCGACGGCGACCCGCGCCCGCGCCGTGACGCAGCTGGCCGAAATCGACCTGTCGCGGCTGGAAAAGACCGCCACCCGCCGCGAAGTCGCCGAAACCGAACTGCGCGAACTGGGCTATCGCGAGCTGGAACTGGCCGAGCGCCGCCGTGCGCTGGCCGAGCGCATCGCCCGGTTGGACATCCGCGCCCCGGTCTCGGGCGTGGTACAGGAATTGCAGATCACCACCCCGCGCTCGGTGATCCGCCCGGCCGATCCGATCCTGTTCATCATCCCGCAGGACCGGCCGCTGCTGGTCGCCGCCCGCATCGCCACCATCAATATCGACGAGGTCCAACCCGGACAAAGGGTGGTGCTGCGCTTCTCGTCCTTCTCGTCGCGCACCACGCCCGAGATCGACGGGATGCTCAGCCGCGTCTCCCCCGACACCCTGGTCGACCCGGCCACGCATGTACCCTATTATCGCGGCGAGGTGACGATCCCCGCCACCGAGGCCGAAAAACTGAAGGGGCTGGACCTGATGCCCGGCATGCCGGTCGAGGTCTATGTCCAGACGGGCGAACGCAGCCCGATGGCCTATCTGGCCAAGCCCCTGACGGATTACTTCACCCGTGCCTTCCGCGAGAACTGAACGGCCCCGGCCCCCCCGTCATTCTCCCTTGTCCAAATATCCCGGGGGAGTCGCGCCCCCGGCGTGATGATGGATGACAAAAGGTTTGAGACTCTGCAATTTTTCGGGTGTTTAAAATCAATGGCTTCCCAATGCTTCTCAAGCTGGGCCGCGATAAGCCGGTTCTCCGGGTCGCAGGCGGCATAGCGCCGTTCCGCCAGCGAAGCATCGTATTCTGACTGCTGCAGGCCGAGTTCGGCTATGCGCCGGCGCTCGGCCTCTCCTTCCCTGTGCATCCGCTCTGCCTCCAGCGCGGCCTCGACCGCCATCGGCTCGACCACCCGCAGTATCTCCGATGCGATCGCGGCGTCCACACGGGATCCGCCGAAGCTGAGACAGCGCAGCAGGCCGAGCATGAGATTGGGCCGATCGCAGCGATAGGTCGGACGCCTAGAGCGAATTTGACCAACACCGGGTCGCTTTGAGGATTCACGCGATGAACAATGTCTGATTCACTGCTCCTGTGATTTGCCAGGAGGAGATGATGACGAGGAGCCTGAGACGAGGAGCCTGAGCGGAGACCTTCGCGGTCGGGTAATTGCCGCGATCGAAGATGGGGTTTCGACGCGGGAGGCGGCACGACGCTTCCGCATCGGCATCTCGACGGCCGGGGCCTGGTATCGCCGCTATCGCGAGACCGGCGAGATGGAAGCGCGCAAGCAGGGACAGCCGTCGCGCTCGAAGCTTGATACGCACGAGGCCTTCATTCTGGGCCTCATCGAGAAGACACCGGACATCACTCTTGCTGAGATCGGCGAGCGCCTTGCTGGCGAGCGCGGCGTGCGGGTGGCGCCCTCGACGGTCTGGCTGTTTCTTGACCGGCGCGGCATCACGTTCAAAAAAAGACGGCCAAAAAAAGACGGCGCATGCCTCAGAGCAGCAGCGTCCCGATGTCTTGCGCCGCCGCATAGCCTGGTTCGACGGCCAGCTCGATCTCGATCCCGAGAGGCTCATCTTCATCGATGAGACCGCGGCATCCACGAAGATGGCGCGGCTGCGAGGACGAGCGCCATGTGGCGAGCGATGCCGGGCGCCCATTCCACACGGACATTGGAAGACCACCACCTTTACCGCGGGCCTGCGGCTATCTGGCATGGCGGCACCGATGCTGCTCGATGGGCCAATGAACGGACCAGCCTTCCTCGCCTATGCCGAGCAGGTGCTCGCACCAGAGCTGCGCCCCGGTGACGTCGTGGTCATGGATAATCTGCCCGCCCACAAGATCAGCGGCGTGCGCGACGCCATCGAAAAAGTTGGAGCACGGCTCCTGTTCCGCCCGCCATACTCGCCGGACTTCAACCCCATCGAGATGGCTTTCTCCAAGCTCAAGGCACTGCTCAGAAAGGTCGCTGCCAGAACCGTTGACGATCTCTGGTCAGCCGTCGCCGACTGTCTATCCGCCTTCACCCCCGAGGAATGCCGGAACTACTTCGAGCCCGCCGGATATGACCCGGACTAAGTCGAATCCGCGCTAGGTAGTGTCTTCATTTAAGGATTCCCATACTGTCTGAGTTCTGTTTCAAGATCGAAAACGGAGGCGATCTTGAGCAGGCGGACGCTGACAGACGAGCAATGGGAACGGATCGGGCCTCTGTTGCCCGGCAAGGCTGGTGATCGGGGCCGCAGCGCTGCGGACAATCGGCTGTTCATCGACGCGATCCTGTGGTTGGCACGAGGTGCTTCGCCCTGGCGCGACCTGCCGCCGGAACCGGGGCACTGGAAGAGCGTCTACACCCGGTTCCGCCGCTGGTCCCGCGCCGGGGTCTGGGAGCGTCTTTTCAGGGAGTTGAGCGCCGATCCCGACTTCGAATATGTGCTGGTCGATGCCACCATTTCCAAGGTCCACGCAGATGCGACCTCGCAAAACGGGGGCTTGAGGCTCACGCCATCGGCCGCTCTCGGGGTGGGCTGACGACCAAGATCCATGCTGCGGTGGACGCGCTTGGCCTCCCGGTCCGGTTCGCGATCACGCCGGGCCATTGGGCCGACAGCCCGCAGGCCCGGGGGCTGATCCGCGGCCTTGCGGGCGGCGGCCATGTCATCGCCGACGCCGGATACGACACCGAGGCGTTGCGCCGCTTCATCGCCGGCGACCTGCGCGCCACCGCACAGATCAAGCGCAACCGAAGCCGCGCCGGAAGCCGGCCGCTGGATCGGGCGCTCTCCGGGGAACGCCACCTTGTGGAGTGCTTCTTCAACCGCCTCAAACGATTCCGCCGGATCGCGCTCCGATGCGAGAAAACCGTCGCCTCCTTAAAGGCATTCGTCGACCTCGCCTGCGCAATGGCAGCGATCGCCTAAATGAAGACACCGCCTAGGCTGGGGCGCCGGCAGGGGCGACCGCCAGGCCGCGGCCACAGCGCCCGCAGGTCAGCATGCCCGCAAGAAGGGCACGGCCGCCCCGCCCGGACTTCTATCCTCCCGCACGTCCATAGGCATTGGCTGCGAGCAGCATCCGGTTCCGCTCGTATTCCGCCCAACCGATATAGGCGGCATGATGATCGCGGATCAACACGTCCCACGCCTCCGGCGGCTTGCCATGGCCGTAGGACTTGCGGGCGCGGCCGTCGACCAGTTCGATGCGCTTCTCACTCTTTCCATAGACATAGGCCCCGGCGTAGAAGGGATTCTTCAGCATCCCGATGACGTTGCGGTAGCGGATCGCTGTCCAGTCGAAGGAGGTCAGGCGCTTGCCGTCCGAGGGGCGTGGAAAGACCACCCCCTCCGCCGCCAGCGACAGATGCGCCTGCCGTGCGCTGCCGAGCTGGCGAAACCGCTCGAAGACCAGCCGGATGACCTGCTGGAGCCGGAAGTCAGGATCGAGGCCGAGGCCGGTCTCGCGATGCCGGATGTAACCGAGCGGCACGCTGATCCGAAGTTCGCCACGGCGCGCCTTCGCCCGGGCAGCGTCAAGCATGCGCGCCCGGATCACCCCGAGCTCGAACTCGCTGATGCTACCCCTCATGCCGAGCAGCAGGCGGTCGTTCGGCAGGCAGGGATCGTGAGAGCCCATCGAGGTCGATGACACGCGCCTCGACAAGCCCGCACAGTTCGAGCAGGTGGTGCCAGTCCCTGCCATTGCGTGCCTGCCGCGAAGCGTCAAAGCAGAGCACGGCGCCGACTTCCCCGGCGCACAAGGCGGTGACAAGCTTCTCGAAGCCGGGCCGGGCCACCATGCCGCTGGCGGAGCGGCCGAGATCGTCGTCGATCACATCCACGGTCCGGAAACCACGACGACATGCGATCTCAACCAGTTCATATTGAGCCATCCGCCGAGAATCGGACAGTGAGGCAAGCTGCGATCCGCCGTCTTCTGGTCTCCAGGGACGAGGGGATCGGACGATGCCGAAAGGCAGGAACCATGACGCGGGCTTCAAGGCTCGGGTGCGCCGGAGGCCGCGAAGGGCGGGCGCATCGTGCCGGAGCTGGCCGCGGAATACCGCGTGCGCCCGACGATGATCCATCAATGGAAGAAGGCGCTGCTCGAAGGGGCATCGGACATCTTCGAACGCGGCGGGAAGAAGGCCGAGATCGATGAGGCCACGATGCGGTCGCTGCACGCCCGGATCGGGGAGCCGGCCGGCGCCAACGCTTCCTGTCCGGAAAGCCCAGGCCCTGGACCGGCCAGTGACGAGGGATCGAAGCCGCCACCGGTTCAAGGCCGATCCCGAACGCGATGATTGAACGCTCCCGTCCTGCGCTGTCGCTCGGGGCGCCATGCCGCCTGCTGTCGATCCCGCGGTCCTCGATCCCGCGGTCCGCGTCCTGTTGCGCAGCAAGGGACGAGACCGGGATGAACCTCGCCCCTATGCGGCTGATCGACCGGCAGTTTCCGGAAACGCCCTGCTACGGCGTGCAGCAGATGACGGCGTGCAGCAGATGACCCGGCCCCTGCACAACGAAGGCCATGCCGTGAACGTCACGCGCAGCCGGCGGCTGATGCGGCTCATGCGCTTGATGCCGATCCGCCGGAAACCCGCTGCCAGCAGGCCCGCGCCCGGGCGCAAGACCTATCCCTATCCGCTGGGGGGCGGGTCGAGCAACCCGACCAGGTCGGGTGCGCCGGCATCGCCGACCTGCCGATGCGGCGGGGCTGCCTCTGCCCGGTCGCCGTCATGGACCGGTTCCCCCGCAAGCTGCTGGCCTGGCGCATCTCGAACACGCCGGCGGCGGATTTCTGCGTTGCGGCCCGAAACGAGGCGGTCCACCACTGTGGCCCACCCGAGATCATGAACGCCGATCGAGCTTCGCAGTTCACGTCCTGCGCTTGGGTTGATCGGCTGAAACGGGCCGGCACCCGCATCTCGATGGATGGCAGGGGCGCTGTCTCGACACCGTCTTCATCGAGCGCCTCCGGCGATCCCTGATGCATGAATGCGCCTACCCGCACGCCTGGGAGACCGGCGCGCAGGCCAAGGCCGGCGCCGGCAGATGGATCGCCTTCTGCAGCCACCAGAGCGGCCTCGCGCCGCCCATGGCGGACAGCCGCCCGCCGCGGTCTGCGTCAACCAGAGCGAAACCGACCGGCAGAGCCAGAGAGCGGCTTAAGTCACCCCAGAGCCCGCCCAATGATCGCGGAGTGGCTCATTATACCTCATTAGGTTATAATATGACCTGATGAGGGCGCTTTTTCAGCTTCTAACACCTATCATGCCAATCTTCCCGCGCACCATCTCAAAATCTGCGTGGCTTTTGCTGCTCGCGGCACATCGCTGCACGCTTGGTGCCAAGAATCGGGCGTGAAAATGCAAAACGCCCGGGCATCGCTGTTGGGACAATGGCGGGGTCCAAAGGCTCAACAACTCATCGAGCGCATACTGGAAGCAGCGGAGCGGCCTCACGGATGTATGGTGCCGCTCTCAAATCTTGCTGGCATAGGACCACTGCCTGCAACGCGCATGGGTATTCCCACCTGATCCCACGAAAAACGGGCTCAAACCTTTTGACGCCGTAGATCAAAGGTTTTGACACATGACATCCCTGCCACAGGCGCAGGGCCCCCACCTCCCGGCGGCCCTGAAAGGATCGGGATGCGCTGCGGACCGGGTCAAAGACCCAGGCACCAGCGCATGATGGCCTTTTGCGCATGCAGCCGGTTCTCGGCCTCATCGAAGATGACCGAGTTCGGACCGTCCATCACCGCGCTGGTCGCCTCGTCGTCGCGATGCGCGGGCAGGCAATGCATGAACAGCGCATCAGACTTGGCACGCGCCATCAGCGCCTCGTTCACCTGATAGGGGCGCAGCTGGTTGTGCCGCCGCTCGCGCGCCGATTGCGGGTCGTGCATCGACACCCAGGTATCGGTCACCACCAGGTCGGCGCCCTCGACCGCCTTGACCGGATCGCGCTCGATCACCGCCTGCACGCCCTGGGCGCGGGCAAACTCCAGCGCCTCGCGCTCGGGGTCCAGCGTCGGCGGGCCGGTAAAGGTGAAGTCATAGCCGAACTGCCCGGCGGCATGGATCATCGAGCAGCAGACATTGTTGCCGTCGCCCGACCAGACCACCTTCCTGCCGGCAATGGGGCCGCGATGCTCCTCGAAGGTCATCACATCGGCCATGATCTGGCAGGGATGGGTGCGGTTCGTCAGCCCGTTGATCACCGGAACGCTGGCATATTCCGCCATCTCCAGCAGCGTCGCCTCTTCGAAGGTGCGGATCATGATCAGGTCCACATAGCGCGACAGCACCCGCGCCGTATCGGCGATGGTCTCGCCATGACCCAGCTGCATCTCGCTGCCCGACAGCACCATGGTCTGCCCGCCCATCTGCCGCACGCCCAGGTCGAAGCTGACGCGGGTCCGGGTCGAGGGCTTTTCGAAGATCAGCGCCACCATGCGGTTCCTGAGCGGCAAATCGGCGTCGGGCGCACCCTTGGGCTGGCCGTTGCGCGCATCCTTCATCCGGCGCGCGGAATCGATCATGTCGCGCAGATCGGACCTGTCGGTGGTATGGATGTCGAGGAAACTGTTCATGTGTGACTGTCTTTCGGATTGGTCCGGCAAGCAAGCCGCTTTGCCTGGGGGAGGTCAAGGCCAAAGGCCCCGCGTCGTGACGGAAATCGGCCTCTCCTCATCGGTGCCGCGTCATGATGCGCGCCGGAGTTCCATCCTCCGAGGGACGCAGCTCCTCGCCGCGAAAGCCGGCCTTTTCATAGGCGCGAATGGCGCGCAGGTTGTCGGGCTCGGGGTCGATGACCAGGACCGGCGCCTCGGCCAGCAGCGTGTCGGCCAGGGCGCGCAGCCAAAGCCCGCCATGGCCGAAGCCGCCGGGCCCGGAAAAACAGTCGATCGCCAGCGCCTCGGCCGGCAGGCCGGCGAAATGCGGCGCGCCCCAGTGATGCGCCGGATAGAACTGCGCATAGGCAATGGGCGCGCCGTCCATCAGCGCCAGCCATTGCCGCATGGCCGGCTCGTCCAGGTCTTCCTCGATCCCGGCCAGCTCCTTCTCGGCCCCGCGCCACCAGCGCGCGACCTCGGGCTGGCGCAGCCAATCCGCCAGCATGGGCAGATCGGCGCGCGTGACCGGCCGGAAGCCGAACCTATCCATCGATCCTTCCGGCCGCCCGGTCCAGCCGGACGACCGCCTCGGCGATCTCCTCATCGCTGATGGTCAGCGGCGGCAGCAGGCGCAGCGTATCGTCCGCCGCGGCCACGGTCAGGATATGCTCGCCGTAGCCGGCCTTGACCAGGTCGCCCGGCGCGACCTTGCATTTCAGGCCCAGCATCAGCCCCTGTCCGCGTACGAAGTCGAAGACATCGGGATGCGCGGCCACCAGCCCCTCGAGCTTCTGGCGAAACAGCGCGGCCTTGCGATTCACCTCGGCCAGGAACTCGGGCGCCGCGACGATCTGCATCACCCTGGCGCCGACCGCGCAGGCCAGCGGATTGCCGCCATAGGTCGAGCCATGCGTACCCGCGGCCATGCCGGCGGCGGCCTTTTCCGTCGCCAGCACCGCGCCCAGCGGGAAGCCGCCGCCGATGCCCTTGGCGATCATCATGATGTCGGGGGTGATGCCGGCATATTCATGCGCGAACAGCTTGCCGGTGCGGCCCATGCCCGATTGCACCTCATCCAGCACCAGCAGCGCGCCGGTCTGGTCGCAAAGCTGGCGGATCAGGCGCAGGTCGGCATCGGGCAGCGGGCGGATGCCGCCCTCGCCCTGCACCGGCTCCAGCATGACGGCGGCGGTGCGGTCCGAGATCGCGGCTTTCAGCGCCTCCATGTCGCCCCAGGGCAGCTGGCGGAAGCCCGGCATCAGCGGGCCGAAGCCCTTGACCATCTTTTCCGAACCCGCCGCCGCGATGGCGCCGGTCGAGCGGCCGTGAAAGGCGCCCTCGAAGGTCAGGATCTCGTAGCGGTCGGGATCGCCCTGCTCGTGCCAGTACTTGCGCACCATCTTGATCGCCAGCTCTGCCGCCTCGGTGCCGGAATTGGTGATGAAAGCGGTATCGGCGAAGGTATGCTCGACCAGCAGGTCCGCCAGCTTCTCCTGCTCGGGGATCTGGTAGAGGTTCGAGACATGCCAGATGCGGTTCGCCTGCTCGGTCAGTGTGGCGACCAAGTCGGGGTTGGCGTGACCCAGCGCGTTCACCGCGATACCGGCGCCAAGGTCCAGGTATCGCGTCCCGTCCGTCGCGATGGCCCAGGAGCCCTCGCCCCGCTCGAAGGCGATGGGCGCGCGGTTATAGGTCGGCAGGACGTGCGAAATCATGGAGTTACCCTCTCTGGGAACGGCCGCTTGGCGGCACCATGGCTGACGGAAAGGCGGAAAGGCAGGCGGGATCGGACGTTGAGGGCGTCAACGTCGGGGACGGGCGATCTGGATGGTCCGCGTGATCATGCTTCGTCGCATAGCGCGGAAGCGTGTCCCATGCAACGGGGTTTTCAGGGCTTCATCCGATAGCCCGAGGCCAGCCAGCGCCAGGCCGTGAACAGCACCAGCGCCACCGTCAGCGCGCAGACCGCCAGCCCGCGCAGCACCGGCGCGTCGGAAACCCCGGCGATGCCGTAGCGCGCGCCGTCGATCAGGTAGAAGATCGGGTTCCAATGCGCCAATGCTCGGAAGGGCTCGGGCAGCGCCTCGACCGAATAGAAGGTGCCGGACAGAAACGAGAGCGGCGTGACGATGAAATTGGTGATGACCGCCATCTGGTCGAATTTCTGCGCCACGATGGCGGCCAGCAGCCCCAGCCCGCCCATCAGCGCCGCGCCCAGCACGACGAAGGTCAGCGCCCAGAAGGGATGCGCCACCCCCTGCCCGATGACCAGTGCCATGCCCAGGGCGATGGCGGCGGCGACGATCAGCGCGCGCGCCACGGCGCCGATCAGATAGCCGGCCAGGATCTCGCCCGCCGAGAGCGGCGGCATCAGCGTATCGACGATATTGCCCTGCATCTTGGCCGAGATGATGCTGGAGGAGGTATTGGCGAAGGCGTTCTGGATCACCGTCATCATCAGGATGCCGGGGCCGAGGAACGCCAGGTAGGGCAGGCCCATGACTTCGCCGCGGTTTTGCCCCAGTGCCAGCGCAAAGACGATCACGAACAGCGCCGAGGTCATCAGCGGCGCAAAGATGGTCTGCTGCCAGACGCTCATGAAGCGCATGATCTCGCGCCGGCTGAGCGTATAAAGGCCCAGCCAGTTCACCCGGCCAAAGCGGCGCACACCCATCTGGCGGAATCCGGGGCTGGTCGGGTCTGGCTGCATCGGGGCTCCTTGAATTTGCGGGCTCGGATGGGTAAATCTGGCTATCCCCGGATTTAAGGCCGGGTCTTGCGGAATTGAAGCCACTAGCACGAAGAGCGCCGGGACGCATCCCGGCGCAGGAAAGGCAAGCCATGTCCTGGACCGACGAGCGCGTCGAGACGTTGAAACGCATGTGGGCCGAAGGCCAGTCGGCCAGCCAGATCGCCAAGGAGCTGGGCGGCGTGACCCGCAACGCGGTGATCGGCAAGGTGCATCGCCTGGGCCTGTCGAATCGCGCCGAGGAAGGCGCCGATCCGGCACCCGAACCCGTCGCCAAGCCCGCCGTCACCGCGGCCCCCCCGCGCCCGAGCCCAAGCCCGCCCCCGAGCCGGCCCCGGCGCCCGAGCCCAAGCCCGCCGCTGCGGCCGCCCCCGCGCCGGCGCCCGAACCCGCGCCGCAGCCGGCCAGCTTCAATCGCCGGCCCATCGTGCCGGCCGGCCAGCCGCTGCCGCCCCAGCCCTCGGCCAACGAGATCAGCCCCGAGGCGCTGGCCTCGGTCCGCGAGGTCGAGAAGCGCGCCCGCAAGCTGACGCTGATGGAACTGACCGAGCGCACCTGCAAATGGCCGATCGGCGACCCGGCGACCGACAAGTTCTGGTTCTGCGGCCTGCCCTCGATGCCCGGCAAGCCCTATTGCGAGGCGCATGTCGGCGTGGCCTTCCAGCCGATGAGCTCGCGCCGCGACCGCAGGCGCTAGGTGCCCGATTTTCCCCGGCTCGCCGCGCTGGCCGTCACGCTGGACGGCTGCGGCGACGCGGCCCGCGCGCTGCTGGTGCGCCGCCGCAATCCGCCCGATGCCGGGCTTTGGGGCTTTCCCGGCGGCCATGTCGAGCCGGGCGAGACCGCGCTGGCCGCCGCCGCCCGCGAACTGGCCGAGGAAACCGGCATCACCGGCCGGCCCCGCGCCTATCTGGACAATATCGACGTGATCGAGCGCGGCGCGGACGGCGCACTGCGCTTTCACTTCCTGCTGGCGGCGGTGCTCTGCGACCATGTCGCGGGCGAGCCGGTGGCGGCGGACGATGCGCTGGACGCGCGCTGGGTGGCGGTTGCGGACATCCTGGCCGGCCGCCTGCCGCTCAGCGCCAGCGTGCCCGATGTCATCCGCAAGGCGCTGGCCTGCCGGGACGCCCCCTGCTGACCCGGCGGCCCGGCCCGCGGCGAAAACCGTGCGAACCGCTGGCCTTCGCCGCCGGTGCTGGATAAAGAAGCGCCAGAGAATAATAGGACCGGATCATGGCGCGGCATCTCATCACCTCGGCGATCCCTTATATCAACGGGATCAAGCACCTCGGCAATCTTGTCGGCTCTCAGCTTCCGGCGGATCTCTATGCCCGCTACCTGCGCGGCCGCGACCACGAGGTGATGTTCATCTGCGCCACCGACGAACACGGCACCCCGGCCGAGCTTGCCGCCGCCAAGGCCGGTAAGCCGATAGCCGTCTATTGCGCCGAGATGCACGAGATCCAGGCGGAAATCGCGCGCAATTTCGGCCTGTCCTTCGACCATTTCGGCCGCTCGTCCTCGGAACGCAACCATGTGCTGACCCAGCATTTCGCCGGCAAGCTGGACGAGAACGGCTATATCGCCGAGGTCGAGGAGCGGCAGGTCTATTCCATCGACGACGGCCGCTTCCTGCCCGACCGCTATATCGAGGGCACCTGTCCCAACTGCGGCTATGACAAGGCGCGCGGCGACCAGTGCGAGAACTGCACCAAGCAGCTCGATCCGACCGACCTGATCGAGCCGCGCTCGGCGATTTCCGGCTCGACCAACCTTGAGGTGCGGGCGACCAAGCATCTCTACCTGCGCCAGCGCGCGCTGAAGGACCAGATCGCCGCCTGGATCGACAGCAAGACCGACTGGCCGATCCTGACCACCTCGATCGCGCGGAAATGGCTCAACGACGGCGACGGCTTGCAGGATCGCGGCATCACCCGCGACCTCGACTGGGGCATCCCGGTGAAGAAGGGCGACCAGCCCTGGCCGGGAATGGAGGGCAAGGTCTTCTACGTCTGGTTCGACGCGCCCATCGAATATATCGCTGCCACCGCCGAGGGCGCCGACAAGCGCGGCGAGCCCGACAGCGCCTGGCGCCGCTGGTGGCGGCTCGACGAGGGTGCCGGGGACGTTACCTATACGCAGTTCATGGGCAAGGACAACGTGCCTTTCCACACGCTGAGCTTCCCGGCCACGATCATCGGCTCGGGCGAGCCCTGGAAGCTGGTCGACTACATCAAGTCATTCAACTACCTGACCTATGACGGCGGCCAGTTTTCGACCAGCCAGGGACGCGGCGTGTTCATGGACCAGGCGCTGTCGATCCTGCCCGCCGATTACTGGCGCTGGTGGCTGCTCTCTCACGCCCCCGAATCGGGCGACAGCGAGTTCACCTGGGAGAATTTCCAGCAATCGGTGAACAAGGATCTGGCCGACGTGCTGGGCAATTTCGTCAGCCGCATCACCAAGTTCTGCCGCTCGAAATTCGGCGAGACCATCCCCGAGGGCGGCAGCTACGGCCCCGAGGAAGAGGCGCTGGTCGAGGCGTTGACCGCCCGCATCCGCGCCTATGAAGGCTTCATGGACCATATCGAGATCCGCAAGGCGGCCGCCGAGCTGCGCGCGATCTGGGTGCTCGGCAACGAATACCTGCAATCGGCGGCACCCTGGTCGACCTTCAAGACCGACCCGGACCGCGCGGCGATGCAGGTGCGGCTGGGGCTGAACCTGATCCGGCTTTACGCGGTGCTGTCGGCGCCCTTCATCCCCTTTGCGGCCGATGCGATGCTGGCGGCGATGCGGACCCAGGACCGCATCTGGCCCGACGATGTCCGTGCCGCGCTGGAGGCCCTGCCCGCCGGCCATGCCTTCACCGTGCCCGATGTTCTGTTCGCCAAGATCAGCGACGAGCAACGCGACGAATGGCAGGACCGCTTCAAGGGCATCCGCGGCTGACCTTGCTCCACGCCTTGCGGCAAGGCGACGCGATTCTGTGGCATTCGCGCCACAGAGTCCTTCCTGGGCGGGATGGTCCCTTGTCCTGGGAAAGGGTGGCTGATTAACCGCCGGCAGCTACCCAGGTCACGGCATTCCCCTCTCGCCCTCTCGGCCCAGGCAAAAACCTGTTCCTGTTGTCGAGAGGTGTCGATGCCGTCCTTTCCCGTATTTCCCCCAGCCCGCGCCTGCGGTAGCCGCAACATGCGCGCGGCCCTGCTGTCGCTGACGGCGCTTTGCGTGCCTGCGATGGCCCTGGCGCAAGCGGAAGATGCCGATGTAGTCGTCCTGGACAACATCGTCATCACCGCCGCCGGGTTCGAACAGAACATCAAGGAAGCGCCCGCCAGCATCTCGGTCATCACCGCCGAGGAACTGCAAAAGGGCAATTTCACCAGCCTGACCGATGCGCTGAAAGAGGTGCAAGGCGTCGTCACCACCGGCACCGCCAATGAATCGGACATCTTCATCCGCGGCCTGCCGGGGCAATACACGCTGATCCTGGTGGACGGCAAACGCCAGAGCACCCGCGATTCGCGTGTAAACGGCAATGCCGGCTATGAGCAAAGCTTCATCCCGCCGATCGCCGCCATCGACCGGATCGAGGTCGTGCGCGGGCCGATGTCCTCGCTTTACGGCTCGGATGCCATGGGCGGCGTGATCAACATTATCACCAAGCCGGTCGCCGACACTTGGACCGGCTCAGTCTCGGTCGAGACGGTCGTCCAGGACGAGGAAGGCTTCGAAAACAGCCGGCAGACCTCGTTCTACGCCTCGGGCCCGCTGGTCGCCGACGTGCTGGGCCTGCAAGTCTGGGGTCGCAAGCTCGACCAGGACGCCTCGTCGATTTCGGGTGGTCCCGGCGGATCGGACGATTACGACCTGGGCGCGCGGCTGACCTGGCACGTAGATGACCAGAACCAGGTGCTGCTGGAGGCCGGCCGCACCCAGATCACCGCCGAGGATTATGGCGACCTGGGTTATCGCGACCATGACCGCGACCACTGGTCGCTGACCCACAAGGGCAGCTTTGCGGATCTGGATACCGAGCTCAGCTTCTCGCAGGAAACCGGCGAACGCACCTCCTACAGCAGGACTGCGGCCGGCGCCGATTTCGTCGAGAACCTGCGCTCGCCGGAAGTACGCAACTCGGTCCTGGACGGCAAAGCGACCCGGACCCTGTCCTGGAACGGCGAACACCGGCTGACCGTTGGCGGGCAATTCATCCGCACCGAAATCACCGACCAGAACCCCGGCGCCGTGGCTCCGGGCGAGGATCCCCGTGACGAGAAGTTCCAGGGCGACGAATGGTCACTTTATGTCGAGGACGAATGGCGTCTGCGCGACGATTTCGCCCTGACCCTGGGGCTGCGCTATACCGACAACGAATTCTATGGCGGCCATGTCGCACCCCGTATCTACGGGGTCTGGAACGCGACCGAGAACCTGACCGTGAAGGGCGGCATCTCGACCGGCTACAAGACGCCCGAGCTGCGTTCGATCATTCCTGGTTACGCCTATACCAGCGGCGGCGCCGGCTGCGCCAGCAACACGCCGCCTTCCTGCGCCGTCATCCTGGGCAACCCGAACCTGAAGCCGGAAGAAACCCTGAACTTCGAGCTGTCCACCGTCTATGAGGCCGACGCCTTCACCCTGAGCGCCACGGCCTTCCATACGAAGTTCGACAACAAGCTTCAGCAAAAAAGCCTGGGTGTCGGCGACAACGACCCGGCCAATGGCATTGAAGACGGATACTGGACTGGGGGACCGCAGTATCTCGGGACTGACGGCGGGCTGTATTACCGCCGCGTTATCCAGAACTTCAACGTCGATGAGGCCGAGATCAGCGGCCTGGAACTGGCAGGCGATTGGGACATCACCCCGACCCTGTCGGCGCGCGCCTCCTATACCTACACGAAGTCCGAGCAGAAGACCGGCGAATTTGCAGGCTTCCCGCTGGCGCGCACGCCGGAACACATGGCCAGCCTGCGTTTTGACTGGATGACCCCGGTGGAAGGGTTGGATAGCTGGCTGTCGGCGAACTATCACGGTTCGGAAATCGCCTCGGGTCTGCGCATCGGCAGCAACGGCCGCGAAGTCGAGATCAACGGCCAGACCGGGCGCAAATATTCACCCTACACCACGGTCGACATCGGCGCGAACTACAGAATCAACGAGATGGCGACCCTAAACGCGGCCGTCTACAACGTCTTCAACGAAGAGGTTCGCGAGGCCGAGTTCAACACCGTCCAGGAGGGCCGCCGCCTCTGGCTGGGCGTGACGGCGAACTTCTAGGCGTCCCTTTTTTCCCGAAACGCCTGCCTGCCCGGCTGTGGACTTTCCACCGCCGGGCATGTTCTTTTCGGAAGGCAGGAGACAGGAAGGAACGCGCATGACCCATTGCATCCTGATCGGCGCCCCGGTGGACGAGGGGCAGCGGCGGCCCGGCTGCCTGATGGGTCCGGCCGCCTATCGCGTGGCGGGGCTGGCCTCGACGCTTGCCGAGCTGGGCCATACGGTCGAGGATCGCGGCGACCTGCGCCCCGCCGCCGGCCGCGGCCAGACCTGCGCCAACCCCGCCGTCCATCACCTGCCCGAGATCGTCGCCTGGACCGAGGCGCTGCGTGCCGCCGGCTGCGCCGCGATGGAAGAGGGGATGCCGATCTTCCTGGGCGGCGACCACGCGCTGGCGCTTGGCACCCTCGCCGGGGTGGCGGCCCATGCCCGCGCGGCGGGACGGCCGCAATTCGTGCTGTGGCTGGACGCGCATAGCGATTTTCATACCATTGAGACCACGGGCTCGGGCAACCTGCACGGCACGCCGCTGGCCTATGCCTCGGGGCGGCCGGGATTCGAACCGTTCCCCGCCTTTCCGGCGCCGATCCCGGGCCGCAACATCTGCATGTTCGGCATCCGCAGCGTGGACGGCCCCGAACTGGCCGCGCTGCGCGAGACCGAGATCGTGGTAAACGACATGCGCGTGCTCGACGAACGCGGCATCATCGCACCCCTGCGCGAATTCCTGGACCGGGTCCGGGCCGAGAGCGGCATGCTGCATGTCAGCCTGGACGTGGATTTCCTCGACCCCTCGATCGCGCCGGCCGTCGGTACCACCGTCCCCGGCGGCGCCACCTTCCGCGAGGCGCATCTGGTCTGCGAACTGCTGCACGAAAGCGGGCTGATGACCTCGCTCGACCTGGTCGAGCTGAACCCGTTCCTGGACGAGCGCGGCCGCACCGCCAAGCTGATGGTGGATCTGGTCGGCTCGCTGATGGGGCGCAAGGTCTTCGACCGGCCGACCCGCAGCTTCTGAGCCCGCGCCCTGCGGCACCAGCGGCGACCGAGGCTTGCCAATCCCCCGCCCGCCCGCTAGCCAATGCCCGGCGCGGGCGTGGCGGAATGGTAGACGCATGGGACTTAAACTCCCTGGGGCGCAAGCCTGTGCGGGTTCGAGTCCCGCCGCCCGCACCATATCCCCCCCCTCGTGGTCCTGCGACCTGCCATCGACCCATCCGCACCGCCAATCCCTTCCAGCCCTGCCGGCGGCATATTCGTTGCAAGCACCAGCCGCCCCCTGCCCCGCAATCCGAAAAAGAAGCAGGGAAAGGCGCACCGGTTCGCCTTTCCCTGCCGCCCGAACAGCCCTGACCACCACGCTCGGGCCCATCCGGGGGTGCGGCTTGCACCGCAAGATGCCTAATCCGGCGCCGCTTTCGCAGCAAACGCCAAGCGCGGGCGATTTTAAACAAATCGCCTTGGTTCCCCTGCCCGGCTCGGATAGGTTCGCGGCGGAATCCGAACCCAGGAGAACATGATGGCACAGCGCCTCCACCTCGTTTTCGGCGGTGAACTTGTCGACCCCACCCGCACCGAGTTCCGCGACACCAAGGACATCCATATCGTCGGCATCTTTCCGAACTACGCCCAGGCCCATGCCGCCTGGAAGGCCGAGGCGCAGCGCACCGTGGACAGCGCCCATACCCGCTATTTCATCGCCCACCTGCACCGGCTTCGCGACGAGGAGCGCGAGGTCAGCCCGACCGAGGAACTGGGCAGCTAGGCGCCCGCGAATCGCGATGCCGCCCGCCGATGCCACCGCGTCCCTGGCGCTCTGGCTGCACCTGCGCCGCCGCGCGGCGCTGGCCGGCGGCCCGGTCGAGCCCGTCGATGCCCCGCCGGGCGAAGGGCCGCTGGTCGTGGTGCATCTTGCCGAACAGGCCGAAGAACCGCCGCAGCCGGGCGCGCTGGTCAGGGCGCTCCTGGCGCGGCGACCGGGGCTGCGCTTTGCCTTTCTGGGCGCGCCCTTGGCCCCCGACGCCTTGCCTGCCGGGCTGCGCGCCGTCTTCCTGCCGCGGCCGCGCGATCCGGCCTCGGTGCGCGAGATGATCCGGGCGCTGCAACCGCGGGTGCTGCTGGTCCTGGGCGACCAGCTTCCGGCCTCGCTGATCTCGGGCGCGGCCGAGCAGCGCCTGCCAGTCATCCTGTGCGAGGCGCGGCTGGCGGCCCATGCCCGGCGCGGAACCTGGCGCGGCGCGGTCGATCGCGGGCTGATGGGCAAGATCGCCCGCATCCTCGCCCCGGACGCGACCGCCGCCGCCGCCGCCCGGCAGATGGGCGCCCCGCCCGCCCGGATCGAGCTGACCGGCCCGATCACCGAGACCCGGCCGCCCCTGGCCGCCAACGAGGCAGAGCGGCGCGCCCTGGCCCAGATCCTTGCCGGCCGGCATGTCTGGCTGGCGGCCTGTCCCACCCTGCCCGAGGCCAGGGCGGCGCTGGCCGCCCATCAGGCCGCGCTGCATCACAATCACCGCGCCTTGCTGATCCTGGCCGGGCTGCCGGCCGGGACGATCCCCCAGGTCCGGGCCGAGGTCGAGGCGCTCGGCCTGGCCGCGGTGCTGCGCTCGGACGACGAAGACCCCTCGCCGGACGATCACCTGCTGATCGCCGAGGACACGCAGGAAATGGGGCTGTGGTACCGGCTGGCGCCGGTCTGCTTCATGGGCGGCACGCTTCTGCCCGGTCCGGGCCTGGCGCCGCGCCACCCGTTCGAGCCGGCGGCACTTGGCTCGGCCATCATCCACGGCCCGCTGACCGAGGCGCATGGGCCGGAATGGGTACAGCTCGACGGAGCCGCGGCCGCGCGGCTGGTGACCGAGGCGGCGGGGCTGACGCGCGCGGTCGCGGACCTGTCGGCGCCGGACCAGGCAGCGGTGCTGGCCGGCAATGCCTGGTCGGTCAGCACCGGCGGCGCCGCCGTGCTGGGCCGCATCGCCGATACGGTCATCGAGGCCATGGAGAACCCGCAATGAGCCGCCGCGCCCCCGATTTCTGGTTCCGGCAGCCGGGGCTGCGGGCCCGCCTGCTGGCGCCGCTGGGTGCGCTTTACGCCCAGGCTACCGCCCGCCGCCTGGCGCGCGGCCCCCGGATGCGACCGGGCGTGCCGGTGATCTGCATCGGCAACCTGAACGCCGGCGGCACCGGCAAGACGCCCACCGCCATCATGCTGGCCCAGTTCTTGCAGGGCCGGGGCGTGGCGGTGCATGTGGTCTCGCGCGGCTATGGCGGCCGCGAAAAGGGACCGCTGCGGGTCGAGGAGGCGCGCCACAAGGCGGCCCAGGTCGGCGACGAGCCGCTGCTGATGGCGGCCTTTGCCCCGGTCTGGGTCGCGGACGACCGGCAGGCGGGCGCACGGGCGGCAATCGCAGCCGGGGCGCAGGCGATCCTGCTTGACGACGGTTTCCAGGATCCGGCCCTGGCGCATGACCTGGCGCTGGTGGTGGTCGATGCGGCCAAGGGTTTCGGCAACGGGCTTTGCCTGCCCGCAGGGCCGCTGCGCGAGCCGGTGGATCGCGGCCTGGCCCGCGCCGACCTGCTGCTTTCGATCGGCGAGCCGCCGGCCCAGGAACGCTTCGCCGCCGCCTGGGGCGCGCATTTGCCCCTGCCGCACCTGACCGGGCGGCTGGCGCCCCTGCAGACCGGCATGGACTGGCAGGGCCAGCGCGTGCTGGCCTTTGCCGGCATCGGCCATCCCGAGAAATTCTTCGCCACCCTGCGCGGCCTTGGCGCCGAGGTGGTGCGCGCCGAGGCGCTGGAGGACCACCAGCCCTTCACCCCGCAGCTTTTGACCCGGCTCGAGGCCGAATCGCGGCTGGTCGGCGCGCAGATGGTGACGACGGAAAAGGATGCCGTGCGGCTGCCGCGCAGCTTCCGGCCCAAGGTGCTGGCCCTGCCGGTGCGGCTGCAACTGGACGACCCGGCGCCGCTCGCCGACCGGCTGGCCGCGCTGGGATTGTGAAAGGCCCCGGAGCAGGTCCGGGGCCTTCCGCCTTCACCGTTTTCCAAATACCCCGGCGGCCGCGCCACCGGAGCGGCGGTCAGCCCTTCTCGGCCAGCTTGGCGTCGATGATCTTCTTCAGCTCCGCCCAGGGCTGGTTCTGCACCTTTTCGCCGGCAATGATGAAGGTCGGCGTGCCCTCGATCTGGTCGGCGGTGGCATGGGTCTGGAAGGTGGTGACCAGGTCCGCGACCTTCTGCTTGTCGTTCCAGCAGGCATCCATCTGCTCGGTCGTCATGCCGGCCTTGGCCCCGATCTTGCGCAGGTTCGCCGCGATCTCGTCGCCCGATTTGGCGTTCAGCCAGTTCTTCTGGTCGCCGAAGATCAGGTCCGAGACGGCGTAGTATTTCTCGTCGCCGCCGCAGCGGGCGAGGATGCCGGCCCAAAGCCCGACGGCATCGAAATAGACGTCGCGCTGGATGAAGCGCACCTTGCCGGTATCGACATATTCCGCTTTCAGCCTGGGCAGGTTCTCGTCATGAAAAACCGCGCAATGGCTGCAGGTGAAGCTGGCATATTCGATGATCGTGACCGGCGCATCGGCCTGGCCCAGGGCGATGTCGGGCAGAACCTTGCCCTCGGGCATCTGCTCGGCGGCATTGTCGGCAGGTTTCGCCTCTTGCGCCATCGCGGGCAGCGCGGAAAGGGTCAGCGCGGCCGTGGCGGCGGCGATCAGGGAACGGCGAAGCAGCATCATGGATTGGCCTTTCGGTCGTTGGCGTCCCGGCGGGACAGGATGTTCAGCGCCAGCCGCCGCATGGCGGCGGACAGCGCCGGATTGTCGAAGCCCGAGGCGATGGCCTCGGCCTGGGCGATGTCTTGCGGACCGGGCGCGGCCGCGCGGCGCGGCGCGGCCAGGAACCCCGCCTGCCCCTCGGCAAAGCCCCCCGCCCCTTCGCCAAAGCCGACAGGCGCGGTCTGGGTCAGCACGACGCGCGAGACGGCGTTGAAGCCGTAACAGGCATTCACCCGCGCGCGGATCTGTTCCAGCTGCATGGCGACCAAGGGCGCCTGCGCCCCCGGCACCAACAGGGTCAGCGTGGCGCCGAAACCCTTGCCGTGGCTGATCCTGACCGGGCGGGCATGGGCGGCAAGCTCGGGGCCGACCACCTCGGGCCAATGGGTCAGCAGCCGGGCGATGGCAAAGCCCCGGCCTTCGCCCGCCGCCTTGACCCGATGCGCGACCAGCTGGGCCGCGGTCTCGAAGCCGCGCATCCGGCGGCGGGGCTGGGTTTCGGGTTTCTTCTGGGCCATCGGGCGACCATATGGTTTATCTGGCGCGCAGTCTGGACCGCCGCGCGCCCGGATACCAGAGAGACGAGGCTGAAAATTGCGTGACCCCAGGGTGATCCCGACCGAGCTGCTGGCATGGTACGACCGCCATGCCCGCGTGCTGCCATGGCGCGTGCCGCCCGGTCGCGGCCCGGCCGATCCCTATCGCGTCTGGCTGTCCGAGGTCATGCTGCAACAGACCACCGTCGCCGCGGTGAAAGCCTATTTCGAGCGTTTCACCAGCCTCTGGCCCACGGTCCACGACCTTGCCGCGGCCGAGGATGCGCAGGTCATGGCGGAATGGGCCGGGCTCGGCTATTACGCCCGCGCCCGCAACCTGGTCGCCTGCGCCCGCGCAGTCGCGGCCATGGGCGGGTTTCCCGACACGCGCGAAGGGCTGGCGGCCCTGCCCGGCATCGGCGCCTATACCTCGGCCGCAATCGCCGCCATCGCCTTCGACCGCCCCGAGACGGTGGTGGACGGCAATGTCGAGCGCGTGGTCGCGCGGCTTTTCGCGGTCGAGACCCCGCTGCCCGCCGCCAAGCCGGAACTGGTGGCGCTGGCCACCGGCCTGACCCCGCCCGAACGGCCGGGCGATTTCGCCCAGGCCATGATGGACCTGGGCGCGACGATCTGCACGCCGCGCAGCCCGGCCTGCGGCATCTGCCCGATCTTCCCCCATTGCGCGGCCCGCGCGCAGGGCATCGCCGCCGACCTGCCGCGCAAGGCGCCGAAAAAGCCCAAGCCCCTGCGCCGCGGCATCGTCTGGATCGGCTTTGCCGAAAATGCGGTCCTGGTCGAGACCCGGCCGGACAAGGGCCTTCTGGGCGGCACGCTGGCCTTTCCCTCGACCGGCTGGGACGGCTCGGACCTGCCGCCACCCGCGCCGGCGGACTGGCAGGAGATCGGGCTCGTCCGCCATGTCTTCACCCATTTCGCGCTGGACCTGACGGTGATGTCCGCCCCCTTGACCGCGGCGCCGCTGCGCGGCAGTCTGGCGCCGTTCAGCGAGTTCAGACCTGCCGCCCTTCCGGGGCTGATGCGCAAGGCCTGGGCGCTTGCCCGCCCCGAAGCCGCAACCGGATCTGCGACAACCGGTCGCCGTGGCAAGGCATGGTGAAACCCGCCACAGCCTTGCCCGCGACATGCATTTTTCCGGCTGCTCACGCCCGCATCAAGTTTGATCCATTTCGTTGCCACCCATGCAAACCGCTTTTCGTTCCCGTCTGATCGACGCCCTGCCCTTCTGGCTTTCGCTGGGCATGGTTCCCCTTTTCCTCATTGCCGCGCGTTTCGGCAGCTGGTGGTTTTTGCTGATGCCGGTCTATGCTTGGTATCTGATGACCTTGCTGGACGCGATCCTGGGCCCGAACGAGGAAAACCCCGACACCGAAACCCCCGAGGCGCAATTGTTCTGGTATCGCGCCATCACGATCATCTGGTTCCCGATCCAGGCGGCGATGATCTTCGGCGCCATCTGGCATGTCACGCGCAGCGACCTCGCCGGCTGGGAAAAACTGGGGCTGTTCTTCGGGGTCGGCGTGGCCTCGGGCACCATCGGCATCGTCTATTCCCATGAATTGCTGCACCAGAAGAACCGGCTGGAACGCTGGATGGGCGACCTGCTTCTGGCCTCGACGCTTTATTCGCATTTCCGCACCGAACACCTGCTGGTGCATCACTCCTGGGTGGCGACGCCGCGCGACGCGGTCTCGGCCCGTTATAACGAGGGGTTCTTCCGCTTCTTCCTGCGCGTTCTGGCCCAATGCCCGAAAAGCGCATGGGCGGCCGAGGCGCGGCGGCTGACCCGAGCCGGCCGGTCGAAATTCGACCGCCGCAACCCGTTCTGGCGCTACGCTGCGCTGCAACTGGCGATGCTGGCGCTGGCGGCGGCGCTTGGCGGCTGGCAGGGGGTTCTGCTGTTCCTCTGGCAGGCCTTCATCGCCATCTGGCAACTTGAGCTGACCAATTACGTCGAACATTACGGGCTGACGCGCAAATACCTGGGCGAGGGCCGCTATGAACATGTGCTGCCGCGCCACAGCTGGAACAGCGCGCACACGGCAACGAACTGGCTGCTCATCAACCTGCAGCGCCATTCCGACCATCACTACAAGCCCGACCGCCGCTTTCCTCTGCTGCAAAACTACAGCGAGGACGAGGCGCCGCAATTGCCGATGGGCTATCCGGCCATGACCTTCCTAGCCATGGTTCCGCCCTTGTGGCGGCGGCGGATGAACCCCCGCGTCCGGGCCTGGCGGCGGCAGTTCTATCCCGAGATCACCGATTGGCAGCCCTATAACCGCGGCGAGCTGCCGATGCCGCGCGGCGCGCTCTAGCGCCGCCGCCGGCCAGGCCCGTTCCGGCACAACAGAAAAGGCCCCGCCCGGCGGCATGCCGCAGGACGGGGCAAGGCGGTCCCGGCCGCACCAGAGCTTGCGGAGCCTCGGGACTTGGCGAAACCGGGAAACTCAGTGGGCGCGGCCCTTGTCGGCCTCCATCTCGGCGCGGATCTGCTGGCGCAGGATGTCGATGGGCACCATCCGTCCCTCGCGCCGGAAATGCCAATAGGTCCAGCCGTTGCAGCTGGGAGCCCCTTCCAGCGCCGCGCCGACCTGGTGGATCGAGCCCTTCACGTCATTGCCGATCAGGCTGCCATCGGCGCGCACCTTGGCCTTGTGGCGGTTGTTGAGCGAATAAAGCTCCTCGCCCGGCCGCAGCATGCCGCGCTCGACCACCTGGCCGAAGGGCACCCGCGGCTCGGCGCGCTTGGGCTTGAGGGTGGCGATGGCCTCGCTGTCGAACTTGCGGATGCGGGCCAGCCGCTTCTCGGCCACCTCGCGATAGGCCTGTTCGCGCTCGATGCCGATGAAATCGCGGCCCAGCATCTTGGCCACGGCGCCGGTGGTGCCGGTGCCGAAGAACGGGTCCAGCACCACGTCGCCGGGATTGGTGGATCCGACCAGGATGCGGTGCAGCAGCGCCTCGGGTTTCTGGGTCGGATGCGCCTTGGCGCCGCCGGCATCCTTCAGCCGCTCGGAGCCGGTGCAGATCGGCAGCACCCAGTCCGACCGCATCTGCACGCCCTCGTTCAGCGATTTCAGCGCCTCGTAGTTGAAGGTGTATTTCGCGCCCTCGGATTTGCTGGCCCAGATCATCGTCTCATGCGCATTGGTCAGCCGCTTGCCGCGGAAATTCGGCATCGGGTTGGCCTTGCGCCAGACCACGTCGTTCAGGATCCAGAAACCCTGGTTCTGCAGCTCGGCCCCGACGCGGAAGATGTTGTGATAGGAGCCGATGACCCAGATCGCCCCGTCCGGCTTCAGGATGCGCCGCGCCGCCGCCAGCCAGTCGCAGGTAAAGCGGTCATAGGCGGCAAAGCCGGAAAACTGATCCCAATGGTCGTCCACCGCATCGACGCGGGAATTGTCCGGCCGGTGCAGTTCGCCCTTCAGCTGCAGGTTATAGGGCGGGTCGGCAAAGATCAGGTCGACGCTGGCCTCGGGCAGCGCATTCATGACCTCGATGCAATCGCCGGCGAGAATCTGGTTGAGCGGAAGGGTTCGCGCCGCGGCGCGGGATTTGGTGTCAAGCTTGGTCATCACTGCCTCGGGTTTCGGCTATTGGGTTGCCGATTGGATGGGCCGATAATGATTCACCGCCGATTCGCCGTCAAATTCTTTTTCGAATCAACGGCTTGCGATTTCTTCTTTACACAATATCTTGTGGACCGGGGCAAAGCTGCGCCTATGATATGGGGTCACGCCCAGATCTAGCAGCGCCCGGCGATGCGCCGGGGTCGGATAACCGGCATTCGCCTCCCAGCCGTATCCGGGATGCTGTTGCGCCAAATCCACCATGATGCGATCGCGCAACAGTTTCGCCAGGATCGAGGCCGCGGCGATGGACAGGCAACGCGCATCGCCGCCGACCACCGCCTGCCCCGGCAGGTCCAGCTCGCGCGGCAGCATGTTGCCGTCGACCAGCACCAGGCAGGGCCGCCGGCGCAGCCCGGCGATGGCCCGGCACATCGCCAGATGCGAGGCACGCAGGATGTTCAGCCGGTCGATCTCCTCGACGCTGGCATGGCCGACGGCCCAGTCGCAGCGCGCCATGATCAGCTCGGCCAGCGCCTCGCGGCGCTTGGCGGTCAGCTTCTTGGAATCGTTCAGCCCCTCGGGGATGCAGGCGGCATCCAGGATCACCGCTGCCGCCGTGACCGGACCGGCCAGCGGCCCGCGCCCGACCTCGTCCACGCCGGCAACCAACTGCGCCCCACCACGCAGCGCGGCATCCTCCAGGGAATAGTCGGGCAGGCTCATGCCTCGACGGTGACGGGGGCGATCTCGACTTCTTCCAGGTTCACGCCCTCGCCCTCGCGATCCACGACCAGGAAATCGGCCGGCCGGTCCAGCGGCGTCAGCACGCCGTGCCAGACCCCGGCCCGCAGGTTCACGCCCATGCCTGCCGGCACCAGAAAGGCGATCGGCGCGCCCGGCCGGCCGCCCTGGTCGGGGGCGACGATCGACAGCCAGGGATCCGGCCCCAGCGGCACGAAGGCCTGCGAGCCCAGCGGATGCCGCTCCAGCAGGGTGCAGTCATAGGGCAGGCGCACCGGCTCGGAGCGGAAGATCGAGATGATCGCCTCGCCGCCGCCGCGCTCGACCGTGGCCAGGGCGTGATGGCGCTCGCAGCGCCCGGCATTGATCATCTTGCTGGGCGCCTCGCGTGGGGTCAGCAGCTCGCCATAGGGAGCGAATTCCTCGGCCGTGATCGGCCTTGCCTTGATCGTCGTCGTCATGTTTCTTTCTTGCCCAAATATCCCGGGGGTCCGGGGGCAGCGCCCCCGGCCCGGCCTCTACAAACGCCCCATCCGCGGCAGGAAGATGGTCAGCAGACCCATCAGCGGCAGATAGGAGCAGATCTGGTAGACGAATTCGATCCCCTTCGCATCCGCGATCACCCCCAGCACCGCGGCGGCAATCCCGCCCATGCCGAAGGCGAAGCCGAAGAAGATACCGGCGATCATCCCGGTCCGCCCCGGTACCAGCTCCTGCGCAAAGACCACGATGGCCGGAAAGGCCGAGGCCAGGATCACCCCGATCACCACGGTCAGAAGCCCGGTCGCGACCAGCCCGACATGCGGCAGGACCAGGGTAAAGGGCAGGATGCCCAGGATCGAGAACCAGATCACCTTCAAGGGACCGACCCGGTCGCCGACCAGCCCGCCCAGCATGACGCCCGCCGCCATGCCGCCCAGAAACAGGAACAGCATCACCTGCGCATGCTGGGTGCTGAGCCCGAATTTCTCGATCAGGAAGAAGGTGTAATAGCTGGAAATGCTGGCGGTGTAGATGTTCTTGGTGAAGGTCAGCAGCGCCAGCACCACGATGGCCAGCGCCACCCGCTGCCGGGTGAATGGCAGGGCCTCGGCGGGACGCGCGGCGGCGGCCTTGCGCCGCCCGTCGGCCCAGCTGCCGATCCGCCACAGGATCGCCGATCCCGCCATGGCGGCGATCGAGAAGATCGCGACCGAGGGCCGGCCCAGCGGCACCACGATGAAGGCGGCCAGAAGCGGCCCCAGCGCCGATCCGAAATTGCCGCCCAGCTGGAACAGCGACTGCGCCGTGCCGAATCGCCCGCCCGAGGCGATGCGGGCCACGCGCGAGCTTTCGGGATGGAACACGGCCGAACCGATGCCGATCAGCATCGCCCCCGACAGAAGCACCCAATATTCATGCGCGAGCGCCAGCAGCAGCACGCCGATAAAGGTCGAGCCCATGCCCACCGCCAGCGAACGCGGCATCGGGTTGCGATCCGTCACCATGCCCACCACCGGCTGCAAGAGCGAGGCGGTGACCTGGAACGCAAAGGTCATCATGCCGATCTGCCAATAGGACAGCGCGAATTCCTCGCGCAGCAAGGGATAGATCGCGGCCAGCATGGACTGCATGATGTCGTTGATCATGTGGCACAGGCTGATCGCCACCAGTACCGTCCAGGCCGTGGCGGAAACGCCCTGGCCGCGGAACATCGAAGCTTCCGACACGGCATCACCTCTTGAGAATCGCCCGATTTGTCCTGTCCGGCCGGGAAAATGTCAACCGCGGCAGGCGGATCACGGCCGATCCGTGCGATTGCCCTTGACCCTCACGGGAATTTGCACTCAAAAACTAAACCAATAAGTTTACTTAAGTCTCCGGCCGGGCGAGACATGGATTTCGGCCTTGTTGCAGCCTCGACGCCGCGAAACCGCTTGTTCCAGACATATCGAGTTCTGCCGCCACCTCGACACAAAGACATATTCCAGAGATGATTGAACTTCCCCGCCACCTGGCACAGGCGCTTTCGGCCGAAGCACAAGACCGGAAGCGCCGCAACATGACCTGGCAGGCCGTCCAGGAAGAGGTTCTGACCCGCATCCACGACGGCCAATGGCCCGAGGGCGAGTTGATTCCGACCGAAGCCGAACTGGCGACCGAGTTCGGCTGCGCCCGCGCCACCGTGAACCGCGCCCTGCAGACCTTGGCGCAAAGCGGCGTCCTGGAACGCCGGCGCAAGGTCGGAACCCGCGTCGCGCAGCATCCGCGCGTGCAGATGGTGCGCTTCCTGCTGAAGCGCGAGATCGAGGCGGCGGGCAAGGCCTATGGCTATGCGTTGCTGGACTATCAGGAATGCGCGCCCCCGGCGGATGTCGCGCAGGCCATGCTGCTGCGCACCGATGACAGCCTCTTGCGGGTCCGGGCCCGGTTCAGCGCCGACGAGGCGCCCTATTGCTGCGAGGAACGCTGGATCAACAACTATGCCACCCCCGGCCTGACGCGCGAGGCGCTGGTGCAGATGAGCCCCTGCGAATGGCTGCTGGGCCATGTGCCGATCAACCGCGCCAGCATGGCGATCGGGGCGACGCTGGCCGGTTCGGGCTTCATCGCCGAGGCGCTGGGACTGGCGCCGGGCGACCCGGTCCTGCTGGCCGAACGGATCGACTGGCTGAACAACATGCCGGTTTCGCTGACGCGGCGCTATTTCCCGCAGCATCACCGCTTCGCCGCCACGATCTGAAGGACGCGTTCAACCCGAGTTGACCGGCTCTTGCTTGCCTTGGGCGGCACATTTGGCCAAATGTGCCCGACAAAACCAGAAGACCACAGGCAAACAGAACGGTTCCGAGCATGTTCCCGACCCGACCCCGCGCGGGCCTTTTTTCGCATCTCTCCCTGGCCGCGGCGGCCCTGGTGCTGCCGCTTTCCGCCGGCTGGGCGCAAACCGCGGCCGTGGCGCCCGCCTCCGGCGCCGCCGCGCCGGTCGTAGCCCCCCCAAGCCCCGCGCCCTGACCTCGATCACCCCGGCCGAGATCGAGGCGGCCGTCTATGGCGGCACCGACCTGCCCGCGGGCCAATCCGCGCTGACTGCCAAGGTGCAGATCCTGCTGGACCGCGCCGGCATCTCGCCCGGCGTGGTGGACGGCTGGCGCGGCGGCATGAGCGAAAGCGCCATCATGGCCTTCCAGCGCCGCTCGGGCCTGCCGATGACCGGGCGCATGGATCACGCGGTCTGGGAACTGCTTCAGGGCTATGCCGCCGCGCCGCTGACCACGACCTATACCATCACCGAGGAGGACGCGGCCGGCCTGGTAGACCGCATCCCCCCGGACTATGCCGAAAAGGCCGCGATGACTTCGCAGGGCTATACCAGCGTGCTGGAAAAGCTGGCCGAACGGTTCCACATGGACGAAAAGTTCCTGGCCAAGCTGAACCCCGGCGCCCGCTTCCAGCCCGGCGAGACGATCCATGCCACCGTGCCCGCCAAGCCGATCCGCGCCACCGTCACCCGCATCATCGTGGACAAGGAAACCCGCCGCGTCGCCGCCTATGACGCCAAGGGCAACATGGTCGCGGATTACCCGGCCACGGTCGGTTCGTCCGACACCCCCTCGCCCCATGGCAATCATGTCGTGGACGCGGTGGCGCTGAACCCGACCTATACCTACAACCCGCATCGCAACTTCAAGCAGGGCGAGAACGACCGGGTGCTGATCATCCCGCCGGGACCGAACGGACCGGTCGGCAATGTCTGGATCGACCTGTCCGAGCCGACCTATGGCATCCACGGAACCGCCACGCCCTCGCAGCTGTTCCTGAACCAGTCGCATGGCTGCGTGCGGCTGACCAACTGGGACGCATGGGAACTGGCGCATATGGTCAAGCCCAAGGTGACGACGGTCGAGTTCCTGCCCCCCGGCGTACGGATCGCCGACGTGACCGGCATCTCGCCCGTGGCGGCGGCGACGCAGACCGCGGCGGTCGCGGCCATCGCCGGAACCCGCCCGCTGGCCCGCGGCGACCGGCTGCCGCCGGCCGCATCCGCGGCGATGGCCATCCCCGCCGCCGCGACCGCGGCCGAGGCCGCCGCTGCAACCGCCGCCACCGTGGTCACACCCGAACCGCTGGTCATCACCCCCGCCGGCCCGGCCCCGGACGAGCCGCTGGTCCCCGAGACGGCCCCCACCCTGCCCGCACAGGACGAGCCAGAATACCCCTCGGACGCGGTGCTGCCGGAAAGCCTGCCCGGACAGGCACCGGGCAGCGTGACGCTGTATCCCCAGGCCGGACAGCCCTGAGGATGCGCGGGCTGGCGCCGATGCTGGTGGCGATGGCCGCGCTGTTGGCCGGCCCGGCATCGGGGCAGGATGCGCCTGCCCCGCGTCCCGACCATCCCGCCGCCGACCGCCCCGCGCCCCGGCCGGAACCCGAGGCGGAGGCAGAGGCAGAGGTAGCGCCCGAGCCGGCTGCCGAGCCCGTCCCGGAGCCCGAGACCCCGGAGAACGCCGCAGCAGAGGCCGCACCCGCAGCCCCTGCCCCGACCGGCCCGCCGATTCGTGCGACCCTGCGCGAAAGCGATTTCGATCATTCCGCCTGCCTGCTGGAACTGACGCTGCTGGGCGCCGATTACAGCGAGGCGCCGCCGATCCTCGACCCCGATCAGCGCGATTGCGGCATCGACCGCCCGGTCCTGCTGCGCCAGCCCCTGCCGGGGATCGAGATTCCGGGCGGCGCGCCCATGCGCTGCGACCTGGCGCGGCACCTGGCGCATTGGCTGCGCGATTTCGTCCGCCCCGCCGCGGCGCTGCTGCCGGGCCAACCGCGGCTGGTGGCGCTGGAGCCGGGCTCGACCTATCAATGCCGGCCGACCGTCGGGACCGCGGGCGAGAGCCTGTCGGAACATGCCTTCGGCAACGCTTTCGACATCGCCGCCTTCCGCTTCGACGACGGCTCCCGCATCGAGGTCGGCCCGCGCCAGGACAACGGCGACTTGCAGGAGGCCTTCCAGCGCGCGGCGCGCGGCACCGCCTGCCTGCATTTCACCACCGTCCTCGGGCCCGGGGCCAATGCCGCGCATGACGACCACCTGCACCTGGACATCAAGGCCCGGCGCGGCGGCTTTCGGCTGTGCCAATAGCGCCTAAAGCCTGATCGTTTCAGGCTGGATCGGGCGTTCCCAGATCGGGGGTGGTCTGCTTCGACATGGCTGCTGGGAAAGGAGGCCGGCATGCATGGCGAGACCTTTGTCCAGCGATCTTCGGACACGCGTTGTTGCGCGCGTTGCTGAGGGAGAGACGGTGCGCGCGGTTGCGTCTATGTTCGGCCTCAGCGTGCCGAGCGTTGTGAAATGGTCCCGGAGATGGCGCGCGACAGGCAGTTGCGAGGCCAGTCCGATGGGCGGTAAGCGGCGCGATGTGATGGCGCCGGGACGGGACGACGCGCTGGCCCGGCTTGCGGAACACCCCTCGCTGCCCCTGCGCCGGCTCCGGGCCGGGCTGGCCGCGCGCGGGGTCAGGGTCAGCTATGGCGCGTTGTGGCGTTTCGTCCATGCCGAGGGGGTGTCGTTCAAAAAAAGGCCGTCCTTGCCGCCGAGACCGGACGGCCCGACATCGCCCGCCGCCGCGCCCGCTGGCGGCGGCACCAGCACAGGATCGACCCGCGCCGGCTCGTGTTCATCGAGGAAACCCGGGCGCAGACAAACATGGCCCCGCGGCGCGGCCGGGGGCCGAGGGGCACCCGCCTGCCGGGCCGTGCGCCACAGGGGCACTGGCGCAGGATGACCTTCGTGGGGGCGCCGCGGGTGGAGCGGATCGACGCGCCCTGCGTCATCGATGGCCCGATCAATGGGGATCTGTTCCGCGCCTGTGTCGAGCCGGTGCTTCTTCCCGACCCTGCGTCCGGGCGACGTGGTGGTCATGGACGATCTCGGCAGCCACAAGGGCGGCGCGGTGCGAAAGGCCATGCGGGCGGCAGGCGCGCATCTGCTGTTCCTCCCGCCATACAGCCCGGATCTGAGCTCCATCGAACACGATCGGGGGCTCACTCGAACGCATGGCGTTCGCCCCCTCATGTTCGCCGCGCCCAAGCCCCTCATGCGCTCCGCCGCCGAACGCACCGTCGAAGCCGCCTGGAAACGCCTCGGCACATGACCTGACAGCTTCTCCGCAAAGGAATGCGCCAACCACCTCAAAAACGCAGGCTATGCTTGGATTTGATATGGGCAGGATCTAGCGCCGGGCCCGGCCCAGTTCCAGATATTCGGGATCGAACCGCGCCAACCGCGCCAGCCTCTGCCAGTCGAGGATCTCGACCTCGGTGCCGATCCAGCGGATCAGCCCGTCGGCGCGCAGGTCGCGCACGGCGCGGTTCACATGGATCGGCGTATAGCCCAGGATGTCGGCCAGTTCCCTTTGCAGCAGCGGCAGGGTGAAGCGGTGGTCCTGCGCCGCGCCCACACTGGCCAGCCGCGTGTAAAGCTCGCATAGAAGATGGGCCAGATGCGCGCTGGAGCGCAGCGAAGCGGCCGCGACCAGCCATTGCCGGTGAATCGCCGCGTCGATCGCGGTGGACATCCACAAGAGCCGGGTCAGATGCGGGAAGTTCTGGGTGATCTGCCGCAGCTCGGCATGATCGACGAACTCGACCTCGGATTCACCGACCGAGATCACGTCATGTTCCAGCCCCGCCAGCACGAAGGCGTGCAGGTCCACGAAATCCCCCGGAACATGCAGGGCGGTGATCACCCGCTCGCCCGGACGCCCGACCAGCTCATGCTGGCGGGCCGACATGCCGCGCAGCATCATGCAGCTGCGCCTGGCCATCCGCCCGCGTGGCACGATCACCTCGCCGGGACGAAAGCAGACATGCTGGGTCGGAATGGCGCGCAGGCAGGCAATATCGGATTCGGAAAGCAGGTCTCGTCTTTGCAAATATCGGACGAAATATTCGGTGATGGCCATGACGCTCCTCGGCTCGACCGCCGAAGATTGTCAACGCGCCGCGGGCGGTGCAATGATCTCGGGACTCCGGTTAACATTCATCAATCATGTCATAGCCCCGCCGGATTCATAGGCTTCTTTCGCCTTCAGCCCGGTTTCGGCGCCGGAACGCCCAGAGCCTCGGCCAAGAGCGCAAAGCTTTGCCCCGCATCGGCGCCTTGCCGGGTGAAGAAGGCGTCCAGGGCCGGGTAAAGCCGCACCGCCTCGTCCAGCCGGGGGTCCGAGCCCGGCGCATAAAGCCCGGCGCGGATCATCAGCTCGGATTCGGCATAGGTGCCCAGCGTCGCCCGCGCCCGCGCGATCAGCGCGTTCTCGGCCGCACTGGCCGCCTGCGGCAGGGAACGCGAGACCGAGCGCAGCACGTCCACCGCCGGGAACCGCCCGCGCTCGGCGATGGCGCGGTCCAGCACGACATGGCCGTCCAGCACGCCGCGCAGGATGTCGGCCACCGGTTCCTCCATGTCCGAGCCGGCGACCAGCACGCTGAAGATCGCGGTGATGTCGCCCGACCCCTCGGGGCCCGGCCCGGAACGCTCGGCCAGCAACATGATCAGATGCGAGGTCGAGGGCGGAAAGCCGCGATAGCTGGGGCTTTCCCCCGCCGCCAAGGCGATTTCCCGATGGGCCTCGGCAAAGCGGGTGATCGAATCGGCCAGGAACAGCACATGCCGGCCCTGGTCGCGGAAATGCTCGGCCACCGTCATCGCCGCCCAGGCGCAACGCCGCCGCATCAGCGGCGACTGATCCGAGGTCGCCACCACCACGACGGCGCGGGCCATCCCTGCCTCACCCAGCGTCTCCTCGACGAATTCGCGCAGTTCGCGCCCGCGCTCGCCCACCAGCGCGATCACCACGACATCGGCCGAGACCCCCTGGGCCAGCGCCGAAAGCAGCGTCGACTTGCCGACGCCCGAGCCGGCGAACAGCCCCATCCGCTGGCCGCGCACCAGGGGCAGCAGCGTGTCGAAGACCGCAAGCCCGGTATCCAGCCGCCCGCCCAGCCGGTTGCGCAGGGCGGCCGGCGGCGGGGCGGGCCGAAAGCCGCGTTCCTCGCCGCCGGCGACCAGAGGACGGCCGTCGAGGGGCCTGCCGAAAGGGTCGATGATTCGCCCGATCCAGCCATTCGCCGGCGCCAGCATCGGCGCAAAAACCAGCTCGACCCGCGTGCCGATCGACAACCCGTCCATCGGCCCCTCGGGCAGGATCGCCGCCTGGTCGGCATGCAGCGCAATGATCTCGCCGCCGAGGTTTTCGCCGGAACGCATTAAAAAGACGACGCGATCACCCAGGGACGCATGGCTGTTCAGCCCGCCCGCCAGGATCACCCCGGCCTGGATCGCGCTGACCTGGCCGAAATGCCGGGTCAGGCGGACCCGCCGTATCCGCGTCGCGATAGATTGCATTTTATCCATTTCGTCCTCGCTTTTTTCGGCGGGCGCCCCTGCCTCGAAAGGGTTTCTAAACCAGTCGAGGTTAAGACCGGGTTTATCGGAACCTGAGGAGAAGCCTCGATGTTTGACCGTATCGACACCCTGCGGATGGCCAGTTCGCTGACGGCCCATGCCGCCGAACGGCAAAAACTGATCGCCCGGAACGTCGCCAATGCCGACACCCCCGGCTTCCGGTCACGCGATCTTGCCGGCTTTGCCGAAACCTATCGCAGCCAGAGGACCACGGGCATGCGCGTCTCGCGGCCGGGGCATCTGGCGGGGGCCGGCTGGGGGGCGGGCTCCGCGCGCATCGCCGATGCCGGTGGCGAGCCCGCGCCCAACGGCAACTCCGTCTCGCTCGAAGACGAGATGTTTCGCAGCGCCGCCGCCAAGCGCCAGTTCGACCTGTCGCTGGCGGTGACCAAGTCCTCGCTTGCGCTGGTCCGCACCAGCCTTGGCCGCCGCGGCTGAGGGGGCGATCATGACCCAGCCGCTTTCCGCGACCGAACTGGCCGTGTCGGGGATGAAATCCCAGGCCGTGCGCCTGCGCCATATTTCGGAAAACATCGCCAATGCCGACACACCCGGCTATCGCCGCAAGCTGGTGGCGTTCCAGGAACAGGTCGATTTCGGCCGCCCGACCGGCGCGGTCGCCGCGGGGCCGACCCGGCTGGACCGGCGCGAATTGCCGCGCGTCTACGACCCCGCGCATCCGATGGCCGACGACGGAGGCTATTACGCGGGCTCCAACGTGGACCTGATCGTCGAGATCGCCGACGCGAAAGAGGCAAGCCGCAGCTACGAGGCCAATCTGCGCGTCTTTGAACAATCCCGCCAGATGGGCAGTTCGCTGCTGGATCTGATCCGCCGCTAAGGGGCAATGCCATGATTTCTTCACCGACAATCGCCGCCACCTCCGCCGCAACCGCCTATGACCGCGCCCGCCATGCCGTCGCCCCGGCCGCGGGCCTGCCGCAGGGTGTGACCAACGCCGCGACGGATTTTGCCCGCGTGATGGAACGGGTCGACCTGGCCGCCACCGGCGCCATGACCGGCAAGACCGAGACGCATGACCTGGTCCACAGCATCGCCCAGGCCGAGATCGCGCTCGAGACCGTGGTGGCGATCCGCGACAAGGTGGTCGAGGCCTATCAGGAAATCCTGCGCATGCCGGTCTGAGGGGTAGTCATGGACGAGAACCAGATCTTCGACCTGACCCGGCAGGCGCTGTGGATCGCGGTGCGCATGTCGGCGCCGCTGCTGATCGTGGCGCTGGTGACCGGCGTGGTCATCGGCCTCTTTCAGGCGCTGACCTCGGTGCAGGAGATGACGCTGACCTTCGTGCCCAAGATCGGCCTGATGCTGGTGGTGTTCTGGGTCAGTATGAGCTTCATGACCGCGACGCTGACCAGCTTCTTCACCGACCGGATCCTGCCGCAGATCGCGGGGTCATAGGCCATGGAGAACGCGATCTATGCCGCATTGACCCGGCAATCCGGCCTGATGCGAGAGATGCACACCGTCGCCAACAACATCGCCAACGCCAATACCGCCGGCTTCCGGCGCGAGGGCGTGGTGTTTTCGGAATACATGGTGGCGCTGGACGGGCGTGGCGAAACCCTGGCCATGGCCAATGGCCGCGGCCGATTGGTGGATCTTGCCCCCGGCGGCATGACCCAGACCAACGGCCGCTTCGACATGGCCATCGACGGCGAGGGATTCCTGATGGTCCAGACCCCGCAGGGCAACCGCCTGACCCGCGCCGGTGCCTTCATGACCAATGCCGAGGGCGAGCTGGTCAATCCCGACGGCTATCCGCTGCTCGACGACGGCGAGGCCCCGATCGTGATCCCGGCCGGGGTGGGCAGCGTCGGGATCGGCACCGACGGCACCATCTCGGCCGACGGCAGCCCGATCGGCCGGATCGGCGTCTTCGCCAGCCCCGACCCGGCACGGCTGCGTCATATCGCCGGCACGCTCTTCGATCCCGGCGGCGCGGTCGAGCCGCTGGACCAGGCGGTGCTGCGCCAGGGCTTTCTGGAGGATTCCAACGTCGATCCGGTGCTGGAAATCGCCCGCATGATCGAGGTCCAGCGCGCCTATCAGCTGGGCCAGAGCTTCCTCGACCAGGAAGACCAGCGCATCCGCCAGACCATCACCTCGCTGACCCGGTGAAAGGACAAAGCATGAGAGCACTTCAGATCGCGGCATCGGGCATGAGCGCGCAGCAGATGCGCGTCGATGTCATCTCGAACAACCTCGCGAACATGTCCACGACGGGCTACAACCCGCGGCGGGCGGAGTTCGCCGACCTGCAATACCAGCAGGCCACCCGGCCCGGCACGCTGACCGCCGCCACCGGCGCCATGGTCCCGGCGGGCGTGCAGCTTGGCCTGGGCGTGCGCCCGGCCAGCGTGACGGTCATGCTGGCGCAGGGCACCCCGGTCCAGACCAACGGCGATCTGGACATCGCCATCGACGGCAACGGCTATCTGGAGGTCACGATGCCCTCGGGCATCTCGGCCTATACCCGCGACGGCAGCCTGAAACGCTCGGCCGAAGGGCAGGTCGTCACCTCCGAGGGCTATCCGCTGGTGCCCGACATCACCATCCCCGAGGAGGCCCGCAGCATCGCGATCAATGCCGACGGCCAGGTCTTCGCCTATTTCGACGACCGGGTCGAGCCCGAGAACCTGGGCCAGATCACCCTGGCCAATTTCGTCAATGCCAAAGGGCTCGAGGCGATCGGCTCGAACCTGTTCCTGGAAACCGCGGCCTCGGGCGCGCCCCAGGTCGCCACGCCGGGACAAGAGGGGCTGGGCACGATCCGCGCCGGCTTCCTCGAGGAAAGCGCGGTCGATCCGGTGCGCGAGATCGCCGAGCTGATCAAGGCGCAGCGCGGCTACGAGCTGAACTCCAAGGTGATCACCGCCGCGGACCAGATGCTTGGCACCACGGTGCAGGTGCGCTGATGCGGGGGCTCGTGCTTTTGCTGATGCTGCTGCCGCAAGGGACGCTTGCCGGGTCGGTGGTGGCCAACCGCACGCTGCCGGCCGGCACGGTGATCGCGGCCGGCGACGTCTCGCTGGTCCCCGACCAACCCGGCGGTATCGAGGAGATCGCCGCGGTCCTGGGCCAGCAGTTGCGCGTCATGGTCTACCAGGGCCGCCGCATCGACCCCTCGACCCTGACTGCGCCGACCCTGGTCGGGCGCAACCAGATCGTCACCATCGCCTATGAAAAGGCCGCCCTGCGGATCGAGGCCGAGGGCCGCGCGCTTTCGGCCGGCAGCGCCGGGCAGGTCATCCGCGTCATGAACAACGCCTCGCGCGTGACCGTCTCGGGCCGGGTGGCCCCGGACGGGACGGTCATCGTCCGGCAGAACTGAAAGGCAGCCCATGCTCCAGCCCATGTCTCCCCGCCCCGCGCTGCTGCTTGGCGCCCTGTCCCTTGCCCTGTCGCTTTCGGCCTGCGGCCGGGTCTCGCAGATCGGGCAGGTGCCCAACATGACCGCCCCCGAAAGCAGCGTCGAATACCAGGCGATGACCTCGTCGGGCCATGGCGTACAGGAGCTGCCCTATCGGGCGGACAGCACGGCCTCGCTCTGGAGCATGTCGCAGAATTCGCTGGTCGCGGACCGGCGCGCCTCGACGCGCGGCGACATCCTGACCGTGGTGATCGAGATCGACGACAGCGCCGAAATCCAGAACAGTTCGGGGCGCAGCCGCAGTTCGGCCGACAAGGTCGGCATCCCCTCGCTGGCAGGCCTGCCGCAGCGCATCGACCGCATCCTGCCGGAAGGCGCCAGCATGGAGGAACTGGCCGAGGCCAAGGCATCCTCCAGCTACAAGGGCAGCGGCAATATCTCGCGCCGCGACAAGCTGACCCTGCGCGTCGCGGCGACGGTGGTGGACCGGCTGCCCAACGGCGTCCTGCGCATCCAGGGCACGCAGGAGGTGCGGGTGAACTACGAGCTGCGCGAACTGACCGTCAGCGGCTTCGTCCGCCCCTCGGATATCGGGCGGCGCAACGAGATCGCCTATGACCGCATCGCGGGCGCGCGCATTTCCTATGGCGGCCGCGGCCAGATCAGCGATGTCCAGCAGCCACGCTATGGCCAGCAGCTGGCCGACATCCTCTTGCCTTACTGAAGACGGAGGGGGGCCCGGTGAAAAAGATCCTGCTTATCCTGATCCCCCTGCTGGCCTTTCTGGGCGGCGCGGTCGGCGGCGACATGCTGGGCGGCGCGAAGCCGGCTGCCTCCGTCCAGGGCGACGCCGCCACGGCGGCCGAGCCGGGCCATCAGGTGTCCGAATCCGCCGATCCCGCGCAGGGCCATGGCGGCGAGGGCAGCGGCGACGGCGGCGGCGCTGCCGAGGCCAGCCTCGACTGGTTCGCGTTTCCCAACCAGTTTTTCGTGCCGATCCTGCGCAACGGCACGCCATCGGCGATCATGATCCTGTCGCTGAGCGTCGAGATGCCCGCCTCGGCCCGCGCAGAGATCGAGGCGCAGGAGCATCGGCTGCGGGACGCCTTGCTGAACGCGCTGATGATCGAGGCGAATACCGGCGGCTTCAACGGCAATTTCACCGCCGAACCCGCCCTGCAACGCCTGCGCGCCGCCCTGCTTGCGGCGGGGCAAAAGGCCGCGGGGCCGAATGTCAGGCGCATCCTGATCGAGGATATCGGCCAGCAGATCCAGTAAGGCTCGGCGATCCGGGCCGGCAGCCATGGCCGAACCGCTTCAAGTGGACGCCCGGTCGGCAGCCTGTTTTCGCACCCGCTGGCACGGCCCTGCTCTTGGCCGATGCATTCCACCGTGGCCGGGGCAACGCATTTTCCGGCCTTCCAAGGCAGGCGTGGCGCCCCGCAACCGCACGGGATTCCGCCAAAAAGGGGGCCGGTGAGCGGCTTCGGATCGCCGGGCGGCTCAGCGGTCGTCGCCGGCGGCCGGCGAGCCGCTCGCGGTGCCCTCGGCCCAGGGGGCAGTCGTGCCGACGCCATCGGCCAGGGCCATGATCTGGGCATGGCTGCGGCCCAGTTCGCCGCGAAAGGCGTCCCGCACCGCCAGCCGGATCAGCCGGCGGCAGATGCGCCGCTCGGCGGCGGGCAGCAACCGGCCCTTGCGCAGCCATTTCAGCAGCATCAGCGCCATCAGCGGCGGAAAGAACAGCCGGCCTGCGACCCGGCGATAGACGAACCAGGCGTTGCGATGCAGGTAATACACCTTCCAGAGCGGCCGGGGCGTCGCCCCCGCGGTCTGGGTCGCGCAATCATGCTCGAACTCCAGGTCCGGGGCGAAAAGCAGCCGGCCGCCGGCCTGGGTCAGTCCCAGGGAATAGAGCACGTCGTCGCCATAGATGAACAGCCGGCCATCGGGATAGCCGGCACGGGCCACCCCGGCGCGCGACACGAAGAAGCCGACGAAGGAGGTGCCGTCCAGGGGCCGCGGCACCGGCGCATCGTAATCGCTGTCGGGAATGTGAAAGGCCGCCCGGCCGCCCCCGCCAGCACGCGCAGGAAGACCGGCAGGTCGCCGAAGGGGTTGACCCAGGGCCGGTTCATCTCGCAGATCCGGCCGCCGGGAAAGCGCACCGCCGCCGCCAGCGCCTCGGCGCCGGGCCAGCGACCCTCGGCCAGGCCTTGCCGGAACCGGGCGATGGCGCCGGTCGCGGGCCGGGCATCGTCGTCCATCAGGACCAGCCAGTCGGGGTCGAGCCTGCGGCCGGTCTCGCGCATGCCCACCTCGAACCCCAGCGCGCCGCCGCCGTTTTCCGGCATCTCGATGACGACCAGCCGCGGATCGCCCTGCCCGGCCAGCCATTCCCGCGTGCCATCAGTCGAGCCGTTCTCGACCACCACGACATGGTCGAGCGGCTCGGCCAGCAGGCGGGCCAGCGTCTTTTCCAGATGCGCCAGCCGGTTGAAGGTAACGACGACCGCCGCAATGACCGGAGGGGGAGGATCAGGCTGGTTCAAGGCGGGCTCACGGATTGGCTGGCGGAACGGGCGCGAAGCCGGGGCTTCTTAGCAAGAGACGCGGCGGGGATAAAGCGGCCGTGCCCGCCCGCCTGGACGGCAGGCACCCGATTCGCGGCAAGCCGCGCCAAGATCCGGACGTCGCGGAATGCGGGCCGTCCGGCCAGGCCGGGCCCGGACGGGTCCGCAATGCATTCGGACGGTTGCCGGGCCAGCTATTCCCCCTCGCCCAGCAGGCGCAGCAGATAGCGGCCATAGGCATTCTTGGCGCATTGCCCCGCCCTGGCCCGCAGTTCGTCAGCGGAAATCCAGCCGGCCTGGAAGGCGATCTCCTCGGGGCAGCCGGTCTGCAGGCCCTGGCGGTTTTCCAGCGTGCGCACGAAATTCCCCGCATCCAGCAGGCTGGCATGGGTGCCGGTATCCAGCCAGGCGAAGCCGCGGCCCATCTTCTCGACGCTCAGCTGGCCCTCGTGCAGATAGCTCTCCAGAAGCGTGGTGATCTCCAGCTCACCCCGGTCCGAGGGGCGGACCTCGGCCGCGCGCCGCGGCGCCGTGCCGTCCAGGAAGTAAAGCCCGGTGACGGCGAAATTCGACGGCGGCTCGGCCGGTTTCTCGACAATGGCCCGCACCCGGCCCGCCTGATCGAAGTCGACGACGCCATAGCGTTCGGGGTCGGACACCTGGTAGCCGAAGACCGTGCCGCCCGTGTCGCGCCGGTCTGCGGCCTCCAGCAGCAGGGGCAGGCCGTGGCCGAAGAAGATGTTGTCGCCCAGCACCATGGCCGAGGGCGCGCCCGCCAGGAAATCCTCGGCCAGCAGATAGGCCTGCGCCAGCCCGTCGGGCGAGGGCTGCACCAGGTAGTGAAAGCCGAGCCCCCATTGGCTGCCGTCGCCCAACAGGCGGCGGAACTGGTCCTGGTCCTCGGGGGTGGTGATGATGGCGATCTCGCGGATGCCCGACAGCATCAGCACGGTGATCGGGTAATAGATCATCGGCTTGTCATAGATCGGCAGCAGCTGCTTGGACAGGCCCATGGTGATCGGATAAAGCCGCGTGCCCGAGCCGCCGGCCAGGATGATGCCCTTGCGGCGGCTGGCGGAATTTTCGGATTGGGTCATGGTTTCAGCTCCTGCAAGACCTTGGCGAGACCGGCGCGCCAGTCGGGGCGACTGATGCCGAAATCCCGCTGAATGGCGGCGCAGTTCAGGCACGAATTGGCCGGGCGCCGGGCGGGGGTGGGATAATCCGCCGTGGAAATCTCGGTGACGCGGCAGGAAAGTCCGGCCTGCGCCATGATCTCGCGCGCAAAGCCGGCCCAGCTGGTGTCGGGGCTGCCCGCGAAGTGATAGATCCCCCCGCGCGAGGCGTCACCGCGCATCGCGCCCAGCATGGCCAGGCAGGCTGCGGCGATATCGGCCGCCGGGGTCGGGCCGCCCTGCTGGTCGGCGACGACGCGCAGTTCCTCGCGCTCGGCGCCCAGCCGCAGCATGGTCCTGACGAAATTCGCGCCATGGGCCGAGAACACCCAGGAGGTGCGCATGACCGCCCATTGCCCGCCGGCGGCGGCGATGCCCCGCTCTCCGGCCAGCTTGGTCGCGCCATAGACGCCCAGCGGGCCGGTCGGGTCGGTTTCCACCCAAGGTCGCTCGCCCGAGCCGTCGAAGACGTAATCGGTCGAAATATGCAGGAAAGGCACGCCGATCTCCGTCGCGGCCCGGGCCATGGCAGCGGGGGCCTCGGCATTGATGGCGCGGGCCAGGTCGGGCTCGGATTCGGCGCGGTCCACGGCGGTATAGGCCGCGGCGTTCAGCACCGCCGCACAGTCGGATGCCCGGATCGCCGCGGCGCAGGCGGCTGGATCGGTCAGATCGGCCTGGTCGCGGCCGAGGAATCGCGCCCCGGGCGCCAGCCGCGCCAGCTCGGTCGCGACCTGTCCGGTGCGGCCGAAGACCAGAAGGTCCTTCATGCCGTGCCGAGCCTTTCCCCGACCCCCTGCCGGGTCAGCAGCGGCCGCCACCACTCCTCGTTTTGCAGATACCATTCGACGGTGCGCCTCAGCCCCTCCTCGACCGTGACCGAGGGGCGCCAGCCCAACTCGCTGCGGATGCGGGTCGGGTCGATGGCATAGCGCCGGTCGTGGCCCGGCCGGTCAGCGACGAAGGTAATGAGCCGGTCATGCGGCGCGGCATCCGGGCGCAGCCGGTCCATATGGCCGCAGATGCTGCGCACCAAGTCGATATTCCTGGCCTCGTTCTCGCCGCCGATATTGTAGCTGCGGCCGATGCGGCCCTTTTCCAGCACCAGCAGCAGCGCAGCGGCGTGGTCTTCGACATAAAGCCAGTCGCGGACATTGCCGCCGTCGCCATAGACCGGGATCGGCCGGCCGTGCAGCGCGTTCAGGATCACCACCGGCACCAGCTTTTCCGGGAAATGGAACGGCCCGTAATTGTTCGAGCAATTGGTCAGCACCACCGGCAGGCCATAGGTCTCGTGCCAGGCGCGGACCAGGTGGTCCGAGGCGGCTTTCGAGGCCGAATAGGGGCTGCGCGGGTCGTAGGGCGTGTCTTCGGTGAACTGGCCGGTCTCGCCCAGCGAGCCGAAAACCTCGTCGGTCGAGATGTGGTGGAAACGAAACCCCTCGGGCCGGCCCTGCGCGGTCCACCAGGCCCGCGCCGCCTCAAGCAGGTTGTAGGTGCCGGTCACGTTGGTCTCGATGAAGGCGCCCGGCCCGTCGATCGAGCGGTCCACATGGCTTTCCGCGGCCAGATGCATGATCGCATCGGGCCGGTGCGCGGCCAGGATGCGGTCCAGCGCGGCGCGGTCGCGGATGTCGGCCCGTTCGAAGGCGTAGAGCGGGCTGCCGGCCGCCGAGGCCACGTTCTCCAGATTGGCGGCATAGGTCAGCGAATCGAGGTTCACCACCGAATGTCCCCGCGCCACCGCCAGCCGCACCACCGCCGAACCGATGAATCCCGCGCCGCCGGTCACCAGAATCTTCATAATCTCGCCTCGTACTCAAAAGGCCCCTCATAGGTGAAAGGGCTGTCGAACTCGTTCAATGTCGGTGCGGCCGCATCCTTGGCCGACAGGATCGGCGGGCCGGCGACGCCCCAGTCGATGCCGATACTGTCCCAGACCACCGATCCGTCGCAATCGGGCGCATAATAATCCGTACATTTATACAGGATTTCCGTGTCAGGCTCGCGCGTGACGAAACCGTGCAGGAAGCCCGGCGGAATCCACAGCTGGCGGCCGTTTTCAAAGGACAGCTCGCAGCCGGTCCATTGGCCATAACTCGGGCTGCCCCTGCGGATATCGACCGCCACGTCGAAAAGCCGGCCGCGCCCGCAGCGCACCAGCTTGCCCTGGGCATGGGGCGGGGCCTGGAAATGCAGCCCCCGCAAGGTGCCCGCCGCCGCCGATAGCGAATGGTTGTCCTGCACGAATTCCGGCAGGTCCAGCCCCGCCCGATGCAGGGTCTTTCGGCTCCAGCTTTCGCAAAAGAACCCGCGATCATCGCCGAACCGCCGCGGAACAAGGACCAGCACGCCCGGAAGCGAGGTCTTTTGGATCTGCATCTGTCTCTACCAGATTTGCCTTGCGCAGAATGCGTATGGAGCAACTCCCAAAGGCGCGCAAGCGGCGCGCCGCCGGCGCAGCCTATGTCCGCGGCAATTAAAATGCACGGGGAATTACGCGTGACTTCGTGTGCCGGTTTGGCACCCTGTCGGGGCACGATCCCGACCGCCACGCCCGACCGCCACGAACGAAGCCCGCAATGCGATACCGCCACGTTGCCACCTATATCGGCCCCCAAGCACCCTTCGTGACCAATATCACGAATCTGCGGACCTTTTCCGGCCCGGAGGGGCATGCGCTTTACAGCATCACCCATCTCGGCGGCGGCATCGCGGCCTATCGCGTCACCTCGGCCAACCAGCCGATCGAGATGATCGGCGCCCAGCCCCATGCCGCCGCGCTGGGCTATGGCGGCACCCCGGATGCCAGCATCGTCACGCTGAAGGGCGGGCCGGTGCTGTTCGGCACCGGGCTGCGCGATGCGCTGGGTGCCGGCATCCTGCTGGACGGCCAGGGCGGGTTTCGCGACGGCGCGTCGCTGGCCGGGCCGGCAGGGCTGCCCGCCGACGTGATCCGGCTAGGCCAGTTCCAGACGCCGCAGGGGGATTTCCTCTATTCGGCCCGCGACGGGCAGACGGCCTTCGACATCTGGCGGCTGGCCGCGGACGGCGCCATCGCCCATGTCACCCGGGCGGCGCTGCCGCTCGGCTCGGGCGTGCAGGGGACCGAGATCGACGACATGCTGGTGGCCACGCTGGCCGACCGCAGCTTCATCATCTCGGCCTCGGCCACCGGCAACTATGTCGCGGTGCAAATGATCCATGCCGACGGCTCGGTCGGCACGGCGCATATGCTGTGGTCCTGGCACGGCCTTGGCATGGACCAGCCCAGCCACCTGGCCACGGTCGCGGTGGGCGGCGTAACCTATCTGGTGGTCGCGGCGGCGCAAAGCTCGTCCCTGACCACCATGCGCCTGACCTACGAGGGCGCGCTTCTACCGGCCGATCACGTCATCGACGAACGCAACACCCGCTTTGCCGGCGCCACCGCGCTTGCGACCGCGACCCTGGACGGCCGCGCCTTCGTCTTCGTGGGCGGCGGCGACGACGGGCTGAGCGTCTTCACCGTGCTGCCCGAGGGGCGGCTGCTGCACCTGGCCACGCTGGTCGACACCAACGACCGGGCGCTGGCCGATGTCTCGGCGCTTTCGGCGCTGGTGATCGACGGCAAGATCGCGCTTTTCGCCTCGTCGCGCACGGAAAGCGGCATCACGCAATTCGTTTTCGAACCGGGCGGCATCGGCCTGACGCGGGTGGTCGGCGCGGGCTGGCAGTCGGGGACCGAGGGCAACGACATGATGCAGGCCAGCGCCGAGACGAGCAGGCTGGAGGGCGGCGCCGGCGACGACATCCTGATCGCCGGCAGCAGCCCGGTGCAGATGACCGGCGGCGCCGGCGCGGACATCTTTGTGGCGGCCGAGGTCAACGGCAAGATCACCATCACCGATTTCGAGCCGGGGGTGGACCGTCTGGACCTGTCCTTCCTGGGCATGGTCCGCAATGTCGGGCAGTTGGGGTTCAGGCCGGAAAGCTATGGAATCAGGATATTTTACGGAAATTCGGTTATCTGGGTCATGACACGGGACAATACGATGCTGCAGGCCAGCGCCTTTGACAATTCGCTTTTCCCCATCGCGCATTACGCGGCCCCCGACATGCGCACGACGGTGGTGGGCACGGCGGGCAACGACACGCTGAGCGCAGGCCACAACGGCTCGGACGTCTTCGGCCATGCCGGCGACGACCTGCTTCTGGGCGGACCGGGGGACGACAATCTCCAGGGCGGGCCGGGCAACGACACGCTGGAGGGGCGGGACGGCAACGACCTGATCTATGGCGGCAACGGCAATGACAGCCTGGTCGGAGGGGCTGGCGCCGATACGCTGTATGGGGACGCCGGGCATGACACGCTGGCCGGACATGCTGGCGATGACCAACTGTTCGGCGGCGACGGCAACGACCTGCTGTTCGGTGGCAACGGCAATGACAGCCTCGTCGGCGGATCCGGGGCCGATACCTTGCGCGGTGAACCTGGCAACGACACGCTGGCCGGACATGACGGCGATGACCAACTGTTCGGCGGCGATGGCAACGACCTGCTGTTCGGTGGCAACGGCAATGACAGCCTCGTCGGCGGATCCGGGGCCGATACCTTGCGCGGCGAGCACGGAAACGACACGCTGGCCGGACATGACGGCGATGACCAGTTGTTCGGCGGCGATGGCAATGACCTGCTGTTCGGTGGCAACGGCAATGACAGCCTCGTCGGCGGATCCGGGGCCGATACCTTGCGCGGTGAACCTGGCAACGACACGCTGGCCGGACATGACGGCGATGACCAGTTGTTCGGCGGCGATGGCAACGACCTGCTGTTCGGTGGCAACGGCAATGACAGCCTCGTCGGCGGATCCGGGGCCGATACCTTGCGCGGCGAGCACGGAAACGACACGCTGGCCGGACATGACGGCGATGACCAGTTGTTCGGCGGCGATGGCAATGACCTGCTGTTCGGTGGCAACGGCAATGACAGCCTCGTCGGCGGATCCGGGGCCGATACCTTGCGCGGCGAGCACGGAAACGACACGCTGGCCGGACATGACGGCAATGACCAGCTGTTCGGCGGCGACGGTAACGACCTGTTGCAAGGAGACGCGGGCAACGACCTTCTGGAAGGCGGTCCGGGCAACGACACCCTCCTCGGCGGCGAGGGGTATGACCTGATGCGGGGCGGCGACGGCAACGACGTGCTAAGGGGCGGTCCGGGCCATGACACGCTTCATGGCGATGCCGGCGCAGATGAACTCAATGGCGACGACGGCCACGACCTGCTTTACGGCGGCGAAGGCAATGACACCCTGCGCGGCGGCCCCGGCCATGACAGCCTGTCCGGCGGTCTCGGCGATGACCTGCTGGACGGCGGCCCGGGCAATGACGAAATTTTCGGCGGCGAGGGCAACGACACCCTGATCGGCGGGACCGGTCATGACAGCTTGCTTGGAGGGGCCGGCGACGACCTGCTTCAGGGCGGTGACGGCAGTGACACGCTGGCAGGCGGGGCGGGCTCCGACACGCTGGTCGGCGGGCTTGGCGCCGACGTGTTCGTGTTCTCGGCCACCGAAGACCTGGACGGCAGCATCGATGTCATCCTGGATTTCCAGCCTGGCGAGGACAGGATCGACCTTGCAGGCCTGGGACTGACCTTTATCGGCAGCGAGAATTTTTCCGCTCCGGGTCAGCTTCGCGCCGACTGGTCGCAGGCCGGCGCGCATCGGCTTCTGGTCGACCTGGACGGCGATGGCACGGCCGAGCTGACGATCGAGCTGGGCGGGCTGGAGCAGTTGAACGCCTCGGACCTGCTTCTCTAGCCTTGGCCGAGGCGAAGGTCCGCCCGATCCGGATGTTCCTCTCGGCAGACCAGACCTCCGACTATATCGGGGCGCGGGCGCTCCTGTCGTCTATCCCACGGGCCGGGGCGCTGCTCGGGGAGCGGGGCTAGGATGCCGACGGGTTCCGCAACGCGCTGATCGAGACGGGCATTTCACCCTGCATCCCCTCCCGCACCGGTCGCAAGATACCAATCCCGCACAACGCCGACCTCTACCGCCAACGCCGCAGGATTGAGAACATGTTCGCCAGACTGAAGGACTGGCGGCGCAGCGCAGCCCGCTACGATCGCCGCCCCATCCTGTTTCTCTCGGCCTGCGCCCTCGCCGCGACCGTCATCTATTGGTTGTGAGGCCTGACATAGGGACGAGCCCCCTTCCCGTTTGCCTTGGCATGCCGGGGATCCGTCCTGCTGTCCTGGCCTTCTGTTCCGGCCGCCCCGTCCGCTTGGGGCTTCACCTTTCGAGGAGCTTGCGGTGGTTTCTCTCGAGCAGGGCGAGGCCCGCCAGCATGAGGGCGAGGGCGAGGGCGACGACATAGGCCTGGCTGAGATAGCCGGCCTCGTAGGTGGGATAGAAGCCGCGCCGCATCAGCCCGGTGCAATGGATCAGCGGGTTGTACCACAGCAGGTTCTGCGCCTGGACCGGCATCATGTCGTAAAGGAAGATCACCCCCGAGATCAGGAACAGCGGCCGGGTCAGGATGTGCCAGACCCGCTCCCAGACCGGGAAGGCGTTCATCAGGTAGCAGTTCAGCACCCCCACCCCGGTGCCCAGCAGCGCCACCAGCAGCAGCGCCTCGAAGACCGAGGGCATGTCCACCGGCCCCGGCAGCTGATAGGCCAGGAAGATGCCGCCGATCACGATGGCGATCACCGCGACATGGGTCAGCGCGTTCAGCACCACCCGCGCCAGCAGCGCATCGAGGAAGGTCACGCTGGGATAGGCCAGCAAGGGCCGCGAGAAGCGGATCGAGGCGGCAGTCTTGTTGGCCAGGTCGGTGAACATGGCAAAGGGCAGGTAGCCGGTGGCATAGAACAGCGGGAAGTTCGAGCCGAGGCCGGGGCTGCGCAGCGCCATGCTGAACAGCACCGACAGAAGCGCCACGCCCAGCACCGGCTCGAGCACCGCCCAGACATAGCCGCCGGCCGAGCGGCCATAGCTGGTGGCCATCTCGCGCAGCATCAGCGCCACCACGGTGCGCGGCATGCGAAAGCGCGGCCCGTTGCGCGACGGGTGCTGCGGCCGGCGGACCCGCGGCGGGCGGGCTGCGCCGGCCTGGCCCTGGGGGCGGCGGATTTCTGGGGCGGTATCGGACATGTGAACGCAAACACTGGCCTGGACGGGCGGCAATATGTAACAACTGCGGCCGAAAGGTAAACCAGCGAAAGCGCAGCTGCCCGTGACCACCCCCTCCATACCGGCCGGCGACCAGGCCGGCCAGCCGGCCGAGCCGGCCAGCCGGGCGCCGGGCGCCGCCCCGCGGCCGGTCGAGGCCGCCGCGCCCCGGCCGGCCGCACCCGCATCGCAATCCACAACCCCGGCCGCAACCCCGGCCGCATCCCAGCCTGCAATCCAGCCCGCCTCCCAGCCCGCCCCAGGCGCCCGGCCCCGGCCCGGCCCGGCCCCCCGCCCCTTCCAGGGCCAGCAGGGCCTGGGCGCCCAGGCACGGATCCAGGCGCATATCCAGGCCCAGGCCCAGCCACAGGCACAGGCCCAATCGCGGGGCCAGGGGCCGGGCGACGCCGCGGCGGCGGGGACGCAGCCGCAGGCGCGGCCGCAAGAGCCGCCGCCAAGGCCGGCGGCAGGCAGCAGGCCGGGCCGGCCGCCCGCCGCCCCGGCCGGCCCGCAACAAGGCCCGCAACAAGGCCAGCCATCGGGCCAGCCATCGGGGCAGCCATCGGGGCAAGGCGGGCCGGCGGCGCAGGATCGCCAGCCGGCCCCGGCCGCCTCCCAGGCGCAGCCCCAATCCAGGGCCCCATCCCAGGCTCCATCCCAGGCCGGCCCCCAGCCGCAAGCCCAGGCCAGGCCGCCGGCGCTGCGCCCGCAAGGCCAGCCGATCCCGGTCCGGCCCATGCCGCCTGCCGCGCCCCCTGCCTCCCGGCCGCCCGCGCCGGCCCCCGCTCCGGCCCCCGCTCCGGCCCCCGCCCCCGCTCCGGCCCAGCCCCTGCGCCCGCCGGCCCGCATGGCCGAGCCCCGGCGCCGGCACTGGCTGATCCTGGGCTCCTTCCTGGCGCTGGTGGTGCTGCCCAGCCTCGCCTGGGCCGGCTATCTCTGGCTGCGCGCCGAGGACCAATATGTCTCGACCGTCGGCTTCTCGGTGCGCAAGGAACAGTCCACCTCCTCGATCGATCTCCTGGGCGGGCTGGCGCCGCTGACCGGCGCCGGCGGCAGCGCCTCGGATACCGACATCCTCTACGAATACATCCGCAGCCAGGACATGGTCGAAAGGATCGATGCCAGCCTCGACCTGCGCGCCCGCTTCTCGCGCGCCTGGCCGCATGACTTCGTCTTCGCCTTCGACCCCGAGGGCCATGTCGAGGATCTGACCGATTACTGGCAGCGCCAGGTCAAGGTGCTCTACGACAGCACCACCCAGCTGATCACCCTCAAGGTCAGCGCCTTCACCCCCGAGGACGCCCAGCAGATCGCCGCGGCGGTGTTCCAGGAAAGCTCGGACAAGATCAACCAGCTCTCGACCATCGCCCAGGACGACGCCACCCGCCTGGCCAAGGCCGAGCTCGACAAGGCCCGCGCCGAGCTGACCGAGACCCGCCAGGCCATGACCGCCTTCCGCATGCGCTCGCAGATCGTCGATCCCGAGGCCGATCTCGCCGGGCAGATGGGGGTGCTGAGCGGGCTGCAGGCGCAGCTGGCCGAGGCGCTGGTCGCCCATGACCTGCTTTTGGACAATGCCCAGCCCACCGACCACCGCGTCACCCAGTCCCAGCAGAAGATCGACGCGCTGCGCCGGCTGATCGAGGCCGAGCGCGCCAAGTTCGGCGCCGAGGGCCAGGGCCCGGCCGGCGAAAGCTATGCCCAGCTGATGGCGGAATACGAAAAGCTGGCCGTGGACCGCGAATTCGCCGAGGGCGCCTATCGCTCGGCCCGCATCGCCCATGAGACGGCGCTGGCCGAGGCGCAGCGCCAGGCCCGCTACCTGGCCGCCCATATCGAGCCCAAGGTGGCGCAAAGCCCGACCGAGCCGGACCGGCCCTGGCTCTGGGCGATGATCACCGGCATGCTGCTGGCCGGCTGGTCGATCCTGGTGCTGGTCTATTACAGCGTCCGCGACCGCCGCTAGCGCCATGATCCGGCTCGAGAACCTGACCAAGATCTACCGGCTCAACGGCCGCGAGACCCTGGTGGCGGACAATCTGAACGCCGAGTTCCCGACCGGGGCCTCGGTGGCGCTTCTGGGCCGCAACGGCGCCGGCAAGTCGACGCTCCTGCGCATCATCGCCGGCACCGTGCTGCCCACGGCCGGCCGGGTGCTGTCGGACGGCACGATTTCCTGGCCGGTGGGGTTCTCGGGCAGTTTCCACCCCGATCTGACCGGGGCGCAGAACGTGCGCTTCGTGGCCCGCATCTACGGCGTGGACACCGACGAGCTGGTCGATTACGTCGCCGATTTCGCCGAGCTGGGCCAGCATTACCACCAGCCCTTCGGCAGCTATTCCTCGGGCATGCGCTCGCGGCTGGCCATGGGCACCTCGATGGGCATCCATTTCGACACCTATCTGGTCGACGAGGTCACCAGCGTCGGCGACGCCAATTTCCGCGCCAAGTCCCAGCGCGTCTTCGCCGAGCGCATGGCCCGATCATCCGCCATCGTCGTCAGCCATTCCATGCCCATGATCCGCAACATGTGCACCATGGGCGCCGTCCTGCACAACGCAAGCCTCACAATCTTCGACAACATCGACCAGGCCATCAAAAAACACGAGGAAATCCTCAGACTCCCACAGACAAAATAAAAAAGCATCCGCCAAAGGGCGGAGGTGACGCAGCCAAACAGGCGCGCTAGAGGGGGACCAAAGAAGGAGACCGCCATGGATACCAAGGCCCTGATCGCCGCCTATTACGACGCCTTCAACGCCGGCCGCACCGACGAGATGCTGGGCTATCTGCATGACGAGGTCGAGCATCACGTCAACGAGGGCGGCATCCGCCGCGGCAAGGCGGCCTTCGCCGCGTTCAACGCCCACATGACCCGCAGCTATCGCGAGGAACTGACCGGCATGGTGATCTTCGCCAATGAGGCCGGCGACCGGGCGGCGGCGGAATTCGTGGTCAACGGCACCTACCTGGCCACCGACGAGGGCCTGCCCGAGGCGAAGGGCCAGACCTATGTCCTGCCCGCCGGTGCCTTCTTCACCATCCGCGACGGCAAGATCGCGCGGGTGACGACCTATTACAACCTCGCCGACTGGACGCGGCAGGTCTCGGGGCAGGTCTCGGGGCAGGTCTCGGCGTGATCCGCACCGAATGCCTGACCGGGGATGCGGTTGCCGCCGTGCTGGACGACCTGGCGCGGCTGCGCATCGCGGTATTCCGCGACTGGCCCTATCTCTATGACGGCGACCTGGGTTATGAGCGCGATTACCTGCATGCCTATCAGTCGCCCGGCGCGGTGGTGGTCGCGGCCTGGGACGGCGACCGCATGGTCGGCGCCGCGACCGGCGCGCCGATGGAGGACCATGCCGGCGATTTCGCCGCCGCCTTCGCCAACCGGCCCGAGCGGCTGGACGAGATCTTCTATTGCGCCGAATCGGTGCTGCTGCCGGACTATCGCGGCCATGGCCTGGGCCATGCCTTCTTCGACGGGCGCGAGGCGCAGGCCCGGGCGCTTGGCCGCCGCTACAGCGCCTTTTGCAGCGTGATTCGCCCCGAGGACCACCCACTGCGGCCCCCCGCCTATCGCCCGCTGGACGGGTTCTGGCTGAAGCGCGGCTATGCGCCCTTGCCGGGCGTGGTCGCCGGTTTCGACTGGAAGGACATCGGCGAGAGCCGGTCGACCCGCAAATCCCTGCAATTCTGGATGAAACCCCTGTGAGCCGGATCGTGAAAATCGCCGCCGCCGCCTATCC